>LNFR01000065.1 GCA_001567185.1 Bacteroidetes bacterium OLB12
ATTATAGAATACGAGGCGACATCTGGGGTACAGGAGAAATCTTACACACACCACCAATGAAAATCTCGGACATTCCTGTTCCTTTTGGCAACTATGTTTTTTATAACGCACCCTTAAACGGTATCGATAATATTTTTGTGTGGGATAAAAATACAGGCAACCACTTCCAGGTAACAGAAAGCCGCTATGGGGCTTACAACCCCGCAATATGTGCAGATGGAAAATATCTTTATTACAATGAACAAGGTCGCAATGGTTTTGATGTGGTGCGCACAACCGTAAGCCCCGCCAACTGGAAACAACGCAGTAATTTTGTAGAAGAGACAGGTATCATAAAAGAACAGCAAACTGATTTGTTGGCCAATGTATCACAAACACAATACGGGGTAAAAAAATATTCTCATGCTGCCCACTTGATTAATCCATACAGTTGGGGTGCTTATATAGACAATACGTTAACACAAGTAGATATTGGCATCACTTCGCGCGATGTGTTGAGTACGTTATCACTTAATGCAGGGTATTTGTTCGACATCAATGAACGTACCGGCACCTGGCGGGCAGGCCTAAGTTATCAGGGGGCATATCCTATTCTGGATGTGAATGTCTCCAGTTCTAACCGATCGAGCAATGAGGGTACAATATCCTATAAAACTATTGCAGGTACCGATACAACTACTACAAGCGGCAACCTTACGTATAAATGGTCGGAGCGAAACCTCGAAGCGGGTTTGCGCCTCCCCTTGCTGGCTACCAACTCAAGATTTCTAAGTTTGTTTACAGTTGGTAATTATGTGGGTATTACACAGGTTGAGAATTTTACAAATTCTATTACCGGTTCCGGTCGTTTGATTACACCACAAATACCTCAGTATTGGATCAGAAGTGTTCCCGGAAACGGTAAGTTGGTTTACAATCATATTAATGTTACGGCCTATCGGTATCAACGGCAAAGCAAAAGAGATATTAATCCAAAGTGGGGGCAAAGTTTTGTGCTGCATGGTTATGGTACACCCTACGGAGGAGATTACTCCGGTAATCAATTTTCGTTTTACGGAACCTTGTATTTTCCGGGTATCCTGAAGCACCATTCGTTTTGGGGTTATTGGGGCTACCAGCAAACAAAGTTTGAACTGCTATCAAGGACATCAAATTCAATTCCTTACGAGGATAATGGATCCTACATTTTCCGGAATCAGATTCCGGTACCCCGCGGCCAATCAATTTCCAGATTCGAAAAATTTTATTCGATGTCGGCAAATTATACGTTGCCTGTGTGGTACCCGGATTTAAACATAGGTCCCCTGTTAAATGTACAACGGGTTAGGGTAAATGGATTTCTGGATTATGGTTATGGGAGCAGTGTATTCAACAGTACACCTATAAATCAACAGTACCTCAGCACCGGTGCCGAAGTAAAATTCGATATCAATATTTTGCGCATGTTGCCACAACTGGATGTCGGCTTCCGGTATTCCTATGGTATAAATCCCGCTGTTACCCGCTTTGAATTACTGATGGGTACACTCAATTTTTAGTACAAACGAAGTATGTCTTCTTGCTTGAATTTCAAGCAAATTGGGGTATTTTTGACCCTCAACTGAGATTTTAACCGATTTAACAAACATACACATGGCAGAGCTAATACGGATGCCCAAAATGAGCGACACGATGACGGAGGGGGTGATCGCCAAATGGCATAAAAAAGTTGGAGATACTGTGAAGGCAGGTGAGTTGTTAGCCGAAGTGGAAACCGACAAGGCTACCATGGAATATGAATCATATAATACGGGTACGCTTTTATACATCGGGGCAAAAGCGAAAGAGGCAGTTGCTGTAAACGGTGTGCTGGCCATTATTGGCGAGAAAAATGCGGATTGGCAAACCCTGTTAAAAGCGCATCAGTCAAAAGGTAGTGGACCAGCTAAAACTTCAACACCGGCAATAGAAACAAAACCCGTTGAGCAAGCTACTACCTCAAGTTCAAACGGATCTACCAACGGAAGGGTAAAAGCTTCCCCACTGGCGAAGAAGATGGCGAAAGACCTGGGTTTTGATATTGGAAAAATTCAAGGCACGGGCGAAGGCGGTCGCGTAACCAAGCATGATGTTGAGTCATACAAACCTTCTGCTGCACCGACTGGAAAAACTGATGCCAAGAGTGTAGCTCCGGTTGTGTTACCGCAGGTTGTGGGTAAAGAAAGCTTTGAAGAAGTGGCGGTATCGCAGATGCGTAAAACCATTGCCCGCAGGCTCTCCGAAAGCAAATTTACGGCTCCACACTTCTATGTTACAATGGAGATTAACATGGATAAAGCAGTAGAGGCCCGCAAGAGCATCAATGAGATTTCTCCGGTTAAAATCTCCTTCAACGATATGGTGTTGAAAGCAACCGCAGCAGCCCTGCGTCAACATCCGGATATTAACTCAAGCTGGCTGGGCGATAAAATCAGAAAGAATCATCATATCCACATTGGTGTGGCAGTAGCAGTTAAAGATGGTTTGTTGGTACCTGTCATTCGGTTTGCTGATAACAAATCACTCTCGCACATTGCAACGGAAGTAAAAGACCTGGCCCAACGGGCACACGATAAAAAACTTCAGCCGGCAGACTGGGAAGGAAGCACCTTCACTATTTCCAACCTGGGCATGTTTGGAGTAGAAGAGTTTACGGCTATTATCAACACACCGGATTCCTGCATTCTGGCAGTAGGAGGTATTAAAGAAACTGCCATTGTAAAAAATGGTCAGTTGGCTGTGGGCAACATCATGAAAGTTACACTTTCGTGCGATCACCGGGTGGTTGATGGAGCAAGCGGAGCTGCATTCCTGAAAACACTTAAAGGCCTGCTGGAAGATCCTGTAAGGATTTTGATTTGAGGTTCGCCACGTGCGAAGGAATAACCGGATTCAGATGCAACCTATTCACGCAACAACCATCTTGGCAGTAATTCACAATGGCAAAGTAGCCATTGGAGGAGATGGCCAGGCTACCATGGGCAATACCATTGCCAAAAGCAACGTAAAGAAGATTCGTAAACTTCATGAAGGGAAAGTGGTAGCAGGTTTTGCTGGTTCTACGGCTGATGCTTTCACATTGCTTGATCGCTTTGAAGAAAAACTGAACAGTTACGGGGGTAATATGAAACGCGCAGCCATTGAGTTGGCCAAAGACTGGCGCATGGATCGGTATCTGCGCAGACTCGAAGCGATGCTAATTGCGGTTAATAAAGAAGAAGTGCTTGTTATTTCCGGTACGGGCGATGTGTTGGAACCGGATAATCAGGTAGCAGCCATTGGGTCAGGGGCTATGTATGCGCAAGCGGCTGCCTTGGCATTGAAGAAACACGCGGTACATTTATCCGCAGAAGAAATGGTGCGCGAAAGCCTGAACATTGCGGCTGATATCTGCATTTATACAAACCACAACCTGGTAGTAGAAAGCCTTTAAGAATCTGATTTCTTATCCTGTTCCTCTGGTTCTCGAACAGAACTCCCTTTAGGACTATCTTCAATCAGAATTACAAACGGTTTGAGGTGGCGGGTGTGAGAAAGAATGATCTTAAGTATCCCCAGGGCGGGTATAGCCAGAATCATACCGGCAATGCCCAGAATCTTACTGCCAATCAGCAAAGCAATAATAGCTGCAAGTGCGTTGATACTTACCTTAGAGCCGGTAATGCGTGGTGTGATAAAATTACCTTCTAAAAACTGAACCAATGAGAAAATGATTACCACGCCAACGGCATACCACAAACTATCTTTGGTAAGCAATGCCATTAGTACGGGAAAAGTAGCTCCAATAAAAATTCCTACATAAGGAATAATGGTAAGCACACCCGATAATACACCGAAAAAAATGGCATGATCAATTCCCAGCAACAGCAACCCCACACTATTCAGAACAGATACGATGGCGGTTACCAGCAAAAGACCTGAAATGTAGCCTTGCACAACACTCTCCACTTCACCCTTCCAGGTAACTTCGGTGGCATCTGTCAAAAAGGCGAGCGCAAAGGCTTTGAATTTATCGCGGTAAATTAAAAACAGAAAGACATAGATTGGAACCTGTACCAACAATGAGATAATACTGGTGGTGGCTGTAAATAAACCGGTAGCATAACTTCCCAGGTTAGCCAGGCTGTTTTTCAATAATTGATTTTGCTCCCGGGCGCTCATGTCAAACATATTCTGAAGCGCGGTACTTACCTGATCAATCAATAGATTAAATTTTGATTCCAGGTTGGGTAAGTCTTTTACAAGCGCACTCATCTGGCTAACGGTTAACCACACCAACGCGGTAAACAGCAGGAAGCTTAAAGTTAATGTGATAACAATAGCTAAAACCAATGGCATGCGTTTCTCCAACTGTTTGATAACCGGTAACACTACGACAGCAAATATGCCGGAGATCAGAATGGGAACTACAATATCCTTGGCAAGAATGGTGGCGGAAATAATGATTCCTAATACCACCAATAACTTAAAGGTGTAATCCAACCGATCGAACTTGTGATTTGTGGTATTCATAATTTTACGCTTGGTCAATGGCTTGTAAAATTACCTGACAGGCTTTTCTTATTTCTGATTCGGTAATGGTAAGCGGAGGTGCAATTCTGAAACTATACGGATGCGAAAGAAACCAATAGCAGATTACTCCGTTTTCTTTTGCGTAATTCACGATTCGGTTCACTATTTCATCATTCTCAAAATCAAATGCAAAGAGCAGTCCTATTCTGCGCACTGCTTTTAGTTTTGGATGTTTAAGCAAGGTTTCAATTAACCTACCCTTTTGTTCTACTTGTTCCAGTAACTTTTCTTCTGCAATTACCTGCAGGGTAGCCAGCGCGCTGGCACAACAAACGGGATTGCCCCCAAACGTTGTTATGTGCCCCAACATGGGGTTGTGTGTCAGGTGGTGCATATTTTCTTCCGAAGAAATAAATGCTCCAATAGGAAGCCCGCCACCAAATGCTTTAGCAATTGTTAAAATATCCGGCACAATGCCAAAATGTTCAAAGGCAAACCACTTACCTGTGCGCCCCATACCACATTGTATTTCATCCAGAATAAGTAAGGCCCCGGTTTCTGTACATCGTTTTCTCAAAGCCATCATGTAGGCCTTGTCGGGAATACGCACCCCGGCATCGCCTTGAATGGTTTCCATAATTACGCAGGCAGTTTGGGGTGTAATGTATTTCAGATCGTCTGGATTGTTGAAAGTAATGAAACGTACATCGGGCAGCAACGGCCGAAATGCTTGTTTCTTTACTTCATTGCCCGAAACACTAAGCGAACCATGAGTGCTGCCGTGGTACGATTTGCGAAAGGAAACAATCTCGGTACGGCCGGTTATGCGCTTGGCCAGCTTTAAAGCTGCTTCGTTTGCTTCGGTACCCGAATTAACAAAGTAGCAGCAATTAAGCGAGTTGGGCAGGAGTGAAGTAAGTGTATGAGCTAACCGATTTGAAGCAGATTGAATGTACTCTCCATACACCATTACATGAAGGTGCTTGTCTATTTGTTCTTTGATAGCCTTTACTACATGGGGGTGCCGGTGGCCAATGGCACTCACACCGATACCCGAAATCATATCCATATAGACTTTGCCATCCGGACTATATAGGTAAACTCCTTCGGCTCGTTCGATGGAAATCAAAAACGGGTTAGGTGTTGTTTGCGCCAGGCGGTGCAGAAATACTTCGTTCGAAAAATCCATGAAGCGCAAAGCTACATGAAATTGGCATGCCTTAAAAAAAGGAAAACCCCCGCAGTTTCCCGCAGAGGCTTTACCAAACACCCTATCTTTAATGGTTGCTTAACTTCTGGGCGATCGTACATCGCTCTTCAATGAGTCGAGCTTTACCGTTGGCTCTCCATCGGCAGAAACCATGGCAACCAATATTCCAACCATAATCAAAGCAATTAGCACCAGTAGTTGCTTCATGCGTGTGTTTACACTAATATTCGATAGTCCCTTCGTTGCCATAAACGCTTCAGTTTAACTATACCAAAGGTGGTAGAAGGAAACCTGATATTTCGATTGAAAGGGTTGTAAATCCTACACCCGTAACCAAAGTAAGGCATTGGCCGGGCTGTGTATAAAATTAGGCCTTATTGAATACTAACAAGGCTTTTTGCTTAAAAAACCAGCTTTTCTGAACAAAAGTGGCTTGTAAGATTTTTGTTAAAATCTTTATATATGGAAGATTTTTTTACTGGAATTACAGGAAATGTAATTTAGTGACGGTTCAAATTGCCAAAGCCTGAGATTGGTTGGTTATTGATTGTATTGGGCCATGGTGCGTTCGGCCCCGGCAGTACAAAAAGAGAAAATCATCTCGCCAGCCTTATCCATAATGGCAGGCAACTCAGTTAGTTCGGCTTGAGTAAAGTTGCTGAGTACAAAATCTGCCTGTTGGCCTTTGGCAAAGTCGTTACCAATTCCACAACGAAGACGCGAATATTCCTGATTGCCCAGTACTTGTTCAATATTTTTTAAACCATTGTGCCCGGCCGAACTTCCTTTGGTGCGCAATCGTAACGAACCGAAAGGCAGGGCAAGGTCGTCAACAATAACCAGCAGGTTTTCTTTTGGGATTTTTAATTCCTGAAGCCAGAAGCTAATCGCTTTGCCGCTCAGGTTCATGTAGGTATTAGGCTTAATTAAATGTAATTGCCGGCCTTTAAATTTCAACTCAGCTTTATCGGCAAGCCGGGTGGTAGAAAAGTCAGTTTTGTGAATATCCGCTAACCTATCTAAAATAAGAAAGCCGATGTTGTGGCGAGTGAGTTCGTATTCACTGCCAGGATTTCCAAGACCGGCTATCAGGTATTTCATGTTTAAATTTTGACTTGGTTCGTTCTAATTTCGAAAAGCGAAGTAAAATAAAAATCCCGCCCGGTGTTTGCCAGGCGGGATTAAACGATCGGATAAGAAATTACTTTTTCTTTTCTTCTTTTTTAGGTGCCTCGGCTTTCTTGGCATCAGCCGCTGGAGCAGCACCGGCAGCTGGCGTGGCGCCTGCAGCCGGAGTAGCAGCAGCCGCAGTTTCTTCAGCAAGTTTTGCCGCACGTGGTACTTCCACTACTGCAATAGATGCTTGCTTTGGATCTAAGAATTCCAGGCCTGCAAACTTAAGATCCCCCACTTTTACGGAGTGGTGGAAGTCAAGGGCCGAACAGTCCACATCAATATGATCGGGCATATCTTTAGGGAGGGCATACACTTTTAATGAAGCACGCTTGCGAACCAGGGCGCCTCCTTTAGAAACCCCAGGTGCCTGGCCAACCAGGCGGGTAGGAATGTCCATTTTAATTTTTCTTTCTTCACTAATGCGAAGAAAATCAACATGCAGAATAATTTCACTTACCGGGTGAAACTGTACTTCTTGCATAATAGCCTGGCACTCTTCGCCCTCAATATTGAGGTGTACAAAGTGAGCTTCGTTGGTGTAAATCAAATCGCGGAATAAAATAACCGGTGCATAAAAATGCACTTGTTCATTTCCTCCGTAAAGTACGCACGGTACATTACCTTCCTGGCGGATTTTCTGAGCATCATTCTTGCCGAGATTTGCTCTTCGATACCCTATAATCTCGATGGTTTTCATGATTGTTTTGGTTTAATTAAATAAATTGAATTACAAGCGAATAAATAATGAACTGATCGACTCGTGATCGTGAATCTTGCGAATGGCTTTGGCAAACAAATCCGATACGGTCAATACCTTTATTTTACTGGTTTTTTGTTTTAACGGGATCGTATCGGTTACAACCAATTCTTCCAGTACTGAGTTTTGAATATTGTCGTAGGCATTACCCGATAAAACCGGGTGCGTACAAATAGCTCTTACCGTAGTTGCACCTTTTTCTTTTAAAAGTGCCGCGGCTTTGCAAATAGTTCCGGCTGTGTCAACCAGGTCATCTACCAATACCACGTCTTTGCCTTCCACATCGCCAATCAGGCGCATGGATTCAATCTTATTGGCTTCCTTCCGGTATTTATCGCACACGGCTAGTTCGGCATTGAAGAATTTTGCAAAACTGCGGGCGCGTTTAATTCCACCTACATCCGGAGAAGCAAACATGATGTTCTCCAGGTTGAGTGATTTCAGGTAAGGAACAAAAATGTAATTGCCATCCAGGTGATCTACCGGAATATCAAAGAATCCTTGTATCTGGTCAGCATGCAAATCGCAGGTCATGATGCGATTTGCACCGGCTGCCGAAAGTAAATTAGCAATTAGTTTGGCAGCAATGGCTACCCGGGGCTTATCCTTTCTATCCTGCCGGGCATATCCGAAGTAAGGGATAATCACATTCACATTGGAGGCGCTGGCTCTTTTGGCAGCGTCAATCATGAGAAGTAATTCCATGAAATTTTCGGCCGGAGCAAAGGTGGATTGAACGATAAATACATCGTGCCCCCGAACAGACTCCCCAATGAAGGGCGACATTTCACCATCGCTAAATTGCTGGTAATCTACCCGGCCCAATGGCTCACCATAGGCATGCGCTATTTTGTCAGCCAGGTAAGTAGTTGCCCTTCCGGAAAAGATTTTAACAGCCATTCCTTTAAATATTAAATCCTGGGTTTCCCAGGATTTTGAGTTGTCCTACTAGGATTCGAACCTAGAAAAGCAGAATCAAAATCTGCTGTGTTACCATTACACCATAGGACAATGCCTTTCAAATCAAAAAATTTGAGGTGCAAAATGTAGG
>LNFR01000066.1 GCA_001567185.1 Bacteroidetes bacterium OLB12
TAGGATTCGTATCGCTCCTCCGGAGCTTAGGGCTTATTTTTTTGTAGTGTTATACACATTTCGCTGCGCTGCAGCGAGATAAGCCCTGCGTTTAATCTTTCCATGATAAATTAAGGTAATGTGTGTGGAGTAGTTTGTTACAACTCCAACATCGGAGGAGTAAACAGTTAGCGCCAGAGGTGCGGAATGTACATAGAATACGATCTCATGAATCATTCAATAGCTCCGTAGGAGCGAAACCAACGCCCATGTGGTTGTTAAAATAATGAATGTTAGAGTTAAAGACCCGTATCACTCATCCGGAGCTATTTGTTTTTCTGTGTTATACATATCATACTGCGCTTGCAGCGTAATATGTCATCACTTCTGCCCCACCGGTGGCGGACCCTCCGGTATTAATCCTTTATATACATGATCTCCTTTGCCTTTTGCATACTCCGCTTTAACGGCTTCCACTTTTTTAGGATCTTCAAACAAATCAACCATCGTCATGGCCAGGGTTTTGGATGCATGCAACATGCCCTTATGCCCGATAGACATACCGCCACAGGCTACTACGGCCCACGAGTGCCACGGGGTACCGATGGGCGCAGTGGCCACACTTAAGCGGATGGTTGGCACCACCCAACTTACATCGCCCACATCCGTAGAACCACCGCCTGCATTAGGATCGGTTTCTTCCAGCGGTTCTACTTTTGTATGCAAGCCTACCTGTGGCTTGCCCGTGCTCTCCTGGATTTTCTTTGCGAACGCAACTTCGTCATTGGTATAACTCATGGGGCCGAGCAGCGCGAGATTTTTTGTTACATAGTCGGCACCGGTTCGGTTTACCAATACTTCATAAATACCCGATACCAACGAAATCTTATAATCTACATTCGCCATGATGGCGGCACCTTCTGCCATTTTCTTTACGCGTTCATACACTTCGGCCATACCATCGCGCTTCACATCGCGTACGCGTACCCATAACCGCGAGTAATCCGGAACCACATTTACTACCTGGCCGCCATCCTGTATGTGGTAATGAATGCGCACACTTGGTTTAATGTGTTCGCGCAGGTAGTTGATGCCGGTTGTATATAACTCAAGGGCATCGCTGGCACTTCGTCCGTTCCACGGATCCGCGGAAGCGTGTGCTGCCTGACCGCGAAACTCAACCACAAAATCTACCAATGCCAAACCGGTTTGCACTGCGGCTTTGGTTTCTGCACCGGGGTGCCAGTCCATGACTACATCCACTCCGTTAAACAACCCCGCGCGGATCATCCACAGTTTGCCAAAGAATTTTTCTTCAGCAGGTGTACCAAAAAATTTGATGGTGCCTTTCAATTTGCCTTGTTCAATCATTTGTTTGATAGAAACTGCCGCACCCAAACTGGCCGTGCCAAAAAGATTATGACCACAGCCATGGCCAGGCATGCCTTCGTGCAATGGATCTTTTACCGGAACCGTTTTTTGCGAGAGTCCGGGCAATGCATCAAACTCACCCAATATTCCTATAACCGGACTGCCACTCCCGTACGTGGCCACAAACGCAGTTGGCATTTCGGCTACACCACGTTCCACTTTAAAGCCATTGGCTTCGGCATAATCGGCAAGCAGCTTTGCCGAAGTGTGTTCATTAAAAGCCGTTTCTTCGGCCGCCCAGATTTTATCGCTGATGCTGATGAGGCTGGAAGCCTGACCATTGATGTTTTCAACAATGGTTTTCTTGCTGGCCGACATAACCGGGGCAGCTTGTTTTTTTTTGTGCGATTGCATTTAGTGAAATACAAATCGCGAGGAGCAGTTGGAGGGTCTTCATGAGAATAATTTAGGTATGGAGTTTAAAACAACGAATTCTTTTCTTCAGTTGAAAATGCGGCCGGCATAAAGTACGCGGTTCCGCTTAAGGAAGCTTTCAACAGTTGATGCATTCCTTCGATGGTCTCGGGGGTGTATTGACTTTTATGGCAATGCCATGAAGCCAAGGCCTTTGCATAGTCTGCTTCAGAAACAGAAATTTTTACCGGAAGAAAGGAGGAATCAACCGTGGCCAATTGCATGGGGCTATTTGCCGGAAGGTTGCCGGTAGGAATGGCGCTGTAATACAATTGCACAGGCTTCTCCCATTTCTGTGTTTGAAACACTTCGGTAACCACGGTGCTTACCAACCGGTGATCGTGATGGCCCGTCCAGCCCGATGCGCCCCAGGTAATTACCACATCGGGTTTTAGCGAAGTGAAAAGTTCTGTGATTTTTGTGCGCATTGTATTGAGTTGCTCGTTGAGTGGGCCCATGCCTTCGCCCATTTTAAGTTGATCGTGCAAGCCAAACAAAACGGGCGGTTGAATGCCAAGTTTTTCAGCAGCGCATTTGGCTTCTTCACTGCGTACCGCAGCAAGGCTGTCGCCAGCCGGAATCTTAGCATGATCAGTTACACCATAACGTCCATCGGTAGCAATGGCCAGGTAAACCGTTACCCCTTTGGCAGCATACTTGGCAAGCGCAGGGCCTACGGTTGCTTCATCATCGGGATGCGCAAAAATGGCCAGCAACGTTTTAGGTGTAGAAGCGGTTTCTTGTTTGGGATTGCTGCACTGAAAGAGCAGGAAAACAAAAAGGAGAGACCAACGCATACTTGAGGTGGTTAAGAGAAATTCTAAGGTATTAAATTTTGCCATGCAGGCTCGGTTTTTTAAGTGGTGCTAATGTCTTAAGATTTTTTAAGTAGCTTCGTTTATCTAAATCAAAATTCAATCATGAGCCTGAACAGACGTGCGTTTATCAGAAAAAGTGCATTCGGAGCACTGGGTATCACCCTCCTGCCTTCCCTCATCAGTCGCGGCTCGGTAAATGATCGGGTGCGCATAGCCCACATTGGGTTGGGCGGTATGGGTAATCAGCACATGCAATGGTTTGCTAATTTACCAGGGGCTGAGGTAGTGGCTTTGTGCGATGTAGATCAGAATCACCTGGCAGCTACCCTCGAGTCGCTTAAGAAAATGAATCCCGGAACTACTGCTTCTACGCACGAAGATTTCAGACACATACTCGATCGGAAAGATATTGATGCCATTACAATAGCAACCCCCGATCACTGGCATGCGCAGATTGCCACACTGGCGTTTCAGGCGGGTAAAGATGTTTATGGCGAAAAGCCCCTTTCCTATAGTGTAAGGGAAGGCAAAACCATGCTACTGAATCAGGAAAAGTATAACCGGGTATTTCAATTAGGCACACAAATACATGCAGGCGATAATTACCACCGGGTGGTTGAGATTATTCGTAGCGGTGCCATTGGCAACGTGCATACGGTTAGGCTTTGGAAAGATTCATTCTCTCCCGGCCTGGGGGTGGCTAAAGTTCAGGCTCCACCGGCTTCCCTTAATTGGGATATGTGGCTCGGCCCTGCTCCTTATGTGGATTATGTTCCGGAGCGATGTCATTTTACGTATCGTTATTTTTTGGATTATTCGGGCGGTGTGTTTGCCGATTTCTGGTGCCACATTGCGGACATTGTTTGGTGGGCGATTGAACCAAAGGGATTGAAGCGTGTAACCGCGCGTGGTGAAAAAACCGATGGCCAGGCCGATGCCCCGAAATGGCTGGATGCCGAATTTGAATTTAAAGACCTTAAAATTTTCTGGACGACCAAACCCCCGCAGGTACCGGGTGCTGCCGAACGAAATATCGGGGCGTATTTTGAAGGAGACAAAGGCACATTGATTTGCGATTACAGTACAAGAGCCATTACCATCAATGGCGAAACTGTAAATGATATTCCCTCCGTATCACAAAGTGTTCCGCGTTCACCCGGGCATCAGCAAAATTTTTTAGATGCAGTAAAATCGCGTAAGCAGCCGGAATCGAACCTGGCCTATGCCCGCGAGATGACTCTGCCTATGCACCTGGCCCTGATCTCGTGGCGATTAAACCGAAGCCTGCAATGGAATTCTGAGAAAGAAAAGTTTGTGAAGGATGCGGAAGCGAATGCATTTCTGCATCGCCCCTATCGCAAAACATGGAGTCTGATTTGATTTATTTTCGAAGCAGTTCCACACCGGTAAAATAGTTTTCCTGTATCAAGCTCATTAGTTGCGCTGAAGTAGGATTGATCTGATAAAAGGTATGGTCATTTTGCTTCAATGTTTTTACTATGAATTTTTTGCCAAGTTTTTGAAGCACCTGTTCGCATTCAAGATCATCTTGCAGGTTAATAGACAAAAGTTCTAATACGCGGGGCGATTTTACCCGGAGTAAGCGTAGTATCCACTGATCGCCCTCTTTAAAATTTATGAAGTAATAATTTTGATATTGCTTTACCATCAGGGTGTCGCTGATACGGCCTGCTCCAAGCCAATCTTTCTCACTTGCATCCTTAATGCGATAGCCCCATGGTTCGATGATAATCGTATCCCCAATTTCGCCTGTAGCTTTATTGCGGATCAGGTATTCGCCACAAATGGATTCTGGGAATTGCGGGAGGGCAGCCAGCCCTGCAGGTTGTGCTTTCGGAAATGAAACCTCTTTACACGAAAGCAACAGCATTGTCCAGCAAATACAGATCATGATAAAACCAAACCGCATGGTATTAGTACGCATTAATAGTTATTTGGGGTTTGCAATAGAAATAAGCTGGTAGGTTGTTCCGTGCTTTACGTATTGTTTAGCAATAGCCGGAATTCTTTTGAAAACACCAGGCATAACCTGGTTTGGATCAACAATAAGCTCAGGCAGATCATTTTCAAAAGCTTTATCAATCAATACCACATTTTGAAAATAGTCTGTTTCTCTGAAATATTTTTGAGAAATTTTCCATTCGTAAAATCCGGTAGCTAACGTGTTGTTTTCAAAATATCCCCATTGCTCGTCCAAAACGAGAATGCGCTTATTTACCGGGGCAGCATCAACTTTATTGAAATAGATTTTTTGATAGTCAATCGAATCTATTTTACCGTACCGGGCCAGGTAAGCAACGGTTACAATGCCAGCAGTAAAACCCCAAAGCAATAGTTCGGCAATCCACTTTCTGCGAATGAGCAGTATATAATGACTGATGAAATAAGCAAGGGGCGGGGCATAGGTAATTACCCGGTGCGGGGCCATATTGCCGGCCACCGCAATCTCAACCACCGCAATCAGCAACCATAAAAACATGATTTGCAAAAGCTGAGATTGATATTTTGTGAGCCGCGCCTCACGGGTTTAACATGATCAGCGAAAAGAAAAAATATACAATAGGAATAGCGGATAGATAGAGCATCGCGCTGAGGGTTAACTGGTTTTCAACAAACCATTCTCCACCGGCATAATAGTGGCTCCACAAAAATTCCAGGTGGCCATTAAAGAAATAGGCGGTGAGGAGTAACAGGTGCGGCAGGGCAAAACCAAAGAGAAGCAACAGGGCTTTGCGAATAGATAACCGGGTAAAAATAACCAGGATAATAAGCGTGCCGGGAAGAAAAACAACATAGGTAAAAACAAACAACGAGCTAACCCCAGGTAAACGCCAAGCAATAAAAGTGTGTCGTCACGCTGAATGCGAAACTCCACTTCCTTAAACAAGTTATTTAATGCAAACAGCAGGAGGGTGGAGGCAATCAGTTCGGGCGACAGCACCAGCATATCGAACGAGAAGAAACAAACAATACCAAACAGAAATGCAGGCAGGTAGGTGTTCTCGCTTTGGGCTTTGTTGTTGATAAGCAAAATGGCAAAGTAAGCTCCTTGTAAAAATATAAGCAGAAACGCGGTGAGATGGCGCGCAGTTAACGAACGACCAAACAACCACTCCTGCCAGCCAAACAACCATGCGGCAAGCGGGGGTTGGCTGGTGTGAACTTGAGTGTATAAACTTTTGCCACTGTTTAGGACTTCGCCCAATACCATCGCCTTTAGTTCCGAAAGGGTGGTAGCAACCGGATCGAGAAAAAATCCGATACCGATTAATGCCAGCAACACAAAAATGGCCAGTAACCGATAAGGATCATTTATTCGAAAAAAGCGAAGCAGCACAATACAAGAGTTAAAACGGACACAAATAAACAAAAAGTTGTCTTTACACCCTGCCCTTAATTATACTTGCTAACTGTTATCTTTGTGCACATGAGCGGAACGGTACGGCAGCAGAAATACAATAAGCTAATTCAAAAGGAATTGAGCGATATCTTTTTGAAAGATAAGCGAGGTATTATTGGCAATGCGTTTATAACGGTAGCCGATGTGCGCATCAGTCCGGATTTAAGTGTGGCAAAAGTGTACCTGGGAATGACACTGGCCAAAGACAAGAAGGCGGTGTTGAATAATATAGAGCTGCATAAAAGCGAAATCCGGAAAGCGCTGGGCGATCGTATTCGCAACCAGGCGCGCATCGTGCCGGCATTGGTTTTCTTCATTGATGAAGTGGAGGAAAATGCGCAACGGATAGAAGACCTCATCAAGAGCCTTAACATTCCCAAAGAGAGCAAAGAATAACCCCTCCGCTTTTGAATCTTCCGCTATTTATCGCAAGGCGTTATTTCTTCTCCGGCAGGAAGAAGAACTTTATCAACCTTATTTCTATTCTTTCTATTGTAGGAATTGCCTTTTCCACGGCCGCGCTGGTTATTGTGCTTTCTGTTTTTAATGGCCTGGAAGATTTACTAAAAAGCCTTTACACTTCGTTTGATCCGGAATTGAAAATCGAATTAAAAAAAGGAAAATCGTTTGAAGTGGATGAGGCCCTTATTCAGCGCTTAAAACAAGTACCCGGTGTAGACATTATTACCGAGGTAATTGAAGATTATGCATATGTGCGTTACCGCGATGCTGATATAGTGGTAACATTAAAAGGGGTAAGCGAAAGTTTTTTAAAGCAGCACCGCCTTGACAACAGCATGGTTGACGGGAAACTATTGCTGAATCAAAACAACATTGATTATGCCGTTGTGGGGCGCGGGGTACAATATGCTTTATCATTAAGCGTAAATGAAAGTATTCATCCGCTGCAGGTGTTCTATATCAAAAACCTGAAGACATCAGGGTTAGATCCTTCCCAACTTTATACACGCAGGGTGATACAACCCGGAGGGGTTTTCTCGATAGAAAAAAATTACGATGACAACTACATTTTTGTACCCCTGCATTTTGCACAAGACCTACTCAACTACGGTAACAAACGCACCAGCCTCGAAATAAAAACGACCGGTAATCTTTCATTAAAAGAAACCCAGGCCGGAGTAGCCAAAGTGGTTGGGGAAAATTTTTTAGTGCTTACCAACCAGGAACAACATGCCGATTTATACAGGCTGCTTAAAATCGAAAAACTCTTTACTTTCATTGCCCTAACATTGTTGATTCTGGTGGCCTCCATTAATATTTTCTTTTCATTAATGATGCTGGTGTTGGACAAGAAAAAAGACATTTCGGTTTTATTTGCGATGGGTAGCAGTACCCGCCTGATCCGAAATATCTTTTTAAGTGAAGGGGCACTGATTGCCTTTGCCGGAGCCTTTGCCGGGCTGTTGCTGGGTGGTATTATTTGTTGGCTGCAGGATTCCTTCGGCCTGGTGGGTATGGGTATGGAAAATGCTATTGTATCGAGCTACCCCGTTAAAATGAAACTAACCGACTTTGTGCTTACTGCTCTTGTAATTGTATTGATTACCGTACTTGTTTCCTTCTATCCTGCCCGGCAGGCCGCCCGTTCCTATGCCATCCAAAAGCTATAAATGCATGTAATTAGCGAGCATGTTTTTGGGGAAAATTGAGCTAAAAAGTCTGCGTAAAATTCATAATTTGCAATTCTGCTTAGTGTGTAAGTAGGCCAAAATGGCCGTTTTGGCTCTCTCAGGCTACTTCCATGCGGGCAGTTCATTTGCAAACAGCCCATGAAAGTATCTGCAGCACAGCCTTTTCAGATCATTTACTCGCTGTATCAGCACGAGTACCTGGGCTTTATTTTTTGAGTCGTTTATTGTACATCTTGACGAGAAGGGCAAGCTTACCTACCAGCACCAGAATATCTCGCATAAAAACGCCCGTGAGTTTTCAAAAGGCCTTGACGCGCGCGACTTCGAGTTAATTGAAATGATGGACGGCATGAGCCAGGACGCAGTACTGAAACACTTTTCGAAGAAGGTAATGAAGCCCGATGAGTTTTTTAGCCGTGTGTTTAAGAAAGATAAGGGCGATGAACTGTTGCAGGAACAGATTGAAGCCTTTATGGAAAAACGAAGGGCCGCTGTGCTTGAGAAAATAAAGGGCAAGCAGCTGTTTGAAATGGGCAACGATGGTGAGCCCACCTGGCGTAAAATTGAAGTACTCGAAAAACGAGCCAGCATTCAATTTCATTTTAAGCGTAGCGAAACAAATACAGTTTATTACCCCTCCATCACCTACGATGGAAAGAAAGTGGATATTCCTAACCCGGCTGCCTACCTGGTTTGTAAGCAACCTGCGTGGATGGTGGTTAATGGAAAACTGTATGGTTTTGATAAACCGGTGGATGGGAAAAAACTTCAACCCTTTCTTACTAAGAAAAGTGTAGAGATTCCTAAAAAACTGGAAGAGACTTATTACAATCGCTTTATAGGGCCGCTTATTGCTGCTTTTGAGGATGTTGAGGCAAGCGGATTTGAAATCATAAAAAATGAATACGATCCGCATCCGTTGCTAACTATATCAGAGCTACCCCCGGCTAATGTTAAAAATGTGCCCTCGCTATTTGGCAGTACAGATGCACCCGATGGCCCAGGCGATGATGAAGCCGGAAAAATTGTTTTCGATTTATCGTTCAAATACGGTAAACATCGCTTTCGCGGAGATGCATTTATGCCGGTAAGTGTTACAGTAGAAAGAAAAGAAAATGAATATGTGTTTCATCGCGTTAAGCGCGAGTTGGAATCGGAAAAAAAATATGCGCAAACATTAATTAAACTCGGATTGCCTTTGCGGGGATTTCGCACCGCAGTAGAAAAGGCCCAGGCGTTTTCGTGGTTAAATGAAAACAGGGTTAACCTGCTTAACCTTGGCTTTGAAGTAAGCCAGCCGGAGAATCGGGATAAAAAATATTTTGTAGGCAAAGCAGTAATTGAACTTGAGGTAAAAGAGAATATCGACTGGTTTGATATACATGCAAAAATCCGGTTTGGTGAGTATGAGATTTCATTTAAAGAATTGCGCAAACTCATTATCAAAAAGAAAGTTGAGTTTAAACTACCCAATGGCGAAATAGCCATTATACCCGAAGCCTGGCTGGTAAAGTATAGCGATTTGTTTGCGCTTAGCGAAACACATGGCACGAATGAAAAACCGGTGCTGAAAAAGCATCACATCAGTTTGTTAAAAGAATTGGAAGAGGGCAACCTGGCCAGGGTGCACATGAGCGAACGGCTACGTAACCTCCAATCATTTAGTGGTATTAAAGATTATACACTACCCGCAAAATTTGTGGGCACGCTAAGACCTTATCAAAAAGCCGGATATAACTGGTTGCGATTTTTGAATGAATTCCACCTGGGCGGCTGCCTGGCCGATGACATGGGCCTTGGTAAAACAGTGCAAACACTGGCCTTATTGCAAGCAGAAAAAGAGAAAGGAAACGCGGGCACATCGTTATTGATCATGCCCACATCCCTGGTTTATAACTGGGAGATGGAAGCCTCCAAATTTACACCCGATCTGAAGATACTAACGTACACCGGTACGCTGCGCAATAAAGATATCAGCAGGTTTAGTAAGTATGATGTGGTACTCACCAGCTATGGTATTACCCGGTTAGATATCGATCAACTTAAACAGTTTTATTTCAATTACATTATTCTGGACGAATCGCAGGTTATCAAAAACCCAACTTCAAATATTGCCAAGGCCGTAATGGAGTTGAAGTCGAGGTTCAAATTAACACTAACCGGTACACCACTCGAAAACACCACCCTCGACTTATGGTCGCAGATGACTTTCATAAACCCCGGTTTATTGGGCGGGCAAACGTTCTTTAAGAATGAATATCAGCTACCCATCGAAAAAAAGCGAGATGAGGTGAAAACAAAAAAACTCAATTCGATTATTAAGCCCTTTATTCTGCGCAGGCTGAAATCGCAGGTAGCTACCGATTTGCCCGAGAAGGTAGAGAATGTGCACTACACCAACATGACTGCCGAGCAAGAGCAGAAATACGAAGAAGCCAAATCATTCTACAGACATAAAATTCTCGATCAGATTGATAAGGAAGGAATCAACAATACCCGCATGATGATTCTGGAGGGCCTTACGAAGTTGCGGCAGATTTCAAACCATCCTAAAATGGTTGATGTGCGGTATGAAGGAGATTCCGGAAAACTGGAAGATGTATCGTACATGCTTGAAAATGCACTGCTGGAGGGACACAAGGTTTTAGTGTTTAGTCAGTTTGTAAAACACCTGGATATTGTAAAAGCATTACTAAAGGAAAGAGAAATTCCATTTGCTTATTTAGATGGTTCGAGTACACCCACCGATCGTAAAGCACAGGTAGATAAATTTAATAAAGACCCCAACCTGAAAATATTCCTGATCTCGATTAAAGCTGGTGGGCTTGGATTAAATCTTACTGAGGCCGACTATGTTTTTATTCTGGACCCCTGGTGGAACCCAGCCGTAGAAGCACAGGCTACCGACCGCGCCCATCGTATCGGGCAAAAGAAGAAAGTATTCAGCTACAAGTTTATTACCCGAAACACCGTTGAAGAAAAAATACTCACCCTTCAGAAACACAAACTCAAACTTTCTGAAAACCTGATTCAGTCAGAAGAGAGCGTAATAAAATCGCTTTCGCGCGAAGATATTGAGATGTTGCTCAACTAAATCAATCTCGTTTTTTCCATCGGTTGTGCGACCATAACCAGCCGGCCGGATTTTCCTGTATGATTTTCTCAGTTGCTTTAACATAATTGTCAACCACACGGTCGGAGCCTTTCTCGTATGGAGGTTCATCCAGTACCAGGTATTCGGCTTCGTAATAGCCGCGTTTTATTTTTCGGATAGCCAGGTAAAGGACTGGGTATTGAAGCAGAACCGCAAGCTGGCTTATGGCCTGATAAAATGCGGTAGGTTGATTCAGGAACGAGGTCCAGTATTTTTTATCGGTGGCCTTGCCCGGAAACTGATCGGCCACAATGGCAATTCCACGAAGCACTTCTTTGCGTGCCAGCGATTCGCGGGCTACCTGGTGGCGCTTAATCGGATAGGCCCCAAACCTGGACCGGCCGGCAAGTGAAAAATTGTTGAAGAGATTGCTGCTTTGCTCCTGGTAAGCAAAATCTACCTGGATATACAACGAACCAACAGCCAGTAGCCACTCCCAGTTAAATTGATGCGAGGCCAGTATAATTACAGATTTTTTCTCGTTCATAAATTTTTGGGCAACATCCGGATTCACATACCGCATGCGTTTTGTCAGTTCGGCTTTCGAAATGGTTAAGAGTTTAAGTGTCTCTACGGCATAGTCGCATAAGTTTTTATAGAACTGTTTTTCGATTGTCCTGATTTCGGTTTCTGTTTTTTGAGGAAATGAATTTCTGAGATTTTTTCGTACCAGCCGGAGCCGATACCTAACTACATAGTAACTTACAAAAAAGAGAAAGTCCGAAAAGAGGTATAGGATGAAAAGCGGGGTGCGCGAAAGTAATTTCAGTAAAAGCATGGTGCGTAAAAATAGCCTATTGTTTTATTACTTTTGCTCGCGTTAAGTATGAAGAATAAAGTAGTGATAATAACGGGGGGCTCTTCAGGCATAGGCTTGGCGCTGGCCGAAAAATTTGGAAGCGAGGGGTCTAAGGTTTTGATTACGGGTCGTAACCAGGAAAGCCTGGAAAAAGCGGTAACAGCTCTACGGGAAAAGGGTATCACGATTTCGGCATTTCAAGCCGATGTAAGCAAAGAGGCCGACAATAAGGCAATGGCCGAAGCGGCTATTCAACAGTATGGCACTATTGATATTTTGATTAACAATGCCGGAGTTTCGATGCGGGCCTTGTTTACAGAGGTTGACCTGGCGGTAGTAAGAAGCGTAATGGATATAAATTTTTATGGAGCCGTTTATGCCACACGTTATTGTCTTCCGGAAATCATAAAGAACAAAGGCTCTGTTATCGGGATATCATCCATTGCCGGCTTTCGCGGATTGCCCGGCCGCACAGGATATTCGGCAAGTAAGTTTGCCTTAAACGGATTCTTGGAGGTACTGCGAACGGAACTGTTAAAGACAGGAGTGCATGTACTTACAGCCTGCCCGGGGTTTACTGCTTCCAACATCCGCATGCGTGCGCTAACAAAAGATGGTAGTGCGCAGGGTAAATCACCACGCGTGGAGGAGAACATGATGACGGCCAGTGAATGTGCAGGCCATATTTATAAGGCAGTAGTTAAAAGAAAACGAACATTAATCTTAACCGGCCAGGGAAAATTTACAGTATGGCTAAACAAATTGTGGCCATCGCTGGCTGATAAGCTGGTGTATAATATAATGGCACGAGAACCTGAATAGCCCTCTGCGCCCTTATGTCTTGTTCACAAAGACTATTTTAGCCTGGTCTGCTTTGTTCACATTTTTGTAGAATTCCTGAAACTCCGTGTATGATTCAGCAGGAAATTCGCCCTTGTTCATCTTTATCCTACGGATATAAATAACCTTACCCTGATCCAGTTGGTAAGACGCTTCATATTCACCAAACCTGGATTTGATTTTTACCGGCTCAGGAACAAACTCCGGATAAATGATTTCGGGAATCGTGTACTCAATAGTGTCTATATCAAGGTAGGGCGTACGAAGCACAATATTGGTGTTGCGTTTTTCAAGTTTCTCAGGAATATAACCCATTCGGTTCATCAGGTTTGGAGTGAGAAAAATCCGCTTACCATTTACGGTAGCTAATCGGTTAAGGGTGTACTCTACTTCCACCTCAGCCGAAGGAATTTTATTCTTATTATTCTTGAATGAAAACTTTCCCACATCGAAGCTTGGAATTTGAGTGTTGTTCTGAATCCACTTTTTATGGTCGTCTGCTTGTTTGTTTATTACAGCGTCCAGGCTATTATTTTCGTATTGTAATCCGGCATACACAGTTTTTACTGAGGCTTTTGCGTTCCCATTCAAATCCAGGTTAACGGATGCTTTTCGCATTTGGGTGTTAACTTCAGCGTGGTAGGCTGGTGTTCTTACAACCTTTCCTCCTTGCTCGGTTATCATTAATGCATAGCGGTTTCCGGTAAAGCTTCCCATCCAGCCAAATGGATTGGTTTGACTGGTACACTCCAGCCAAAGCGTGTCGGCTCCGTTTGGTACGGCTGCAATAACATGGTTAAACTGCGAACTGGGGAAATCTATTTTCATCTCCGGCTGATTGTCTCCGGCATTAATCAGAACATAGTTGGCCTTAATTCCTGCGGCTGCAAGCATAGCAACGGTATAATTCGAAAGCGCCTTACAATCGCCATAACCGGTGTTATCAACAACAGAGGCTTCAAAAGGTTGATGACCGCCAATACCTAACTGAATACTTACATAGCGTGTTTTATTTTGCATGTAGTTATACACGGCCTTCACCTTTTCCTCGGTTGAGTTTAGCGGTGCGGTTAGTTGTTTTATTTTTTGAACAGTTTCGGCAGGCAGTACATCTCTTCCTTTATTGAGGGAGCTTATCCACTGGCCAAATGAGTCCCAGCTATTCATAGTGCCTTCATATCCTTCGTATGAAAAGGAGGAGGGAGCAACTGAAATTCTTGCGACCAGGTCTTCGCGCAACGGACCGTTTAGTTCGAACTGAAGCGGAGAAATGTTTTCAAAACTCCAGGTTAATGACTCCTGGCCATCGGATGTTTTTTTGCGGCTAACTTCCTGGCTTACATTTTGTGTTTGGTAGCGAGGTTCAAGTTCTTTTGGAAAGATCAATGTGTAGGAAGATTTTTCCAATGAAACTTTTTCGGAATACAATGGTATATAGGAGGGAATAAAGAACAAAGATTTGTATTCAATTTCATACTCAAACTCTACGGTATAGGGGTAAACATTTTGAGTAACATCTGCGACTTTAATCCGGTTATCGCTGTAAAGGCTGAATCCGTCAAAGGCGCTTTGATCATAGATGTCTGAATTTTTTAGCTTCTTAATCTGCTTACCCAAGGCATCATAGGCGGTGGCATTAAACCGGTTAATTTTTGAAAGTTTGTCGTACGGAACTACTTCAGAAGCAAAACGTCTTCCTTTATCATTCAGAATGGTGTATGCAGATTTGACAGAATAAATTGCCCTGCTTTTTGAGATAATTTTAAAAATCATCTCCTCATGACGAATAACCACATTTGCGTTTTCCTTCAACGCGGCCGGTATTAACATTACCGGATATTTAGGATCGGCACCATAGGCAGTAAGATTAATTATCGCACATAAAAGAAAAGCCAGTCTCATATAATGAATAGTTATGTCTAAAAATTAACCCTTCTTTAAAACTATTTGTTCAGCTTGTTTGGCAACTACCTGATTATAAAATTCCCGTAATACGGCATAATCTGCTTGATTAAAGAGCGTACGGTTTATAGCAAAAATACTAGTGAGAATAATGGCTCCATTGCTATACGATATATTATACATATACCGACCTCCGTTTTGTGGTAGTGCAATTACTTTGCTTTGTGGCATTTCGTCAACCGTATAACCTCGGGTATAGTTAGTTTAAACATGTAAACAGTTTCTGAAGGCACACCATAATCGATAGGAAAGGTACGGGTATCGTGTTTGAACGGGTTTTGTTTTAGCTGGTTTGTAACAAAAGGATTAATATAAATAATATCGCCCGCTGCGGAGGCATGATCCGGTATGGTAATAGTATGCACCTGGCGTACCGGTTTATTTAAATCGTGCAAATCGGCATACTCTGATTTAGTTGCCTCCCACCGTTTTGCTTCGAGAAAATTTTTTGTGAATTCTTTTTCGCCACTGGCATGGTATTCTGTTCGTGTGCTGCGGGCATTGTATCCTTCATCTGAAATAGTAACCGTACCCGTGATTTCAGCATCACCTGCTATTTTCAGGTCTGCATTGATGGTGCTTTTTGCCTTCACTTTGGTTTCGATCGGAATCCATCCATGATTTGTCTTGGAGATCACCAGCCCTTGTCCATTCAAACACCGCTCAGGAATAACGGTGTAGGGTAAATATTTTTCGGTTGCATCAAGCAGCAGCACTTTATCCTGAATACGTGCTGCACAGATTACGTAATTAAACTGCTGCGTCATGGGGTAAGCTTGCCGGATAAAGCCATGGCTTCGGGTGCTTAATAAAACCATATCCACGGGAATACCAGCTTTGTCTAACATAGAAGCCAGTAGTACATTGATGTCTCCGGAAGTGCCTTTCTTTTTTTCCAAAATTTTCTTCAAATCCCCGGGGTAATAATCCTCCGTGCCATCCCACGCTACATTTTCTTTTACGTAGCGATGGATTGCTTCAATCTTTTGAAGTGGATCTGTAACACCCGCAGTAACTTTGGCGGTAGCCTCTTTCAAAAATCCAGACTTTTCGATTACACGTCCAAAGTCTTCGTCCTCGGTTAGTTCTTTGTTAAGTTTTGCCCAGGAGCCCATGATTTCCTGTACGGGCATACCCGGAAAAGTAACATAAGACAATGCGAAATTTATTCTTGAAACAAAGTCTTCTTTTGAAGTCATGAATGGTTCTTCCTTAAAAGCGGGAGCATCTTTAACCACCCAATGATGGGCATTCACAGCAGTACCTGCCATATTCATCGGCTTCACCTCGTTCACGGAAACAGTCAGGTACCCTTGCATATACTTTTCGTAGTGAAAAAACTCAGGTATCATAGCCCAGTATTCACTCCAAATAGTTGGAATGGTGCGTTGAAATTCCCAGCTAGGAAAATAAGTCCAGAAATCGGAAGAGACATTATAGGCGTACTCAATCACGGATCCTTCTTTTACATCGGGCATAGTAAATTTCTGCTGAATGAAGTTACGGTTGAATTTGTCTCTAAACACCGCGTCTTTATTCATTTTTGATTCAACTATTTTTCCATCCGCCAAATTGTAGGTGGTGGCTTTTAGTGAGGTTACAAGTTCTCCCGTGCTTCCTGATTTACGGAGAAGAATAGCCACATCGCCCCACTTCATACCTTCTTTGGTTAGAATTTTTATGCGCACATGGCGTGTTGTGGTCATCTTCACACTGGAAGACATAATATTTATATATGCTTCACCGTAATCCGCCAACACCACGGCTGCTGCTGAGGAATCTTTGGAATAACGGGTCATTTTTAAATCTTCAATCGGCACGTCACCAAATTTGATGGGAGATTTTTGTGCGTATAGGTTGCCCGTAAAGAATACGAGAAAGATAAGCGGGAACAGAAGTTTCATAAATTGAGATTTGCCTACCTGTAAGATAACTACAATTTTCCAAACCCAGAGATAAGCCTAAAGAAGTTTTAAAGTAAATTGCCACCTAATTTTTAATTGGGTGGCAAAATCAAAAACCCTTTTCTTCTGCCAAAGTTGTGGTTATGAATCGGCCAAGTGGTTAGGCAAATGCCCTTCGTGCAATTCGTGGAATAGTTTTGTGGAGGAGGTCGTTTCAAAAAGTGAAACGGATCGAAACACCTGGCGGCAGGATTCTTCAAAAACGAAACTAAACAAACCCAAAACACTCAGCGAAATTACCTCATCGGCCGAGGTGAGAATAACTACCCCCGATACAGAACTGAACCGGGTACTGGGTGGTGGAATTGTTCCGGGGTCGCTCATCTTAATTGGTGGTGAGCCGGGTATTGGCAAATCAACGTTAATGCTACAGGTAGCGCTTTCGTTGGCGAAAGCAAAAGTTTTGTATGTATCGGGCGAAGAAAGCGAGCAGCAAATAAAAATGCGGGCCGAGCGCCTGACCGGAAAATCAAAAGCCACACATGAAAATTTCTACATGTTGGCCGAGACGGAAACGCGCAACATTTTTCAGGCAGTAGAAACCCTGCAACCGGGGTTATTGATTGTAGATTCAATTCAAACATTGCATTCGCATATGCTGGATAGCGCTGCGGGTAGTGTGGGGCAGGTGCGCCAGTGTGCGGCAGAATTGATGAAGTTTGCAAAAGAAACAAACACCCCGGTATTTCTGGTGGGGCACATTACGAAAGACGGATCGCTGGCTGGCCCAAAAGTGCTGGAGCACATGGTGGATACGGTGCTTCAGTTTGAAGGCGACCGGCATCTTGCCTATCGAATTTTGCGTACTACGAAAAACAGATTTGGCTCAACTTCTGAAATAGGCATTTATGAAATGTTGGGTAGTGGTTTGCGCGAGGTAAATAATCCTTCTGAAATTTTAATTTCACAGAAAGACGGACAATTGAGTGGTGCTACCATTGGTGCTACCATTGAAGGCAACCGGCCGCTGTTAATTGAAATACAATCCCTGGTAAGCCCGGCATCGTATGGAACGCCACAACGGACACCAACTGGTTTTGATCAAAAGCGATTGAACATGTTGTTGGCTGTGTTGGAAAAGCGGTGTGGGTTTCGGGTGGGCACGCAAGATGTTTTTGTAAACATGGCCGGTGGAATTTATGTAGAAGATCCCGCTATAGATCTTGCGCTTTGTGTATCGATCATTTCATCGATGGAAGAAGTTCCGGTTAGCGACAAGATCTGTTTTGCGGCCGAAATTGGGTTGGGGGGCGAGTTGCGGCGCAGTTAACCGGATAGACCAGCGCATCAGCGAAGCGGAAAAATTAGGGTTTGAAGAAATTTTACATTTCAAAGTATAGCAAAAAAATCGCTCGATTTATCGAAAGCAAAAATCATAGTGAAGTCGTTTGGAAAACTGAGAGATGTTTTTGCTGAGTTGATGGGGAGTTGAGTTTTTATTTAATGTGAATTTGTTTGGGAGTCTCTTGTCCATAAACTGTCGGGAAATACATCCACTCGGCACGGGCCGGATTAAGGGTGTACTTGCCCGTAAAGCGGGGCACCAGCGGGATGGTATAAAAATATTCTCCCGCCTTTAGGGACTTGCAGAAAATGGTAGTTTGGTGATAATCGTATTGCCTGTGTACTTCTCCGTTTGTACGATTTTGATTTTTATTCTCATAACTGCAACCGGCTGGTATTGGTATGTTTAACAATAAATATTCTGTATCTTTTTTTACGATAAGCTTTACAGTAAGACTTACCGGCTTGCCAGCAATTAGCTGTGTTGTGCTATCCTGAAAGTAAGAACTAACCACAAAATCTTTGTCTATTCGTTTGGGGCTCGCATTCCAGAATTCTCGGTACGCTGTAAGATAGACCGGGGCAATACCAATTTTTTTGTACTGTAAGGGATCCGTTTACCTGCACAATGGTGTCATAAGGGAACTTTGTTATGGTTTTGTTCATCAAAGTCAACTCAGTTTTTGTATAGTTAGCGGTAAGCGAAATTAAATCAGGGAGCAATGTTTCAATAATGGATGCGGACTCGAATGTGTTTCGCCAGGAATGTGTGCGGGCTTCTAAAAAGAAATTTCTAATTCGCTGTAACTCGGTATTGCTTGCCTTCTCATTTTTTAAGAGTCGATAGGCAATCAGGGTTGACATTATGGCATTGTCAAAAAGATGAAGCGCATCGGTACCCCAGTAATAATTTCCTTTAACTGTTTCATTCCTAAAGTCACTCAGCCAGGTTTTATCATAGGGTAGGTTGGCGTGTTGCATTAATTCTGCTAATCGCAGGCGACTGTAAACAGACAAATCGGTTTTTATAAGTGAATCATATAGAGGCTGCACGTTTACCTTTATATTGTGCGTTACTAAAAATTGCATTGGCAAAATCTGCTCCCGCAAGGGTAATTGAAGTAATCCCGACTGCAAAAAGGTCAATACTCCTTCCTTGTTATAGATGGTTTTAAAGCCTTCCTTTTCGGCTAACTCAAGCCCGTGCACTACATGTAAGGTAATCCACATCAATCCTTCGCTTTGATTCCACCATCCCCACCCGCCATCTTTGTGTTGATTTTCCGATAGCTTTTTGATGATGCGCTTTACGCGATCCTCCTGTTTAAATTTTTCCTTTCGGAATTCCGCAATTTTCTTTTCGGCCAGTAGTACCTGCAACTTAGAGGCAAGTTGTTCATTGCAATCGTAAGGGTAGTTTTTTACAGACTCAATTTCATTCAGTACCACGTCCAGTATATCGGATTGTGCATAGATGCGAAGACTACCCGGTTTGAGAGCAATTGTTATGATCGTATCGTTTGGTAGCGCCACAAAAAGACCATCAGCATCTTTCACCCCCCTTTTGAATACAGGAATTGTTCGACTCTCACCATCTTCATACTCTTTTTGTTTAATGGCATATTTCAAATGAATAGAATCCGGGCTGGATGCGAATAGAATTAAGGAATCAACGTGCGAATTGGTTATTTGCAAATCAATGTTGGTTAAGTTACCCTCAACTTCAATGGTTCGGATAATCGAAAGCGTATCGGTTGTATAGTTAGTAATCTTGCCAATTGCATTGGTGTTATCGCCTTCAACAAGAAAGTGTGGTGTTGCCACCTGAGCAAGCAAAGGCTTATATGATTGTACTTGCGAGGAAGCCAAACCGCTTCGCTTCTTTGAGGCCATTACAAGGGCTTCAATTTTCCAACCAGTTATATCATCTGGAAATGTTGCTATAAATTTTGCCTTCCCGTCCTTGTTGGTTGTTAACCGGGGCTGCCAAAAAGCATAATCACGGAAATTCTTACGAATACTATTGCCTGGTAAAACTCCTTCGGGCATGCTTGCCATTGGTGTACCGGGCAGGGGCATAGCCAATAATTGGTTTAGTGTAGTCTTTTGCTTTGACGAAAGAATGATAACCCCACCGGAGGCCCTTGACCCATATAATGCAACAGCGGCCTTATTATCCAAAACCTCGATTGCGGTAATTGCGTTGGGGTCCATGTTTCGATAGGTCTGAGCATCAATGATTATTCCATCCAGCACAATTATGGGTGTGTGGCCACTATCAAGCGTTGATACTCCCCGCAGATAAATATGTTGGTTATTGCCAGGTTTCCACTAACCTGAATGCCAGCAAGGCGGCCCTGTAACAGATTGGATTGAACGGTAACAGAACCTGAAAGACTCATTTTTCTTTGAGCTGCAAAACCAACTACTACCACCTCACTCAGTTGAGTCACATCTGCCGTAAGTTCAACGTCTACTTCATTTCTGTTATTCGTGTTAATTTCTTCGGTCTTAAGTCCAATAAATGAAAACACCAATGTGCCCCCTGCTGGTACGGTAAGATAATATTCACCATTTGTATCGGTAACAGTACCGTAAATTGTTCCTTTCACAATTACATTAACACCGGGCAGGGGCATTCCATCTTCGGAAGAGTAAACACGACCTCTAACCAGGGTTCCGTGATAGGGGTAGCTTTGATTACGTTGATAGTAGGACGTGCGCACTTCGTTCATTTCTATTCTGCGCTGCTGTTCTATATAGGTAGTTTTAGCGTCCCATTTTTTTAAAGTATTATAGAGTTTTTCTGAAAATGTATCTTGTATTTGAAGTGAATCAAAATTGAATTTAATGAGAGTCTGTCCGAATGGTTTAAGAAAAAAACTTCCCGAGCGCAAATACTGCCCATCATTCATTAACAAAACCACTTCATAATGGGCAGCCCCTAATTGAGCAAATTCAAGATTGCTTGCCGGATATATGGAATATTGATCAGGGCTATCGAGATTTATTAGAAAGGTGGCGAGGTGAGTTTTTGGTTTTGAGGAAGGTATGAGAGCAAGTGAAAGGGCTCCGGCTGGCTTGTTTATAAAGTGCTCAATTGGGTATCTGGCAAATCGCGGATTTTTAATAGCCGAAAAATCTGACCACCGTTTCTCTATTTCTGATTTGGTCAAAACCCGATCATCAAATGAGGGAGAAAAATTTAAGCGATAGTTTTGACTTTTTAGAATGGGGGCGGTTATTGAACGTTGCCTGATTAAGCCGGGTAAAAACCGATAGGAATAGAAGGGCTCAAAGTTGAAGGTTAATGCGGTAGTATCTGCTGAAAAGAATTGTGTTAACTGAGGATGAAGCGGACCAACAATTTCGGGTTGTGGATACCCCCGCCCCGGGGATGGGTTAAATAAAAAGTAGTTGTTGTTTTGCATAATGTATGCCAGAGCCTGTTTTTCAGATCGTTCAACCGTAATAAAATATTTGCTTAGGGTGTTGGCTTCACGCGCCAGGTCTTCCTTCGTTAGTTCTGTTTTTAATACGTTAGTCGGTAAATGGTTTAGATCCAACGATATAATCTGCTTATGATTCTTCTTTACCTCAACTGAAAAGGATATGGCATAATTGCGTACACGTATTTGTACACGGTGGTTACCCGAATCAATCCTGAATGAATAAGGCTGAATGGTGTTCGCTGACAAATGAAAAACAGGTGTATTATCTATATAAATTACATGAGGCATAAGCACCAACCCGTTTTCAATTAAAAATGGTGCTATTTGTGTGATCGAGTCTGTGTTGGGTTTACTAAACTCATATTGGCCATTAGCGGGATATAAAAATTGATAGAAGGAAATACTGTCGAGTCCAAGGGTTTTATGCCAGAGTAACCAATCTAGTTTTGTTACATTCAGGGTTTCAAATTCACCCTTACTAAAGGCATTAAAAAACAGCCTGCCATTTTGCTTGCGCGGATACGTGGGAACCTGAGCAACACCTCCTTGCTTAAATTTTTTGGTATATGCGAGGGCTGTAACATCGGCATCGTTTACCGGATTGCCGTTCACATCCGAAACATTAACTGTAAATTCAGAAGTTTGACCCGGATATACCAAGGGTGCGTGAGCAATTGAAATATTAAGTTGACGATCGTTAAAATCTACAGTATAGTTTTCGTTTTTAGAAACACCTGCCCACACGTATTGAATCGAAATAGTAAATAGTTCTCTTGTTTGTGATTTACCTGTAAAAATCGTTGCTGACTCATCCGTACTGCCCCGATCAATTTGGTTACGATTTTTAAAGATCTGATAATGAACCGGAATTTTGCGCGGGTTACTGATTGTAATTGAAATAGAATCCTTTGTTCGTGTTGATAATACTTCGAGCTTATCGTATTCAGCCATTTCCAGAAATTCCCAGGAGGTTGACATGCCGGCTTCATATTCTTTAATGAAAGGGTTGATTTTTTCGTGATAGGGAAGTTGAATTTGTTTGGTAAATATTTCCTCATCATCCCAACCTAATGCAGTTAGCTCAGCTGAATCGGTTAAAGCCCCGGCCGTAACCCAAATGCTATCATTTTTTATTTCAAACCGAACTGGAGGTTTATTAAAATTGTATTGTAGAATAAGTTCTTTGGTTTGGCGTTCGTTGTCTGCGTTTAAAAAGGCAACAACTGCTTTATAAGTAAGATCAGCCTTCGGAAAAATAGAATCAGGTAATACAATTTTTGTTTCACCGACTACATCTAACTTGATTTTGTGAAACCAAAGTGTATCAGGAACAAATACCTGGGTTTGATAGATCGTATTCACATGCTTCGGCATAACAAGCACTTCTGCCTGCACATCGTACAGGGGCATATCATTTGAATCAGTGCCTTTCAGGTAAAGAATACCTCCCTTTTCCTTTCTATTGTTTTCAGATCGTGCCAGAAACTGATTGGCTTTGAGTTCGTATTGCTCGTACCGAAATGATTTTGACTCAACAATTTTATTTCGATGCTCAAAAGAAATAGTTGGATTTGTATCTAACGAGAGATTTAAGCTATCAGTAAGCACCACTTCATGAACAAACCCTCCTGTACGATATGGGTTTATATGGCCAAGCTTTACATTTACGGGGTTATGTCCATAAGCATACAGGCGCAGATCAAGAGTTTTAGAAATTGGCTTTCCTCGCTTATTGGTGAAAAATGCCTTTATGCGTAACGTATCTCCTGGTTTAAATATTGGCTTGTTGAATACGATGTAGCCTTTCCAATCTTTTTCGTACTTAGGCTCAATCCATTGCTTTGCCTTGTAATAAATTCCAGGCGCAGAAACACCATACCCCTTTACAAGATTTTTAACGGTGCGCACAGGATAAACGATAACTGAGGCAATGTGATTAATGGGAAATGTTCCTAATATTCTTTTTCCGGATCGTACAAAAAGGGTGTTGTTTCTTTGTCTTTCAATTTGGAAGTAAGCGGTATGACCATTGACTGTTACAGACAATAGGCCTCGTTTGTTTGATTTTTGATCAACATAAGCGTTGTCTTTATTATTAAAGGCTATTGGTTGATTTCGGATTTTAACTTGTGCGTTGTTAATTCTGTTTCCGCTTTGATCGCTGATTGTAAAAATAAAATCGCGTTGATTAGATAAGAGCGTTAAGTTCGTATTGTTAATAGAAACCAGTTCATAGTGCAACTTGCCCTCAATCGTTTTTACTTCCAGATAATGCCCAACGGGTAATTTATCCTGAAACCGGGCTGAATCAGACGGATAAAGTGTAAATAACGAATGACAAAATGCCTGTGTAGGTTGACGGTTTTTGTAAAGAGCCTCAGCTTCGGCATTGGTTACTTTATATACAAACGTGTAATAGCTACTTCGCCTACTTGTGGGTAGGTCTTGTGCGTACGAAATTGTTGTAGCAACAAGCAATAATAAAAGTAATCTCATAATGATAGGTTAGGTTACCGAAAACCCTGCAACCCCTGCAACCCGCCCGTGTGTAAAACCAGTACCGTACTTCCACGCCTGAATTTTCCCCGTGCAATCATGTCCTGCACACCCCACATAAGTTTGGCTGTGTACACCGGATCAAGTGGCAACTTATGGCGGGCGGTTAGCTCATCCATAAAGGCAAACAACTGCGGGTTGGTTTTTGCATAGCCTCCGTGATGATAGGATGTTTCAATGGTCCAGTTTCCATAAACACGGCCAGAAAAATTTTTCAACAGCTGGCTAACTTCATCACTAAGAAATGCTCCGTTTTTTAAAACGGAAATACCAATAATGTCATGGTGTTCATCCAACCCGCTGATGATTCCAGCTATTGTTCCACCGGTACCCACCGGCAAACAGATATAGTCGAAGGCTATTTCTGCTTTCAGCATGTGCGCAAACTCCTGCACACCACGAATGGCCAGTTGGTTTGTTCCGCCTTCCGGGATTAAATAAAAATCACCAAAGCGATCTTTTACTTGCTGAATAAATGCAACATCGTTTTTGTGGCGATATGCTTCGCGCGATACATAATGCAATTGCATGCCTTTGCTTTTCGCGAAAGCAAGCGTGTGGTTGAGAGGAAGCGTTTCCTCTCCCCGAATTACTCCAATAGATTGAAACCCTAACTCGTACGCTGCAGCAGCAGTGGCATAGATGTGGTTGGAGTATGCTCCGCCAAAAGTGAGAATAGTGTTGTGACCGTGTTGCTGTGCAGCCTCCAGGTTGTACTTCAGTTTCCACCATTTATTGCCCGATAGGAAGGGATGATTCTGATCTTCGCGTTTGATGAGAAGCCGGATGCCGGAACGAATCGTTTCGGGGGTCGAGATTTCAACAATCGGAGTGTTGGTGTATGACAAGGGCATAATCAAGGTAAGTACACTCAAATTCAATGGCATTTTACACTTTATTATTCTGTTACTAAAACCTCAATTTTTGACATGAAATCAAACAAATACTAAATTATTTAGTACTTTGCCGTATGGATCAGGAATACATGAAAGGGCGTGGCGCACAGATAAAAACCGAAAACAGGTTTTTAAAAGCCCGGTATGTAACGGACCATGTTGAGGGCCTTGATGAACCACTGCTCGAATCGCCCACCACTCAAATCTTCGTAGAACATGCAAAGAAGATTGTGAACGAAGTAAAGAGCCCGGACCTGAGCATGATGTATTCCATGAATCCTTACCAGGGTTGTGAGCACGGGTGTATTTATTGTTATGCGCGCAACACACACGAGTATTATGGCTTTAGTGCCGGGTTGGATTTTGAAAGTAAAATCATTGTAAAGAAAAATGCACCCGCGCTTTTAGAAAAACACCTGCTGCACAAAAGTTGGAATGCGGTGCCCATTATGCTAAGCGGTAATACCGATTGCTATCAACCCCAGGAGCGCAAGTTTCAGATTACGCGGGGTATGTTAAAGGTGTTGGCACAATACCGCCACCCGGTTGGCATTATTACCAAAAACAGTTTGATAACACGCGATCTGGATTTGCTCAAAGATCTGGCAAGCGATAACCTGGTGCATGTTTATCTTTCCATCACTACGCTTAATGAAGAGTTAAGGCGAATGTTGGAACCGCGCACCGCCAGCGCCATCAAACGTTTAAAAACATTGGAAGAATTATCGAAGGCCGGAATACCCACAGGGGTTATGAATGCACCGATCATTCCGGGTTTAAACCATCATGAAATACCAGAGATACTAAAGGCTGCGGCCGATCATGGCGCCATGAGTTGCGGAATGACTGTTGTGCGGTTAAATGGTTCAATTGGTAAAATCTTTGAAGACTGGTTGCGCAAAAACTTTCCCGATCGGTTTGATAAAGTGTGGAATCAGATCAGCTCCTTTCATGGCGGCACAGTAAACGATTCGCAATTTGGAAGGCGTATGGCAGGCGAAGGGAATATTGCTGAAGCCATTCATCAATTGTTCAGGGCTGCCCGGAAAAAGTATTTTGCCAATCGCAGCGTACCGCCCTACAACCTTACGAAATTCCGCAAAGGCGGAACACTATCCTTGTTTTAAACCACTGGTGTATCCTTCAGAATTTTTTCAAATTTTATTTTTTACTTTTGAAGCGTGAAAAGACCAATGGCATATCTCCTTACCGCATTAATCCTTACGGGATCGGTTATTGATCTGCACGATCTTTCGAAGGTGCCATATATGTTGCGCCATTTTCAGCAACATAAAAGTAACACCCAATCATTTTCGTTTAGCGATTTCTTCGACCTGCACTATGGGGCATCGGCCGAGCAACATGACAAACAAGAGCATGAACAACACAAGGGGTTGCCTTTCAAAACGCACGATTGCACCACCTCGCACATCAGCATGATTCTTACTGATTTTGCCCCCCACATCGAGTCGTCATTCAGTTGCATTATCCGGTATTCTAACTTTTACAAATCCACGTACACATCCGCTTTCAGCCAATCCATCTGGCAACCACCTAAGGTGGCATAAAAAATTCTCACCCAAGTTACTGCCACAACAAAGTTGAAGGGTGGTGGGGTGAGTGCGGTATTGTTTCATTCATTTTTTCTTAAGTATTATTTCTATGCTTCATGGCATTATCTCCTTTTCAATAAGGAATAAGGTCATCGTAGGTATGCTTACCATAGCGCTCGTTTTGTGGGGCAGCTATTCGTTAAAGCAGTTACCGATCGATGCCGTTCCTGATATTACCAACAACCAGGTACAGATTATTACTGTATCGCCCACCCTGGCCGCACCCGAGGTGGAGCGCCTTGTAACTTTTCCGGTTGAGCAAACTATGGCTACCATTCCTGAAATTGTTGAGATGCGTTCCATCTCGCGTTTTGGACTTTCGGTAGTAACCGTGGTGTTTGAAGAAGACACCGATATTTATTGGGCGCGGCAACAAGTAAACGAGCGCCTTAACCAGGCGCAGGATCAAATACCTGTGGGGATGGGCTCTCCCGAAATTGGTCCGCTTTCAACCGGCCTGAGTGAAATCTATCAATATGTGTTACGAGCCAAACCGGGCTTCGAAGCAAAATACGATGCCATGGAATTGCGCACCATACAGGATTGGATTGTGCGCAGGCAATTGATAGGCACACCGGGCATAGCCGACATCAGCAGTTTTGGTGGCTATGTAAAGCAATACGAAATAGCCATTGACCCGGTAAAGTTGCGCGGCATGAACATCAGCATCAGCCAGGTGTTTGAAGCACTGGAAAAAAACAATCAAAATACCGGTGGGGCATATATTGAACGCAAGCCCAATACTTACTTTATCCGCAGCGAAGGTCTTGTAAATAACCTGGAAGACATTCGCGCGATCGTGGTAAAAAATACTTCCAACGGTTTGCCCGTACTAATGCAAGATGTAGGAACTATTCAATTCGGCAGTGCGGCCCGCTATGGCGCATTAACCTATAACAATATTGGGGAAGCAGTTGGTGGCGTGGTGTTGATGTTGAAAGGAGCAAATTCATCGCAGGTAATAGGCAATGTAAAGGATCGTATCGAACAAATAAGAAAAACATTGCCTGAAGGGGTGGAGATTGAAGCCTTCCTCGATCGTACCCGGTTGGTTAACAATGCTATTGAAACTGTTGTAAAAAACCTGGCCGAAGGCGCGTTGATTGTGGTGTTTGTGTTGGTCATGTTACTCGGAAATTTCAGAGCCGGGTTGGTTGTAGCTTCGGTTATTCCTTTGGCAATGTTATTTGCCGTTGCTATGATGAATCTTTTTGGCGTATCAGGAAACCTGATGAGCCTGGGCGCACTCGACTTCGGGTTGATTGTAGATGGAGCTGTAATTATTGTGGAAGCTACCATGCATCATTTGGGTATCAACACAATGGCGCGGAAACTTTCGCAGCGCGAAATGGATGAAGAAGTTCAGCAATCTGCCAGTTCTATGATGCGCTCGGCTGCATTCGGGCAGATTATTATTCTGATTGTTTACCTGCCAATTCTGTCGCTTACGGGCATTGAAGGGAAGATGTTCAAACCCATGGCTCAAACTGTTTCGTTTGCCATTTTAGGTGCGCTTATCCTTTCCGTTACCTATGTGCCCATGATTTCTGCGCTGGTGCTTAGCAAAACAACGGGGCACAAAGCAAATTTTTCCGACAGGATAATATCATTCTTTAAGCGGGTGTACCAACCCGTGATTGAGTCGGCCCTGAAGCATAAAGTTATTACGGTAGCTGTTTCAGTGATTATGCTGATCGGTAGCTTCCTTATTTTTCTGCGCCTGGGTGGAGAGTTTATTCCCACGCTGGATGAAGGCGACTTTGCAGTAGAGACCCGCTTGATAACAGGAAGTTCGCTCAGCGAGTCAATTGAAGTGAATCTTAAGACAGCCGATGTATTGATTAAAAATTTTCCGGAAGTAGAAACTGTAATCGGCAAAATAGGAACCTCCGAAATTCCTACCGATCCGATGTCAATCGAAGTAACGGATTTGATTATCACATTAAAAGAAAAAGACGAATGGGTTACAGCCTCCACGCGCGAAGAACTGGCGGATAAGATGCTGGCAAAACTGGAAGCAGCATTGCCGGGTGTGATGTATGGATTTCAGCAACCCATTCAACTACGTACCAACGAATTGATGACCGGAGCCAAACAGGATGTTGTGTTAAAAATTTTTGGCGAAGATCTGGACTTGCTGGCGAGGTATGGCGAACAAGTGGGAAAGCTGGCCCGTGAAGTGGAGGGAGCGGAAGATGTGTTTGTTGAACCCATAGGGGGATTACCTCAAATAGTGGTGAAGTGGAATCGCCAGCGGCTGGCACAGTTTGGGCTAAGTATTGATGAAGTAAACCGCGTGTTGCGCGCTGGCTTTGCAGGCGAGGTTGCCGGATTGGTTTTTGAAAATGAAAAACGATTCGAGCTGGTGGTTCGGTTGGCCAATCAAAACCGCCAAAACATAAACGATGTTAAAAATTTATTTGTTACCACGGCATCGGGATTACAAGTACCGCTAGATCAACTGGCAGAAATCAATCTCACCATTGGTGCCAATCAGATACAACGCGATGATGCCAAACGAAGAATTGTAGTAGGGTTTAATGTGCGTGGCCGAGATGTGGAAAGCATTGTAAACGAATTAGACGAAGAGATTTCTGCGAAACTGAAATTTGAACCCGGCTATTATATTACCTACGGGGGTTCATTTAAAAATCTGGAAGAAGCGGAGCAACGGTTATCCATTGCTGTACCAATTGCACTCATTCTGATTTTCCTGATGTTGTATTTTACGTTCCACTCGCTGCGCCACAGTTTGTTAATTTTTACAGCCATTCCACTTTCAGCCATTGGTGGAGTAGTTGCGTTGTGGTTGCGCGATATGCCTTTTAGTATTTCGGCCGGAGTGGGCTTTATTGCTTTGTTTGGTGTAGCGGTTCTAAATGGCATTGTACTGATTGCGGAGTTTAATAAACTCCAAAAGCTTGGTAAAGAATCGTTGCATCAGCTGGTGATGAAAGGAACACAAACCCGCCTTCGGCCGGTGCTTATGACCGCGCTGGTAGCTTCGCTCGGTTTTTTACCCATGGCGCTTTCGCAAGGCTCAGGGGCAGAAGTGCAACGCCCGCTTGCTACGGTGGTTATCGGAGGTTTAATAACAGCAACCTTACTTACGCTGGTGGTGCTGCCTGTTTTGTACACTTTGTTTGAAAAGAGAACGCAATCAACGGAATTATGATTTACAGAGTTAAAATTTTTGTTTTGTCGCTTGCGCTGATCAGCACTGCGACTTACGCTCAAAAAATGAGTTGCAAGGAAGCGATACAAGCTGCACTAAAAAATAACGATCGCCTAAAGGCGGAAGAATACCATATCGAGCAAGCCCGCCAGCTTAAGAAAGCACAAACGGACCTTGGTAAGTTTTCGGCTACCTTAATGAAGGGCGAGTACAACACCATTCAACAAGACAACAACGTTACATTTTCGCAAAGCATTCCTTTTCCTTCTACGCTGATGGCTCAAAACAAATTAGGCAAGGAACAGGTACTGGGTGCCGAGCGAAGCCTGGCCCTTGAGCAAAACAACCTGGTGTATGAAGTAAGGTTGGCTTACGAACTCTTGTTGTATCACCAGGCGCTTCAGCAACTCTTGCTTTCGCAGGATACCTTGTTTGCGAATTTCGCGCGGGTGGCTTCGGTTCGCTACAAAACCGGTGAAGGAACCTTGCTGGAAAAAACAACAGCCGAGAGCCAACACCTTGAAATCAAAAATCAATTACAGCAGAATGAAGCCGACAGGAACATCGTTCAAAAACGATTGCAGGTATTGGTTAACACAGGCGAAGTAATTCAGCCGAACGAAGATTTTGTTAAGCGCACACTAACCCAGGGCACCCTTACCAATAACCCAACATGGCAGTATGAATTGCAACAGACCAACATCAGCCGGCAGGCGCTTCGCGTTGAGCGCAACAGGTTTTTACCCGATCTTGAATTGGGGTATTTCAACCAAACGTTAATCGGATTTCAAAATACTACGGGCACCGAAGAGTTTTACGATAAGAGTAAGCGCTTTCAAGGCTTTATCGTGGGTGTTTCCTTCCCGCTTTGGTTTGCCCCACAAACTGCGCGGGCAAAGGCAGCTTTTTACCAGCATGAGGCAGCACAAAAAACGGCTGGCTATACACAGGCATTAATTACGCAGGAGTATGAGCAAGCCATGCTTGAATTAAGAAAGAACGAAACCAGCCTGGCGTATTACGAACAGTCTGCGCTTCAAAATGCAGCGCTCATACTATCGCAAGCAACTAAGTCATTTCAGACGGGTGAAATTGGCTATGCCGAGTATTTACAATCGTTGCGCACGGCTATCGGTATTAAAGCCAATTACCTGATGGCGTTGCAGCAGTATAATTTATCTATCATCAAAATCGAATCACTCACCGGAACCATCTGATCATTATGAACTCCATTATTATATCAACCAAAAATCTTTACCGGGTAGTTCTGCTGGCAACCCTTACGGTGGTGTCATGTTCAAAACCCGAACATACCAGCCAGGAAGAATCAGCAGCCGAGGCAGAAACCATTCGCCTGACAGCGGAGCAGGTTAAAACGATTGGTTTGCAGTTGGGCAATGTAGAATCCCGAACAATCGCATCGCCCGTGCGGGTAAACGGTATGCTGGAAGTGCCACCCCAAAACATGGTTACGATAGCTGCGCCCATGGGAGGTTTTGTAAAGCATACCGAACTGCTGCAGGGCATGCGCGTGAAGCAGGGCCAGGTAGTGGTTACGCTCGAGCATCAGGATTATATCCGCTTACAACAGGATTACCTGGAAAGCAAAACCCAATTGGAGTTTCTGGAGCAGGAATATAAACGCCAGGAAGAACTTGCCCGCGAAAATGTAAACGCTGCAAAAGTATTGCAACAGGCTCTATCAAATTACAACTCGGCAAAAGCCAAAGAAGAAGGATTGCGCGCACAAATTAAAATGATTGGGCTTTCCGCAGAGACTATTCAGAAAGAGGGAATAAAAAGTATAATTAATATTACTACCCCCATTGCCGGTTATGTAACGGAAGTAAATGTAAACCGGGGCAAGTTTGTAAATAGTGCAGATGTCATGTTTAAGATTGTTGACACCGACCACCTGCATGCCGAAGCCCAGGTATTTGAGGGAGATATTATGAAACTTCGTACCGGGCAAACCATGAAGTTGAAGTTGGCCAATGAAACAGAAGAACGAATTGCTACCATTTATCTGATCGGTAAAGAAATTTCAGCAGAGCGAACCGTGCGGGTGCACGGCCACCTGGAAAAAGAAGACCCCTTGTTGATTCCCGGAATGTACTTCGCAGCAACTATCGAAACAGGCAGCAGCCCTGTGCCTGCTTTGCCCGAGGCTGCAGTAGTGAGCTACGATGGGGTGAGTTATATTTTCATTCAAAAGGCAGCGAACGAATTTGGTTGGGTAGAAGTGAAAACCGGTATTAGTGAATCGGGGTTTACACATGTTATTTTACCCGATGACTTTGATAGGAATGCCGCTGTGGTAACCCGCGGGGCCTATTCATTACTCAGCATACTTAAAAACGCAGAGGGCCACGATGATCACTAACCTCAGCCATAACGAGATATTAATTTATATCCTTGGATTTTTTGCCCAATCGCTTTTTGGCGCGCGCACAGTGGTGCAATGGGTGCAGTCTGAGCGTGCCGGGCGGGTTGTATCACCAACATGGTTTTGGATTTTCAGTTTAAGTGGCTCCATATTATTTCTTGTTTATGGATTGCTGCGAAAGGATGTAGTAATTCTGGTTGGGCAAACACTCTCGTTCTATATTTATGTACGCAACCTTCAGTTAAAACAGGTATGGAGTAAACTCCACGTTATATTCAGAATACTGATTGTGCCTATTCCATTTGTATTGATGGGCTGGACGTGGTGGGTAACCCCGCAGAGTTTTCAACACATTTTTAGAGGAACAAACGTTGCGGATGTGGCGTTGCTTGTGGGCGGTGTTGGACAATTATTATTGAATTTGCGATACCTGTACCAATGGTATTTTTCCGAGAAGGCCCGGCAATCGCTTTTACCCTTGGGGTTCTGGATAATAAGTGCGGTGGCTTCGTTAATGGTAGTTTATTACGGCATCAGGCGCAATGATCCGGTTTTGCTTACAGCGCAAAGTTTAGGTTTTGCGGTTTACCTGCGCAACATCTGGTTTGCCTTGCGCACCCGTGCAGTTGTAAAGCAATAACCTATCTTGCAGCATGGCCGATTGGAAACCGATTTGTGATAGCACGGTGCAGGAGTTCATCTTTAAGAATGAACATGCCGATGAACGTGAATTGGTGCTGCAACACAAAACTCTTTTCAACCTCCCGGCAAAATTAATCGCAGAACAAATTGCCGGCAGACGAAAGTCCAGGAAAAAGCTTCCGCTCTGGCACAACATGCGCGGCATTGTTTATCCACCTGCGCTTAATCTGGAGCAATCGTCTTCGCAGGCAACAGCAAAATTTAAAGCGTCATTTCTTAAAACAGAAGCTCAGCCAAACGCATTAATTGACCTTACCGGTGGCTTTGGGGTAGATTCATTCTACTTTTCAGAAAAATTTGAGAACGTTATTTATGTGGAGCCGAATGCAGCGTTGCTATCCTTGGTTCAGCATAACCATGCGCAGTTAGGGGCAACCACAATTCAACACATTCACTCAACAGCAGAAGAATATGTTGAATCTGTTTCGGGCAATCCTGTTTTTTACCTCGATCCCTCGCGCAGAGATGAAAATTCCAAAAAGATTTTTCGCTTACGCGATTGTGTGCCTGACATAACACATTTGCAAAAATTGCTTTTTGAGAAAAGCGAGTGGGTGTTGCTGAAGGCTTCGCCCCTGCTGGATATTCAACAGGGATTGCGTGAGGTTGCTCATGTAAAAACAGTAATTGCACTTTCGGTTGAAAATGAGATGAAGGAATTATTGTTTCTCTCACGGAAGGGATTTAAGGCAAACCCATTGTGGATCGCAATCGACCTGGATCAGGAAGGGTATATAAAATCAAAGTTCCCTTTTCTGTACGAACAAGAAGCTGAAGCAACCGCACCCATGGGCGAACCACAGCAATACCTCTATGAACCCAATGCGGCTATAATGAAAACCGGTGCGTTTAAGTTAACAGCAACCCTGTTCGGACTAACCAAGCTGGCCGCCAACACACATTTATACACAAGCACAGCATGGATAAAGGATTTTCCAGGGCGCGTTTTTAAAATTGAAATACTGAATCCTTCCGCGGATGATCTGAAAAAATTGTTACCCAACAACCGGGCGCATACCGCTATTCGCAACTATCCGCTAACGGCACCACAACTCATGAAAAAACTCAGGCTTGATGAAGGTGGTGAGATGTTTGTGTGGGGCTTTAGCACTACCAAATCGAAGTATGTAGCCTTGTGCAAACAACTTCTTTAGATAGCGATAGATTGTAAGGAGTTTGCTTTTGATGCATTACAACCGTTTTCGCTACTAACTGTTAGTAACAAACAAAATTTTTATTGGGGAAAGAGTAACAAATCCAAATACAATACCTGTAAATTGGTGGTTCACTTTACAATAATTTTTTAAAACCACTACCTTAGAAATGCAGGCGGATCAGGAGTTGGGGTTGTATCGCCCCGAATTTGAAAAAGATTCTTGTGGTGTTGGCTTTATCGCCAACATGAAAGGAAACAAGTCGCACCAGATTGTAAGCGATGCGTTAACCATGCTGGAGCGCATGGAGCACCGTGGTGCTTGTGGTTGCGAACCCAACACGGGCGATGGGGCCGGTATTTTAATTCAGGTGCCGCATGAATTTTTTATTTCAGCGTGCAGTAAGCTTGGGTTTAAACTTCCTGAGTTTGGAAGCTATGGAGTAGGGCTTGTCTTTTTTCCGCGCGATGCCAAAGTGCGTGAAGAATGCCGCAAGGTGCTGGATCGGCAAATCAAAAAAATGAAGATGACCTTGTTGGGGTATCGCATTTTACCCACCAACAACAAAGACCTGGGCGAAACAGCGTTGAATGCAGAGCCGGTAATGGAACAGGTATTCATTAAACGGCCCGATAAAATTTCTAACCCCGATGATTTTGAACGCAAACTTTTCATCTTACGGAAATACACCACCCACATTATTACCGAATCGGTAAAGGGGGTTGATAATAAATTTTATTTCTCTTCACTTTCCTATAAAACCATAGCGTACAAAGGCATGGTTACATCCGGGCAATTGCGACCTTACTTTGCAGACCTGGAGCACGAAGATGTGGTGTCGGCCCTGGCAGTTATTCATTCACGCTTTTCCACAAACACGTTTCCTTCGTGGCGATTGGCACAACCGTTTCGCTACATTGCGCACAATGGGGAGATCAATACCGTACGCGGAAACATAAATTGGCTCAACTCCAAAGAAGCATTCTTCTCTTCAAAATATTTTACACGTGAAGAGTTGGACATGATCCTGCCGATCTGCAATCCCAGGCAATCCGATTCATCCAATCTTGACAATGCCATTGAGTTGCTTGTGCATGCCGGCCGTTCGTTGCCGCATGTAATGATGATGCTGATTCCCGAAGCGTGGGATGGTAACGAAAGCATGAGCCAGGAGAAGCGCGACTTTTACGAATACCATGCTAACCTGATGGAACCATGGGATGGCCCCGCCTCCATTACATTTACCGATGGAAAAATTATTGGTGCTACGCTTGATCGGAACGGACTTCGGCCATCGCGGTTTGTTGTTACCGATGACGATATGGTGATTATGGCTTCGGAGGTGGGAGTGTTAGATATTGATCCCGCCAAGGTAGTAACAAAGGGACGCCTGCAACCCGGAAAAATGTTTGTGGTGGACATGGAGCAAGGGCGCATTGTAAGTGATGATGAACTGAAGAAAGAAATCTGCAACCGCCAACCTTACGGGAAGTGGCTGCGCGAAAATAAAGTACGCTTATTGGATCTGCCCGAGCCGGGAGGAAGTTTTCATAAGTACGACCCGGTTACTTTCTTAAAAAGACAAATTTCATTTGGTTATACATCCGAAGACCTGCGTGTTATTTTAACACAAATGTGCGAAACGGGTAAGGAAGCTTTGGGCTCGATGGGTAACGATACACCATTGGCCGTGCTTTCCAAACAAGCGCAGCATTTAAGCAGTTACTTCAAACAACTTTTTGCGCAAGTAACCAATCCGCCTATCGATCCGATTCGCGAGCGGTTGGTTATGTCGTTGGTATCGCATGTGGGTGGTTCGCTGAATTTACTGGAAGAGTCACCGGAACATTGCATCACCTTAGAGTTACCCACACCGGTGTTAACTAATAATGAGATAGAGCGGATCCGTTACATCGACCATCGCCACCTGCAAACCAAAACCATTTACACCTATTTTAAAGCCGATGGCCAGGCGGGCTCGCTCGAGAAAGGATTGAACCGCGTATGTCAATATGTTACCGATGCCATTGAAGATGGCTTCACGATAATCATTCTTTCCGACAGAAGTTTTGATAGCGGCCATGCGCAGATACCATCGTTGCTGGCAGTAGCAGCCGTACATCATGATTTGATCCGCAAAGGATTAAGAGGAAAAGTAGGGTTGCTGGTAGAAGCGGGCGATGTGTGGGAAACCCATCACTATGCAACCCTGCTTGGCTATGGTGCTTCGGGTGTAAATCCTTACCTCGTGTACCAGACTATTCACGATATGAAGAAGCGAAATGTGCTGAAGGAAGATTTATCGGAAGAAAAGGCAATAACGAATTACAAGAAAGCGGTAGCCGGTGAGCTGTTGAAGATTATGAGCAAGATGGGTATCTCTACGCTTCAATCGTATCATGGAGCACAGATTTTTGAAGCACTCGGCATACATCCGGAAGTAATTGATCAATACTTTGTAGGAACGGTTTCTCGTATTGGTGGATTAAAGTTGGATGACATTGCCCTGGAGGCGCTGGCCAAGCACCGGCTTGCTTTCCCCACAACGGCAAATGCGCTGCCCCGCCTGGCGGTAGGAGGTGTATATCAATGGAAACAACGAGGCGAGGTTCACTTATTCAATCCGCAAACCATTCACCTGTTGCAACAATCCACCAAAGTGAACGATTATGCGTTGTTTAAAAAATATTCAAGCCTTATTAACGATCAGAGTGAACGGGCTATTACCCTGCGCAGCTTGCTTAAATTCAAAAAGGGGAAGTCCATTCCGATTAGTGAAGTAGAATCGAAAGAAAGCATTTTCAAACGATTTGCTACCGGGGCCATGTCGTTTGGATCTATTTCGTACGAAGCACACAGTACCCTGGCAATTGCGATGAATCGCATTGGAGGCAAGAGCAACAGTGGAGAAGGCGGTGAAGACGAGGCCCGCTTCTTACCAAAGGAAGATGGTACCTGGGAAAATTCGGCTATTAAACAAGTTGCTTCCGGTCGGTTTGGTGTAACAAGTTATTACCTCACCAATGCAAAAGAACTGCAGATTAAAATGGCGCAAGGGGCCAAGCCGGGTGAAGGCGGTCAGCTTCCCGGCCATAAAGTAGATGAGTGGATTGGACGTGTGCGGCACTCCACTCCGGGAGTAGGATTAATCTCGCCACCACCGCATCATGATATTTATTCCATTGAAGACTTAGCGCAGCTCATTTATGATTTGAAGAATGCGAATCGCGAGGCGCGCATTAGTGTTAAGCTGGTAAGTGAAGCGGGTGTGGGTACTATTGCCTCTGGAGTAGCGAAAGCCCATGCCGATGTAATTCTGATTGCCGGGCATGATGGCGGAACGGGGGCATCACCCATCAGCTCCATTCGCCACGCGGGCTTACCCTGGGAGCTTGGTTTGGCGGAGGCTCATCAGACATTAGTGCGAAATAAATTGCGCGGCCGTGTTGTGTTGCAAGCCGATGGACAAATTCGTACGGGTCGTGATTTGGCTATTGCTGCCTTGCTTGGCGCAGAAGAATGGGGAGTAGCAACAGCCGCGCTGGTAACAACCGGTTGTATTATGATGCGCAAGTGCCATCTTAACACATGCCCGGTGGGTGTGGCTACACAAAACAAAGAACTGCGTGCGCTCTTTACAGGTAAACCCGAATATGTGGTAAACCTGTTTACATTCCTGGCCGAAGAGTTGCGCGAAATTATGGCCGAGTTGGGATTCAGAACTGTAAATGAAATGGTTGGGCAAGCCGATCGTCTTGAACTATCCGACAACGAGGATCATTGGAAATATCAGAACCTGGATCTTTCACCACTCCTGTTTAAGGAACCCATGAGTTTAGATACCGCCTTGTTCAAACAAGAAGAACAAGACCATGGAATTGAAAATGTATTGGATAGAAAGTTAATTCAATTGGCTGAACCGGCTTTAAAGAAAGCGGAGCCTGTGCGCGGATCATTCACAATTACAAACCAGGATCGTGCAGTAGGAGCCATGCTCAGTAATGAAATTTCAAAAATTTATCTGGGCCCGGGTTTACCGGTTGACACCGTGCGTGTAAAGTTTACCGGCACAGCCGGGCAAAGTTTCGGAGCTTTTGTAACCGGTGGTGTTACTTTCGAGTTAGCGGGCGATGCAAATGATTACTTCGGAAAAGGATTGTCAGGAGGCAAGTTGGTTTTATATCCTTCATCGGCAGCAACGTTTAATCCCTCAAAAAATATCATTGTAGGGAACGTAGCCTTTTTTGGAGCAACCTCTGGGGAAGCATTTATTAAAGGAATGGCTGGCGAACGGTTTGCTGTACGCAACTCTGGCGTAAAGGTGGTAGTAGAAGGCGTGGGCGATCATGGGTGCGAATACATGACGGGGGGCACGGTTGTAGTGCTGGGCGATACAGGAAGAAATTTTGCTGCGGGAATGAGTGGCGGTGTTGCCTACGTGTGGGATGTAAACAAAACATTTGTTAAAAACTGCAACATGGAAATGGTATTGCTCGATACCCTGAATGAAGAAGATGAGCAGTTACTTCACCACATGATTGAACAACACCATCAACACACCAACAGCGATGTAGCTGCACATATTTTAGGATATTGGACCAGTGCTTTTAAAAACTTTTTAAAGGTGATGCCGATCGACTACAAGGCAGTGTTGGAAAAACAAAAAGCGGAAAAGAAAGCTTCGATACAAACTACATTGGGCAATACAGATTTTAAATTTTCATCAAACTGATGATTTCAGATTCAAGATTTAAAATTCAAAATTGGATAAGAGTTTTGAATCTTGAATTTCCGAATCGTAAATCTTGAATTTTGGAATCTTAAATTTTGAATTGGATTATGGGTAAACCAACAGGATTTTTAGAACAGCAACGAGAATTGCCGGGCAAGCGCGATCCCAAAAAACGGATTAATGATTACAACGAAGTTGACCCGGTAATTGATGAGAAGATAACCGTAAAGCAAGCTTCGCGCTGTATGGATTGTGGTGTTCCTTTTTGCCACCAGGGCTGTCCGCTGGGCAATATCATACCCGATTTTAACGATGCCGTGTACCAGGAAAACTGGAAACTTGCCTATGAAATTCTGATTTCGACAAACAACTTTCCGGAGTTTACCGGGCGAATTTGTCCGGCCCCCTGCGAAGCTTCGTGTGTGCTGGGAATTAATAAGCCACCCGTAACGATCGAGTATATTGAGAAGTCGATTATTGAAAGAGCTTTTCAGGATGGATATGTAAAGCCGCGCATACCGGCAACACGCACCAATAAAAAAGTAGCGGTTGTGGGCTCGGGCCCGGCAGGGTTGGCAGCAGCTGCACAATTGAATTATGCAGGCCATTGGGTAACTGTGTTTGAGCGTGCCGATGAAATAGGGGGCTTGCTGCGCTATGGTATTCCTGATTTTAAGTTGGATAAGCAAGTGGTTGACCGCAGGGTTCAACTGATGATTGAAGAAGGTGTGAAGTTTCAGACGAATGCGAATGTGGGTGTAAACATTTCGGTTGAGCAATTGAAAGAAGAGTTTGATGCCATTCTGTTGTGCGGAGGATCAACCATTCCGCGCGATTTACCGATCCCCGGAAGGGAATTGAAAGGCGTACACTTTGCTATGGATTTCTTAACACAACAAAATAGAAGGGTAGGAGGTAAAAAGGTGAACGCGGAAGAAATCTGGGCAACCGGAAAAAATGTGGTGGTGATAGGGGGTGGCGATACCGGCTCGGATTGTGTAGGCACCTCTAACCGGCATGGAGCGAAATTGGTAACGCAGATTGAAATTTTAGCGAAGCCACCCATTGAAAGAACTGCTGCAATGCCCTGGCCAAACTGGCCCATGATTTTAAGAACATCCACTTCGCATGAAGAAGGTTGTGAACGCAACTGGTCAATCATTACCAAAGCATTTGTGGGCGATGAGCAGGGCAATTTGAAAGCCCTGAAGATTGCCGAGGTAGAAATGAAACAGGAACCAGGTAAACCATCTGCGTTTGTGGAAGTGCCGGGTACAGAAAAAGAAATTCCATGTGAGTTGGCTTTGCTTGCCATGGGCTTTTTACATCCGCAACAACATGGCTTGTTAGAACAATTAGGAGTTGACAGAGATGAACGAGGCAATGTGAAAGCAAACCGTTACCTTACTTCGGTAGAAGGTGTATTTGCTGCAGGCGATATGCGCAGGGGACAATCGTTGGTGGTGTGGGCAATTAGTGAGGGCCGCGAAGCAGCCCGAGCGGTAGATCAATACCTGGAAGGGCAATCGGCTTTGGATGCAAAAGAAGTTGGGATATTGAGTTTGATCAAATAGCCTCCATCATCCACCTGCTTTCAAATAGTTTAATGTAACAGTTTCCTCGCGCGTTAATCCACGGTGTTTGTTTCCCTTGCTGGCCTTGTTCCATTTTGATCGAAACGTACCGGTTGACCAATCGGATAAAATGGATGGATGAATGTAACTTGAACGGCATACCGTGGGGGTGTTGCCCAAATCTGCAGCAACCGTTTTTACAACATCGTTAGCTACTCGTTTGCGTGCTCTTTCAGTATCGGGGTCTAATTGTTTTGAGAGCCGGAAGGCTGTTTTCCAGGTTGCAGCCCAGGTGCGAAAATCTTTTGCAGTGATGTTGGTGTTTTCCGGAGTAATGGCATCCAGGTATTCATTAATGTGGTTGGCCTTTACATCGTAGTCTTTCCCATTTTTATCATGATACCGGAACAAATCCTGGTTTTTGTTTTTACCACCCACTTCACCCGATGCCTGAATAATTTTTACAAGATCATCTTCCCAGATTCTCCGCTTCCAGAGCTTTCCGGATTTACCTATAAACTCAAAAACGGCATCGCCCTTACCCTCTGCATTGGCCGACCGATCAAAAACAACATGACCTTCTTTTAATGTAGTGAGGCCGTAGGAATTATTTTGTTTAGCATACTCGTCATTCCCAACCCGGAAGTGGTACAAATCAATTAGTTTAATAATCAACGCTACCACTTTTTCTTTTGGCATACCGTGAAGTTTTAAATCGCGGGTTACTTCTTTGCGGATGCCGGGCAGCATTTCTGCAAAACCAACCATGCTGTCAAACTTTTCGGTTGCACGCGCCAATGTCCAGCTTTCGTGATAGCGATATTGAAGCCGCCCTTTTACATCTTTACCGGTAGCCTGCAGGTGGGCGGTGGCATCAATGGAAATCCATACATCTACCCAGGCCGGAGGCAGCACCAGTTTGTTGCAACGATCAATCACTTTCTGGTTTGAAATTTTTTTACCCCGATGATCGAAGTAATGCCACACTAGCTTTTTGCCGGCCTTTGCTTTTTTTCTGGATATGCCTTTTTTCTGCATTTGTGCTTTGCATTGATGCAACTGGAAATTGAAAATACGGAATGTTGTGTTAGGAAACAATTTGAAAGAAAGTAAACCTCCGGAAAGGGACTTGCTGGATTGGGCAATGCATAAGATAAATTTGAAAAGTCGATAACCGAACTTATTCGTTAACTATTTTTACAGCGACTAACACACCATGAAAAAATCCACATCTAAACATACCCTTAGTGTTCATGCCGGTTCCATGGGAGACCCGGTCTATGGCGGGGTAGTTACGCCCATCTATCCTTCATCGGCCTACGATTATGAGGCTGAAGTACGCTACCCGCGCTACTATAACACGCCAAATCAAAAAGTGGTAGTAGAAAAATTAGTTGCGCTTGAAAACGGTGAAGACGGTTTGATCTTCAGTTCGGGTATGGCCGCCATCATGACGAGTATTTTTGGAATGATGCGGGCCGGAGATCACATTCTGTTTCAGAATGATTTATATGGAGGCACGCACCATGCCGCTTTGCATGAACTGGTGCGCTATGGCATGGAATATTCTATGGCCGATGTTTCGGATCTGAAAAGTTTTGAAAAAGCGATTCGGAAAAACACAAAAGTGATTTATGTAGAAACCCCTTCTAATCCTTTATTGAAGATTACCGATCTGAAAGCAGTGGCGAAGTTGGCAAAGAAGTACGGCATCATAACAATTATCGACAATACGTTTGCCAGCCCGGTAAATCAAAACCCCATGGATCTGGGCATTGACATTGTTACACACAGCGGCACCAAATACATTGGTGGCCATAGCGACATCTGCTGCGGGGCCATGGTTTCATCTAAAAAACTTACGGAGCAGATTAAGCAAAGCGCTATGCACTTTGGTGGAAGCTTAGATGCACAAACATGCTACTTGGTGGAGCGGAGTTTAAAAACAATTGTGCTTCGCGTGGAAAAACAAAACGAAAATGCGTTGGCCCTTGCGCGGTATCTTGAAGGAGAACCCCGTGTAGCGAAAGTTTTTTATCCGGGTCTAAAAAATCATCCCGGGTATGCCATTGCAAAAAAACAAATGCCCGGTGGCTTTGGCGGAATGCTTTCATTTGAAATAAAAACAGATCCCGATAAGTTTACCAAACGGCTGCACTACATTAAGCGGGCTATTAGCCTGGGCGGTGTAGAGTCAACCATTACATCGCCTGCAAAAACATCGCACGCAAAACTTACGGTAGCCGAACGGAAGGCAGCAGGAATCTCTGACAAACTGATGCGTCTTTCAGTAGGGATTGAAGAGGCGGCCGACCTGATAGCGGATATTAAACACGCGTTATGAATTAACGGTGAGTAAGGAAGTACAGGTAACCCGCATAAATACTCAGAAAGATTAACCCTTCCCACCTACTGATTCGGGGACGCTTACCAACAATTACAGCTACAATCAAGGCTGAAGTGGAGATCAGGACCATTAAAATATCCTGGTTGCTATGATCGTTGAAAGGAATGGGTGTTAACACGGAGGTGAAACCAAGTATCCATAAAATATTGAAGATGTTGGATCCGATCGCATTGCCTACGGCCATATCGGTATTGTTTTTATAGGCAGCTACGGCCGAGGTGACCAATTCGGGCAGGGAGGTTCCTACAGCCACAATAGTAAGTCCAATTACCGATTCGCTTATCCCGAATAAGCGGGCAATTTCGGTAGAACCATTTACTACCCAGTCTCCGCCAAAGTAAAGGGCAACAACACCAATCGCAATAAACAAAACGGATTTTAGCATGGGTTGGGGAACCGCAGAATCCTCGGGGCCTTCGATTTTTTTTCGGGCTATCACAAAAATGTAAATCATGAACAATGCAAAGAAGTACAACATAATGCCGCCTTCTTCGCGGCCAATGGTGTTGGCGCCAGAGTAAAAAATATTAGCATTGGCCAAAAAGCCCAGAAGCAAGGCAGCCAATACGGAGAATGGGATTTCAATAAAGTAAGTATCGCGTGGAATAGGTAGAGGCCGGATAAGCGCAGCAATTCCTAAAATGATGAGCACATTGGCAATATTGCTTCCTAAAATATTACCCAACCCTAATTCGGCCTGGCCGTTCAGGCTGGCAACGGTGGTAACTAACAGTTCGGGCAGCGAGGTTCCAAACGAAACAATAGTAAGTCCGATTACCATTTCAGAAATCCGTAACCTCCTACCTATAGCGGATGCGCCCACTACCAGCAAATCAGCCCCTTTAATCAGAAAGACAAAGCCAAGTACAAAAAGCAAATAGACCATTCGCAGTTAATATAAATAAAATATTTAATTGCAACATGATTCTGATACGAGAAGCTGTGCCCGATGATGCGCTGTACATCATCGACTTTCAACTAAAAATGGCCATGGAAACCGAAAGTTTGCAATTGGATTACCATACAGTAACCAAAGGAGTGCATGCAGTGTTTGAAGATCCCTCCAAAGGGGCCTATTATGTGGCTGTTGAAGAGGGCAGGGTGGTTGGCAGCCTGTTGACAACCTACGAGTGGAGTGACTGGCGTTTTGGAACGGTGCTCTGGATACAATCCGTTTACCTTGTGCCCGAAGCGCGGGGTAAGGGCATATTTAAAAAAATGTATCAGCACATCCAGCAACTGGTTACGCCCCAATCAGGGTACCGGGGCATTCGGTTATACGTAGATAAAACCAATACCCGCGCACAACATGTTTATGAACGGCTGGGGATGAACGGAGATCACTACCAGCTGTATGAGTGGATGCCTGGGTATTGATTTTCTCTAGTTACCGGTATCGTTTTATAAAAGGTACAAGCGTGACGCTTGCAGGTTAATTACCCTTAATCAAATCTCCTGCTTTCTCCGCAATCATAATTACCGGAGCGTTTGTATTGCCGCTGGTTAGTGTAGGCATTATCGAAGCATCTACCACGCGCAGGTTACCAATTCCATAAACCTGCAGTTGATCATTTACAACAGCCAATGCATCGTTACCCATTTTACACGTACCTACCGGATGATATACACATTCGGCACTGCGTTGAATATGGTTGAGCAAGGCCTCATCGGAATCGCGCTGAGCCGGGCAATGCGTTTTAGTCCGGTAAGGAGTAAAAGCATCGGCTTCCAGAATTTGTAACGCTATACGCGCACCCTTCACCAGGGTGGTGCGATCGGTTTCGTGCGACAAATAGTTTGGATCGATTACCGGTGCCGCAAACGGATCCGCGGAAGCGAGGGTAAGATAACCGCGGCTTTTTGGATTTACCTGCGTAGGTAAAATGGTGTAACCATCGGTATGCGGAAAGGTGGTAAGATCAAACAAATCGGTAGTGTAATCATTGCCAACATGTGTGGGGGTAAACTGAAATTGCAGATCGGGTTTTGGTTGCGATGTATCTGATTTAATAAAGGCACATGCTTCCAACGGCCCAAGTGTGAGCGGCCCGGTCTTAAACAACGCATATTGCACCAAGGATTGTATTTGCCGGTACCAGGGCATCCAGTGGTTATTACTAATGGGTTTGTTGCACAAACTGCTTACCGCGAAGAATAAATGGTCTTGCAGGTTTTGGCCTACACCGGGTAATTCTTTTTTTACTTCGATGTTGTGTTTTTCCAATACCTCTTTTGGTCCCACTCCCGAAAGCATTAGAAGTTGGGGCGATGCAAATGCCCCTCCGCACAGAATTACTTCTTTTCGTGCAAACACTTTTTCGCAGCAGGCATCGCGAATAAAATATTCAACGCCCGTTGCCTCATCTTTCTCAATCAGAATTTGTTTTACGTGCACTCCGGTATAAACGGTAAGATTATCGCGCAGTAAAACTGGTTTTAAAAATGCATCGGCTGTGCTGCAGCGCCTGGCACCTTTAATGGTAAACTGCATGAGTCCGGCCCCTTCCTGTTGGGCTCCGTTAAAATCATCGTTGCGAACAATGCCGGTCTGCGCGCAGGCATCAATAAAAGCTTGTGCCAATGGTGTTTTATGACGTAACCCATGGGTTACATTCAATAGTCCGGTTTGGCCATGATACCTGTTTTGAAACTGTTCGTTGTGCTCTGATTTAATAAAGTAGGGGAGCACGTCATCATAACTCCAGCCGGTATTACCTAAACTGGCCCAGTGGTTATAATCAGCGGCATGGCCGCGCACGTAAGCCATCGCGTTGGTGGTGCTGCATCCGCCTAACACTTTGCCCCGCGGATGGTAGAGTTTTCGGTTTTGCAGAAAAGGTTGTGGTGTTGTCCAGTAACAATTCCAATCAACCGAACTGCGATGCAGTTTCATGTAACCACCCGGAATGGTGGTTTCCAGTTTTGTGTTTTTTGGCCCGGCTTCTAAAAGCAATACCGTAATGGCCGGATTTTCTGTAAGCCGGTTGGCCAGCACACAACCGGCAGAGCCGGCTCCTACTATAATGTAATCGAAAGTCATTCTGAATCTTAACGTACGAAAAAAACTTAGAAATTGAAATGAGGAGAAGTATCTATGGGCTAATTCTAACCCGGGACAGCGACCTACCGGTCTGGGATCCTCCGCGTACCTTACAAACCAAATTTATTATTCACATCGGTGTAATAATTTTATCTGTCCGGATACTTATTCATCCAAACGATGGGAAGATGAAAACAAAATCCACAGGTAAAAAAACAAGATTCCAGGAATGGCGCGAGTCTATTGTCTTTGCAGTAGTAGTAGCAACGTTGTTTCGCTGGTCGCTGGCCGAAGCGTTTGTAATCCCCACCGGTTCAATGGAAAACTCATTGTTGGTAGATGACTACTTGTGGGTAAGTAAAATTCACTATGGCCCGCGTACACCCCGCACGCCATTACAAATTCCTCTTACGCATCAAAAAATATGGGGAACAGAAATACCATCGTATTTAGATTGGATTGAGTTGCCCTCTTTCCGTTTGCCGGGATTACGAAAAGTAAAACGCGGGGAGCCGGTGGTATTTAATACACCCAAGGATTTGCTTGATCCCACGGAACGGCCGCTTGATCTTAAAACATATCTTGTTAAGCGGTGCGTGGCTATTGGTGGTGATGTTGTTCAGATTATAGATCAGCAGGTGTATATCAATGGCGAACCAATGATAAATCCGCCCGGGATGAAGTTCCGCTACCAGGTGATTACTAAAGAAGAGTTGCATCCACGCACACTCCATAACCTTGAACTTGATAGCGAAGATTTTTGGTTTTTAGGCAACACCAATGAGGGCAAGGCAGTTTACAGCATGCTGCTTACCGAAGCCCAGTTGCAAGCCATTAACAGTGCACCTTATAAAATTTCAATCCAGCCAGCTTCCGATGAGAAAGGTGGTTTTCTGCTTTATCCAAAGATGATGAATGATACATGGACGCTGAACAATTACGGGCCGCTAACTATTCCAAAAAAAGGAATGACGATAGAGGTGAATGATTCTACGTTAAATTTCTATGGCGAGTTTATTGAAAAATACGAAGGCCATAAGACTGTAAAAATTGCAAATGGTGAATTAGAAATTGAAGGCAAATCAATCACCACCTACACCTTTCAACAAGACTACTATTTTATGATGGGCGATAGCCGCGATAACTCGATCGACTCGCGTTATTGGGGGCTTGTTCCGGAAGATCATATTCTGGGCAAACCATTGTTTATCTGGTTTTCGATAAACAAAGACGGGAAGTGGTGGGATAAAATACGTTGGGAACGGTTAGGAATGGGAATCAAGTAATTTACGATTCTCGCCCGGGAGATGAGGAATTACCAATTCTGCATTTCAGGTTTTCTGTTTTTTCTTTTTGGCAGAAGGAAACAACACATTGTTAAGAATAAGCCGGTAGCCTGGCGAATGCGGATGCATGGATAGATCCGTACTGGCCCTGCGCCAACCGGGCATTCCTTCCGGATCGTGGCCGCTGTAATACGTCCAATGGCCGCGACCTAATTCGCCATACAGATATCGCGAACGACCCGCACTTCGATTTTCGCCCAGTACCCATGCATTGGGCTTAACAAGGGCGGAGTTGAAGGACGATGTTTGTCCGCTGAATTCTTTAATCACCTGTTCATGATTCTGCGTAAGCAACGAAGGCACAATATCCCACTTGGCAGAAAACTGAAACAACTGAAAGTACGATGCGGTTGATTGAAAAAAATCGGGGCCCATTGCGTTGATGTCAGAAAATTTTCGGCTGGCCGCAGGCTCCAACGAAAAATTTTCGAACGCCAGTGTTTTGGAATAATCAAGTGCAGCATCTTCCTCGCTGCTTAAATCTTTAAAAGAAATACCAGAACCTTCAGCGGCCAGTGCAATGTCAAATGTTTCAGCGCCCGAACACATCGCAAACAAATAACCACCACCGGCAGTAAATCCTTTTATTTTTTTGGCCACAGAAAGTTTCATATCGGTTACAGAGGCAAACCCTAACCGGGCAGCGGTTTCTTCCTGAATTTTAGCTTGTATTATTGCCGATTCCCTGCGCATAAACCTTCCGTGTTGCCCGGTAAAATCTTCATGGTGCAGATGCAACCAATCAAACCTGGCCAGTTCGTCTTTCAAAATTTCCTCGTCATAAATAATCGTGTATGGAATTTCGGCATAGTCTAACACCAGGATCACAGCGTCACTTTCATCATTGATCAACTCGTTCTTGGGCGAATACACTGCTACGCGCGGGGCAGTTTCCAACCGCACTACATTCATGTTTGCATCCGGCCTTGCTATTTCAGTTAAGATGCTGTTTGTTTTTGCTGCCGAAATCAACTCGTATGAAATGCCACGCACTTTGCATTCGGATAATATATTGTTGTGAAAAGGGATGAGAAAACTTCCGCCCCGGTAATTCAAAAGCCAATCAACAGGCTGGCCTTCTTTTAATGCGAAATATGCCAGGCCATAAGCTTTTAAATGATTACGCTGGCTTTCGTCCATGGGGATAAAGATGGAGTTGGCAAAACCTAACCGCACGATTAAGATCAATCCAAAAACCAGGCGCCCCTTCATACTTCTGAATGTCAGGTTTTTTTTGTTCAATCGCAACCCGATTATTTTTAAAAGGAGTTTAAATGCTTTGGTGTAGCACAGGGCATGAATTATTTTTGATTTGTGGTACCTACAAATGTTTTGCGAATCATTGACCAGATAAAGCCGGAGCTAACGTTCAGCGCTTCGCGCAGCAGCGGGCCGGGGGGTCAAAACGTGAATAAGGTAAACTCGCGCATTACACTTTCGTGGAAGGTGTCGGAATCGGCTCTTGAGCCAGCGCTGAAAGAAACCATTTTAAGAAAATTGCATTCGCGTATTACAGCCGATGGCGAGTTGCAGATTACCGTGCAGGAGAGCCGATCGCAATTGCAAAACAAAGAAGCTACCCTGCAAAAGCTGCAGGAGTTGCTAACCAAAGCCTTTGCACAGCGCAAAGTTCGCAAAGCCACCAAACCGGGCGCAGCCGCCAAACAAGCCCGGTTAAAATCCAAAAAACAACACTCCGAAAAGAAGAAATGGCGCCAAAAGCAGAGTAAGAAGTTGCTGGCTTGTTCCTGGTAAAACAGCAGGACTCCGTAAATTACCTCAACCAAACAAGCAACCCGTAACCAGCCGCCAGCAACGAGATATAACTATATTTGCGCCTTGAAACTCATTTAGAACTGTTATGCGCCTCGGACAATTAGCCCGAAAACTTTCGGTAAGACCTTCGCAGATTGTAGATCTGCTTGCAAAAGACCAGCAATTTTTGGAAGATGGATCAAACGCTAAATTAAGCGATGATCTGGTAATACAGATTGTATTGCACTTTGCGCCCGATCGGCTAACTGAAATTATGTTAGTACAAACCCAGGAGGCAGAACCAGAATTGCCACAACAACCAGAAACGGTTATTAACGAAGTGGAGGAACAGCAACCCGAAATTGTTTCTGAAATAAAATCTGAAGGTGAAGAGACGGAGACAATACGCGCACCTAAAGTGGAACTGGCCGGTTTAAAGGTGTTGGGTAAAATTGAGTTGCCTGGCCCCCGAAAAAAGGAAGAACCAAAAGGCGAGGGAGAAACTACCGAAGCAGAACAAAAGCCGAAACGCGAACACAAGAACAAACGCAGAAAGCCCATTGAGCGGACAGAAAAACCGTGGCGCAACCCCATTGCCCTGCAACGCGAAAAAGAAAGAACGCGAAAAAGAAGAGCGAAAAAAACAATTGCTCGAAGAGCAGAAGGAACGCAAGCGACTTAACTATTTAAACAAGATAAAAAACAATACGCCTGTCAAAGCAGTTCGTATTTATGACGAACCTGTTGAGAAGGAGATAACTTCGCAACCAACTGCCAAGCCTCCGCGCACCTGGCTGGGCAAATTTTTAAGATGGCTTAATACCTGATGAAAACGAAAGAGTGCCCTTCTTGTGCGATGGATGTGGACGCTAAAAGTAAAAGCTGCCCGATTTGCAATTACGAATTTCCCGATCGCAACCCGGTAATACGATGGGTGGCCATCCTCTTGATTGTCGCTATTCTGCTTGGCCTTTTCTTTTTGCGGAGTTGGTTGTAACTACCCTGCCTGCACTACACCCCCTTAAAATACTCAAACGAATTCTTCAACGTTTCAATTGGAGTGGGCGTAAGATCGCGTTCCAGGTAAAAATGTTCAGCGCCTGATTTTACAGCTTGTGTTACAATGCCTTTAATATCAAACACCCCGGTACCCGGGTCGGCCATTTTGGGGAACAAGGCTATCCATTGATCGGATGTGTTGCCATCGCCCGCAAAACGCACCGTCTCTTTTGCATCTTTAATATGTAGCAACTTAAAGCGACCGGGGTAGGCTTTCAAAAACTCAATTGGGCTTGCGCCTCCGGCTGTCATCCAGAAAATGTCCAACTCAAATACCACATACTTTGGGTCGGTGTTCTTCAATAAAACCTCCAGGGGTGTTTGACCATTTTCAGACCAGTGTTCGTAGCCATGGTTGTGATACACAAATGTTAACCCATAATCGGCCATCTTCTTGCCAATCTGGTTAAACTCATCGGCAAATTTTTTAAACTGATCTAATGTTTTGCGTTCTTCTGCATTATTGAGAGCCGGCACAGCTACGTAGCGTGTGCCCAATTGACTCAGGGCTTCCATCGCTGATTTTAAATTCGTGCGCATGGTACCAAGATCCAAGTGTACCGAAGGGGTGGTTAGACCAAAGTCTTTCAGCATCGATTTGATGTCGGCAACAGAGTATCCATAAAATGCATTTCCTTGTATGCCTAACTGGCCGGCAACAGCTTTCCAGCCTTCTTTGGTTTCGTTGGCGCTGAATTCGTAGGGGCCAAAAAATTCAACTTCTTTATACCCGATTTCGCCCAATGTTTTAAGCGTACCCTTAATGTCTTTGGAGGCCATTTGCGGAATGGTGAATAATTGAATACCCCAGTTCTTTTTCTGCTCTGTGAGTGTTTGGGCTAAAATCCCGGAAACGGGTAATGCGGCCAATGTGGTGCCTGCCAATTGAATAAATCGTCTGCGCGGTATCATAAAGTGAATTTTAGATTGAAATTTAAGCTAAATGGTACACAGTTGCTTTTTTAGGCAGATGATTTTTTTCGTATGATTTATTTGATAATAATTTTACTTGTGAAATACGTCTTGAAAAAAGTAAGTTTAACAAATGAAAAAGTTGGTTTTTATTATCGATGACGACCCGGTGTACCTGAATTTTATGCAAGGACACTTTAAACAGATGCCGGATTTTGAAACGCGTGTATTTCAATCGGGGCCCGATGGCATTGCTGCGCTGGAAACCACCAAACCTTACCTGATTATACTCGATCATTTGTTTACAAATGCACCAGACAAAACCGGGTTGGATTACCTGAAGGAGATCCGCAAAAAGCAATCCGGTGTTCCGGTTATTTATATCACCGGGTTAAACGATGAAGCGTTGAAAGCCAAGACTAAAAAACTGAAAGTAGCTGATCATATTTTAAAGAATGACGCATTTCTGATACACTTGCGCACGGCTATGGACAAACTTAATCAGCCTGCTAAAGGAATTTTGAGTAAGCTTTTTAAGAAATAGTGTATAATCATTACGGTAATTCGTACAGTACGTGAAAGCCATACTTTGCCGCACACACGGGCTGCCACATACGCTGGTGCTGGCAGAACAGCCGCTGCCTCCTCTACAACCCGATGAGGTGTTGGTAAAAGTGGCCTTTTGTGGTGTAAACTTTCCGGATACACTCCTCATTCAAAACAAATATCAGTTTAAACCGCCACTACCTTTTTCGCCCGGAGGCGAGGTAGCCGGAATTGTTGAAGCTGTGGGAAGCGATGTGAAGCATATAAACACTGGCGATCGGGTAGTGGGCATGTGTGGCTGGGGTGGTTTTGCAGAATATGCCGTTGTAAAATCCATACGAACCTTTGTGTTACCCCCGGATATCAACCTGCAGGCTGCTGCTGCCACGTTCTATAATTATGCAACGGCTTATCATGCTTTATCAGACCGGGCGGGGTTAATGCCGGGTGAAAAACTTCTGGTGCTGGGTGCTGCCGGAGGCGCAGGTATGGCTGCCATTGAGTTGGGGAAGTTGATGGGAGCTACGGTTATTGCGGCCGCTTCCACGGATGATAAGCTGAAGTTGTGCCAGCGTAAAGGAGCGGATTATTTGATTAACTATTCGATTCACAATGTAAAAGATGCTGTAAAAGACATTTCGCAAGGAGCAGGCATTGATGTTATTTTTGATGTGGTAGGTGGAGCGGTGGCTGAAAGCGCCATCCGCGCGATTGCCTGGCGAGGCCGTTATTTAGTGGTTGGTTTTGCTTCGGGAAACGTTCCAACTTTTGCAGCCAATATTCCTTTGCTGAAAGGGGCATCCATAGCAGGAGTTTTCTGGAGTGGCTTTGCAGAAAAAGAACCAGCCAAAAATGCATCCAATATGAATCAGTTGATGCAATGGCACCAGGAAGGAAAAATCAGTCAGCAGATTTATAAAACCTATTCATTGGCAAATGCACCACAAGCTTTACAGGATATGATGGATAGAAAAATTATGGGGAAAGCAGTTGTGCAGATTCGTTAACCGCTAAGTCGCAAAGTATCTATTGAGTTAGAAAAAATTTTACCGCAAAGTCGCTGAGCCGCAAAGTTTGTAGTCAGAGAATTCTTAGCGCCTTCGCGTCCTCTGCGGTTAAAAAAATCCAATCTAATCAACTCCACTTCAAAAATCAGAACAGAGTATGGTGGAATCTGCCTCCGGCACCCTGATCGCCATAGGCTAATTCTGAAGGTAAATACAATACCCACTTATCACCCTCGCGCATTAGTTGTAAGGCCTCTGTCCAGCCGGCAATTACTTCGGTTACACCAAAGGTTGCAGGCTCGCCCCGTTCAATTGAACTATCAAAAGAAGTTCCGTCTAATAGCTTGCCTGCGTAATGTACGGTTACCTGATCGTTAGCCGTTGGCTTTTTACCTGTGCCCGATGTGATGATTTTATATTGCAACCCACTAGCGGTTTCGGTTACACCGGGTTTAGTCTTGTTCTCGGCCAGGAAAGCCAACCCGGTAGCTTTAGCTTTTTCAATCTTTGCCTCCATGGCTTGTTGCATATATACCTGTACAAACATGGCCGCGTCCTCTGGCTTAAGTTGCAGGGAGTCTCCTTTAAACACATCGCGAACACCATACACCAATGACTCGTAATCGAGCGAATCGGCACCTTGCATCATTAGATTTTTGGAAATGAGGATGCCCAGCGAATAACTGGCTTTTTTGTGTGGGTTGCTTAAGTCGGCAGTTTGTGGTTTTTTCAACTCTTCAACCTGTTTTTTCAGGGTTTCAACTTCTGCATTAAGTTGCTGTGTTTTTGCTATCAATTCTTTTTTGGATTGAGCAACTACCGTTACGCTACTTAGTATTAAAACAGGCAGAAAAAATTTCATTCGTGATAATCGTTTAATGGCCGCAAAGAAAACAAAAACCTCTGGCGAAAGCCAGAGGTTTAACCAATTAACTTTTATCCTGAAAATTATTTGAAAGTTACAACCAGGTTGGAGACAACACTTGGATTATAAGGGCTTAGCGCACCCAACCGGCTAGCCAGAACATCCCAATCGGCACCGGGTGAGGTGCCTCCGGCTAAAAATCCAGTCTTGTTATCGAAGTAACCGGGGGCAGCGGTATTAACCAGGTATGCATTTAGTAAATTTTGATCTATTTGTGGCCATATGTTGGTAATGGCAGTTGTAAGCACATTCTTGATAGAATTTTGTTTTAACAGTACATCACGATCCGTTTCGTTCAAATTGCTTGGTGGAAGTCCAACTTCGGCAACACCAATATTTTTTACATCATTACCAGCGGCTACAAAAGCCCAGTTATACCCAACATTACCTGAAAAGAGAAACGCATTAGGGTGGTTTGTATTGCCCATCACATCTACCACATCACCTTTCTTACCGACAAACATTTTAAGGGTATTAACCGAGAACAGATTTACAAGCGGGCTCTCTAAAGGCAACCCTGAAATACTTACCTCCATTTGCGCATCATAACCCGATGAACCACCTTCGGTATAATCAATACGGAAGGTAGCGTCTTTAGCATGGTTGTTTTCTAACCGGTTGCAGTTGTAAGGTTTTACAATGGCAATGCCTTTTACCTGCGCACGCTTGTTCCAGAAAATCTGAAGTGCCTTTCCGCCATCTTCCGCATTTTCAGAATCGGCATCGGTTAACGTTAATTGGTAATCCCATACCTGGCCTTCAAAGGTAGCATCGGCCAGTACCACTAAATTTTTTGTTCGGTTATCCTCTTCGCTGGTGTAGGTAAGGGTTTGAATGCGATCAATTTTATACTTCCGGATACCTTCAATGATATCTTCTACCAACTGCGCAGCACCGTCACCCACAGCAATAAAGGTGTTAAGGTGCAGGTAAATGTCATTACCCCGTAGGGTATCTTCCTTAATTCTACCGGAAGCTCTGCCATTTGCAACACTGTTTGCATTGCTCAGGGAAGAAGGTATTGCCACGCTGAATTTATCGGGCAGCAGACTGGTTTCGGGCTCAACCATCTCGGTGTTTTCGCATGAGGTGAAAATCAGGGAGAAAGTTCCGAGTGCCAACAGAATGAAAATGACTTTTGTTTTCATGGTTTGTGTTTTTGTTATTGTTTTTACGGGGTTTATCCCCTTCATACACTAAAACCCCAAATCCGGCCGGCACCCTTATGGGGAAGAAAAAAAAAATTTTATTCCACTACGGTGGTATCCGAAATTACAGTAGAAACCGCGAAAAAGCCGGTTGCGCCTGTGGATAGATTGGTGGCCACATTGGCCCTGTCCACATCAAAAATGCCCCCACGCCACTCAGTTTCTGATAACATAGAGCGTAAGTAAGTTCGATAGGAAGCGCTTACCGAATATTTTCGCCTGATGATGGTTGAACCCGCGGGAAACAGAAATGACTTTTTGCCCGGTTTGTAAATCTCATTCACATCAATACTTTTTAAATCGTAAAAAATTACACGACCCAGGCAGGGCATGCAGCCGCTGTTATCTTCTGAAGTAATGGTATGATCGATGTAGTTTGAAATAGTGCCGGTTTCATACAATACCAATTCAAATTGATTGTTCACCATTTTGTATTGAAGCGGTGTGAGTGGCTCTACCGGAACCGAACTATCTGTTGCGTAATATTCTTTTCCCTGTATCTGTATCTCCAGTTTATACTCTTCGCCAAACACAGCCCGAAACGGAGCACTTATATACTCGCCAGGCTGTAAGATGTTTTCATAGAATGAATAGATGACCGCGTCATTTTCCACCACCTGCACCACCGCACCGGTGGCTGGTGTAGGGGCTCCATTCAGTTGTTGGTAAGGGAAGGAGAGGTTTATTTTTTGTGGCACCAGTTCGTTTGTAAGCACAGCTTCTACCACCAACAGGTTGGTGGGCCTTGTATTCAACGGATCGTTAAACCGCTCTTCGCAGGCAAGGAGTAAAAGCAGGATGAGAAAGTAGCGCCAGGGTTTCATTGCCATCTAAAATTATAAGATACAGAAGGGGTTGCCCGAAAGAGATAAAACTGCGAGATGCTGTACTCGCGGTTTATCAGATCAGACGGTACTTTAAAGTTGTTTGCCGCTTGTGCTTCTTTATTAAAATTAATAAACAAAGGATTTTTCCGGCCATATAAGTTGAATATGGACAACGCAAGTTCATGTTGATACTTCCGCTCATTGTTGCGATTGAGTTTAAAAATTGCCGTAACATCAAGCCGGTGATAGGTAGGCAGGCGTGCATTGTTTTTTTCACCGTACACAGGCACTTCAATTCCGTTGTATTGATAGAAACTAATGGGTGCACTGTAGGGTGCGCCCGATTGAAGGTTCCAGGAAGAACTTAATTTCCAGCGCTGATGGATATCGTACGACAATGAAAAAATTTACCTGGTGCGGCCGGTCAAATAAAGCGTTGTAACTCCGGCCTTGGTTAAGTTCTGAAAAGGTGCGCATGGCCCGCGAAAATGTATAGCCCGCTAATCCGCGCAGGCGCCCCAGGTCTTTTTTAACCAGCAACTCAACGCCATACGATTGTGCCGAGCCAAAGCGCAACTCACCTTCAAAAAAAGGATTCAATAAAGTTTCAGCATGTGTTTCAAAATCAATCTGATGTTGCATGTACTTGTAAAAAGTTTCGGCACCAAAGGCAATTCCTTTTAAAGGCAGCGAATGGTAATAGCCCAGGCTAAGCTGATCGGCAAGTTGTGGTTGGATATTGATGCTGCTGGGCAGCCATACTTCCAGCGAGGTGAAGGGGCTAACAGAATTTGAAATGAGATGCACATTTTGCACGTTGCGCGTGTATCCTAACTTAATACTTTGGTTATCGGTAACCAGGTATTGAAGCACAATACGAGGTTCAGCATTAAAAAAGCGTATGTAGGCCTGGCGGGCCGGAAATACGAGGGTATCGGTTACGGCATGTTGCCTGTCAAATTTAAATTCAAAGGCTTCGCCCACATTTGTCCATGAAGTAAATCTTAATCCATAGTTAATTCCCCAGTGTTTATTCCACTGTACCGAATGATTTCCGTATAGCACCCATTCAATGGATTGCCGCTTTGATACATTTGAACTCTGAACGTTGTTCGTGAAAAGATTTCCCGGATTGAAATTATAACCATTCAGCCCAATCCCAAATGAAATTTCATTTTGAGGTTTAGCAAAGTAGCTGAAATCTGATTTAAGGTTGAGATTTGAGATGTGCGAATTCCACTTTTGGTTACGCGAAAGATCCGAATGCAAAAAGTAATCGTAGTTGCTGGCAGCGAGGGTTGTGTTAATGAATAGTTTTTCTGAGTGTTGGTTGGTCCACCTGAATGTGCCGGCAGTATTGCTCCATTGAATAGCATTGTTTGCAGCAAAATAGTTGTCGCCCCCGGTGTAGAAGGAAAAGTATGCGTGGTTGTTAGCGTTAATTCTGAAATTCACTTTTCCGGTCAGGTCTTGAAAGTTGAACGTACTGATGGCCGGATCAATTTTCTGAAAGAGCCATTTCAGCCGCGAAAATCTTCCGGAGAGTAAGAAAGAACTTGCATTTTTTTTGATCGGGCCTTCAATGCCCAGCTTGGTAGAGACTAATCCGGTATTTCCCCAAAGTTGAACAACCTGGTCGTTTCCTTTACGCGTATGAATATCCAGTACAGAAGAGAGCCTGCCGCCAAACATTGCGGGCATGTTGCCTTTGTAAAGCGTAATGTCTGTTGTTGCATCGGGGATAATCGTTGAAAAGACGCCCAGCAAATGACTCGGGTTATAAATAGGCGAATCATCTATCAGAATCAGGTTTTGATCGCGATTGCCACCCCGCACATAGTAGAATGTAGATCCATCCGATTGCAGTTTAATGCCCGGCACGGTTTCAAGCGATTTGATTACATCCTGCTCGCCCAATAAGGCGGGCCGGGTTTCAACTGTTTCTGGTCGTAACGAAATCTGACTTACACTTGCTTCGGTTAACGATATAAGAGGAAGTGCGGTAACAACAATTTCTTTCAGAAAGGATAACTCTTCCTGTAAAGCAAAATCTTGCTGATGCGATTCAGACAGATCCAGTGATTGTTCTGTGGCCTTGTATCCCGTATAGGAAATCCGCACAGCATAATGCCCGCCTGGAATGGTTAACGAAAAGTAGCCATACGAATTGGCGATAGCCCCGGTTTGCAGCTCAGGAAGATAAACCGTGGCTCCAATAAGAGCCTCTCCGCTTTTTAAATCTTTTATATAACCGCTTAGGGTTATGGTTTTAGGTTGCACGGGGGCAACTTGCGTGCGCGGGGTAATTACAATCTGATTTTCGAGCGGAACAAACTCGAGGCCGGCCGCTTCGGATAGCGCATTTAGTACAGCGGTTAACGTAGCATTGCTAACGCTAAAAGTAATTTTTCGGTTGGCGGCAATGCTGTTGGGGTTGTATGAAAAACGAACCCCGCTTTGCGATTCAATTGCCGAAAGTATTTTGGTGATGGGTTTATGCTGAACCTGAATGGAGATCAGCTTACCTTCCTGCGCATAAATATCACCTGTCCATAAAATCAGTGCAAGTAAAAACAGCTTAACGGTCTTCATTCGAAAAGCAGCATCAACAACCCGCGCGGGTAATTTCAATTTTATTTTTTGAATGGTGTATTCCAGGTTTAGCGTTACCTTCAATACATTTAACACAGCGGTAAGATCTTGCTGGTCGAAACTTACCGTAACCAGGCAGGTATCGGGCACGGGCACTGCTATTACAATATTTGATTGGTAAACCTTGTTAAGGGTTTCAACCACAGTTTGCAGGTTGGCTTCGGTAAAGGTAAGTCTGCGGGTTTTCCAGGCATTAAAGTTTACATCGGTGTTAATTTCGTTTTGCACGGTTTGTTGCTGCGGGTTATAAATTCCCCGATCGCCAGCCTGGAGCGTGACATGCGCTGTTTTATCCGGAGTACTTAACTTTACAGTGCCGGTAGCTACCACTACTTCTAATACCTCGCTTGCTTTGTACCCACGCACGTTAAACGAAGTGCCCAGCACTTCTACGGAGGCATCCTTTACAGAAATAGTAAAAGGCTTATTGGGATTATGAGCAACTTCAAAAAATGCTTCACCCTCTAACGAGATGTGGCGATCTGAATTGTTGAAAGAGGAACTATAGGTGAGTCTGGAGTTTTGATTTAGTGTAACAAGACTTCCATCCGGTAAAGTTACCTCCTGCGCCACCAGTCCGCTTTCTATAATAGAAAGCCCGGCATTGCTGAAATAGTTGTATAGAACAACTGAAGCAGCCACCACCATTACCGCAGCTGCTACGCGAAGCCAGGTGGTAGAGAATAATGTGCGTACGTTGTTCGTTTTGGGTTTGTCAATTGACTTCAAAAATCGGTTCCACTCCGCGTCCAGATTAAGATCCGGAACTTGTTTGGTACGATAATACTGACTGGCGATTGAGAACGACTTTTGCAGTTTCTGATAGTGTTGGTTGTTTTCGGCCGTGGCGGCAATCCAGGTCCTGAGCTGTTGTTCTTCCTCAGCCGTGGTTTCGCCCGTCAGCGATCGCGTAATCAGGTTGTCAATATCGTTTTCTTCGTAGTTCACAATTTCTCTTGTATCATAACACAGTAACCTGCAAATACCCTTATCATCCCTGAAAAATAAATAACAAGATGGTTAGAAATTCACGCAGATGCTCCCTCAAAACATGCAAGGCTTTAGACATCTGGGCTTCTACCGTTTTTATTGAAATTCCAAGTTTATCGGCTATTTCAGAATATTTTAACCCTTCCATTCGGTTCATTTCAAAAACCTCCCTGCATTTTTCGGGCAAGGATTGAATAGCTGCCTCTATCAATTGCTCCAGCTCGGCCGTTTCAGCAGTGGTATTGGTTTCTGAAAAGGCTTCTCCATGCACTTCCTCCAGTGAAACCATTTTCTTCTTATCACGCAAGTAGTTTAGGCTTCGGTTGCGCACCGCAGTAAATAAATAACTTCGGTGTTGCGTACCGGGCGGAAGCGTGTCGAATTTTTCCCAAACGGAAATAAAAACCTCATGTACCAGATTTCGCGACTCTTCCCAATCGCCTGTGTACTTCATTGCAAACAGGCAGAGGGGCTTAAAAAGCTCGCGAAAAATAGTTTCATATAAGCGCAGGTCTTTAGCCAAACCGATCTGGAATTGCTTCTAAAGTATTAAAAAATTCAGCGAAAATTGAATCGGACAAATTAGCTTTGTTTGGAATAAACAATTTTGGTCATGAACAAGCGTGCTTTTCTCAAAAACGTTGGGTTGCTTTCGTTAAGTAGTTTGCCATTGTGGGATGTGCTGGCAAAAGCCAACGAACGTACAGCCACGCTTTCTGCGGAAGCAGTAGCCGGTAATGAAGATTTCTGGGCTACTGTTCGGGGTGGTTATAAACTAAAGCCCGATTACATTAATCTTGAAAACGGATACTACTGTTTTCAGCCGCAGGAAATTCTGGAGCACTACATCAATCACATTCGCGAAGTGAATTACCAGGCTTCGTATTATATGCGTACTGTGCAATGGGAAAACAAACGGAAGGTAGCGGCTAAACTGGCTGCGCTTGCAGGATGCTCGCCCGAAGAGTTGATTATTACACGCAACACTACCGAATCGCTGGATATGATTATTGGCGGTATTCGCTGGAAGGCAGGGGATGAAGCGGTTATGGCCGAACAGGATTATGGCTCGATGCTCAACCATTTTAAACTCATGGAGAAGAAGCATGGCATTGTAAATAAAATCGTTTCGGTGCCCAACCACCCTCAATCGGATGAGGAAATTGTAAAGCTTTATGAGAATGCCATTACACCTAAAACAAAACTGCTGATGGTTTGCCATATGATTAACATTACAGGGCAAATTTTACCTGTAAGAAAAATCTGCGACATGGCGCATGCCAAAGGAGTGGAGGTAATGGTAGATGGGGCGCATGCATTTGCTCACCTTAATTTTTCTATTCCTGATTTGGGTTGCGATTATTATGGCTCCAGTTTACACAAGTGGCTAAGTGTGCCTTTGGGGGCTGGTATTTTGTACGTAAAAAAGGGGAAGGCTGCTAATGTATGGCCGTTGTTGGCCTCGTCCTCGTCCGATCCAACGGATATTTACAGTTTAAATCAAACCGGAACACACCCCGTGCATACCGATTTGGCCATTGGCAATGCGATTGATTTTTATTTAAAAATTGGCCGCGATCGCAAGGAAGAACGCCTGCGGTATTTACAAACGTATTGGACCAGCAAGGTTCGAAACCTGCCACACATACGGGTAAATACACCCGAAGATCCTAAACGCCACGCAGGAATTGGCAACGTGGGTGTTGAGGGAATGAAACCACAGGATCTTGCCGATACACTTTTAAAGAAATACAAGATTTTTACCGTTGCGATTGACGGGGCCGGAGTGCACGGATGCCGCATTACACCAAATGTTTACACTACCACCCAGGAGTTGGATACGTTTGTGGCAGCCCTCAAAGACCTTGGATAACCGTTTTTTGGTCGAAAATGAGGCCTGGGATTACCGGTAGATCAACAAATGGTTAATAATGCACTTACCTATTGAACCTCAGGGGATTCATTTGCGTTATTTGTACTAACAACAACCACTAATTGTATGTTACAATCACCTAAGCTGGCCATCCTGCAAAGCCTGGACGCTATGGACAAGGTGCAAATGGAAGAGGTGCTTATCTACATTAAGGGCCTTCTTAACAAGCCTGAAAAAGCTTCGGATTACAAAACCTTCAAGAAAGAAGCGATGAAGGAAATCAGGCAGGCATTGCGCCAGGAGAAAGGTCGCAAGAAATTGCGATTAGCAGTTTAAAGCTCCTCCGGCTTTCTGCAACCCAGGTGGCTCTTACGCACCTGATAGGAAATTCTTCTCTCGAAAAATTATAGAGTTAGTTCCTTAAAGCTATCAAATTCGCGTATTTTAGTTTATGCGAATACCAATAACATTTATCCTGCTCTTAGTAACTGAGTTTACCATTGCCTTTCCATGTCAGAAATACAAATTCGATTTTGCAGAAAAGTGTACGAGTGGCAATCTCTTAATCTCATGGTCTTATAATAATGGATTCAACAGATGTAGTGACTTTTCCAAAGAAGATATTAGTAAAAAACAATTTGTTGTTAGGGTGGTTGACCTATCTGATAATGTCCTTAGAGTTGATACCATAACAGGAAACACGTACCATCTTGTTCTAGCGAAAGAGGAGCCTCGGCTTTTTTATGTAAGAGATATTGAAATGGCATACGATGAAATGGACATTTTTCTAGGTCAAACAAATTTTCCCCGTAAACCAATTTCAATGGATTCGATTAACTACTTTTTACTGGGAGGCTATCTATATAATGCTAAATATGTTTTAGAGGAAAAAGAATTCCTGAATCAAGACACCATCAAATCTTTATACCAAGAGTTATTTCCGGAATTCTATCCGGGTCCTAAGGATTTTTTTAATCATTACTATGAACCGGTAACAAGAAAACTTTTACCAATGCCGTATGTTTCAAACTTATCTGAATTTATGGCAGAAGTAAATTTGCTGGCCAAATTGAATAAAGTGAGCGGAAAATTTTTAGCGTATGCCAAAGTATCTGAGAATAATGAATTGATAGACTTTGAGGTTATTCCGAATGAGTACAAACCTCATTTTGAATCAGCTATTAGGAAACTGAAATTTGATAATAAGAATCAGTCTATGTCAAGTGTGCTCTTAATGTTCTCTGCCGAAAAAAAGAAATATATCCTGTCAAATGAGCGAGCTTTAATGAATCCATCCGATTCAAAATACAAAAAGAAATTTCGGTACTGGGGTGCGATCCATTAGGAGTGGAATATTGCAACTCATTTTCCTTTTAGCGTCATTAATCTCAATTCTTTCAATTATACTTCACATAATTCTCCCACTTATCAATTACTTCTACAAAATCGGAGGGGAGCTCTGAATCAAACTGCATAAACTGGTTGCTAACCGGGTGGATGAAGCCCAGCGTTTTGGCATGCAATGCCTGACGTGGAATAATTTTAAAGCAGTTTTCAACAAACTGTTTGTACTTCGAAAACACTGTGCCTTTTATTATATCATTTCCACCGTACATGGCATCGTTAAACAACGGATGGCCCAGGTATTTCATATGTGCGCGAATCTGATGTGTACGGCCTGTTTCCAGTTTGCATTCAACCAACGAAACATACCGCAGGTCTTTCAATAGTTTAAAATGTGTAATGGCATGCCGGCCAAAATCGCCCTCGGGAAAAGCCACGGTTACACGCCTGTCTTTTAAACTTCGGCCTACGTGTACGTTAATGGTGCCTTGGGGCGGGTCGGGTATGCCCCACACAATGGCCTGGTACGTGCGTTCAATGCTGTGATCAAAAAACTGTTTAGCCAGCGAGTTCATGGCAATTTCACTTTTGGCAATCACCAATAACCCCGAAGTATCTTTATCAATACGATGTACCAATCCGGGCCGGCCTTCATTGCCTTTCATTTCGGGCAAATTTTGAAAGTGATAGGTAAGCGCATTTACCAAGGTGCCGCTCCAGTTTTGATAAGCCGGATGCACTACCATGCCTGCGGCTTTATTTACTACTAATACATGTTCATCTTCAAACACAATGTTGAGCGGAATGTTTTCCGGAACCACATCGGTATCGCGGGGAGGCTCGGGCAGCGAAACCGTAATTACATCATGCGGATGTATTTTGTAGTTGGGTTTGATGGTTTTTTCATTCACTTTCACAAAACCATTGTGAATGCCATCTTGTATTTTTAGTGCGGGTTACATTGGGGAGCCGATCCATCAAAAACTTATCGATGCGAATAAGGCTTTGTTTGGCATCGGCCACAATGCGATGATGTTCAAACAAGCCGTCTTCATCATCCTCCAATAATTCTTCTGGGTGTGTCACAACATTCACATCAATCAGGCAAAGGTAGCTTATTTATGATTGCCATCATTAGGCGGTAATCCCAACAACACGCATCCTTACTGAATAAGTAATTGAATGTTCAAGTAAGCAGATAAGTTTTGTAATTTGCGGCTTAATTTTTTAATAACGTACATGAAGAATAGCTGGTTCGTAGTGCTGATTGTGATCGCCTGTTCGGGCAACAATATTTCTGGTCAATTTTCCCCTGGTTTAGAGCAGGGTGTGGTGGACTTAAAACTGGAGGAGGCATCGGGCCTGGTGGCGAGTGTAGCACACCCCGGGTATTTCTGGGCTCACAACGATAGTGGAAATAGTGCCGAATTATTTCTGATAGATTCCAACGCACAGATTGCGGCTACATTATTGTTGGCCAATGTACCCAATCGGGATTGGGAAGATATTACATTAGGGGCTGGCCCTGAAGCGGGCAAAAACTATCTTTATGTTGGCGACATAGGCGATAACAGGGCTCAATTCCCCTATAAAATTATTTACCGGTTGGAAGAGCCTGCTCAAATTGAAAGTGGAGTTATAAATCAATTTGATACGTTGTATGTCCAGTTGTCGGATGGGGTACGCGATTCAGAAACCCTGATGGTTGATCCGATTTCATCGGATATGTTTATTGTTTCAAAGCGCGAAGATTCAGTAAGGTTGTATCAGTTTGCTAACACCTGGAAATCGGGCGATACCCTTACGGCAGAAATGAAAATTAAAATCCCCTATTTCAATACTGTGTCAGCCGATATATCGCTGATGGTAGTGAAGTATTGCTGAAAAATTATGATCATATCTACTACTGGAAGCGCAAAGGGAGTGAGTCGATTGCTGATTTACTGAAACAAGTTCCATCGGAGCTTGCATACAAACCCGAAAAGCAAGGGGAGAGTATAGCCTGGAGCCGCGATGGTTCGGGGTATTATACGTTAAGCGAATCCGGTAAAGAAGAACGCGCAAGATTACTTTTTTATAAACGCAAATGAAGAGGTTACGATTGGCGGTTAATTAAATCTTTTGCAAACGCAATGAGGTGTTGCTTTTGAGCGGAATCGGGTAGCGCATTTAGTTTTTCAAATCCTTTCGAAAAATATTCTTCTGACTTCTTTTCGGCAAGCAGACGGATGCCCAACTGATCGTAAACGGCTGTAATTGCTTTTACTTTTTTCTGCTTATTGAATTTTTTTGGCATTCAGCCAAAACTCAAGCTCGCGTTTATGTTGGCCGCGGGCTTTTTCTTTGGCTTTGATGAGTAGGTAAGTTTTTTTATTGGCAATAATATCACCCCCCACCTGTTTGCCGAATTTTTTCTTATCGGCATACACATCCAGTAAGTCATCTTTTAACTGAAAACCAATCCCGATCAGGGTGCCAAATTCGCGCAAGGCAATTCGTTCTGCTTCCGGGGCTTTGGCTAATAACGCGCCTAACTCCAAACTAAAACCTAAGAGCACGGCTGTTTTCAGTTTGATCATTTCCAGGTACCGGGCTTCGGTAACTTTGGTTGTAGTTTCAAACTCCATATCCCACTGCTGGCCTTCGCACACTTCTGTTATACATTTATTGAAGAGCGAAAGCGCCAGGGGCAATGTTTCTTTGTCCAGATCCAGAAACATATCATAAACTTTTACCAGCATCACATCGCCCGAAAGGATGGCCGTGTTCACGTTCCACTTTTCATGCACCGTGACTTTGCCTCTGCGCAGCGGTGCCTTGTCCATAATATCATCGTGCATTAAAGTAAAATTATGAAGGGCCTCTACGGCAATGGCATATTTCAGAATTTTCTCCACATCGTTCCGGTAGAGCGAATAGGCTAGCGTAACCAGTAACGGACGCATGCGTTTACCGCCCAAGGCCATAATATACCGGATGGGTTCGTATAAGGATTTTGGTTGAGAACCAAAGGATTGTTTTTTTATTTCAGATTCGATCAGGGATAACATTGGTTTAAGCATCTGAACTTTATCTAATAGTATCAAGAAGTTCTTTTGTACTGATAATCAGTTTTGGCATTTGGCTAGCCAATTTCCGACAAAGGACTTTATCGCCACTCCACAAAACGGCTTTAAGATGCAAGGAAAGCGAAACAAACGGAATATCCTTTTTATCAACATCCCCGATCAGGCGATTCGCCTGGGCCCAGACAGTGTCGGGTATCAATCGTTCATCCAGAAAAGTGAGTTTTGAGGTGGTTAGTCCTATTAATTCGACCACTTCGGCCGCGGACAGTTTGGTTAGTTTTTGAATCTTTCCCCTGTGGAGATTCAATTCGTGCAGGAGAAACTTACAGGAATAGAATTGATGTATTGATCCGGAATGAAATAGGATATTCGCAATGTTGCTATTGGAATTCAGAATGGCGCTGAAAATAATATTGGTATCTACAACCAATTTCATTTGCCGACACGCTTTTTATTTTTAGTTAGCCACTTGTTATTAATTGCTGTTGCGAGTTCATCAACCACAGATTGTTTTACTTTATGAGATGATGTTAGTTCTTTATAACGCAGGAAGTTTAAAATATCTTGAATCTCACGAATATCAATCTTTTTTGAAACGCGAATCAGAATTTCATTTTTGTTTTGTTCGATGACCATATTTAAAGGTAAATATAATTACTCAAAACTCAAATCAATCAACCTGCGATCGACATCGGTCTTTTTAAATTCGCACCTGAACTTTATCGCCCAAGCGATAGATTTTTTTTCTTCTCCTACCAATTACACGGTAATTCTTTTCATCAAATTCATAGTAATCATCTTTCATGTCGGCCATGCGCACCATGCCCTCGCATTTGGTTTCTACAATTTCTACAAAAACACCAAAATCGGTTACTCCGGAAATGATGCCATCGTAAATCTTGTTTTCGGCCAGGCTCATAAACTCAACCTGCTTGTATTTGATAGAGGCGCGTTCGGCATCGGCAGCACGCTTTTCGCGTTCCGATGAGTGAACGCACTTGTCTTCGTATTGTTTTTTATTTACCGACTTTCCTTTATCAAGATAGTGTTGCAACAAGCGGTGCACCATCATATCGGGGTATCTGCGAATGGGTGAAGTAAAGTGGGTGTAATGATCAAACGCCAATCCGAAGTGCCCCTTGGCATCGGTGGTGTATTTGGCTTTGGCCATAGCCCGCACAGCTAACGATTGTAACACATTTTGTTCGGGTTTACCTTCAATGGTGTCCATCAGTTTATTGAGCGAACGCGAAATAGAAGCGCTCTCCAGCTGCAGGGTGTGTCCAAATTGTTTGGCAAACCGTGCAAAGTCTTCCACTCTTTCCTGGTCGGGCAAATCGTGCGTGCGGTAAACAAAGGTGTTTTTCTCTTCACCTTTTTTCATTTTAAACACATAGGTTGCTACCGCTCTATTGGCCAACAGCATAAACTCTTCAATCAGTTTGTGCGCGTCTTTCCGAATTTTAGGAACCACAGCCAATGGCTTTCCTCTTTCATCCAGTTTAAATTTGACTTCCGTAGTTTCAAAGTTTACAGCGCCTTTCTTAAATCTTTCTTTGCGAAGAATGTGGTGCAGTTGATTCAAAATCTTCAACTCTTCAGCAAACGTACCGGTACCGGTTTCAATTACTTCCTGCGCTTGTTCGTATGTAAACCGGTGGTTGGAGTGAATAACCGTTCGGCCAAACCATTCTTTATGTATTTTCCCTTTGTTGTCCATTTCAAACACGGCTGCAAACGTAAGTTTATCTTCATGGGGCCGTAAGGAACACAAAGCATTTGATAAGCGCTCGGGTAACATGGGCACCGTGCGATCTACCAGGTAAACCGAAGTAGCGCGATCAAACGCATCTTCATCCAGTGCGGTGCCAGGTTGTACGTAGTGGGTTACATCAGCAATGTGTACACCTATTTCATAGTTGCCAGTTTCAAGTTTGCGAAAGGAGATGGCATCATCAAAATCTTTGGCGTCTTCCGGGTCGATTGTAAAAGTTAGTACTTCCCGAAAGTCCCAGCGTTTTTTGATTTCTTCTGGCGTAATTCCTTCACTGATTTTTTCTGATTCCTGTAATACATTTTCGGGAAACCGAAAGGGCAGTTCAAACTCGGCCATAATGGAATGAATTTCGGCCTCGTTCTCGCCAGTCTTACCGAGTATCTCCACCACCTTTGCTTCCGGGCTTTTATCGCGGCTGGGCCACTTTACTACTTCAAATAAAACTTTGTCGTTGGTGGTAGCACCATTCAGATTTTCCGGATAGATAAAAAAGTCCTGATAGATTTTTTTGAAATCGGGAACAACAAAACCAAAATTGCGCGAAAGTTCAATACGGCCTACAAACCGGTTGCGGCCGCGTTTTATGATGTTGGATACACGCCCTTCCGGATTTTCGCCCGAGCGTTTATTATATACTTCAACTTCTACTGTATCGCCATGAATGGCCGTGGCCAGATCGGTAGAGCGAACATAAATGTCTTTTTTTCCTTCTACACCGGTTGTTACATAAGCAAATCTTGGATTCACATGATCTACCACTCCGGTAATCGTGCCCCCACGTTTGGTGCTTTTGAAATGACCGTTGCTTAGTTGTGTAACCACCCCTTCATCAACCAGCACATCCAGCAACTTAAAAAGGTCTTCTATCAGCGAC
>LNFR01000067.1 GCA_001567185.1 Bacteroidetes bacterium OLB12
ACAATAGAGGCTGTATATCGAATCGGGTTTCAATTGAAAAACGTCCTGTCATTGTGCAAAGGCGTGAGCGAATAGGTGATTTAGAAGTAGATTTAATGTTGGGCAAGAACCATCAACCTGGACTGTTGGTCATTACCGATCGTGCATCATTGAAAACATCACTGGTCAAAATATCAACTAAGGCATCAAAGCCAATTGCCAAATCAATCATCCGAAAAATGAAGCCGTCTGCGCAATGGTTAAAAACAATGACCTATGATAATGATCTGGCTTTTGCTGCACACGCAACAGTAAATCAAGAACTCAAAACCAGATCATTCTTCACTCATCCCTATACGTCTCAAGAAAAGGGAACAGTAGAAAACCGCATTGGTGTGCTACGGAGGTTCTTCCCCAAGAAAACGGACTTTACATTGGTAACAGCTAAACGGGTAAGTCAGGTGGAAAAATTGATCAATGAAAGGCCGGTACGAAAATTTAATTATCAAACCCCAAATGATGTATTTTTACAAAAACTAAAAGTTGCACTTATTACTTGAACACAGCACTTAATAAAATATCTAATATGAGACTATTCAGGATTTTTCCATTGGTTATCAGTGCTATGTTTGTTTTAGCGCTTTCATCCTGTAAAGAAGATGATCCAATACCCGAATATGAGGCGAAAGCCCGATTATTGGCGGGTGAAAAAGGGGCAAGCAAAAGCTGGAAACTTGTTTCGGCAACCGTTACGTATGATGGAGATACCGATCAATTTGAATTTGAAGCATGCTTCTTAGATAATATTTACAAATTTACAAACAACGCAACACAGGATTACGAAGCCACCGAGGGTTTATCCAAGTGCGATTCTGAGGCTGATGCTGTTATTGAATCTGGCAACTGGTCGTTTACGGCCGATGGCGGAATGTTGATTGTACTCGCCAACGATTATACCGATTCGGATGCTGTGTTGTTTTCCTACTTTACCGTTCCGGCTACAGTTACTGAGCTTACTGAGAATTCAATGAAGCTGGAAATTGAATTAGATTATGATGGTGAGGTAGAAACTTACAATATGGTTTTTGCGGCTAATTGAACCGGTTCTTCTTAGCGCTGGTAATTTTTATGATTTCCATCGTTGGATCTATATTCTCCAGGGGCCAGGCAAAATTCCTTGCCCTTGGAGATTCTTATACCATTGGTGAAAGTGTGGATCCGGACCAGCGATGGCCCAATCAACTTGCAGCCAAACTTAAGCTGCCTGCACCTGAAATTATTGCCACCACGGGTTGGCGCACCGATCAATTAATGAAAGCAATTGCAGACGCAGATTTAAAACCTGAATATGCACTGGTTTCATTGCTGATAGGAGTTAACAATCAATACCAGGGTAAACCCATTGAAATTTATGAGCGCGAGTTTGAAGAACTGCTTCAATCGGCTATCAACCTCGCAAAAGGTAAAAAGAAAAATGTATTTGTAGTTTCTATTCCCGACTATGGCTATACTCCTTTTGGAAAAGCTAAGCAGGAAAAGATTTCAGCGGAGTTGGATCAATACAATGCAATCAGCAAACGGATTACCACCCGGTATGGTATTCGCTATTTCGACATTACACCCATCTCCCGCAAGGGGCTTGAAGATACCACGTTGGTAGCCACCGATGGCCTGCATCCTTCTGGCAAAATGTATGCACAGTGGGTTGAGTTGATTTATTCCGGCCTTAAAAAAAAGTAGTCACCGATTTGCTGATTTTATTGCTGCTTTCTGTGTAATGGAGCAGCCTTAGATCAACTTTTCAAATACGGACTTCAGGTTATTCGCAATTATTTTATGTCCTTCGGCAGTAGGGTGTATGCCATCGGCCTGGTTAAGCTTTTCATTGCCGGCTACACCATCCAGCAAAAAGTGTATTAGCGTGGCATTGTTTTTTTTGGCAAGATCAGGATACATGTTTCGGAATGAATCGGTGTATTGTTTGCCCATATTAGGTGGCACCATCATGCCGGCCAATACAATTTTGCATGCAGGGTATTTAGCCTTTACTTTATCAATAATGCTTTGCAGATTTTTTTGAGTCTGATCTAACGGTAAGCCGCGCAATCCATCATTGGCTCCAAGTTCCAGCACAAACACATCAACCGGCTGGCGCAAAATCCAATCAATACGACTTAAACCCCCGGCCGAGGTTTCGCCACTTAATCCCGCATTTACCACGCGCACTTTCTTTTCAGTTTTATTCAGTTCTTTTTCCAGCAGGGCCGGAAAGGCTTCTTCGGGCGAAAGCCCATACCCGGCAGTTAAACTATCTCCAAAAAATAAGATGGTTTTAGGCTGAGCGGCAGGAAAAAAGGCCGTTAACAAAACAATAAGAAGCGAATATTTGCCGACTACCATAAATATTGTGTATTGTTGAAATTGGTTAAACCTGGAAACAATTTTAATCAATTAACAAGTTAAATCCTGATCGGTTATCTTTAATTATCATGCCAGAAACAGTTTTGCAGGCCGAGGGCCTTACTAAAATTTACAAATCGGCCGAGCGCGACCTTGTTGTGCTGGATCATGTGTCGTTTGAAGTACAGCAGGGAACCAGCCTGGCCATCATTGGCCCATCCGGAAGTGGTAAAACTACGTTGCTGGGTTTATGTGCCGGGTTGGATGTGGCCACCAGTGGCTCTGTATCGCTAATGGGGTTTAAACTTCATGTAATGAATGAAGACGACCGGGCTTATCTGCGCAACCAATATATCGGGTTTGTATTTCAGAATTTTCAATTGCTGCCTACGCTTACCGCGTTAGAGAATGTGATGGTTCCTTTGGAGTTGCGAGGCGAACGAAACGTGGCCACAAAAGCAAAAGATTTACTGGCCCGTGTAGGCCTGGCCGATCGCTTCAGTCACTACCCCTCGCAACTTTCGGGTGGCGAGCAGCAGCGTGTGGCAATGGCCCGCGCATTTATTACCTCGCCCCGTATTTTGTTTGCCGATGAACCTACCGGTAATCTGGACGATGAAAATGCTACGCAAATAACAGATTTATTGTTTGAAATGAACCGCCAGGAAAACACCACCCTGATATTGGTAACACATAATCTTGAGTTGGCCGAGAAAACGCAACGCATTTTGCAAATGAAAGGCGGAAAACTGGTTAATGAACGTATTCTTTCTTTGTCATGATTGAGTATTTCATCCGTATTAAGCGAAAAGCGAAACCAATTTTTCGCGATGGCTGGGTTTGGCAGATGGCGTGGCGCGATGGCAAGCATAACGTTGGCCGGTTGTTTTTATTTGTTGCCTCGCTTATTACCGGCATTGCCGGTGTGGTGGCTATCAGTTCGCTTAATTATGCAATGCAAGATGAACTGGATCGTAATGCCAAAGAATTGCTTGGTGCAGACCTGGTTGTAAATAGCAGCCGCCCGTTCGATACCGCCTTTCTGAAAAAGATGGATACGGCCCAGCGTCAGTTTGCCAGCGATGCAGACATGGCCTCGATGGTTATGTTCATGAACAGTAAACAAAGTCGCCTGGTAAAACTTACTGCGCTGGAAGGGGATTTTCCATTTTATGGAACCATAGTAACCCAACCGGCCAATGCGTATGCGTTGATGAAAACCGGCCGCTTTGTAATGCTGGACGAAGCCCTGGCCAGGCAATACAATGTAAGTTCTGAAGATTCAATAAAGATTGGCAACATCCACTTTAAGATGGCCGGTGTGGTAGAGAAATTTCCGGGAGGGGGAGCGCTAACAGCAACCCTGGCCCCGGCTGTTTATATTTCGCTTGATGCCCTTGATTCTACCGGGTTGGTTCAGTTTGGAAGCAGGGTAAACTACAGGTTATATATTAAAACTGTTTCAGATGCCGATACCAAAGTGGCTATGGAAACTATAAAGCCTTACCGGGATGAACTGGGCTACGGAGCAGATGATGTAGCCGAGCGCAAAGAAGAATTAGGAGAAGGCTTTGGTTCTGTGTATCGTTTCTTTTCGCTGCTGGCGTTTATTGCCCTTATACTGGGTTGTATTGGCGTAGCCAGTTCGGTGCATATTTATGCGCGCGAAAAACGCGATGAAGTAGCCGTGCTTCGGTGCATTGGCTCATCGGGCTGGCAGGCATTTAATATTTACTTTATCCAGATTTTTATTTTAGGAATAATAGGCAGCGCGTTAGGTGCAGTGCTGGGTGTACTTATTCAACAGGTTGTGCCTATTGCCTTTGGTAAGTATTTGCCGGTAGAACTGCAGTTTGGAATTTCGTGGCGTGCGATGGCCGAGGGTGTGTTGCTGGGCACAATCGTATCGGTTTTGTTTTCTATTCTGCCATTGGTAGCTGTGCGCTTTGTTCCGCCACTCTCGGTGCTACGGGCCGATTTTCAACCCGGCACCACGTTTTCAAAAACCCGGGTTACAGCCATTGTATTAATTTTTCTGTTTCCGCTGCTGGCTGCTGCATATCAAACAGAAAGTTTTTTATCGGGAAGTTTATTTTCTGTAGGCCTGGTGGCAGCCCTTGGCAGTTTAGCCTTGGTGGCCCGCGGAGTTTTGTTTTTGGTGCGAACCTACTTTCCACAAAACAGTTCATTTGTATTTCGGCATGCACTTTCCAACTTATTCAGGCCCAACAATCAAACGCAGGTATTGCTTGTAACAATCGGGTTGGGTGCGTTTATTATCGCCACGCTTAGTATTATTCAGAACAGTTTGCTCAACCAGGTAGAGTTTAGAGGAAATGCCAACCAGTCCAACACCATCTTGTTTGATATCCAGTCGAATCAGAAAGATTCTGTAGTGAAGCTTATTGAAAAATACGAGCTACCGGTTAACCAGGTAGTGCCTATTATTACCTGCAGGCTAAGTGAAGTGAAAGGCAAACCCGTAGAACAATTTAAACGCACCGATGCCGACTCGGTACGTGTGCCGAACTGGGCGCTCATGCGCGAGTACCGGGTAACTTACCGCGATAGCCTGCATCTTTCTGAAGAATTGATAAAAGGGGAGCTTCATTCCTTTAAACCGGGTAAACGCGATTCTGTGTATGTTACTATTTCAGAAGGTATGCAGGAAACCCTGCGCGTAGATGTGGGCGATTCGTTGGTGTTTGATGTGCAGGGTGTTCCGGTAAAAGCATTCATCAGTGGAATTCGTAAAGTAGAGTGGCCCAAAGATCCGCCCAACTTTATCTTTGTTTTCCCCAAAGGTGTGCTGGACGATGCTCCGCAGATTTGGGTGGCTGCCACACGCGTGGAAAATCCACAGAACGCAATCTTGTTTCAACAGGAGTTGGTGTTTAACTATGCCAATGTATCGCTTATTGACCTGCGCCTGATTTTAAGTACTGTTGATGAACTGTTCGACAAGGTTGGGTTGGTGGTTAGATTCCTGGCACTGTTTAGTATTGTAACAGGGTTAGTAGTGTTGGCAGGAGCAGTGCTTAACAGCAAATTTGCACGCATGAAGGAAAATGTATTGTTGCGCACCATCGGTGCCCGCACCCGGCAGATTACACGCATTACGGTTATCGAGTATGGATACGTGGGAATTTTCTCAGCGATAACCGGCCTGGCGCTTTCGCTGGGCGCAGGTTGGTTGTTAACCAGATTTTTCTTCGAAGTTCAATTTTCGGTTAACATGGTTGAACTGTTGACAATCTCGGCCGGAGTAATTGTGCTTGCTGTGTTAATTGGCTGGTGGAATTCGCGCGAAGTTATTTCTACGCCTCCCTTGCAGGTGTTGCGGAAAGAAGGTTGAGATATTCCTAATTGAGATTTGTAGTTGAAGCGTTTGCAGAGGTTTTGAGTGTTTTGGATGTGAACACCAACGCCTGCAGTATCAATAAAATAATGATTGTTAAAGCAAATGCGAATTGCGAGGCTACCTTACCTGATTTATAAAGGTTTTCGGCTTGCCTCATAATTAATTTAGATTCTTCCAGTTGAATGGTTGATAATTCATTCAGCAGTACAAGCGCTTTGTTTGCCAGGCTTAGCCTGGATATACTTTCATCGGATGATTCAAATTCGGTTAGTGTTTTTAACAGGAGCGTAAATTTTTCATCTTCCGCTTTGGTGAGTTTGGTTTTCTGATAGGCGGTGGTTAGTCCTTCAATGTGTTGAAGCGAGGCCTCAATTTGATTGGCTATATTTTCCGGGCTGCCTCCTGAAGCGCTCAGTATTTGTTTTATCTCGTAAATATCGATGGTTATTTTAAGGATGTAGTCTTCTACAACCAACCGGTCTGCATATAAAGTACTAATCGAGTTTTTTACATTGTCGGTATGTTTCTGATCCTGGTAGTTGCTAAACAACACCAACAGGCAAAGCACAAAAAGTGTTGCAGATGCGGCTAACTTATTTTGAATACTATACGCCCATTTCATGTTTGTAATATAATAAATATTGAGTACCCCGTAAGGCGTATCATTCCATACCTGACAAATTTGTCCTGGGGTTATTTCAACAAATGCCTGTATGCGAAGGTTTGCATGATCTGTCAAACCTGTTCCTTCGGTTTTCAGCTTCTATTTTTTAACGGGTATTTGCTCGAAATAAAAAACACCATTCTTATTGCCCACCACAAAATCTAATAGTCCGTCATTGTTCAGGTCTTCGGCTACAAATTGAATTCCAACGCCCGAGTTATCATCAATCAGGTGTTTTACCCAAACTGGTTTATTTTTCCCATCTTTCAAAAGTTCAAACCAATAAACATGGGCGGGTTCAAGGCCACCGGGTCCGTGCCCCTGATGGGAGAAAAATCGTTTGCCGGTAATCAGATCGGGCAGGCCATCACCATTCACATCCTGTAACACCAGGCTGTGCGATTCTGAAAAGGTACTATCAATGGTATGGGTGATGAACGAACTTTTTTTATTCTTATCAAATACCTGCTCGTACCACCAAACGCCATATTCATGCGCAGAGGATGAAACAACATCAGTATCGCCATCGCCATCGAAATCGTACGTTAGCATTTGGGCACACGACTCGCCCAAATCGGCTTCGTGAAATTTCCAGGGCGAGGCTTTGATGTCTTTGGGTGCTTCCCACCAGCCCCCGCGAATGATTACATCCTTGATGCCATCGTTGTTGATATCGCCCCATCCAAGCCCGTGCGAAAACATGCCAACACCTTTAGCGTTCGGTTCGCTGATGGCGGTTCGTTTCCATGTTACTTTTTTATTTTTAACAACCGCGCTGAACCAAGCCATCTGTCCGGTTTTCTCATTCCCAAACACCAGGTCTTTTTTACCATCGCCATCAATATCTACATGCATGGGCGATTCGTTTGAGGCAACGGAGTCGATGAGGTGTCTTTTCCACAACACATCTGCTGTTCCGGGGTTTTCGAACCAATAAACTTCCTTACCGGGAAAGTCGAAATTGATCAGATCTACCCATCCGTCTTCGTTCACATCCATACCAAAATTCAAAAACGAATCGCTGTAGCCTTTGGTGTAGTAGAACTTTTTGTGTTTCCAGATGTCGTGTGCTTTCCAGTCGGGGGCTTCGAACCAACGGGCACCTGCAACAATATCTAACTTGCCATCTTTATTTACATCAAATACAGTGGCGCCTTCGGTATAGAACTCATCCCATAAGTGGTATTTTTTGAACTTTACCTGGTTGCCCTGCACCTGGCCACTTGCCAGTGAAACTATAAGCATACCTGAAATCAAATGGAGAACTATATATTTTTTCATATCACATACCTTAAATTTTGAATTTCGGATTTCGGATTTCGGGTTTCGGATTTTGAATCTTGAATTTTAAATCTTGAATTTTGAATCTTTCCTACCACGTAAGCAGGTAATTAACCAATAAATTAAACTCTTGCTGACTAAGGGTTGAGCCGAAGTGATCGGGCATAATGGTGTATTTGGATGGCGTTTGCGAAACAATGTTTTTCTTTGGAATGGAGAATTCATTTCCGGTCAGATCGCCAAACACAATCACCGCGCCTTCATCTCTCCGGTAAATACCGGTTTGCACTTTACCATCTTTGGTAGTAATAGTATAATTGCGGAAGGCCTCTGAGATGTTCCGGTTCGGATCAAGAATTTTCTCACCGAGTGCATCGGCACCGCGCTTACCAATTCCATGCAATTGCGGCCCAATGCCCGACAATGTGTATTTGCGATGGCAGGCATTGCAGTGTGTATAGAATAATGCCGAACCAGAATCAAGTTGGGCAACAGATGTTTGTCTGAAATTTTTAAATGCGGCAAGGCGCTGATCAATCAATGCCTGCCGCTCTTTGCTTACGGGTTCAATATTCGCAGTTACCTGTTCATATTCTTTGCGTTGAGCGGCCGAAATATTTGCCAGCATGCTTTCTTCTACCTTCGGATCTACCAGCGTTCTTGTAGTAAACGTTCCTTCCCGCACTTGCTTAAGCAAAAGATCTTTTCCGGCCGATGAGTGTGCCAGCGCTACGGCAATACTTGCTTCAAGATCGGCTGGGGCCTTCTGTACGCGGATTAATACAGCATTTGTTTCTGCGCCCGGCCATTCGCCCAATAGGGTGGCAACCCGTTTCTTTAGGTCAGATTTAAGGGTATCGTTTGTAAGAATTTTTTCTGAAGCCTGCCACGCTGTCTGGGGAGATACCTTCATGAGCGAACGGAGTGCGGCTGATTTCAAATCAATATTATCTGATCTTTCAATAAAAGTTTCTAAAACCTGTTCGGTAGATTTTACCTGGTAATCTCCGGCAAGTTGTACAGCAAAGAATTGTTGTGAAACAACCTCATCATTTACCGGTTTAAAATCAACTGGGTATTTTTTCAACAATGCTTCTGCAATTTCCTTTCCCCAGGCTTCCAGTTGTTTGGAGTGTGTATCGCGTTGGGCAAGTCCGTCTTTAATTCCCCGAAAGGTCTGTGCATTTTGGTCAGCATCTGCGGTTACCCTGTTTTTAGCTTTTTCAATTTCAGCTTCCAGCTGGGCTGCAGGGATGTAACGTGCTATTTGCTGATAGGCAAGCCGTGTTTTGTCTTTTTGCATGTTGTTACCCTGAAGAAATTTTGAAAGGAAGGCGGCCGCTTCTGCAGAGTGTACATCCACCAGGGTGCCCGCAATAAATGCCTGATCCTGGCTGCTCCATTCTTTTGCTAATGTCAACCTCATCAGATCATTATTGCGAAGTAAATTTCGCAACACAAGCCGGGCGGTATAAACCAGGTGTGTATCTTCTGCAGGTGTGGACTGTAAGATCTTCAGAGCCGCATCTACTGAACTCATTTCTTTATAACGTGTTAACAACTCGGTGGCGGCACGCTGCACATGCGCATCGGTGTCGTTCAGCGAATTTAAGACGAGGGGATGAAATACATCAGGGTGCGAACCCCACTCGCGCAAAATGCGAAGGGTGTGCAAGCGAACCAGGGGCGAGGTGTGCGCGAGCGATTGTTTCATAATATCCTGGGTTAATCCATCTAAACGATAAAGAACCCAAAGTGCGTGAATATATTTTTTCGGATTGGTGCTATCGGTGAGCAACGCTTTTAGTGGTTCTATAGCTTCAGTTCCAATCCTGTCTGCAACCTGATCGGCCGCAGCCATGCGCGTTACAATATTGTCGAGGTCAAAGGCAGCAATTAATTCATCCAGTTTTGCTGCGGTAAGGTCGCGCACATTGTTTTGTTCACCTTTATAGGTAATGCGCCAGATCCGTCCGCGTTGTTTGTCGCGCTTGGGGTGGCCCAGGGGCACTTCGTAATGGCCGATAATAGCATTGTAAAAATCGGCTACATAGATGGCGCCATCGGGGCCCAGCTTGATGTTTACCGGCCTGAACCAGGGGTCTTCGCTCTTGATCAGATCTACTTCTGATTTACCTACTGGCGAGGAGCCATTGTTTTGCCAGGTGTACCGGTGTACGCGCGAACTTAACGCATCGCCAATAAAAAAATTACCCTGAAACTCTTTTGGGAATTTGGTATCACCATAATATGCAATGCCACAAAGGGCGGTAGCTTCGGTTTCCAGCGGTTTCATATCAGGACCAAAGGCCATAATTTCTGGCTTGGCAAAGTGCGGATAATCTGCACCGCGTATTAATTGATAAAGCGGTGAACTGTGGCTATCGGTAGAGTAGATGTATCCGTTTTCGTCATACGCTAAACCAAATGGATTTACCTGGCCATAAGTCATTTGTTCAATTCTGCTTCCATCGGGCCTGAGCCGAAACGTGTTTCCTGAAAGTAAGGTAATCGAATCGCCATCGGCACCGGCAATTTTTGATAAGTTGGTAAAGCCATGACAACCGTGCACCCAGCCATCGTAGCCCCGAATAAAATTGCTTACCATGCCGTGCGTATCCTGAAAGCCAAACGGACCGATTAACTTTTTTGTCCATTCTGGTTTTTCATCACCACCCGTGTTGGCAAACTTATAAAGGTTAGGCACACTAAAAACCAGGTTGCCATCTGTAAGCGGCAGTACACCCACCGGAATATTCAGCGTATCGGATACAACGGTAAACTTATCGGCCACGCCATCGTGGTCAGTGTCTTCCAGAATAGTAAGTTTATCAGTACTCTTCGATCCAACCTGTGTAGGAAAAGGGTATTCAAATGATTGGGTTACCCACATTCTTCCTTTGGCATCAAACGTCATGTTGATGGGCTTATCAATATTTGGTTCAGAGGCAAAAAGTTGAATTTCGAAGCCGGGTGGAAGTTTAAATCCCTTTCGCTCTTCTTCGGGTGTACGCGGATCGGTAGTCCGGATGTTTTCATTGAACAGCGCTCCGCTGTATTTGTCTTCGTTATCCTGTTTGCTGCAGGATTGTACTACCAGTGCGGCAGGAATAAGCATGCTGATCGCAATTTTTTGCAGGCTGTTACAAAGGTGCATAGTGTGGTGAGGGTTATTATTTGAACAAGAACTATTTGGTAAATGGGTTAAATGCTTAATTCGATCATGTTAAAATAGGAGTTTTTATGATGAATGAAAAGGCTATGTATTACCAGGTGGATTATAACTTAGATTAGCGATGGCATCCTTGCAAGTATTGGAGGAGTAACATTAACTTTAAGCCATGTGTGTTCAAAAAGCGCTTGTTTGGTTTTGTTGTTTGTTTGGCTGGATAAGCAGCTATGCCCGTCAGATCGAATTTATTGAAAATAAGTGCCAGTGGCCTGAAGAGATAAAATTCAGTGCCCGGATACCGGGCGGAACTATGCAGTTGCAACGTGCGGGTTTTAGTTATGCTTTTGCCGACTATGCCCGATTGGAAAAATTACATGAACTGGGGCACGGCACACCCAACGAATCGCATGGAATGGAAGCAGAAACCACCTTAAACGGGCACCGGGTTCATGTCACGTTTCATGGTGCAAATGAAACTGCAGTTATATCACCAACCGGTAAACTTTCAAGATATTATAATTATTTTCTGGGTGCCGATCCAACAACCTGGGCGGCACGGGCGCATGCTTTTACGGGCGTGCAGTACACCCACTTTTATCCGGGTATTGATTTGAACGTGTATAGCCAGGGTAACAACATTAAATATGATTTTTATGTAGCAGCGGGAGCGCAAGCCTCGCAAATTGCATTTGAATATGTTGGGGCCGACAAGTTGTATCTGAATGAAGGTGACCTGAAGATTGAAGCATCGCAGTTTAGCTTTATAGAAAAAAAACCTGTGGCGTGGCAATGGATTGAGGGGACAAAACACTTTTTGCCTTGTGTATTTACACTGGATGGTACCGTGGTTCGGTTTCACTTTCCGGAAGGTTATAATGCCTGCTATCCATTAGTAATCGACCCGCTTTTAATTTTTTCTACCTATAGTGGTTCTACTGCCGATAATTGGGGAAGCACGGCCACACCCGGAGAACACGGAAGTCTTTATTCGGCCGGTGTAACCAACCATAACCTGGGCGGTACTTTTCCGGCCACACCCGGTGCGTTTCAGGTTACTACAGCCGGTTCGTACGATGTAGCCATTCTGAAGTATGATTCAGCCGGTGCAAACTTATTGTATGCCACCTACCTGGGTGGATCGAATGGAGAATCGCCTCATAGCTTAATAATGGATCAGGATAAAAATCTCTGGATACTTGGTACCACCAGTTCGGATAACTTTCCAACCACAACCGGGGCAATCGATAACAGTTATAATGGTGGTGTTGGGTTGTTTAATGTGATTTCTTATGAAACAGGCTCTGATATTTTTGTTGCCAAACTAAGTGCCGATGGGAGTAACCTTCTTGCCAGCACCTATATAGGCGGATCAGCCAATGACGGACTAAACCCGATTAACAGCCCGCTGGTTCGAAACTATGGCGATGAATTGCGCGGAGATATTATTGTGGACACAAATGGTGATGTGTACATCAGTACTGTTACTGCTTCCGCAGATTTTCCAGGTGTAAACAGTTTTAGTACAACCTATCGCGGTGGGGTTACCGATGCTGTAATCATGCACCTGAATGCATCGCTTACTCAAATCCTTTGGTCAGCGTTTTTAGGGGGTGCCGGTGCAGATGCGTCTCATACAATTAAAATAACAGAAGCGGGCGATGTTTGGGTAGCGGGTGGTTCTACCAGTACAGATTTTCCAACTACGGCTGGTACTTACCAAACCACGTTGGCGGGTGATGCCGATGGATGGATGGCAAAATTAAAAGCCGATGGTTCTGAAGTGTTGGTTGCTTCTTTTACGGGAACTGCGCAGTACAACCAGGTGTATTTTATTGATCTGGATCTGGACGAAAATGTTTATGTGTATGGTCAAACCGTTGGCGCTTTTCCGGTAACCCCCGGAGTGTTCTCGAACCCCAACAGTGGCCAGTTTTTGCAGAAGTTTGATAAAGACCTTACCACCCTTTTATTCTCAACCGTGTTTGGTGCGGGTAGGGGCATACCCGATATTTCGCCAACCGCATTTTTGGTAAACGATTGTAATAATATTTATATGAGTGGCTGGGGCGGAGCTATTAATGCTTCGCGTGGATTTTGGATTAGTGGCACCAGTGGTATGCCTATTACACCCGATGCCTATCAGAAAACAACAGCGGGTTCTGATTTTTATTTTATTGTACTTACCAACGATGCCAGCGAAATGTTATACGCCACATTTCTGGGAGGCAATCAATCGCCCGTGCATGTAGATGGTGGCACAAGCCGTTTCGATAAAGGAGGTATTGTGTATCATTCTGTATGTGGCGGCTGTGGCGGTGGTTTTGATGATTTTCCAACAACGCCAAATGCCTGGAGCCGGTTAAATCAAAGCATTAATTGTAATAATGCAGCGTTTAAGTTTGATTTATCTTCGTTAAAAGCCCGGATTCAGACAAACAACATCACCTTTGATATGCCCGGGTTAAACCGTGTGTGTATTCCCGATCCGATTGTGTTTCAAAACCTGAGTACCGGTGGGCGAATTTACGAATGGAGTTTTGGTGATGGCGGCCAGGTGGTAAAACAAGATACCTCGTTTATTATGCATCGGTATAATCAACCTGGTACATACCGGGTTAAGTTGCTGGCTATTGATGCAGGTACTTGTATTGGTATGGATTCAACCTTTACGCAAGTGGTTGTATCTAAAGCAGCCGGAGAAGCAGGGCCTGATGCCGATATGTGTTTCCATGCCGGCACACAACTTACGGCTTCGGGTGGCGTGAGTTACGAATGGCGAAATGTTAACAATACCTTCACCTCAACCGAGCAATCGCCCGTTGTAAATCCGGAAAAAGATGAGCGGTATATTGTTTCGATTATTGACTTTAACGGATGTGTTAAAAAAGATACGGTTAATATCCGGGTAATACCCGAAATAGAATTGGATTTTAGCCTGGCAAAAGTTTACAACTGTTTTAACCGGCCCACAATACAGGTACAGCATCTTTTATCTTCTGATGAACCGGTCTTTTTTGATTTTGGCGATGGCACCACCTCCGATTTGGAACAAACCGAACATACCTACCAGCAGGATGGAACTTATGCGGTTAAGTTGGTTGGCCTGAAGGAAACGTGCGTGTATGAAAAGGTGATGAGCATACCCGTGTATGAATTGAAAGTACCCAACGTAATTACACCCGATGAATTCCCGGAGAACAACAAATTTGTAATTCAATATGGGGCCGGCAAATTATCAGCTTCTTCCCTTAGCGCCCGTGTAGTGATTGTAAACCGGTGGGGAAAAAAAGTATTTGAGAGTCAAAATTATCAAGACGATTGGGATGCCGGTAATGTAGAAGCCGGTATGTATTTTTATGAAATACACATTCCGGGCGAGGCAGTTTGCAAAGGGTGGCTTCAGGTGGTAAAGTGAAGAATCAGTTCCTTACGCAGACGCGATCGTTACGCTTGTACACTATGTACCCCATCATTCACCGTCATGGCGGACAAGCAGACAAGATTGAGTTTGAAAGCTTGATTAAATTTCAATTAGTAGTCTGGCATGTTCTGCAATCCTGTTGAACTATGTTGATGTTGGTCAGAATTTGCTGTTGACCCGTAACGTACTATGCCTTATCCTATCATTCACTGTCATTGCGGACAAGCAACCAGGCTTGAGTTTAAAAGCTTAATGATTTCATTAAGATTCAGTTTCAATTAATAGTCTGGCGCGTTCCGCAATCCCCTCGTTGTTGCAAGTCGCCTGACCTGCAATATTAAAGTACGTTAAAATTCCATTGGAAAACCATACCGTATAGTAGTGTAGCAATTACTGTAAAAACTATTTTTTTGTCAAGGAACATGGTATTTCAGCAAAACGGGTTCGGTACCAGCAAATGGCAACGGCTGCTGTGTATATAATCCAGCCCAACACCATCATGGTTGGTTGGGTAACTTCAATATCAGAATCTTCAGTATGCCCAAGCCAGGGCAACGTGCCTAGTATTATCGAAAAGAAAAGACATATAGCAAATTCGTGCTGGCGAAAGAATTGAAGACTACTACTTGGGAAATTATACTGGCTAACTGTTTTGTACGGATTATACTTACCAGCCTGTTGCTGTAACCAAATTGCTTCAGCTTTTGAAAGTCTGTTGCTGATGCGCACACGCTGCTGGTTGGCTAAAACCAGGTAAAGAACGTATTCAGATTCGGCATCGGCATCGTCACTCATTTTATATTCATAGTAAATAATCTTTATATCCGTGTTATAAATGGTTGTGCCGAACAGCGTTGAGAAGCCACCCCGGCATTTTATATAATTTGGTGTTATAATCAGTTGATGGTTAGTAACAAACCAAAGTAGCCCTATAAGAACCACCGAAACAATTATCAAATCGGGAATAAACCAATTGGGAAGGCGATCGCGATTAACGACAAACAGTATGTTAAAAACCACAATTAGCCCTGAAATAATATAGAATGAACTGTTGCGCCAGGTTATTTTAACCTGATCACCTTCCTCATGCAGGTCAAAATTTTTGGATGGGTCTTCTACCGGTGCTTTTGATTTTTTACTCATCGCAATTAAAGTTAATAAAATGTTTGAATAATTTTGACTGCGGTGATTTACTTTACCGTGCCCACGTGGGAGTTCTTCTCAACGTGCGAGATGGAAGTTGATAACAGATGAATGGTTCAATTAAGCTACCCCCTTGTCAAAATTAGTTGTTGCAGACCAGCCAGAAACTTATAATTGCCTCCTTAGGCTACAGTTTTCATTTAATCCCTTAGCTATTATTCGGCATTGCAACTGTCGAACGGCCTAATAGGCTGCTTTTTTATCGTACTTTGTGTGGGTTAACAACTTTCAAGGTATTGATGTTAGAAAAATCTTTTTCGTTGTTGGTTATAAGCGTTAGATCGTAAACAATAGCCGTAGCTGCGATGATGGCATCGGGAAGTTTATTTTATGCTCCTTGCGGATGTCAGCTGTCTTAACCTTGATAGATTGTTCCAGTTCAATAACCAGGGCATCGTTAATGAAATTGTGAAGAACTTGCAGGTCTTTTTCAGTAGCTGTTTTCCAACAAAGGAGTTCAATCTCGGTAATTGCAGAAATGCAAGGCTGAGTTTCGGTGAGTAGGCCATCGATGTATTTCTCAGCCGTAGGCGGAAAATGTTGTTGCAAATAGTAGATAGCCGTATTGGTATCCCAAAGATATTTTACTCCCATGCACCGCGTAGTTCATTAAGCTGGTTATCAATGTCGGAGATAGGCTGTTTGGTCATGGCTCCCTTGTAGCGTTCAGCCCAATTAACAGTAGCAGGTTGGTCTTTATCTTTACGCATACGAATAAGTTGAAGTAGTTCCAGGTCTTGCAGGAGCTTCAGAGCCTTTTCGTTGATGATATCTACTGTGATTGTCTTTATCATAGCTTTGTTATTTTACAAATGCTTTCTTTGTTTAGGGCTACTTACCGATCATTCCCCGTAGTCCCTATTTCTTCGGCCAGATTCTTTGACCCGGTTGTCTTCTAAGTTGTATTTACATCCCTTCAACGCTACCATTATTTTTATCTAAAGTTGCCTTTAATCACTAGCTAAACGAGATCAGGCTAGCAAAGTTATCAATTATGGGATTACTTGACAAATGTAAACCACTCAGGCGCAAGTATTACCCTTGTGCCGTTATGTACTTCCATCATACCCTGTCATTGCGGACAAGCAACCAGGCTTGAGTTTAAAAGCTTAATGATTTTATTAAGATTCAGTTTCAGTTAAGAGTCTGGCGCGTTCCGCAATCCCGTTGAATGAATTCCCTACTTTAAGCTCGCCTTTGGCGAAGCCTCGTGCATGTATTGGTGCATCGCAGTCCATGCTGCTGGTTCATTTAAAGATTTACAATAGTTGGTTATTTCAGATACTCCATACTAAGCGTAACACTGCGCAAATCCTGTTTCATTAATTTGATAGCAGACTCTATCTGATCATACATATTGGCCCGGTTCTCCAATTGATCGGCCGTGTATTCTCCACCATCGCCAAAATAAATATCAATCGATTCTTCCTTGCTCTTTCCGTTTGATGAACTTACCTGTTCAAAATTCTTCCAATTTTCAATGAGTTGTTCCCGCAATGATTTTTCATTTTTATTCTGTGGGTTGCGATAATTTAAGTAATACCAAATGGAAGCCGGGTAAACTGTAGAGGTTTCCGTGGCTCTCCATATTTCTCCCAATACATTCCGGGTATGATGAAACTCAATCTTGCGTTTGTGTGTAAGCATCATAACACCTAGAAATGCATCGGCAATACCTACACCAACGCCAATAATATTCGATGCCTCACTTTCATCTTTTTCCGAAAGTAAAACCCCTGTAGTGATTGCACTTACCGAACCGAGAATAATTGAACCCACTGTTAGCCGGGTTACGGTTTTCTTTTCTTTCTCTTTAAGATACGAGGCTATTTGGCTGGTTCGTTCCTCTTCACAATCTAATTCAGCCGATACAGACGAGATTTCGAGCGAGGCCAGGTCAATCTTGTTGTAAATTTCCTGGCGTATTGTAATCAAGTCAATTTGGTTTTGTAACGAGTTATTTTCCTTCACTTCGTTCAATTTGTATATATAGCGCGGCAGCAAATCCAATATCCCGATGGCGTTAGCAATATTAATATCACTGATTTTTAGCTTCGATGTCAGAATGGAATCAATGGTTAACTCGTAAATAGGCACAGGTATCTCATCTTTCGAATAGCGATAGGTATTTCCCTGATTGCAATTGCTGGTTCTTACCTGGTTTTTAAAACCGCTGTGCTTTACAGTAGCACAGGAGCAGAGAAATATCGAAAGTAAAAAGTAAAGTAATTTCATAGAATTGAAACAAAAGGGTTGCGGAGATTGGTGTCCGTGGCCCGCAGTAAATATAATTTACGAAGTTGAATTTTGTGCCGGTACTTTTTACTTCTTAAATAATAGCGCTACAAACCCTGCTGTTATAAAGACGGATGAAAGGAATAACAGGTATTCCGGGTGGTTGAATAGCGGCATGCTTATCAGCACACCTTCAAGCACAACAAAACCGATCGTTATCGCCACGTAAATAGCCGCCAGGCTTGTTTTTGTAAACCCGAGACGGTTGGTAATCATGTACCAGGCAATTAAAAAGAAAGTAACCACACCAATAAGTACCAGGTGCAGGTAAACAATAATGTAAGACCGGTTGCCATAAGCCAACAACGCGATAGCGGGCCAGGCCGATAGCAACTGCAGCAGGAGTTTAAGCAGGTAAGCCAGCCAGACACAATACAGAAAGTAATAGGAAAGGCGTGGCACGCTTTCCTTGAGTTGCGGAAGCACGGGTTGAAGAGTTCTCCAAAAATAATAAAGCGAAGCCAGTTGAATGATGGCTCCAATACCACCCGTAATATTTACCCACACACCTGGTGAAGTCCATAAAACCGATAGGGCATACGTTAGAATAGTACCTGCTACAAGTAACCGAAAAGATAGAACGGCAGTTTGTGCATGAAAAGAAAACCCGCGTTGCTCCAGGTAATAGAAGAGCAGGCTCATACAGCCCAGAACAAAAACACCATTGTATTGAGAGTGCAGGTAAAAATAGATGGCAGAATAGTACCAGGCGATTGCGCCAAACCCGTAGCCATTAACGGGCCAAGGGTAAACGGGCCCACTGCTGAAAGCAGGAAGAAGAGCAATGATTTTCGCACTAACCAAAGCGAGGCGCTTATGGGTTGGTGTTTGGTGTCCTGGTATAGCCAATAGGTGAATAAGGCTATGCCCATTGTATGAAGTGTAGAAAAGGTAATGGAAAAGAGGCCGTACCCCTGCAGGGGGAAAGCGATCATCATACCGAGCAGGTTCAACTGCAGAAATACAAACAGTTTTTTATAGCGTGTATTTGTGGCCGGCACATAGTTAGTAACAAATGCCAGGTATAACACATTCATAACCCAGCCCAGAAACATCAGGTGGGAGTGTGCATGAAGCCAGTACGGAAAAATAAGCCATGAGATTGGGTGGATGAAATGATACCGCAGGATTAACCCAATGCACGAAGCAATAACTAAAAAGTACAACGGAACCTTATCAAAGCGACTCATCCTTTCTTACCAAACACTAAGGGTGCTAACGTAGTAAAGAAATGAAGGATTGGCAAAACTATAACGGGCAAGCTGGATCTTTGCCGCGGTGCATCAGGTTTACCGCGGTTGCAGAAAAGGGTTGAGTTCCCTGGTTATACCTACTTTTCTCCAGCGTAACTCCTTATATTTGCGGCCTGTTTTTTTTAAACAATTAAGTAATGGGTTTAAAGTGTGGTATTGTAGGGCTGCCCAACGTAGGTAAGTCCACCTTGTTTAATGCAATCTCTAACAACAAAGCCGAAGCGGCCAATTTTCCATTTTGTACAATCGAGCCCAACGTAGGGGTTATTTCTGTTCCAGACCAGCGTTTGAAAATACTGGAGGGGTTGGTTAATCCGCAAAAGGTTATCCCCACTTCATTCGAGTTTGTGGACATTGCCGGTTTGGTAAAAGGTGCCAGCAAAGGCGAGGGGCTGGGCAACCAGTTTCTGGCCAACATTCGCGAGGTAGATGCTATTGCGCATGTAGTGCGCTGTTTTGAGAACGACAATATTATTCACGTAGCCGGTAAAGTTGACCCGGTGGGTGATAAAGGAGTTATTGATGTGGAGTTGCAATTGAAAGACCTCGAGTCTGTTGAAAAGAAGATTTCGAAAGTAGAGCGTACCGCCAAAAGTGGCGATGCCAAAGCAAAGAAGGAATTGGCTACGCTAATGGCTTATAAAGAAACTTTGCTGGCGGGTAAGAATGCCCGTAGCCTGCAGGTTGATGCCGAAGACAAAAAAGCCATTGAAGACCTGCAACTGCTAACCGATAAGCCGGTAATTTATGTAGCCAATGTGGACGAGGCTGCTGTAACTACCGGCAACAAACACGTAGAGGCTTTGAAGGCCCTGGTTAAAGAAGAGGGGGCAGAGGTGGTAGTGGTTTGCGCGGCCATTGAAGCGCAGATAGCCGAGCTGGAGAGTGAAGAAGACCGGGCCGTATTTTTAAAGGAGTATGGATTAACAGAATCCGGACTTAACCGCCTGATCCGGGCAGCCTATAACCTGCTTAATTTGATCACTTACTTTACGGCTGGCGAGAAAGAAGTAAGGGCATGGACTATACATAAAGGCTGGAAAGCCCCGCAGGCAGCCGGAGTAATTCACACAGACTTTGAGAAAGGGTTTATTCGGGCAGAGGTTATTAAGATACCTGATTATCAGAAATATAAGAGTGAAATTGGATGCCGTGAAGCAGGTAAATTAGCTGTTGAGGGTAAGGAATATGTGGTTGAAGATGGAGATGTTATGCACTTCCGCTTCAATGTGTAATATTTTCTTTCATTTTACTTAAACTTTTCTTTTCGGTAGTTGGGTTTATTATTCTGATTTGTAGTACCTTAGCTATCCGCAATTTTTTGTAGGCGCGGTTTTGTTTAACCTATTTTTTAGCCCAAAAGCAGGAGCAGTGAGAGTTCGCATCGTTTTTTCTCTTAAGAACAGGGGTGGGTATGTCCCCTTTCATCACCAGTTTTTATTGGCACAAACCATTAAGGGTTTGATTATGCTGGGTAAGAATGAAAAGTATTTTTCATACACCCAATATAACTTTTCAGGTTTGAAGGGGCAGATTAAAATCTCCCGTAAGGGACTGCATTTCTATTCTTCGAAAGTTACTCTGGTCTTTTCTTCTGGTGATCAGGAATTTCTGGATTACTTTACCGGTGTGTTGTTCACTCAAAAGGAACTACTGGTAGGGGCCTTGCAACTCATTCCGGAGTCAGTCGAAAACGAAGAGCCGGTTTCCATTACCGATTCGGTTAAGTTCTTGTGTATTTCGCCCATTGTGTTGGTACCCGCTTCGTTTAACGATGAAAGTGGCAAGCGCTTTATCAGCCCGGAGTTGGACGAATTTTCAGACTTATTATACGATAGTACCATTGCCCGCATGGAGGCCAGTGGCAAATACAAACCCGAGCAACTGGCAGATTTTTACAAGTTCCAGTTGGTGGCCGATAAGGAGTACATCAACCGCATTCAGGCTTCGCATAAAAAGTTTGCTCGCATCTACCCGCTTTACGATCTGGATATTAAATATGAGGTGCGGGGTTACACCTTTCCCTTTACTTTATATGCACCCCAGCCGGTGCAGCAGTTTGTTTACGAAAATGGCCTTGGCCACTTTTCTCATAAAGGCTTTGGAATGCTGGATATCGCGCATGCCGACTCCATTCGCAATGAGGCCGACCTGGAGGTAAACTACGCTTAGCGACTATTTACCGGCAGTTGGTAGTATCCTACCAACAAGTCGGCCTGGGGCCTGAAGGGCCGGTAATAGACAAAGACTTCATACAAGTTTTCTGTTTCAAAGTGGCTGCCTTCAACCTGGAAGCTATTCTGATCGGCTCCCTCTACCCAATATTGATAATCGTACCAGCCTTGTTTTAGAAATAATGTTTTTTCGTAGGTGTTTGTAGCGCGGTTGTAATCCATGCGGGTAGCAGGTGAATGATCCCAATCAGTAAGCGCACCCATCAGGTGTACCGGGCCCGCCAGGGGACTTGCGGCAAGAGTAAAAGTTACAAACACATAATCGGCCGATAGAGCCGGGTCGCGGTTATCCCGATTATCGATTACATAATTTCCATTCATATCGCGATACTGGGCATACGCCTGGCCTTCGCGGGATTTGTCGGTAAGCACCGAAAGGTGAAATGGTCTTTTGCTTCTGTCTAAGCGGCCCGTGTTTTGACCTGGAAAATTAAGCGATCGGAAATCTACAAACCGGAATTCGTTGCCGGCCATAAACTGGTTACTCTGGTCAAAAAACCGGTACTCCAGTTCGCGCCTGTCTTCGCGAACAAAGCTGGGTTTAATATTGCCGCGGGCATTATCCCACCGTTGATTTTGGCGCACCCAAATCTTTACCGTTTCGATCGGGTTTACCACATCCACCCGGGAATAGTTGAGTTTAAAATTAAGCTGCTGATTGCTTACACGCAGGGTGCCAAGGCCCTGGTTCTGCGCATCCATAGTAAGGGCAATATCATTTGTGTAGATCATAAATCGTTTGCTCAGCAACAAATCATTCTTATCGTTTTCGCGATAAGCCACCAATAAATAATTACCCGGAAGCTTTACTGTGGGCACTTCAAAATAATAATGCACATACGGAACCGAAGTATTGGTGGATAGGTCGTACTCGGTAATGGCATACTCGTTATACTCGTTCATAAATTCCAGGTCTTGCAGGCTGGATTTGGTCCAATCGTAATTACAATGCACAAGGCGTACATAATAGTTGCTGCGCTGGCCAATCAGGTCATCGAATTCCAGCACCAACGTTTTGATTGTTTATGGGCGCTACGGCCGGTTTAAGTTTATCCTGGTTGCTGTTTAAGACCGGGTATAACTGTACGGTGCGTATTTCTTCTTCATAACTTTTATCAGTAAACAGTAGTTTTTTCTGCGAAAAGAGTGGCCCGGCAAGGCCCAGGAAAAAAAGTATTAATAAGCACCTCACGATTTTAGGAGATTTACGTTTGTACAAAGATGCAGTATAATCAAATGGCATTCCAACCCAAACAAAGTAAGATGGGTCTATGATGACAGAACGGTTCATTTTGAGCGATCAGGAACTGATTAAGGGATGTGTGAAGGGGGAAAGGGCCTCGCAAGAGGCCCTTTATGCACGCTATTGCCGAAAAATGATGGTAATCTGTCAGCGCTATGCCAAATCTACGCTGGAGGCGGAAGATATTTTACAGGAAGGTTTTATTAAGGTGTTTGCTGCCATTAAAACCTTCAGGGGCGATGCCCAGCTAACTACCTGGATAACCCGCATCATGATCAATACAGCGCTCAATCATCAACGCCAGAAACTTTACTTGCTGCCCATGGTAGATGTAGCTAATACAAATCTTCACCAAACAGAAGATGTTAGCCTGGCCGACTTCAACCTGTCGGAGTTGATTGCCATGATACAATCGTTGCCGGATGGGGCCCGTGTGGTTTTTAACTTGTTTGCCATTGAGGGTTACAACCACAAAGAGATTGCGGCCATGCTGGATATAAGTGAGGGTACATCTAAATCGCAATACAGCCGTGCAAAGGCTTTATTAAAATTGAAATTAGAGAACGTGAGTGTATATGGAAGATTGGGAGAGGCAAAAATTTGAAGAGCACTGGAAGTCGGCATTTGAGGATGCCGAACAACCTCCGTCCGATCGGGTATGGTGGTCGATCGAAAACGCATTGACCCAAGCCGAGGGAGGAGCCATGAAGCGGAAATTAATTTTTTACAAACGCCTGGCGGCAGCTTCGGTGGTGTTGGCGCTTGTGCTGGCGGGGTCCACAACTTATGTTTTGAACGAAAGTCACCCGGAACGGGCAGTAACCAAAACAGAAAAAACAGAAGTTCAACCGGAAAGTAAAACCTTAACAAATAACCAGGGTGTTGAAGCTGGTAATACGGTGAATGCACCAAATACAGCAACCGGAAACAAACCGGATAGCAAAAATAGCAAACCGGATTTGCCTGTTAATGAGATTCAGGATCAGTCATCCGGGTATTTAAGCAACAAGCCGGTTTCAGAAAACACGATGTTGCCGGCTGATGGTGTGGTACATCATCTGCAACGTTTCGGCATTGCAGCTTCCGATCCGTTGGCTCAACATTATAATACAAACCTGCATACAAAGGGCACACTTCGGGAGGTTACCATTGTAAGAATATTGCCCGCCCGGCCGGCATCCATGATGGCGGATACGCGCAGCCGGAAGGATGTGAAAGAAAATTTATGGGCAGCTGTAAATGCATCGGCAGGAAGTTATACATCCTACACACAAAGCGATCGGTCGCAAAGTTTTTTAATGAGTAGCCAACCCGGCTCGTTCAGTAACCTGGTGCCGGTTTCCAGCAGCGCCAACCCAAGAGGTAACGCATACTCAGTGGGGGTAAACATGGGCACACGGCTAGCCAGGCGGTGGGTGTTGCAGGGCGGAATATCGTATCTGAACCAAAGCCAGGGCTACATTTCTAACTTTGCCGCAGTAGGTGTTAATAATTCAACTATGGCTATGGTGTCGGACTATACTGCTGCCAGGGAATCATTAACCCTTTCGCCAACTACTACTTATACTATCAATAGTGTAAGTGAATTGGTTTCGGTGCCGTTGCAAGCAGGTTATTTGCTGATCAATCGCAAATTTGGATTACAACTGAATTCCGGAATTGCCACCAATATGTTTATTCGCAACACACTAACCGATAAGCGTGGTCAACTCAATTCATTTTCAGAATCAGCGGGTTCGGATTCTCCCTATAATTCGTTCAGTTGGTCGGCCTTAGGAGGAACTGAATTAAGTTATAAGATTGGAAGGCAATACCGTGTTTCGGTAGCACCGGGTTTTCGGTATGGGTTAACGCCCCTGTTAAAAGCGGGCTCAGAAAATACAAACCCCTTCATGTGGGATTTGGGTTTCAGATTCAGATACATTATGAAATAGCCAGAGAAAAGCTGTTCTTTAGCCCAGGCTTTCCATCTGGTTCACGATCTCTTCCCATCTTCGGGTAGCTTCTTTTTAGTGCAGCTTCTACTTTTGTGAATTGCGCCTGGTGTATCTCCAGTTGCGAGGGGTTACTGTAAATTTCGGGTTTGGCCAACTCAGCCTCAGCCTGTTGCTTTTCCGCCTCCAGTTTAAGAATAGAATCTTCTACTTTACTTAACTCCTGTTGCAGGGCTTTTGTCTTTTTAGTATTGTTACTATCAACAGGTGCCTCCTTAGCTACCGGTTTTTCTTTCTTCACCGGCTTTTCAACCACGGCAACAGGAGTGTTTTGTTTCCGCCAATACTCATACTCTTCATACGTGCCGGGGTATTCTTTTATCTCGTAGTTTTCGATATACCAGATTTTGTTGGCCACCTGGTTTACAAAATGCCGGTTGTGCGATACCACCACAAAGCTACCCTGGTATTGTTGCAGCGCTTGTATCAGGATATTCTCCGAAATAAAATCGAGGTGGTTGGTTGGTTCGTCCAATAAGAGAAAATTAGCTTCAGAAATTAAGGTCTTAGCCAATGCCACCCGCGATTTCTCGCCACCACTCAGCACTTTTATTTTCTTGAATACATCATCATCGGTAAACAAAAAGCAACCCAATACATTGCGCAACTCCTGTTCGGTTTTATTGCTGCCCGATTGTTTCAGTTCGTCCAGAATTTCGTTGTTTACATGCAACGATTCTAATTGATGTTGTGCATAAAATCCATAGATCACATTGTATCCAATCGTACGTTCGCCCTCTACCGGCTCGGTATTGGCAATAATGCGAAGCAGGGTAGATTTACCTTTACCGTTAGCGCCAATCAGGGCAATTTTATCACCGCGTTCAATAGTGGCATTGGCATGTTTCAGAATTTGATTTGAACCGTAGGCTTTGGAAATATCTTTCAGCGTAACCACATGCCTTCCGGAAGGTTGGTTAAAGGTGAACTTAAAATTAACGGTAGCGGCATCGCTCACTACTTCATCAATCAAATCCATTCGCTCCAACGCCTTTACACGTGATTGTACCTGCCTTGCTTTGGTAGCCTTGGAACGAAAGCGCTCAATGAATCGTTCCGTTTGCCTGATTTTAGCCTGTTGATTTTCGTATGCGTTGTTCTGAATCTCTTCGCGCAGTTCTTTTTCTTCCAGATAGAAAGAATAATTGCCTTCGTAGGTTACCAATTGCTGGTTGGTTACTTCAACGGTTTTGGTTATCACATTATCCAGAAACGTGCGGTCGTGCGAAACAATTACTACCGCACCTTCATAGCTGCGCAAATAATTTTCAACCCACTCAATAGAGGGTAAGTCTAAGTGGTTGGTTGGTTCATCCAGCATGAGGCACGAAGGTTTTTCAAGCAGCAACTTGGCCAGCATAACGCGCATGCGCCAGCCTCCGGAAAATTCGCGCAGTGGCCGATGTAAATCTTTGGTGGTAAACCCGATTCCTTCCAACACTTCTTCGGCTTTGGCCTGCATGGTGTAGCCATCTAAATGTTCAAACTTCTCCTGCAGCTTGGTGAGTTTGTCCACCAGGTCATCGGAGTATTCCGTTTCCAGTTTGTGCAATATCTTTTCAATCTGGCGCTGGGTATCCACTGCTTCCTTAAAGGCTTCCATGGCTACGGTAAGTATGGCATCTTCCGATTGGTAGGAGAGTAAATCCTGGTTCAGAAACCCAAGGGTGCAGTCTTTAGCTTTGCTGATGGAACCACTGTTTACGGATAAATCGCCATTAATAATTTTGAGTAGGGTTGATTTACCACGTCCATTCAGGCCAATAAGCCCAATTTTGTCGTTAGGCCGAATAAACATGGAGGCATTTTCATACAGGGGCCTGCCGCCTATGTAATAAGAAATGTTCGAGATCGAGATCATGTGGTAAAAAAACTGTCGCAAAGGTAGGGGATAAGCGCGCCTTATGCCAACCCTCCTCCAAAGGTTCTCTTAATATAATTTGTGCAGAATTTTAAAACGGGAATGGTTTATTTGCAACTTAAAATCCCACAGCCCCATGCGTATCGTTTTATATACCTTGCTTTGCGCTGTTTTATTAAGCGCCTGCCAAACTCAAAAGCAGGAAACTTTGCCCAACGATAGTATTGTCAGTAAACTAAAACTTCCGCCCGGTTTTTCCATTTCCGTATTTGCTGAAGTAGAAAATGCACGCTCGCTTGCCTTATCGCCTGCAGGTATTGTGTATGTAGGCAACCGTACGGAAGATAAGGTATATGCCGTGCAGGATACGGATGGTGATTTTGTAGCCGATAAAAAATGGATTTTAGCTTCGGGGCTAAATATGCCCAACGGGGTGGCTTTCCACGATGGAGATTTATTTGTGGCTGAAGTAAATCGGATTTTAAAGTATGAAGACATAGAGTCGAAATTGGATAACCCGGGCGAGCCGGTGGTAGTGTATGATAAATTACCAACTGAAACCCACCATGGATGGAAATACATTGCTTTTGGACCTGATGGAAAATTATACGTGCCGGTGGGGGCACCCTGCAATATCTGCGAACCAAAAGGCGAAATATATGCAGCCATTCATCGCATGAATGCCGATGGAACCAATCTCGAATTATTTGCAAGCGGTGTGCGCAACACCGTTGGGTTTACGTGGCATCCGCAAACCAATGTGTTGTGGTTTACTGATAATGGCCGCGATAATCTGGGCGATGATATTCCGCCTTGCGAATTAAATACGGCACCCACTGCCGGGTTGCATTTTGGATATCCGTATTGTCATGGGGGCACTTTGCAAGATCCGGAGTTTGGCGATAAGCATGCCTGTGATGAGTTTGTAAAACCAGAATTCAATTTTGAGGCGCACGTGGCACCTTTAGGATTAAAGTTTTATACCGGTACAATGTTCCCTTCCGAATACCAGAACCAATTAATTGTAGCAGAGCATGGTTCGTGGAATCGCTCGAAGAAGGAGTGGTATAAACTGAACCGGGTGAAGTTCGATGCCAATGGTGTTGCTACTGCCGAAACTTTTGTGAGCGGTTGGTTGAATGAAGAAAGTCAGGAAGTATCTGGCCGGCCGGTAGATGTCTTACAATTACCCGATGGGTCGTTGTTGGTATCTGATGATCATGCCGGCAGGATTTACCGGATTGCGTATTCGAAATAATCAAACTGAAACCTCGCGCAATATCCCGGTGATGTGGGTGTAACACAAATCAAAAATCATCGGCTATCTCTTCAATCTGCTTACCCTTATCAACATACATCATGCGGATAACAGGTACCGAACGATAGGTAAGTTTTACTTCCTTGCGGTGACCTTTATACACCAGGCTTAACGTCTGCGCTTTCCAATAATACGATTCGGTACGCAGGCTGTACGTAGCTTTACCATACGATTTTTCAAGGCCGCGCATCACCTTGGGGTCGTGGCCGGTTGTAACTTCTATTTCGTAAATAAAGCCTTTGTATGCTTTTAATGAAATCTGTTTGACGGGTACATCACCAATCATCATGTAATCAGGATGGCTGGTTTCAAATTGTTTAGCCGGAAATTCCTTGCGTTCAATCAGGTCTTTCTTAAACTCAGCTCCGCGTACGCTGTCAATCAACATACCAAGTTTAATTTCTTTAAACCCATTACGCCTTTCTAATTCATTTACATCCTGTCCATAAACTGAAGCTGAAATGAACAGTACAAGAAAAATCAGTCTCATGGCTTGGGTTCGTTGAATTGAACGGGAACTACTACCTTCACTTTATCCCACATAAAGAGCAGGTCGGCAACTTTATTTTTCTGGTCGGCCTGAATGGTAAAGGCTTCATATACCACATCGGTTAAGGGTTGCACCGGTACTTCAAAACGGGTAACATCCTGTTTTGAGTTGTAATTATATGCTCCCCACAAGCCTTTGTCCTGGTTGATGATAATAGTCCATTTCTCTTTTTCAGGAATGGTAAAGATGGAATAGGTACCGGCACTTAAGGGAAATCCATTGATAATCACATCGCGGGTAATGGTTAACTCGGTGGCTTCATTAGCCCCCGTGCGCCACACTTTGCCATACGGAACCAGGTTACCAAAAACTTCCCGCCCTTTTTTATGCGGCTGGCTGTACGTGATTTTGAGATATGTATCTTTGTAACGCGCTGTAACAATACTAAGCGGGCTGGGGCGGGGTTTTACTGCATCCTGTGCAAGTGTAATGATTGGTAATAAGAAGAGAATAAAAAATACCTGGGAGTTCTTAATCATGCCTGTAAATTTCATCGCGAATATACTATTTTGAACTTTTATTTTGCCTATGTCCCGACCTGCGTTTGACGATATCTACATGGAACTGGCTGTTAATCTTGCCAAACGTTCGCATTGTATTAAGCGCCATGTGGGTGCTGTGCTTACCAAAGATACCCGCATCATTTCCATTGGCTACAACGGCCCGCCATCCGGTACACATAACTGTGATGAAGAATGGCCCGAAGTGGGTTGCCCGCGCGATTCCAAAGGCGGTTGTTCCTTAGCAATCCATGCCGAACAGAATGCGATTCTTTATGCGGTAAAGAATAAAACCTCTGTGGAGGGTGCCACCTTGTATGTTACACTTTCACCTTGCCTGGCTTGTTCACGCATTATCTTCAGTATGGGTATCAGCCGTGTAATTTATCTCAATTCGTATGCCGAATTTAAAGGACTGGCTTCCGATGAAGGCGTGGACTTCCTGAACAAATTTGGGGTAGCGTGTGTGCGATACAGCGGTAAGCTGGATAACGTTACGCACATGATATAACGATTAATGCTTTTGTTTACCAGGTGATGTTCAATCGCTCATAAAAAAAGCTGTCTCAAAAGTCATTCTGCCATCGTCTATTCCGCGATCTTCATTCCCAGATCTCCGATGGGATTCCGGCCCAAGGCCGGAATCCCACACGCGCTTATTTCGGCTTTTGAGACAACCTCTTATTATAGGCAGTAAGTCGTAGCTTAAAGGCCCCAACCTGCGCGGTACTCGCGCTTTACAAACTGGTTGGCCTCATCAAAGTTGGTAATCTTCATGTTCTTTGCATCCCACAGTAATTTCTTGCGGCCGGTATATCCTTTATCGGTGCGCAGGTTATAACTGCGAATGGCCAGGTTACCCATCAACACGGCTTCAGTAAACGGACCGGCAAATTCAAAGGGTGAGCTCAATTGCATTTTGCCATAACCGGCAATGCAGGCATCTACCCATTGTGTGTAATGTCCGGCTTCCTGGCCTTGTACCCGGGGCAGGGTAGGCGTGGGAAACTTCGTGTCTTTCATGCGGGCTGTTGGCAACAATACCGGCATGCGCTCGTAGTTGGCCATCAGTTTACCTTTAGTGCCCTCAAAGATGTATCCATTGCCTCCGCCATCACCTAATTTTTCATCGGGCAATAATTCGTCAGGGCGTTTCGGCAACAAGCCGCCATCCATCCAGGTGAAGTTGATGTTACCTTTTCCATCGGTGCGCGGAAACTTCAAATGAATAATTGAAGAGGAGGGACAGCTATCGGGGTAATCAGCAACTTTAAAGAAGTCGGCCCAGGCTGTCGTAGCGCTGCATTCTACTTCCGAAGGATAATCAATAGGAAGAATGCGGAATGCGGCATCCATAATGTGGCAACCCATATCGCCCAATGCACCTGTACCAAAATTCCACCAGCCACGCCAGTTAAACGGATGGTATGCAGGGTTGTACTCTACCTCTTTTACAGGACCTAACCACAAATCCCAATCTAACTCTTTAGGCACTTCGTGTTTGCCGGTAGGTGTGGCAATTCCTTGCGGCCACACCGGGCGGTTGGTCCAGCAGTGCACAGTATGAACATCACCAATCAAACCGGCATCCACCCATTCTTTGGCTACGCGCACATAATCTGCGGAAGCATATTGATTACCCATTTGGGTAACAACTTTATATTTCTTTGCTGCTTCTGTTAAAGCACGGGCTTCAAAGATGTTATGTGTAAGAGGCTTTTGCACATACACATGTTTGCCGCGTTGCATGGCGGCCATGGTAGCCACTGCGTGGGTATGGTCGGCTGTGGATACAGAAACCGCATCGATGTTTTTTGCTTCTTTATCCAACATAACGCGAAAGTCTTTGTAATACTTTGCGTTTGGAAAATTCTTTCTTGATTCTACGGTCTGGCGTTCGTCCACATCGCAGAGGAAAGAAATTTTTGCTTTGGGATTACCTTTTGTTTTTCCATCAATACTTCCGGCAAAACCGGTAAGATCGCTGGTACCTTTGCCACCCACACCAATGCCAGCAATGTAAAGCGTATCGCTTGGCGCGATGTAGCCGGGGCCGCCCAACACAAAGCGGGGAACAATGGAAACTGCTGCAGCACCTAAGGCTGCCTTTTTAACAAAATTTCTGCGAGAGATCATACGTTAGAAAAGTGGTTTATATGTGTAGTAAAAAAATCAAAGACTGTAGCCAGCGCGGTAGGTACGTTTTACAAACTGGTTGGCTTCATCGAAGTTGGTGATTTTCATATTCGGACCATCCCACAACAACTTGATGTAGCGGCCCGGGTAATCAAACTGATCGGGGCGACCGTTAGGACGTGGTTTACGGATGTCGAAGCTTCTCAGAGCCAGGTTGCCCATCAGAATACTCTCTGTTAATGGGCCGGCAATTTCAAAATCAGAACTCAATTCCATTTTGCCATATCCCGCAAGGCAGGCATCTACCCATTGCACGTAGTGGCCCGGTTCTGAGCCTCCGGTAACCCTGGCGTATTTCTGCGGCACATTTACTTCTTTGGTTCGTGTGGTAGGCAACAATTGTGGATTAATACCATACGTGCCACACATCATTTTACCTTTCGTGCCAATCAGCAGCACTCCATTACCCCCATCGCCAAACACTTCGTTGGGGCCTAATTCATCGGGGCGTTCGGGTTGAATGCCGCCATCCATCCAATGAAATTTGATATCGGGTTTGCCATTTGATCCGGCAAATTTTAACGTGATATGTGAAGAAGGCGGACAGCTTTCAGGAAAGTAGCCGCGCTTAAATTCATCTACATACACACTGCCTACGCTGCATTCCACTTCCGTGGGATAGCCCAGGCCTAAGGTTCGGAAGGCAGGTTCAATAATGTGACAGGCCATGTCGCCCAGCGCCCCGGTTCCGTAATCCCACCAGCCGCGCCAGTTGAAAGGAACAAGCTTATCTACATAATCTTTATAAGGAGCCGTGCCTAACCACAAATCCCAATCGAGTTCTTTCGGAACTTCTGCTTTATTAGCCGACCACGGAATTCCCTGGGGCCACACGGGCCGGTTGGTCCAGCAATACACGGTGTGCACATCGCCAATTAATCCGGCATCAAACCATTCGCGCATTTGCCTTACACCATCGCCCGATGCACCCTGGTTGCCCATCTGGGTTACTACTTTATATTTCTTGGCGGCTTCGGTAAGCATGCGTGCTTCGTAGATGTCGTGTGTCAAAGGCTTTTGCACATACACATGTTTACCTAATTTCATGGCAGCCATGGCCTGCACCGCGTGCATGTGATCGGGTGTAGAAACGGTTACGGCATCAATGTTTTTATGTTCCGCTTCCAGCATCTTCCGGTAATCCTTGAAATATTTGGCCTTCGGAAATCGCTTTACTGAAGCTGCAGCCCTTTTGTCATCAACATCGCACAAAATAGAAACGGTTGCTTTCGGGTTTTTAGTTATGCTGGTAAGGTCGCTCTCACCTTTGCCGCCAACCCCAATGCCGGCAATGTACAATTTATCACTGGGGGCAATGTAGCCTTTGCCCAACACATGACGGGGAACAATGGTTACCGCGGCTGCGGCCATACCTGCGGTTTTAATAAAAGATCTACGGGTAGTCATAATGTGTTTTGCTTACAATTGATTTAGTAAAATATTAACTCTCAAATTTTACACTTTCGGCAAGGGTGCGTTCATCATACTTCATGCCATATTGGTCAAGTACATCCTGCGGTACGCCATCCCATTGGTTTGGCTGGTTGCCCATGTAACCTAAATCTTTAATGCCAATTTCGGACGTGAAGAAGCCGCATGCGGTGAGGTCGCGCATCCGGTTAAAGAATGCAACACCTTGTGCCAGTTCGGGTTTGGCTTTTTCAGGATAGGCAATCTCATCAATTATTTCGATTTGCTGTGCTGCAGTGCACGAAGCAAAGTCGGCATTAAAACGTTTCATGCATTGCAGGTCTAACCATTTTAATCCGCCCCGCATAGGAATTTGATGCTGCGGCATGTCTTTCACAATAAATTCTATGAACTCAGGTACCTTGGCATCGGATGCGGAGCCGGATGTTTCGTCTTTCGGGATAATGATATCTGCCAACAGGCGGATGGTTTTCATCTCATGTTCATCAAAGAAGGTTTCGCTTAGCAGTTGATGTTCACGCTTTAATTCATCGGGTGTGCGATCTAAGGTAAACGTGGGTAACTCCGGTGTTTTCTCTTTGGGTGTTTCGCACGATTGGTTGAGCAGGGCGGTGGCACCAAGAGATCCAACCGCTAATGTTTTGAGATATTTTCTTCTGTCCATAACCGTACCTCAGGCCCTCTGTAAAAGGAGAGGGGTGAGAGGAATTTGTTTAAAGGTTTTGTTTCTTCAATTCATCGATAATGTATTCGCTGGCACGCATCGACAAGGCTAATATTGTCCAAGTAGGATTTTTGTCGGCTTGCGATACGAACGGGCCACCATCTACCACAAATAAATTTTTTACATCGTGAGCCTGGTTGAATTTATTAACTACCGATTTCCTGTTGTCGTTGCCCATGCGGGTGGTTCCCACTTCATGAATAATTCTGCCCGGGGCAGCCAATCCATAGTTTTCCTCGGCAGTGCTTTTACCCCATGTAACCACGCCACCCATGGTTTCAATAATCTCTGCAAATGTTTCCTTCATGTGCCTGGCCTGCTTTATTTCAAAGTCACTCCAGTTGTAATGAAAGCGCAACACCGGAATTCCAAACTTATCCACCACATTCGGATCGATTTCACAATAGTTGTCTTCGCGGGCAACAGCTTCGCCTCGCCCTGACATGCCAAACGTAGCGCCATAAAAATACCGATAGTCGTCTTTGAGTGCAGCGCCATACCCACCACCTCGCTTCTGGCCATCGCGACCGGCAAACCGGCTGTTGGTTCCGTGCATACCAAAACCAAATCCATACCCGGGCATTCCCATACCACCATAGTATTCGATGTGATAGCCACGTGGAAAATCCAGCTTCTTATTATCCAACCACCAGGGCGAATACACATGCATACCACCCACACCATCTTCGTTATATCGCTTGCGCCCAACCAGGTGAGGCAGAATACCACCCATGTCGGCCCCGGTTGAATCGTGCAAATACTTTCCAACCACACCGCTTGAATTGGCAAGTCCGTTGGGGAAAAGACTTGATTTGGAATTGAGTAGTAACCGTGCCGATTCGCATGCGCTGGCAGCGAGTATCACCACTTTTGCGTTTACAGTATATTCCTGCTTGTCGTCTTTATTTACAAAAGAAATTCCGGTGGCTTTGCCTGCTGAATCTGTAATTACTTCGCGTGCCATGGCGTTTGGAATTACATCTACATTTCCTGTTTTGAGGGCGGGGTTTACCAATACCGATGAAGAAGAGAAATCGCCATACACCGTGCAGCCCCGGTTACATTGCGAGCAATAGAAGCAGGCACCGCGTTCGTTGTTGATCGGTTTTGTAAGTATAGATAATCGCGATGGGATTACCGGAATGTTAAGTTTAGTACCGGCTTCTTTAATGTATAACTCGTGCAAACGTGGTTTGGGTGGTGGAAGGAAAATACTGTCCGGATCGTTGGGTAGGTTTTCCTTTGAACCGAAAACACCAATCAGTTTGTCCACTTTATCATAGTATGGCGCTACGTCATCATATCCAATGGGCCAGTCATCTCCCAACCCATCAATGCTTCTGCGTTTAAAATCTTTTGGACCGAAGCGCAAAGAAATCCGGCCCCAGTGATTGGTTCTTCCACCGAGCATGCGTGATCGAAACCAATCGAACTTAGTACCATTTTTATGGGTATAAGGTTCGCCTTCCAACTCCCAGCCGCCATAGGCCGCATCAAAATCACCAAAGTGACGATACGGTGAACTGGCACCTCTGCGGGGCGATTCCCACGGCCATTTAAGTTGTGTTACATTTTTAGCAGGATCGTACAACGGGCCCGCTTCCAGTAATACTACTTTAATACCGGCATGGGCTAATACATAGGCAGCCATTCCACCACCGGCACCCGAACCCACAATGCATACATCGTAATCTTTCGGAGTTTTTTTGATTTGAAAATCGGGCATACTTTCCTGGATAAGAAAAGTAAGATGGGCCAAAGGTTTTAGAAATCAAAGTCCGATTTTATAACCGGAGTGTTATGTAATTGAACTATCCTTTTGCGTGTGTGAATTGCGTTTAGGAACCGGATCGAAACCACTGGTGCCCCACGGGTGGCATCGCCCAATGCGTTTGGCACCCAAGACTATTCCTTTTAACACACCCCATTCCTGTATGGCTTCGATGGTGTATTGCGAACAGGAAGGTGAGTGCCGGCAATGGGCACCCAGCAAGGGCGAGATCGTTGCCTGATAGATGCGGATTGGTAAAATGAAAATTTTTTTTCAGCATGAATAATAATTCAACCTAACCACCTGCTGTTGGAAATGGTTCATACTTTAACCTTATTCGAATGAATAAGTCATCTCCCCATCTTTACCATCTTTCACTTGTATGCCCAGCTTCTTCAGGTCATCGCGGATTTTATCTGACAAGGCAAAGTTTTTATCAGTGCGGGCCTTCTTCCGCAAATCAATAAGTAATTCAATGGTGCCTTTCAGCGTTTCATCATTCTGCTCTGTTTCTTCCTGCAGCCCCAGCACATCTTCTGTAAACCCGACAAAGGTGCGCTTGAAAACCTCGAATGTTTTCCCATCAATCTCGGCCAGCTTGAGGTTACCCGATTTTAAATCATTGATCCGGGATGACATTTCAAACAACACGGCCAGCGTTTTGGCGGTGTTAAAATCATCGCTCATGTTTTGGTAGCATTCCTGGCTTAGCCTGGCAAACTCGGACGTAATTCCGCCCGATAATTCTCCGGATGCCGGCTCCATTTTTTTAATTAACCCAAGTGCATTAATTAGCTTTTTGTACCCTTTTTCGGCTGCTTGCAATGCCTCGTTCGAAAAATCGAGGGTGCTGGAATAGTGGGATTGAAGCATAAAAAACCGAACAGCCATCGGTCCGTATCCTTTATCCAGCAGCTTGTGCGTACCTGCAAATAACTCGCGGGGTAAAAAGGAATTGCCCAACGACTTACTCATTTTTGGCCATTAACGGTTAGCATATTGGAGTGTAACCAATAGTTAACAGGAGCTTTACCGGTAACCCCGGTGCCTTGCGCAATTTCACATTCGTGGTGTGGAAACTTCAGGTCCATTCCGCCACCGTGAATATCAAAAGTTTCACCAAGGTATTTGGTACTCATAACGGTACACTCAAGATGCCATCCGGGAAAGCCATCGCCCCAGGGTGATGGCCACCGCATGATGTGGTACGGTGATGCCTTCTTCCAAAGTGCAAAGTCAATTTTCTCCTGTTTCTCATCCTGGTTGTCGAGCTCGCGGCCGCTTTCAATTAACTCTTCAATGTTGCGGCCTGATAAAATTCCGTAGTGGTGTTCCTGATTGTACTTACGCACATTAAAATAAACCGAACCGTTCGATTCGTAGGCCAAACCTTTGTTTAGGAGTTCTTTCGTAATTTCAATCTGCTCTACAATATGACCGGTAGCGCTGGGTTCAATGCTGGGTGGCAGGATGTTGAATTGGCGCATCACCTCATGAAAGCCTTCGGTATAATGTTTTACAACTTCCATTGGCTCAAGTTGTTCCAGCCGGGCTTTCTTGGCAATTTTGTCTTCGCCTTCATCGGCATCATTTTCAAGGTGACCGACATCGGTTATGTTTCTAACATACCGGACTTTGTAGCCCAAAAAACGAAAGTAACGCGAAACAACATCGAATGTAAGAAAGGTGCGCACGTTGCCCAGGTGCACATCGTTATACACCGTTGGCCCGCATACATACATACCAACAAAACCGGGTGTAATGGGTTTGAAAACCTCTTTCTTTCCGCTTAGTGAATTGGTGACAGACACCGGGTAGTGCTCAAACTGCTTCATAGATAAAAATACAACCGCGAAAATACGACAAAAGTTAAACGATGACGCTTGAATCTTGCCCGGAATGGAATAAATAAGTCGGTAAGTTTTCGGAAGTAATTACATCTAACGGAAAAAGATATTGGGGTTGAAATTTTCTGTTGAAGAGGAGATGGTTTGCTAAAATCTGCATTCCGAGTTTAGCTTGTTTGGTTGGGTTTTGATTGATAATAAAATCAAGGGTTCCGTTGCGGAGGCACTCCACGTTAGCCGGAATCAGGTCGTAGCTGATAATCTTAATAGTGGGGTTGAACTGCTTTATCATTTCAGCAACCTTAAATCCTTTGGAAGTACTAACAAATATGCTGGGGGGATTGTGTTGCCGGATGATAGTTTCCAGGTCAATTTTTAATTGTTGACTGTCCGTACTTCTTAGAGCAAAAGAGAAGACCTGGTGCTTGTTAACATCCCGGGCAATAAATTCACGGAACCCGATTTCTTTTTCCTGAAGGTGTATGGCATTTTGAAGGTCTTCGTCTATATGAAGGATAATAAGGTTTTGATTTTTTGATAATCCGAAAGATGCCAATTGACCTCCCAGCCGGCCGCTTTGCAATAAATCCTGGCCGATAAACGCCAGGGTATTTGTGGAGGGGATTTTTGTGTTGATAAGGACAAACGGAGTTTTTTTAGAAGCCAACTCATTAAAAAAAGAAATGGAAGGAGAATAAAACAACGGAGCAATCAACACGCCATCGGGTTGGGTGCGGATATTCTTTCGGACAGCTTCTACAAAAGAATTTCTGTTATTTAATTCATAAAAGAAATTTTCAGTTTTAATGCTGAGCCCAAATTGTTGCAACTGCTCAATGGCCTCATGAACGCCATCGAAAGATTGTTTCCAATACGGATCCGCTTGTGGATCGGGCAGGAGGGTGGCGATCAGGTATTGCTTACTCTTACCTAACGTGCGTGCAATGAGGTTGGGGTTGTAGTTGATTGAATTGAGAACGTGCTTAACCCTTTCAGTTGCTTCAGCCGACACATTTCCACGGTTATGAATTATTCTGTCAACCGTGCCTTCTGATACTCCGGCCATTTTTGCGATGTCTTTTATCCTAATCTTTTGCGACATTCTTTTGGCTTTGTGAATAAATATACGGATTCAAAAAATATGCTCATTCTTGGGCTGTGTGCGGGCACATAAAAATGGTGTGCAAATGGTCGTTAGGACAATATCCCAGGCAAAAAATCAACAAGAACTACGTTCTGCAAACGAAACCGCAATCGTTTGATGAAAAAAAAATCGAGCGTTTTTAACATAGGAATAACAAAACTTTAATTTTGGATAAGAACAAATGCTCAAAATTTTATTTTGACCGTTGTTTTAAACAAACAAAAACCCTAAAACAACTAATCATGATGAGAAATCTCTACAGAAAACTCTCGCTTACGATGTGTTTTCTGCTAACGATTGCATCGGTAATGGCTCAGGAACGAACCGTATCGGGCACCGTTACAGACGAAACAGGCAGTACCATGCCTGGCGTAAACATTTTATTAAAGGGTACTTCATCGGGTACCGTTACTGACGGGGATGGAAATTTCAGAATTTCAATTCCTAACGATCAGGCAGTACTGGTCGTATCTTTTGTGGGATACACTACTTCTGAAATTACAGTAGGCTCCCGTTCGGTGATAAACATTCAATTGACCTCGGATGTGCAAACCCTAACCGAACTTGTAGTTACAGGTTATTCTGTTGACAAAAGGCGTGAGTTGACCGGTTCGGTTTCTACCGTAAAGGCAAAGGAACTTACCATTGCCCCTACAGGTAACGTAGAGCAGATGTTACAGGGACGTGTTGCCGGTGTAACAGTTATTACGAATGGTCAGCCTGGTACTACAAGCCAGATTCGTGTTCGTGGTTTTGGAGCTTTTGGTGGTAATAGCCCGCTCTATATTGTGGATGGTGTACCTGTTGACAATGTCAACTTTATTAACCCGGACGATATTGAAAGTGTTACAGTTCTAAAAGATGCTGCAGCGGCTTCGATCTACGGGGCGCGTGCAGCCAGCGGGGTGATTATTTATACTACGAAAAAAGGAACCAAAGGTGCCGGAAAGAAATTGACGGTAACCTACGATCAAATGGTTGGTGTTACCAATCCCGGAAAGGGACTGAAAATGCTCAATCCAACAGAATTTGCTGAATGGACATGGAATGCAATTAAAAATACGGAAGATGCGAATGCCCGGGCAGAGAGCAGACCTACCAACTATGCGCTGGCGCTTTCTAACTTCAATCACCCTCAGTTTGGCGGTGGCCTTACCCCGGTTATCCCAGATTATTTAAGGGTGGGTTCGCAGAACGGAGCTGCTATATCAGGACCGGTTGATTTAGCTGCGCAGAGATTGCTGTATAATATCGACCCAAGAAATGGCCCGATTTACAATGTAATTGCAGCTAACAAAGCAGGAACCGATTGGTATGATGCCATTACCAGAAATGCCCCTGTATTTAGACAAACCTTAGGTTTTAGTGGAGGTGGCGAAGGATACCGTTTTTATGTGGGCTTAAGCGGCCAGGATCAAAAGGGGATTTTATTGCACCAATCTTTTAAGAGATATGCATTGCGTGCAAATGCTGAATTTGATGTTCGCAAAAATATCCGGGTAGGTATAAATACACAGTTTACTTACAGACAGGTTTTAGGGTTGACGGGTGATGCCGGTGGTATTGGTAGTGCAGACGATGAGAACGATATCTTATCTGCTTTCAGGATGCCTTCTATTATTCCAGTTTACAACGTTTTTGGTGGTTATGCAGGTACAGCAGCGGGTGGATTCAACAATCCAAGAAACCCGGTTGCATCCAGAGATGGTTCAATGAATGACCGCAACTTTAACGGACTTGGTTTTGGTAACGTATATGCAGAGTATGATGTAATTCCTGGGTTAACCCTAAGAACCAGTATTGGGGGCAACTACGGAAACTATGCGTACAAATATTACGGCCGCTGGCAGTATGAAAATTCCGAAAACAATTCGGCCTTTACCTTTGGCCAGGGAAGTGGTTACAACTTTGGATGGACATTCACGAACACAGCCAACTATAAGAAAACTTTTGATGTACATAATGTAGATGTGTTGGTTGGGCAGGAAGCCTTAAATACCGGTGCAGGTTGGGATATGGGTGCTACCGGTTTAAATCCGTTTTCATGGGATCCAAACTTTGTTAACCTAACACAAACCAGTTCAAGAGTAGTGAATAGCTCTCAGTTTTTAGGGGTTAATTTTTACTCGTTGTTTGGACGCGTAAATTATAGCTTGAAAGAGAAGTACATTTTAAGTGCCGTTGTACGCAGAGATGGTTCCTCTCGTTTTGGAGCCAACAACCGATTTGGTGTGTTCCCTGCGGTTTCTTTGGCGTGGCGAATTTCAGACGAGGCCTTTATGGATGGATTGCCCTTTGTTAGTGATTTGAAAATTCGCGGAGGATACGGAGCTATGGGTAACTCGAATAACGTTGATCCAAACAACCAATTTAGTTTGTATGGCGGATCGTTAGGTGCATCTTCCTATGATATTACAGGATCAAATAGTAGTGCGGTACAAGGTTTCTATCGTACCCGCATCGGAAATCCTAATGCCAAGTGGGAAACCAGTGTAACTAAGAATATTGGCTTTGACGGAAACATATTTGATGGACGATTGGATTTCATTGTTGATTTCTGGGAAAAAGATACACGCGACCTGTTGTTGGCAGTTCCTATTACCGCTACAGCCGGACCAAATGCCTCGGTACCTTCAGTAAATATTGCAAGAATGCTTAACAGAGGGTTGGATATTGCGGTTACCGGAAAAGGTAAAATCACCAACGACTTGTCTTATGAAGCAACCCTTAATGGTAGCTTCCTTAAAAATGAAATTACTGAGCTTCCTCCCGGACAAACTTACTTAATCACAGTTAATCCAGGATATAGGGGTATTACGCCTATCAGGAATCAATTAGGTGGATCTATTTCTGGTTTCTTTGGTTACAAAGTTCAGGGTATCTTCCAGACACAGCAGGAAGTTGATGCAGCTCCGGCACAAAGCGGAAAGGGAATTGGACGTTTCCGCTATGAAGATATAAACGGGGATGGAACAATCAACGAGAATGACAGAACTGCCTTGGGCAGCCCGGTTCCTAAGTTTACCGGTGGATTTAACTTTGCGCTACGCTATAAGAACTTTGACTTAGAAGCCTATACCTATGTTTCATTAGGAAACAAGATATTTAACGTTTCTAAGTGGTTTACTGATTTTTACCCATCCTTCCAGGGTGCGGCTATCAGCGCACGGGTTAAAGATTCCTGGTCTCCAACCAATACCGGAGCTACCACCCCTATTTTTGAAAGTGCTTCTAACTTTAGCACCAATACGCAATCCAATTCATTTTACGTAGAAGATGGCAGCTATTTGAGAATGCAAAACCTTTCAATTGGTTATAACTTCCCATCTGCAACCTTGAGTAAAATTGGTTTAACCAGGGTTCGGGTTTATTTTTCAACAAACAACTTGTTTACTATAACAAAGTATAGTGGTTTGGATCCTTCTGTAGGTGGTGCCGCTGATACCAGTTTCGGTATCGATCTGGGTAATTACCCTATCACCAGAAGTTTCACAGGTGGTTTTAACATAGGATTTTAATTTTTTGAATTATGAAAATTAGAATGAATAACAAAGTAACGAAGGCAACTGCTCTCACATTGATTTTGAGTTTTGTTGTCATGTATTCTTGCGATGACAGTTTCCTGGATGTGCCCGTAACGGGTCAATTAGACCAGTCAGTACTTTCTGGTAGGCTTGGAATAGAGAGCGCGTTGATTTCTGCATATGCCCAGGTTAATGGCCGCGCCAATAGAATGGCAAGCCCTTCAAATTGGGTATGGGGCAGTATAAGAGGCGGTGATGCAAATAAAGGTACCGACCCTGGCGACTTTTCAGATATTAACCCAATTCAACGTTTTGAAGCTTTGCCAACGCAAGGGGTTATTAGCGACAGATACAATGGTTCATATGAAGGTGTAGCGCGATGCAATGCCGTTATGAAATTATTGGCAACAGCAGGCCCGGATGTGTCAGATGCGTTGAAGACTTCATACGAAGCGCAAGCTCGTTTTTTAAGAGCGCATTATTATTTCGAACTGAAACGCCATTTTAATAACACGCCATATGTGGATGAAACAGTTGATGTTGGTTCAGGTATCGAATTAGTAAAGAACGATGTGGATCTATGGCCAAAGATTGAAGCGGATATGGAATTTGCATATCAGAATTTGCCAGCAACTCAGCCGCAAGTAGGGCGGGTAAACAAGTGGGCTGCTGCTGCTTACCTGGCTAAAATTTACATGTATCAGGCCAAGTTTACGCAGGCTAAAGCCCTGTACGATCTGATGATTAACCCGGATGGAACCGGTAAAGTGGTTACGTCTAATGGCAAAACCTGGGGGTTGGTTCCATATTATCCAAATGTGTTTAAAGCATCAAATGACAATCATGAAGAGTCGGTTTGGGCTTATCAGGCTGCTGCCAACACAGGTTCCGTTAACAACGCAAATCCTGAGTTTGACCTAAACTGGCCTTACAATACTGGCCCTGACGGTCCTGGTAACTGCTGTGGATTCTTCCAGCCTAGTTTTGAATTGGCAAATTCTTTCAGAACAGGTGCTGATGGACTTCCATTATTGGATGGTTCCTATAACATAGGTGCTAACCAGTTGGCAACGGATATGGGATTAGAGTCAGATGATCCATTTACACCCGATGCAGGCAACCTTGATCCCAGAATAGATCATTCAATTGGAAGAAGAGGCATTATGTATCTTGATTGGATGAAATTTCCGGGAAAAGCCTGGATCAGAAACCAGCCCAATGGTGGCCCGTTTGCACCTAAGAAGTATGTTTATTACAAAACAGACCAGGGATCTTTACAAGACAATAGCTCTTGGACACCAGGTTACACGGCCATTAACTATACAATTATCAGGTATGCCGATGTACTCTTAATGGCTGCCGAAGCAGAAATTGAAGTAGGCGATCCGGATAGAGCCAAAACTTATGTGAATGCGGTAAGAACCCGGGCTATGAACTCAGTGCTAATGGATGGAAGCTCGCCAGCTGCAAACTATGTAATAGATGTATATCCTGCAGGTGATACCTGGGCAAAGAATGATGCAACCAGAAACAAGGTTCGCTTTGAGCGCAAACTTGAGTTATCTGGTGAAGGACATCGTTTCTATGATTTACTTCGTTGGGGTATAGTAGCTAACACAGTAAACGCTTATTTAGCTTACGAAGCGCCAAAACTACCATCCGGAGCGTTAGTGGGTGCCACATTCACTACAAATCAGGATGAGTACCTGCCAATTCCACAAGGACAAATTGATCTGGTGGGGTCAAATATTTTGACTCAGAATCCAGGTTATTAATTTCAAATTTTGTTCGGATTAAAAACAAGGCCAAGTTAACTTGGCCTTGTTTTTTTTATTATAACCATCTATGAAACGGATATATTTTTTTTCCTTTTTAGTTGTTGCGTTGTCTTTTTCTGCCTGCAAAGGAAAAAAGGATATCACATTATTCCGGTTGCTGGATGAGGATATGACCGGTATTGATTTCAATAATAAGATTATGGAATCAGACAGTTTTAATATCCTTACCTACGAGTACATCTACAATGGGGGGGGTGTAGCAGCGGCTGATTTCAACAATGATTCTATTGTGGATTTATTTTTTACCGGGAATCAAGTATCCAATCGTTTGTACCTCGGGTTAGGGACCCTGAAGTTTAAAGACGTGACGAAGGCAAGTGGTCTTTTAAGTGATCCGAAATGGAGCTCGGGGGTAAGTGTGGTGGATATTAATGGTGATGGATTACTTGATCTGTATGTGTGTGCCACAACTCACCCGGATGATGCGCTTCGTAAAAATATGCTATTTATTAACCAGGGCATCGGTACAGACGGCACGCCCACCTTTGTTGATGAAGCACCTGCATATGGCCTTGATTTTAGCGGCCACAGCATTACATCAGCATTTTTTGATTACGACAAAGATGGCGACCTCGATCTTTATATTCTGGTTAATGTAAAGTTGAATAACATACCTACTAATTTCCGGGCTAAGATAGAAGATGGTTCTTCTGCAAATAACGATCGGTTATTTAGAAATGATGGTAACGGAAAATTTACCGATGTAACCCTGGAGGCTGGAATACGCTTTGAAGGGTTTGGATTAGGGTTAGCTATTCAGGATTTTAATAATGATTTATGGCCGGATATCTACGTTTCTAACGATTACCTGTCGAATGACATACTTTATTTAAACAATCAGAATGGAACCTTTACGAATGCAACGGCCAGCTTATTAGGTCATCAAAGTCAATTCTCAATGGGTAATGATGTGGCAGATTTTAACAATGATGCCCGCCCGGATATAATCACGCTTGATATGTTGCCGGAAAACAGTGAACGCAAGAAAACAACGATTGGCAACAAGAGCTATCAGAATAATATTAACAACGATTTATACAATTACCAGTATCAATATGTAAGAAATATGGTACAGCTCAACAATGGCGCAGCTGCCGGTGTCAAGTTTAGCGAAATCGGACAATTGGCGGGTGTCTATCAAACCGAATGGAGTTGGTCGCCTTTGTTTGCAGATTTTGACAATGACGGCTTAAAGGATTTAGTGATTACCAACGGTTTTCCAAAGGATGTAACAGATAAAGATTTTGCCAATTACCGGGCCCAATACATGAATATAGCTCCTCCGGGTTTTTTGGTTGACTCCATACCGGTAATTAAAATTCCAAACTATGCGTTTAAAAACAATGGCGATCTAACTTTTACGGATGTTTCAAATGTTTGGGGACTTGATCAACCTTCATTCTCAAATGGAGCCGCATTTGCCGACCTCGATAACGATGGCGATTTGGATTATATCGTAAATAACATTAATGGATCGGCTTTTGTTTATGAAAATACGCTAAATCAACAGCCGCAACCTCTTAAAGCCAATTTCTTGCGAGTTGATTTTGTTGGACAGAAAAACAATCTGAGTGGACTGGGAACTAAAGTCTATATTTATTATGGCGACCAGTATCAATACTACGAACACTATCCATTCAGAGGGTATCTTTCAACTGTAGAGGGTACAGCACATTTTGGACTAGGTCAGCATGCTTTGGTAGATTCAATGCGGGTAATTTGGCCAGATGGCTCCGCACAAACACTAAAATCGGTGGCCGTAAACCAACGCATAACTGTACAGTATAAGGATACGGTGCATAATAGTTCACCACATAAAACCGATAACTCCTTATTATTAACGGAATCTGCAATTCAATCGGGTATTCAATACGTACATCAACAAAAGGATATTATTGATTTTAATATTCAACGGACAATACCTCATAAATTTTCTCAGTTTGGGCCAGCGTTAGCAGTAGGCGATGTAAATGGAGATGGCCTGGACGACTTATATGTAGGTGGTGCCACCGGGTTAAGTGGTCAATTTTTATTCAAAACAGCAAAGGGCAATTTAAAGCCGGTGATAAGGTGATAGGTTCGAACGAATTTACGGAAGAATCGGGTGCTTTGCTTTTTGATTTTGATAATGACGGAGACCTGGACTTGTACTTAGGCAAGGGAGGGTTTGAACAGGAGGAAGGTAAAATTTATCAACCCGGTTTGTATGTTAATACCCAGGGTGTTTTTTCGTTGAATAATGACTTGTTGCCTGAAATTAATTCGAGCACGTCCTGTGCACGTGCCGCAGACTTTGATCAGGACGGTGACCTTGATTTGTTTATTGGAGGTAGGGTTATTCCGGGCAGGTATCCATTGCCACCCCGTAGTTACCTGTTAAAAAATGAGAATGGTAAATACATCGATGCAACAACCGAGGTTAGCCCCGAACTGATGTCGCTGGGGTTAGTAACAGATGCAATTTGGAGCGACTACGATAACGATGGGTTGGTAGATTTAATCGTAACGGGTGAGTTAATGAGTACTACCGTTTTGAAAAATGAAAATGGTAAACTTACTAAAGCCAAATCAATACTGGATAATTACGTGGGATGGTGGAATAGTATTACCGGAGCTGATTTTGATCAGGATGGAGATACGGACTTTGTAGTTGGTAATTTAGGTTTGAATAATTGGTATAAAGTTTCCGAGCAAAAACCGTTGCGTGTTTTTGCAAAAGATCTTGATAATAATGGCAGCGTAGAATCATTATTATTCTGTTATAGTAAAATGGCTGATGGATCAGAACAGTTGTGCCCGGTGCATTTTTGGGATGAGTTGAATCAACAAAGCCCGCGGTTTAGAAGGCAGTTTAGCAGGTATAAGCATTTTAGCAAATCCACTTGGGAGACCCTTCTTTCTGAAACTGATAAAAAGGATGCCTACATCAAAGATGTGAATTATGCGGCATCGGTTTATATTGAAAACCTGGGCGCAGGTAATTTTAAAGTGCATCCATTGCCTGTTGATGCACAATTAGCTCCGGTAAATGGAATACTTGCTATGGATGTAAATGGCGATTCGTGGACAGATGTATTGTTGGTAGGAAATGATTTCGGAAACGAAGTTTTCATTGGAAGGTACGATGCGCTTACAGGTGTTACGCTTTTAAATGATCAAAAGGGTGGGTTTACGGTTGCACCAACCCAACGCAGTGGTTTTTATGTTCCGCATGATGCCAAGGCGCTGGTTCAGATTGCAAAACCTGGAGGTAATTTAATTGTGGCCTCTCAAAACCGCGATAGCCTTAAAGTATTTACAAACTCAAATTCCGTTATGGCTACGTTTAAGCCAGAACGATTGGATGCGTTTGCCATTCTTACTTTTGCCGATGGCAGGAAGCAAAAAATAGAATTCTATTATGGGGCAGGGTTTCATTCCCAATCAACAAGGGTAGTAAATATCCCGAAGGAGGTTCTTGAAATCGAGATTATTAATTCAAAAGGTGAGCGTAGAAAAATTACGCCAAAACCAATCTGAACGTAAAACAATCCCATGAAAAATACAGAGAAATCGAGCCGTAGAAGTTTTATTAAAAAACTTACGGGCACAGCTGTGGGCACAGCAATTGGTGCGAATGTGCTGGGAGCTGCTAACCGGGTGGAGGTACTCCAACCGGTAAAACCTGAACGTAAATTTTATGATATCAATAACCAGGTTAATATAGCGGTAATCGGAATGGGGATAATGGGCTTCAGCAATGCGTACTGGAGTTTGCAGGTACCCGGAGTAAAATTAGTGGCTGTTTGTGATTTATATTCGGGACGGCTGGAAAGAGCGCGTGAAAAGTTTGGTAAGGATTTGTTTGTAACTAAAAATTATAAAGAAATACTAGACCGTAAAGATGTTGATGCAGTTATTATAGCCACTTCAGACCACTGGCACGATCGCATTTCTATTGAAGCCATGAATAAGGGAAAGCATGTGTATTGCGAAAAACCAATGGTGCACAAGTTAGAGGAGGGGGCCGAAGTAATTGCAACTCAGAAAAAGACCGGAAAGGTATTTATAGTTGGAAGCCAACGGGTAAGCTCTATCGTAACGCAGAAAACAAAAGAAATTTTTGAGTCTAAAACCATTGGCGACCTGGTACTGGTAGAAACCTGGATGGATCGGCATAGTGCGAATGGAGCATGGCAATATTCTATTCCAACGGATGCTAACCAGAATACAGTAGATTGGGAAAATTTCCAGGGCGATGCACCAAAAAGAGCTTATGATCCGGTAAGATTTTTCAGGTGGCGAAACTATCAGGATTATGGAACAGGTGTAGCTGGCGATCTGTTTGTTCATTTGTTTTCGGGGTTGCATGCGGTAACTAGTTCAAAAGGACCAAACCGGATTTTAGCAACAGGTGGCTTGCGATATTGGAAAGATGGCCGCGATGTACCCGATGTGATTATGGGAATGTATGATTACCCGGAAACCAGGCAACACCCTGCTTTCAATTTGCAGATGCGTGTAAACTTTGTGGATGGCAGCGAGAGCGGGGAAGGACTTCGGCTTATTGGTACAGAGGGTGTAATTGATATGGGCTGGAGTTCTGTAAAAGTGATGCATCATAAAATGCAGAGCGAACCTGGTTATGGTGGTTGGGATTCGTTCGATACATTTTCGGAAGTTCAGCAGAAAGAATATGAAAAGTGGTACAAGGCAAAGTATCCCCGGAAGCCGGGTACTATTTTGCCCTCCGATCTGGAGTATAAAGCGCCAGAGGACTATAGTGCCAACTTAGATCACCACCTTAATTTCTATAAGGCCATTCGGGAGAAAGCACCGGTTGTGGAAGACGCGCTGTTTGGAATGCAGGCAGCAGGCCCGGCATTGGCTACCAATAAGAGTTATTTCGATAAGGCCATTGTGAAATGGAATCCTGAAACGGCACAACTGGCTTAACCAGCCTTTTCACCCACAAACTCAGGCACCTTTAATTGGGTGCCTATTTTTTTATTCATTTCAGCGATCAGGTATTTGCATAATTCTGGCGAATGCAGTTCTTCGTGCTGGTGCATAAAAAAAATAGATGTGCTTTATCCCTTTTTCTTTCCACGACTTCATCCGCGCTACCCAATCGTCAATCCGGGTATAATCGGTAGGGTGGAGGCCATTGCCAACAAACCGGATAAACGCCTGCGAAGTACTTAACCGCATGTGTACACAATCTCTTCGGGCGCTGGCATCGGTAATTACCGAACCCACCTGGTTTTGCTCCATCATATTAAACAGCGTATCAAAAGCCTCGGTATTGGCATACCAGTCTTTATGCCTTTGTTCTACAAAAAGCTCAATGTCTTTTGGCAGAGATTCAATAAAGGCTTGTTGTACGTCAAATGATTTTGGTCCCATTTGGGGATGAGGCATAAGAAATAGCGGGCCCAGGTTTTCTTTGAACTCGTAGATGGCTTCGAAAAATCGATCAACCAATTCGCGGGTTTCCTTTAATCGCTTAATGTGTGTAATCTGATCTACAAACTTTGGGCAAAACTTAAATCCATCGCCCACTTTACTTTTCCAGGTTTTTATCTGGCTTTTGGTGGGCATCCTGTAAAAGGTGGCATTTAGTTCTATACAATTAAAATGGCCTGCATAGTGTTGCAGAAAATCAGCTTGTTTTGTTTTGGGTGGATATATTTTGCCCACCCAATCGGGGCGGCCCCACTTGGCGCAGCCTACAAAAACACGGTGTTGTTTTTTTCTTTTAGCCAATACTTTAGCAGTTGCCGGGTGATCGGGGGGCAATGCAAAATCAATGGCTGAAAGATCAAGTTCAGATTCAACACGACCAAATTGCATAGACTAAGGTTATTTCAACTAAGCTACAACTATAATGGCATGATTCATAATCAACCAGCCGTATGACGCGCCTGCTATTTTGAATCATTTGAAAAGCCATTCACTTAGACACAACTATTTATGACTATGCGAGTACGCAAATTGATTAAATTGTAATCCGACTTGATCTTAACCTGCACTACGCTTAGGTTTTAGTAAGGTTCATTTCAATTACGTTCATCCAGGTATTTCCATCAGGAGAAAACTCCCCGGTTTCTCTCCAGGTGTTTTCAGTAATGGTAATAGTGTATCGCAGTTTTCCCTGTGGTGTACTAAAGCCCCACATGTACTTGCCGGGTGCTGATACTTCAAACCAGGCATCGGTGGTGCGGCCATCATGCAGGTAGGAGCGGAAGTTAAATTTTTTCTCTTGTGTATTAAAAATTACAATGCCCAATGCATGGTGAACGGTGCGATCGCCCGCTTTACCAAGCCCTTCAATCAATAATACGGAGCCATCCAGTTTAAATTCAATCTGTTCGTATTGTTGTACTACTTGTGGTTCGCCAGGCCCCATGCGGTAGGTGGCACTACCTTTCCATTGCCCGGCAAGGGGTTCTAATTTTTTCATTTCTTCTTTATGTGGTTGAGCCATTGATTCTGAACTTAAAACAAAACGCGACCAGGATAATAAGTGTCTTCATTATAAATTGGTTTACATTATAAACTAAAACTTAAAAAAAAATTATTTGTTGATATACTGTTTCAGTGCGTTTACGTATTCTTCAAAAGCTTTGATACCGGCTTTGGTAATCTTACTTGTAGTTAGCGGCTTCTTGCCCTTGAAAGATTTTTCTACCGTAATGTATCCGGCTTCTGATAACTTATCCAACTGCACGCTCAGGTTACCCGCTGTGGAATTTGTTTTTTCCTTTAGCCAGGTAAACTCGGCCGATTCAACACTCATCAACAACGACATAACACCAAGCCGTAGTTGAGAATGTAATAGGGGATCTAACTCTTTAAGCATGCTTATCGGAATTTTTTAACAGATAGCCAGGTACCAAGTAACCTAATGTTACCGCAATAGCTGTAAACAGAAATTGATTTTCGTTTTTGGTTAAGAAGATTAGAACTCCGAAAACCCAAAAAACAACTCCGCCATAAATCAAGGGTTTAAACTTTAATAGTACGCCTGAGATTAAAGTCGGTACAGCGCTCATGGTAACAATTACCGCATTTAGTTGCCAGCCAATTTGGTTACCAAAAATCCAAAGAACGAAACAATTAACTCCCAGGCCAATCCATAGCCAGTGATAGATGTTATCCAGATGCGTTGATACAATAGCCCGCTTTCCTTTTCTGAAGCCATAGACCACTGAAATAATTGCTGATACAATCGTGAGCAAATACATCAGATAGGGGTTGCTAACATCTGAAAATTTAATGAGCAGGTAAACGCCCAAATTGGCAATTACAATTGTCCAGCCCCATAGTAAAAAATAGAAACTGTTCTTTTGCATGTTGCCTTTAGCCTGTTGTATCATGGCTGTGATTACATCCAGGCTTTGTTGTGGTGTGAGTTGGTTTTCCATTTGTGTTAAAGTTAGTTTATATGCTGATAACGTTACAAATGTAAATTAGTTTATATTATAA
>LNFR01000068.1 GCA_001567185.1 Bacteroidetes bacterium OLB12
AAATGTTTTACCATCCTGCTGCTGGCTCCCACCTCCCCCTGAATCTCCACCACCCCCAACTTCCGCCTGAATCGCTGCCGCTGCTGGACGACCACGAACTGCCTGAATCATCTGAGGTCCTGTCAGAATTATAATTTTTCCCATGTTTCTGTAGTTTGGGAAGGATCAATTCTTGCTCCTCGGTATAATTACAATACTTACATGTGCCAACTTTTAGTTGCAAGCCTGTTTGCTTCTGGGATGCCAATCTTATGGTCTTTAATGTTGATTGAAAAGCCATAACCCCACATTTCATACATCGTTCAAAATAATTTTTGTTGCTCGGATTCCTTTCAATCAGGGTTGACGCACAGCCTTTACATTGCCAAATGTAATAGGTAGCTGATTCGATCTTTGCTTCAAATTGTTGTTTATCTGTAAGGAAATTGTTTTGGTCTGCACTCTGAAGCGACATCTTTTGGTTGCACTTTTGGCACAGACGGGGATATGTGGGGAGTTCTTGTATTATCTTTTTATACCTCCCGCCAATAAAAGCAAAGGGTATCGGAAAGATCAAAGCCCACTCACTCCACACCACACCCTGCACCTTCATAAAGTGTTGGATTTTATAAAGACTCTCTTTGCCTAGTGCCTCATGAGCACACGCGATCACACGTTTGTATTTATCCACTACCAACAAATCTAAATAAACGTAAAGCACAACTAATAATAAAATCCAGCTGTTAGCAAGACTTAATAAGTAGGCCAGCCCTATCGGCACCATCAAGACCAATAACAACCATTGCCCAACCGATAATGATGCGGATAATATTTCCTTTGATCCCGCCTTCTTAAAATGATCCATTGAAAGATTAATCAGAAAAACTACTGAGAAGATTATTGCCCAACCGATCATGAAAATGAGCGCAAACCATTCAATCGCTGAACGTCCGGGCGATTCGTTTGCATTTACTTCTGATGCATATTGTGGATTACTTATGATGTGTATTACCTCATTCAGACCGGCCAACATACCGGCATCTGTATCACCATTCCGAAAATGGGGCACCATAAATTGCATTTCAATGCGCTTGCACGTTGCATCAGGCAGAATACCCTCCAGCCCATAACCTGTATGAATCCGGACTATGTGCTGGTCTTCTACGTATAATATAAGCAACCCGTTGTCATTGCCCGATTTGCCTATTCCCCACAAACGAAACAGGCCTTGAGCAAAATCAAAATCATTCGCATCGCCAATAGAAGAAAGCAATACAACGGCCACCTGGGCCGAAGTTTGTTTTTCTAATACAGCCAGTTGTTGGTTTATTTGTGCTACCGTTTTCTCACTTAGCAGGTTGTTGGGATTGCTGACATAGCTATTGTCTATAAGCTTTGTATTGGGAACGGTTTGAATCGTGTACGTTTGTGCCTGGGCCAATCCGGCAAGCAGCACAAATAACCAAAGGCAGTTTTTCATTTAGATTTAGGGTTGGTTATTGAAATTTAAGAAATCAATTATTAAAATTTTACAAGTACATCTCTGCCTCGTATCATTCCAGAATTAGCATGGTATTAACCGAACCGGAAATTGTTAAAAAAGCCGCTTCTGGCGATCGGTCAGCCTTTCGGCAGTTGGTCGAAACGCACCAGCGGTTTGTATATGCGGTGGCCGTGCGGGTATTACACAATGTTCACGAGGCCGAAGATGCCACGCAGGAAACGTTTATCCGGCTTTGGAAAAACCTGAATAACTACCGGGCTGAAATAAAACTAAGCACCTGGCTCTACCGCATTGTTACCAATATTTGTTTGGATATGCTGAAGTCGGCAAACAATAAAAGAAACCGGATGACAGAGGATGATACGAAAGCAGCAAATTTATTCGCCCAGCATGCTGATGAGGCAATCCATCTGCGCGACCTGACCATGGCTGTGGAAGAGGCAGCCGCACAACTTCCGCCTGTTCAAAAAATAATTTTTGTGCTGCGCGATCTACAGGGGCTTTCTCCGCAAGAAGTTTCGCGCATTATGGAAACCTCAGAAGAAAAAATTAAAAGCAATTTATACCATGCACGCGTGGCCATTGGCAAATACCTGAAACAACATTATCAAATTCAAAACACGGCCGAATTATGAATTGTGAAGAATCAGAAAAGTTACTGATGCGATTCGGGCAATTAGCCAATCGTGAAGAAGAAGAGCTGCGCGCCCACGCGGCTGGCTGTCCCGCTTGCGCTAAAGCGCTTGAGTTTATCGAATTGGAACAACGCTGGATAAAAAAGGTAGTGCCCGCAGAACCGTTGCATGCAGCGGCTCTAACTCACAAAATCATGCAGGCATTACCCGCTCAAAAGCCGGGTTTTTCATTCCGTTTTTTGAATGCACTCCGCGTTGGTTTTGCTGCCGGCACCCTTGCCCTTCTCTTTTGGTTGGGGAGTGAGTTGCTGATTGAAAAAAACTTTCACAAACCAGCATCGGCTGACGGGCCTTTGCTGAATTCTTCCGCATACATCATGCATCCCCTGGAGCGAAAAACAAAAACAATACGTTTAACAGAACGGATTAAAAGCAAAGAGTTATGAAGGAAAATAAAATTTTGATTTGGGCATGCGGCTTACTTCTATGTGCACTGACTGCATGCGAGCATCAGGTAGAGATGGAGACCACCGTGCATGCCGATGGCCAATTGGACAAACAGATTACCCTTGAGGTGGATGAAAAAAAGAAAAATCCCGAACGTGAATTTTATCAATACATTGACAGCTCAAAATTTATGAGCTGGATCCCTGTGGATAGTGCCCGTAACCTTCAACTAAAACCAGGTGAAGGAAAAAAATTCATCACTTTTAAAAAACACTTTCGTTCAGCAACCGAGGCAAACCAGGATCTTGCTTCACCTAATGATACCTTGTTTCGCGTAACGAGTTCATTCCAGAAAAAATTCAGATGGTTCTTTACCTATATCACTTACTCGGACACATACCACGCCATCAACAGGCTGGGCTTTCCGCATACCAACTTTTTTACAGAAGAAGATTTTCAGTTTATTAATCGGTTGCCAGCCGAAGGCAAGCCCATTACTCCTGCCGATAGTTTGTACCTAAAACTGCTTAATGAAAAAATTACTGACCACTATGCCAACCGTGCATTTTTCGAAGCATACTTTTTACTGTTAACCAACACGATTAATCGCGAATTGCCAGGCACCGATTGGGTTGCCCGATTAGAGGCGCGGAAGGAGCAATTTTATCAACAGGTTTTGGATGACAAGGATCTGGATGATGATTTTATGCAGCAGTTTACCGACTCCGTGCAAATTCCGCTGCGATTGGATTCGGTTCAACACTATTTGGAGTCAAAAAGAGCCCTTGAGCAAAAGATAAACTTTGTTTCATCGGCCTACGATGGTAAATATGTACACGTTATACACATGCCGTGGGCAATTGTAAACACCAATGCCGATTCCGTTTCCGGAAATAGTGCGTATTGGGCGCCCCCAACCATTAAGTTTTTGTTAAATGATTATATGCTGGTTGCTGAAGCCCGCAAAACAAATTATTGGGCAATTGCCGTTACACTGGTGGTAATTGCTATCGGGGCCTGGATGTTAAGAAAGCGGTAGGCTTATATTATTATTATTGCCTAAATGCTCCGGCTATTTCAACCACGGGGGTTTCTCCCTTAAACGATTTCAACAATCGCTTATCGGCCGAGTAAACATAAATGGCTGGTGTAGGTATGGAGCCAAAGTTCATATACACATCTACCGATTCGGCACGCCCAAACTTAACGTTGGGCTCATTGCTTAAACCATAATCAATCGAAAACTTTTGGATAACCGGAATCTCTTCGCCCGATATGAACTGAATGTTCTTGCCTTTAAACAATTCCAGGTTCTTTTTGAATCTCCTGGGCTTCACGCTGGCAATGGTCGCAGTCCGCAAAAAATAAGATCAACACCAAAGGTGTTTCTAAATTTCGGGTGCTGGTGGCCGTACCATCTAACGAAACAAATTTGAGATGGGGAAGTTCATTGATCGCCTGTGGGGGGGCTTGTTGCTTTTCTTCTTTTGTACAGCCAAAAAAAGTGAGGCTTACAATTATAATTAGTGAAAAGAATTTTAAGTTAGAGTTCCTCATGTTATCGTTAAGTCTAATTCGTACGCTTCGTCTCAAAATTATTCCAATTTCACAGAAGGTCAAATTTCATCCTTCACCAACCTTTGTTTTCTGGTATGAAAATCACTTTTCAATAACACCTAACAAAAGGTAAATCATATAGAACAAGAGCGCTACGGTTCCGTAAAGTTTAATCACCTTCTTTCTATTCTGCACATCTTCCCACCACAGCATAATCCATGGTTTTATTAATCCCATTATCAAAAACAGAAAGGCGGTTAAAGAAACCAGCAGGATTAGTAGCCTGATGTGATACATGCCACAAAGGTTGGCAACCTTATGCGCCTGCGCAAGCAAACGTTACAAACGTTGATTATATTTGCGTCCTGTTTTTGGAGTGAAGGCGCAAGATTTTCTTACCATTTTCCGTGCGGATAGTGTAGTACAAACATTAGCCGAGGGGATTCGTACGCCCGCTCCTGCAAAAATCCGCGTAAAGGGAATACACGGTAGTTTCGATGCCGTTCTTTTTGCCAGCCTTTATAAAAGTGTGCGCGCCTCGCACCTGCTCATCACCCAAAACAAGGAAGAAGCCGCTTACCTCGTTAACGACCTACAGCAACTGCTTGGAACAAAGGAGGTCTTATTGTTTCCGATGTCGTATAAACGGCCTTATGAATACGATGAAATTGAGAACGCCAATATTTTAATGCGGGCCGAGGTCTTAAATGTGGTTGGGCAACACCCCGATGGAAACATCATCGTTACTTATCCCGAAGCGCTTGCAGAAAAGGTGATCAACAAAAAATCACTTGCCAGCAACACATTTGTAATAACCAAAGGAGAAAATCTGGACCTGGCTTTCTTAGAAGAATTTCTTCACAGCTACGATTTCGAAAAAACTGATTTTGTTTACGAAGCCGGCCAGTTTGCAGTACGCGGAGGCATTATCGATGTGTTTTCCTATGCCCACGAGTTTCCTTATCGCATCGAATTATTTGGCGATGAAGTTGACAGCATCCGCACGTTCGATCCCGGATCACAACTTTCAGTTGATACACTGGAAAAAGTTAGCCTGATGCCAAACGTACAAACCCGTTTGGTGCAGGAAGAGCGGCAATCATTTTTCGATTTCATCTCTGCTTCTACACGCATCTGGATAAAAGATGTTGAGCTTTGCCGCGATGTGGTGGAGGCGTGTTATCAAAAGGCCAGCACATCGTTCGACAAGATTCTTCGCGAAAGCGGCAACACCAAAGTGGTGCTGGAACCCCATCACTTGTTTAATGGCGGTGAGGATGCCTTACACAGTTTAGAAAAATTCACTTGCGTGGAGTGGGGCGCGCGTGGCTTTTTCAAGCCCGCTGCAACCATTGCTTTATCCTCTTCGGCACAACCGTCCTTCAACAAAAATTTTGAATTGCTGGCCGCTAACCTGCTGGAACATCAGCAACAGCAATACGGCAATTTTATTGCTACTGAACAGCCGCGACAGGTTGAGCGCCTGCATGGCATCTTTGAAGAGTTGCACCCCGAACTTAAATTTCAATCGCTGGAATTTTCCTTACGCGAAGGTTTTGTCGATCATATTACCAAGGTGGTTTGTTATACCGACCATCAGATTTTTGAGCGCTTCTATCGCTACAAGCAAAAAGAAAAATTCAGCAAAACAAAGGCACTAACCTTTCGTGAACTGCAAACACTGCAGCCAGGCGATTTTGTTACACATATTGATTATGGTATTGGCAAGTTTGCCGGCCTTGAAAAGAAAGTGGTGGACGGCAAAGAGCAAGAAGCAATTCGTTTGGTGTTTCGCGATGATGATATCCTTACCGTAAGTATTCATGCCTTGCATAAAATTTCGAAGTATTCGGGTAAAGACGGCACACCTCCTGCCATTAGTAAACTGGGAAGTGGGGAATGGGACAGCAAGAAAGCCAAGGTTAAGAAAAAGGTTAAAGACATTGCGAAAGAGTTGATTGACCTTTACGCTAAACGCAAAAGCGCACCGGGTTTTGCTTATAGCGAAGATGGCTTTCTACAAGCCGAACTGGAGTCCTCTTTTCTCTATGAAGATACACCCGATCAGGCTAAGGCTACCGAAGATGTAAAGCGCGACATGCAAAAGCCACACCCTATGGACCGGCTGGTGTGTGGTGATGTGGGTTTTGGAAAAACAGAGGTGGCCGTTCGCGCAGCATTCAAGGCTGCGAGCGAAGGCAAACAAGTGGCTGTGTTAGTGCCCACCACCATTCTGGCAATGCAACACTACCGAACCTTTTCTGAACGCCTGGCCAATATGCCGGTAAAGATTGATTATGTATCGCGGTTTAAAACCGACAAAGAGATCAAACAGATAATTAAAGAAGTTAAAGAAGGAACCATTAACATTATTATTGGTACACATCGTGTGGTAAGCAAAGATGTGGAGTTTAATAACCTGGGCCTTTTAATAATTGATGAAGAACAAAAATTTGGCGTGAAGGTAAAAGACCGGCTAAAGGAATTGAAAGTAAATGTGGATGTGCTTACACTAACCGCCACTCCTATTCCGCGCACCCTTCACTTCTCTTTAATGGGTGCACGCGATTTAAGCATTATTTCCACACCGCCCCCTAACCGGCAGCCCGTTACAACCGAATTGCACACGTATGATGAAGTGATTATACGGGATGCGGTAAGCAATGAATTGCGCAGGGGTGGCCAGGTATTTTTTGTACACAATCGCGTAAGCGACATTGAACAGGTTGCCAACACCATCTTTAAACTTGTGCCCGATGCGCGCATTGGAATTGCACACGGACAAATGGATGGTGATAAGCTGGAGAAAGTAATGCTCAAGTTTATCGAAGCAGAGTATGATGTACTGGTGTCCACCAACATTATAGAATCGGGATTGGATATTCCCAATGCAAACACCATTATTATAAACCAGGCACACATGTTTGGGCTAAGCGATTTACACCAGATGCGCGGCCGGGTAGGACGCTCCAACAAAAAAGCATTTTGCTATTTGTTAACACCCCCCAGTTCCGTGCTTTCCTCCGACTCGCGCAAACGCCTGGCAGCATTGGAAGAGTTTTCAGAATTGGGTGATGGTTTTAAGGTGGCCATGCGCGACCTGGATATACGGGGCGCAGGAAATCTTCTGGGTGCGGAACAAACCGGTTTCATAACCGACCTCGGTTTTGATACCTATCATAAAATTCTGGACGATGCCATTCAGGAATTAAAAGAAACAGAGTTCAAAGAATTATTTGCCGAAGAGTTATCGGCTAAAGCCAAAACGTTGGTGATGGATTGTGTGATCGAAACCGACCTGGAAATACTAATACCCGATACCTACATCAACAACACCAGCGAGCGCTTACAGCTATACGGAACATTGGATAATATTAAAGATGAAAAATCGCTAAATGCATTCCGCGATTCCGTAAAAGATCGTTTTGGCGTATTGCCAGAATCGGTGGAGCAACTGATTAACTCTGTACGCTTGCGCTGGGTGGGAGAAACACTGGGCTTCGAAAAGCTTAGCTTAAAAAACCAAAAACTAAGGGGCTACTTCGTTACCAACAACGATGCTTATTTTAAATCTGAAGTTTTTGGTAAGATTTTGGGTTTTGCCCAGACCCACAGTAAACGGTGCCGCATGAAAGATACTGGCGGAAAACCGATGATAATTATCGAGGCTATTCCATCGGTAAACGCGGCCCTGGAGGTGCTGGCTCCTTTGGCCGATTCTCGGTTAACAGCACCCGCCACCGCCTAATTGAAATACTACGCGGTAAATTGTGGCGTTAAATCTATCTATTCCAGGGTGGATGGTTCTATTAAGGATTTATCAAAAAATCACTACTCTTTGGAAAACATGTATTTATCTCTTTATATTAGCGGTTACTTTTATGTATAACCTAACTCAAATGAACTACTTCAAGTCACTCCTGTTTTTAGTGGGGCTTTCTCTAACTGTTTCTTCTTGTTTCCTGCGTCAGGGGGGCAAGCCAACCGCCCAAAATCCGGGTCAGATTAGTACCGCCACCGGGTTACGCTATACCCGCGATAATGCCGAGGGTTTTGCTGTAATGCCTTACAACTCGCAGCCCGATGCACCAAATATGGTGCTCATTGAGGGTGGTCGTACCGTTTTAGGATCCCTGGAGGAAGATGTCATGTCTTTCCGTGATAACATTGAAAGAACCGTTTCGGTAGCTACTTTCTACATGGATGAGACTGAAATAGCAAACATCCACTGGCTGGAATACTTGTATTATTTATCGGTTGACTCCACAAAAGTAGATGGCGGAAAGGCATATTCACTGGCCCTGCCAGATACCCTTGTGTGGCAATCAAACCTCGCATTTAATGATCCGTATATAGAGCATTACTTACGTTACCCTGGCTTCCGTTATTTCCCGGTGGTAGGTGTTAAGTGGCGCCAGGCAAACAGTTATGCAATTTGGCGCACCGCTAAAGTAAATGCCGATCTGGCTGAAAAAGCTGGTATTGCCGCCCCAGAAACCGGTGCTGGTCGTATTCCGCTAGAGTCTGGCGTAGTTATCCCTTCCTATCGCCTTCCTACCGAAGCAGAATGGGAGTATGCAGCACAGGCTCTTATTGGAACACAATGGTTAGATGAAATGCAAACCCACCAAAGAATTTATCCATGGGACGGCCATGCGCTTCGTAACCCTTATGGAAAACAGATGGGTGCCTTCCTTGCTAACTTCAAGAGGGGTCGTGGTGACTATGCGGGTATTGCCGGCCGCCTCAACGATGGTGCGTTAATCACATCCTACATCTATGAATATCCTCCGAACGATTACGGTTTGTATAACATGGCGGGTAATGTAAGCGAGTGGGTTTATGACGTGTACAGACCCTTGTCGCACCAGGATTTTGATGACCTGAACCCTATTCGCAGAGATGACTTTATTGATAGCCATTCGGAATACAGAAACCGCTATACCAAAACCGTTAAAGATTCTACCGTTACGTTGCCCGATGGCACAACCAAAAACATTAGATCTTATGACTATACCAAAAATCCGCAAGGCTTTATTTCATTAATCTCCGATAAAGTACGTGTTTACAAAGGTGGCTCATGGAAAGATGTTGCTTACTGGATGTCACCAGGTACCCGTAGATTCTTAGATGAGGATTCTGCTACCGCTACGATCGGTTTCCGTTGCGCTATGATCCGCGCAGGATCGAATTACTAAGATTAATTTTATCAATGAATTAAAAGCCCCCCCTAACCGGAGGGTTTTTTTATGCCTCCGCCAGGCAGGCCACACTTAATTCCCTGCATCCCGATTCGAGTAAACGGGTTCCGCAAGCTTCCAGCGTTGCTCCTGTAGTCATTACATCATCAACTAACAGCACCCGTTTGTCTTGTATTTTATTTACATCCAGTATGTCAAATACCGTTTCAACATTGTGCCATCGTTCTGTTTTTGTTTTGCGGGTTTGCGTTCTGGTGTTCACTTTTCGCGTACTGATGGACTCATCCCACGGGATTTTCAGGGCAGCCCCCATGCCCTTGGCAATATGGGCACTTTGATTATAACCCCGTGCACGCTTACGGCTGGCATGGAGCGGCACCGGAATAATTACATCAAATTCATTTGCGTACCCATTCTCATACATTTCGTGGCCAAACACACGGCCCAGCGCCTCGCCTAACTCGGGGTGATTGTTATATTTCAATTGATGGAGCAGTTTTTGAACCAGGCCTCCCTTTCTGAATTTCAGAAAAGCCAGCCCGTATTTTAACCGAAGCCTACCTTGCAGACGCAGCATTACCGGGTTGTTATAATCATAGAGGTAATTAGTCTTAGGTAATTTGCTTATGCAGAATGTACATAGTATTTCCTCTCCTTTAAAAAGCGCATTAGAACATCCCAGGCAATAGTTTGGATAAACCAACGAAACAAAGTCGCGTAACAGGTTTAATGCCTGCACCCTCACATTTGATTTCATGCGATTTGAACCCATCTTTGAAAAAATTTTTAATTGATTTTTTATGGGACTGGTAGAGCAATTTAATGAATACCGCAGCAAAATGAATGATAAAATTCTTGCTGCCGATAACCTGATTATAAAACGAATCTTCAACCTGGATACCAACGCCTATCAGGATGGCGCACTGGATGTGAAATCGAAGGAGCTGATTGGCCTTACCTGCTCGCTGGTACTTCGGTGCGATGATTGTGTTAAATACCATTTGGGGAAATGCAAGGAGGTTGGTTTTTCAACAGCCGAAGTACATGAAGCAATGGGAGTGGCTACCCTGGTGGGCGGCACGATTGTAATTCCACACCTGCGCAGGGCATTTGAGTATTGGGAAGAATTAACAAAATCCTGATATGTATCAGCGAGATCTGGATTTACAACGCAGGTGGCAGGCGCTTTTGGCTGCACTTGAAAAAACCGTAACCAAAAAGCCCAAAGATCTGAACGGGGTTCTGTTCCTGATTGGAATGCAGGAGTTGGGCCGCGGCCCCGCCCGTTTCACAAAGGAAGAAAAACAAGACCTGATGCATATTGCAATTTGCAAAGTGCTAAGCTTGGCTGGTTATTATACCCTGGAGGGCCAGGATGAACAGGGCTGGCCACATTGGAAACTGGTTAAAAAGCTACCTCACTTTGACTTACTTGAGCAGGAAAAACTCTTGAAGATGCATGTGGTCGAGTATTTTGAAACAGAGTATGGTTGGCAGCTGAGCGAAGACTCAAACTCTGTGTAAGAGGGCTTGATTTCTGAGATCAGTAGCCTTACATTAGACGTGGTGAAAACTATCTTTAGAACAACTTCGTTTAAATTCAGGGATGAGCGTGGGCACGAGTAAGATTGAGGACAAGATCAATGCCTTTACCAGAAGGTATTATCTTAATTTGTTGGTTCGGGGGGTTATCCTTTCACTCACGTTTTTGTTAGCATATTTTCTGTTAGCCTCATTAATCGAGTACAACCTTTGGTTAGGTAAAGCCGGCCGGCCTTATTTATGGTTTGCAATTTATGTCTGCCTTGCGTTTTGCGCGAACCCTG
>LNFR01000069.1 GCA_001567185.1 Bacteroidetes bacterium OLB12
AGACCATCCTTGTTGTTGGGAGATCGCAACGAGCAACGCAGTGGAGAAGAAGCGGCAAAAGTATTCCTATAAAATTTTCGGGTGGCTTATTCCACAAAAATATATGGGGATAGAATCTATAAAGGTAGCACGGGCAATGTTGGCTGAAGCGAAATCGAACAAACCAGGGTTGCAGGTATTGGAGTCTGCAGTATTACAGAAGTATTGATATGATAGCAGTAACGCAACGGGTGGTACGCGCTTCGGTAACAATCAACAACGCCTTGAAAGCTGAAATTAATTCAGGACTATTGGTGCTGGTGGGTATAGAAGATGCGGATACCCAGGAAGATATTGATTGGCTTGCGCAAAAGCTTGTAAACCTGCGCATATTTAATGATGAACAAGGGGTGATGAATGTAAGCGTAAAAGACATAGGTGGGGATATGTTGGTGGTGAGCCAGTTTACATTGCATGCCAGCACAAAGAAGGGAAATAGACCCAGCTACCTGAAGGCAGCTAAACCCGATGTAGCCATACCGCTTTATGAAAAATTTGTGGCAGCACTTCAGGTGCTATTGGGTAAAAATATTCAAACAGGTGAGTTTGGTGCCGATATGAAAGTTGAATTGGTAAACGATGGTCCTGTTACTATTCTTATCGACACGAAGAATAAAATCTAAGAATCATATTTCCATGCGACTGATTTACCTGGCTATTCTGATGCTGTTGCTGATTAGTTGTGAGCAACAAATGGTAAAGGTTTATCTTACTACAGGCGATAAACAAAAGTTGTTGAATGAAGAGTTTCTTTTAAACAACAATACAGATGCGTCTGCCTCCGGTGTAATGATAACCTTAGACTCAACTCAAAAGTTGCAATCGGTAGATGGGTTTGGTGCTGCGTTAACCGGTTCTGCTGCGTACCTTATTAATAGAAGGTTGAACAACCAGCAACGGGATTCGTTGCTAAATACGTTGTTTGCACCTGCCGGTATAGGTATTTCATATCTCCGGGTAACGATGGGGGCATCGGATTTTTCGTTGAGAGACTTTACCTACAACGATATGCCTGCAGGTCAAACAGATCCTCTGCTTTCCAACTTTTCGATTGAGCCCGACCGTGAGGATTTGATTCCCGTTCTGAAAAAATTATAGCAATCAATCCTTCCATTAAGATCATGGCTACTCCATGGTCGGCCCCGGCATGGATGAAAACGAACCAGAGTTTGAAGGGTGGAGAATTGCAGCCTGAATATTACGCTTCATATGCCAATTACTTTGTGAAATACATTAAAGCCTACGAAGCAGAAGGGATACCCATTGCCGCGGTAACACCTCAAAACGAACCCTTGCATCATGTGGCCAACTACCCCTGTATGAGTATGTCGGCAGCGCAACAACTGGATTTTGTAAAAAATCATTTAGGTCCGGCTTTTCAAGCAGATGGGATTACCACTGGCATTATGTTGTATGATCACAATTGGGATAACACCGAGTATGCAATTTCTATTCTGAACGATACCGATGTTAAAAAATTTGTGGTGGGTACCGCGTTTCATGCGTATGCTGGTTCAGTTTCGGCAATGGGTACGGTACATCAGGCACATCCTGACAAAGCACTTTATTTTACAGAGATTTCAGGAGGGCGATGGGCTACCAACTTTAGTGATAACCTGATGTGGAACCTTGAAAATATTTTTATTGGAACAATGAACAACTGGTCGAAGAATGCATTGTTGTGGAACCTGGCGTTGGATCAGGAAGATGGCCCTACCAACAATGGTTGTGATAATTGCCGTGGGGTGGTTACTATAGACAATGTAACGGGCGCTGTTACGAAAAACGAAGAGTTTTATGCCTTGGCGCACTTTAGCAAGTTTGTTAAACCAGGTGCTTTCAGGATTTCAAATGCTGAGCTGCACACGCAGCAGTTTCATTATGTTGCCTTTGTTAATCCGGATGGAAGTAAAGCAATGATTGCTTCCAACAACGATCAAAAGCCGTTTGCTTTTTCGGTGAAAGAGGGGGCTAACCAATTTTCATATACAATTCCCGCGAATGCGGTTGTAACGTTTGTGTGGTAATTTAGATTATCGCCAATCCTATAAATATCAGGTTTAATATCAGATAGGACCACAACACAACCTTAGAACCGAATTTATTGATCCTGATGGCCCTTTCTTTTTTACCATTATCATAATATCGCAGGGCAATAGCAGAAACTACCAGTGTGCCGAATATTCCCAAAAAAGTAATGGTATGTAGTGTATCCACCAGCGTAAAGGCAGAGGTTTCAGGTAAGATAGAATCTATAATGTATTTGTTACCAACAGTCGCAAACAATCCACCTACTGGTAAACCAAAGCGAGGTTCAAGCTCCTGCACCTGGATGGTAAAACTGATAACGGAAATCAGAAAGGCAATATACATGCCGATGAAAATTTTGAGAAACAATCCCCATGCGTTGCGTTCAATATTTAACTCGATGAGAAATGCCGAGAAGTTTTGAAAGCTGCGGTTTGGGGCTGTGTCGCCAAAGCCGGTTTCGTAGTCGTTTAAAACAGCGGATACTTTGAAGTTGGTAATATCCCAGCCGTCCAGAGCTTCCGCTTTATCATAAGTGCTGCCTTTAGTATCGGGTTTAAATACGAGGTTATTGTTATCAAACAAAGTGTTTTCGATCTGAACTTTCAAATGCTGTTTATCAAATGGGAAGTCAGCTACCTTCCAGCTCTCTTTCATGGTAGCTTTCATTTTCATAATGGCCCATGTCTTGTTATCAAGACTATCAAGTATTATTTCAGGAGGGTCAATGGATTTTGCATTGGGAATATCCAACTGGGTAGAAAAATCAAAATCAGGATTATCGTACAAGAACCATAACCAGAAGCGCATGGTGTATTCCTTATCCCTAAAATTAATATCGTGTACACTAATTACGTACGAGCCTACCGTAACGGTATCGGGCTGTGCTTGCGCTTTTGTAAAACTGAGCGTGCTTGTTAGAATTAAAACAGAAAGCGTGGAATGTAATTTCATAGAGCTGGGCATAGGCAATGACGAATGTAGGTAAAAATTATTTCTTCCTAAACGATAGGAACCCCGGCAGCAAAGCTAATGTGTCTTTCCTGCCGGGTACCTTCAGCCTGTACTACTCTTTTGGAATTAGTACTTCATATTCACCTTTGTATCTTTTGGTTTTTCTTTGGGGTTCTTCACATAGTTTTCCAGCCAGGTATCCATTTCCCACAGGGTATGCATAATACTTTCTTTGGCGGCATAGCCGTGGCTTTCGTAAGGTAATACCACATACCGCGCGGTACCACCATGGCCTTTAATTGCGTTGTAGAAACGTTCGGTCTGAATTGGAAATGTGCCTGAGTTATTATCGCTTCGCCATGGATAAACAAAATCGGTTCTTTCAACTTATCCGCATAAGAAAAAGGTGACATCGCGTTGTAAACTTCGGGTGCTTGCCAGTAGGTACGTTCTTCCGCCTGAAAACCAAAAGGTGTAAGCGTGCGGTTGTAAGCTCCGCTGCGCGCAATGCCGGCTTTAAAAATATCGGAGTGGGCTAAGAGGTTGGCTGTCATAAAGGCACCATACGAGTGGCCACCTACTCCTACTCGATTAGGATCAAGTACACCCAGTGAAGTTCCGTAATCCACAACCGCTTTTGCGCTTGCTACCAGTTGCGTAACGTAGGTGTCGTTGGGTTCTTTATCTCCTTCGCCTACAATGGGCATCGAGGCATTATCCAATACTGCATAACCACGCATTACCCAATAGATGGGGCCGCCCCAGCTTAATCGTGTAAACGTATGTGGTGAACCTTTTACCTGGCCGGCTGCTGCGGCCGATTTAAACTCGCGGGGATATGCCCACACAAATCCGGGTAACGGGCCATCTTCTTTTTTATAGCCGGGTGGCAGGTATAAATCGGCTGTAAGTTCAACACCATCGGCACGTTTGTATTTCAATACCTGCTTGGTAACATCTTTAAGTTGTGGATAGGGATGCGGAAACGATGTAATCGCATTCAGCTTGCCAGATCCCACCGTGCGCGTGTAATAATTCGGGTTTTCAGTATTGGATTCGCGCGAGGTAACAAATGTTCCTTTCTTCGAATCTAAAAAAGTAACAAATGTTTCGTAGTAAGGTGCCGCACATTGCCAGAGGCGTGTTTTCTTTCCCGTATTCAAATCCATTTTATCCAGAAAGGGTAAATCACCGGCAGGTGAAGAACCGGCACCTGTTAAGAATACGGTGTTGTTGGTAATAGATAATACGCTGCGTCCGTATTGATTCGGAGTTGTGACCGCATTGCCCGGGTCGTTGTAGGCATCTTCGTAGTTGCGATCGAATACTGTCTTCTTTACACCCGTGGTTGGGTTAACCTGGTACACGCGTTCTTTGCGATCACTGACCCATCGTTCATATACCCAGGCAACATTGTCATTACCCCAGGCAATCCGCGAAAAGCGTAACGGTAAACTAATCAACTCTTTTGGGTTGCCGCTGAAGGGATAATCCCACATATACACTTTATCGCGAATGTCAGCCTTTGCTTTTGGATCGCCCCCATCTTGTGCATGAGCCCATACCAAAGTAGCCGGTTTATCGGCTCGCCAGGTATGTGCGCGTGGTTCGCGTTGGGTGGCATTGAAGCCTGTGGGGATGTAATCCAGCAAGGGGATTTTGGTAATCTCTTTAATAAGCTTACCATTCAAATCAACAACATTAATGGTTGTAGGAAATAAATAGGCTGGTACTAAGTATGAATAAGGCTTCTGAATAATTTCAGTAAGAATGAGTTTGCCATCGGGCGATGGAGTAAAGCCCGAATGAATGGCTTTTGTGTTAAGCGTTTTTTCAGAACCACTTATATTTTTCAGAACCAGATCAGATTGCGTGTAATAATCAAATGCTGCTTCATCGTAAGGGTTTTTTAGCAAATCCTGATAGGTGCGGGAAGGTGCTTTTTTGCCAAGGTTTTCTTCCACTACCGGGCCTGTGGGTATTCTTGATTTTTCGGGAAGAGGTTTTAGATTTTCTGGTACTGCGGCAAACAAAATTTGTTGCGAATCGGAAAGCCAGGTGTAGCCACCCATTACATTGTTGATTTTACGTTCGGTAAGTTTTGAGGCTGTAAGCGTATTTACATCAACCAACCATAATTCAATCTTGTCAATGTCGTTCTGAAGAAATGCAATCTTCCTGCTATCGGGCGAAAATGAAATGTTACTGGCAAGTAGTGGATCAGGAAGGTTTTTGATGGTGAGTTCTTCGCCATCATTTAGTCGCTTTGCTTTTAATCCGATGGTGTAGTTGCTGCGACTGGGGCCAAAGTTTTGCGGATTGATGCGCAAGCCACCAATGCGAAGTTCTGGCCGGGAAAGCTGCTCAATGGTTGGAAAATCAGACCGATCCAGCAACAACATCCATTGCTTATCGGGCGAGAATGAAACGAAAGGCGTTAATGGTGCCTCCAGCAATTTTGCAATTGCTTCTGGCGGGCGTTGATAACCGATATTTTCCTGCGCATAGGTGCTGCAAGCAGTTAAAATGAGCAGATAGAGTATTTTTTTCATAATACAGATTTGATTACAAATAGCGACTGTTAATATAATTCATGTGGATGTCCAATAATTTATTTTTTCCGTCAAGCCACTAATTTTAGAGATAACTGGCCGGATAAGCGAAAATCTTGGTAATTTTCGGAGATAAACACATGATTTTCAATTATGACTAATTTGCTGATACTCACCCACTCAACTTTAAGGTATTTTATACTGGTGTTTTTGCTTATTCTGCTCTACCGCTCATTTCAAGGCTGGCAAAATAAAAATGCTTTTACCGGTACCGATAATAAAGTAAGTCTTTGGCTTTTTATCCTTACGCATACACAGTTGCTTATTGGTTTAATCCTTTATTTTATCAGCCCGTTAGTAATTTTTGACGGTGGTTCTATGAAGAATGCAGTAGCACGCTATTGGTTGGTGGAACATATCAGCATGATGCTGATAGCGGTAGTTTTAATAACCCTGGCACGCACCACTTCAAAAAAAATGTCCGATGCTGTTGCCAAACACAAACGCTTATTCATTTTTAACTTAATTGCATTACTTATTATACTGGGTGCCATTGCAATGAGTGGGCGTGGCTTTTTCAGTTTTCCTGAGGTATAGTGGCGATTAATTAAACTTTGTAAATCGTAATTTACAATACTTATGAAATACATTCTTATTCTTGTTAATTGGTTGGCTTGCTTGTCAGTATGGGCACAGGAGATTAGTCCACGCTATGAGTTGGTAAAGATGAACGATAAAATCAATACGCTTTACCACCAGCTTTCTCCAGTTATTTCAATGGATGGAAACAAGTTGTATTATTTTGTAGGTAATCACCCGCAAAACACATATGGTAAAGAAGGCAGCCAGGATATCTGGGTTTCAACGTTAGATGATAAGGGTGTATGGTCGGAAGGGAAACGGCTAGGTCCACCCTTGAATCAGAATCGGTACAACCAGGTGTTTAATGTCTTGCCCGATGGTTCGCTATTTGTGCGGGGCGGTCGTGCAAAAAACTCAAAGGGATTTTCGATTGTAACAACCGGAGGCAGTTGGACGGAATTAAATATTCCCGGGTTCAACGATATGGATAAAGGAATTTTTAATGGAGGTACGATTTCTGCCGATGGCAACCATTTGGTTATTTATATGAGCGAAAAACAAGGAGATAAATTCAGCGACTTGTATGTATCCAATCTGGTAAACGGCCAATGGAGTAAACCGGTTAAGTTAAAAATCAGTTCACCGGCCGATGAGTTTAGCCCGTTTCTGGCACCCGATCAAAAAACATTGTATTTCGCCAGCGACCGCTATCACAAAGACAAAGTAGGTGGAACGGATGTTTATAAAGTTACTCGTTTAGATGACACCTGGCTAAACTGGAGCGAGCCGGTAAATCTGGGTAAACAGGTAAATACGCCTGTGGCCGATGCATATTTTTCAATAGATGCACACGGAAATATTTTTACTGCGCGGGCAGGGGCACGGATAGATGGTGGAAATTATGATTTGTTTGTTCTTAAACCCCGTAACTTTAGAATTGTACTTACCGGAACCACCTACAATCAAAAGACAAATCTTACGGTGCAATCGCTGGTAGATGTTAAAATGAAAGACCAGCAACCGGTACATTTAAAAACAACACCCAATGGTGTTTTTGAAACACGGGTTCCCGAAATTGATGCATACACATTAGATGTAGCCGCAACGGGCTTTATGCCATTTACGCAATCGTACAAAGTGCCGCGTATTAACAGCGATACTACTATTCATGTAGATGTGTACCTGACCCCCTTAACCAAACAACTCGTATTGGCTGGCGATTTAATCGATAAGAAGACCGATCAGAAAATTAATGTGGGCAAGGTTGATATTGTATATAAACCGGATCGCACGGTTAAGTACAACCTTCCGGTAACAACGGGTAAGTATCAGCAAAACATTGCCGGTTTGGGTTGGTATTTATTTACCGCTTCCGCGGAAGGTTATTTGAATGCCACAGATAGTGTGCAGGTGGAAAGCGAAGAGGTTACACCGGTTATTAAAAATCTTTTTCTGGCTCCCATTGAGGTTGGATTAACCGTTCGGTTGAAAAATATCTACTTCGATTATGATAAGACAACACTTAAGCCAGAGTCGTTTGTTGAATTGAACAAAGTAGTTGATTTTCTGAAACAGAATCCAACCGTATCTATTGAAATAGCGGGCCATACCGATAGCCGTGGTTCTGATACTTATAACCAAAATCTTTCACAAGGCCGCTCGCAGGCAGTGGTTGATTATCTGGTTAGCCAGGGTATTGAGTCATACCGGTTAGAGGCACATGGCTATGGCGAATCGCGCCCGATTGATACCAACAATACCGAAGAAGGGATGGCTAATAATAGAAGAGTGGAGTTTACGGTGTTGAAGATTTAATGGATTTAATATTCAAAATTCAAAATTCAAAATTTTGGATTATGGATGAAATCTCAATCTCGAATTTCGAATTTTGAATTTTCAGTCAACCGAATCAAACTCTCTTTTACAATCCTGGCAGCGATACACTTTTTTAACCGGCAGAAACAACCCCATCAGAATTTCAGATATCACGTAAGTGGCCATGCTTTTACGGCTGGGTTCATACCTAATTTGAGATGACCGGCATGCCGGGCAGGTGCGAACTATCGCAACCTCCTCTTTCAGAATCTCTTTTACCTGCGCGTGGTCTTTTTCAAAAATGTGTAACCGAATGCCTGGAAACACTTCATTGCGGATTGGGTAGAGGCCTACAAAATTTTCATCCGTTAAAAAACAAGGAATACCAAACGCATCTAATTTTGTTTTTACAAGATTAGCTGCCACTATGGTATCGTAGGCATCAAATACAATTATTTTGTCGTCCGGTTCTTCCATTCCCATTCATCAATTTAACAATCCTGCCCCCCAATACCTAATACGGGCTATCCAAAAAAAATCTAACTATCTTGTAACATCTTATTCCCCTGCCCGTCTTGCCCTTGAAACGATGATGCTCGAAGACTTTGAAAACCGGGTGCTGCCAACTAAAAACAAGCTTTTTCGCTTTGCGTTCAGGCTTTTGGGAAGCAGCGAAGAGGCCAAAGACGTAGTGCAGGAAGTTCTGATTAAGGTATGGAATGGCCGCGAAAATTTAACGGCCATTCAGAATATTGAGGCCTGGTGTATGCGCATCACCAAAAACCTCGCCCTCGATCGACTTCGCGCACGCCAACGCAGGGCCACCAACCCGATAGAAGATGGAGCCGAAATCAGAAATGAAACGTTAACGCCTCATGAGAGGACAGAAATTCATGAGCACATGCAACGAATAACAGAAATGATAGCCGCGCTGCCTGAAAAGCAACGCCAGGTGATACACCTTCGCGATGTGGAGGGGTATAGCTACAACGAGATTTGTGAAATACTGGAACTGGATATGAACCAGGTAAAAGTGAATTTATTTCGGGCACGAAATGCCGTGCGCGAAAAGTTTGTAAAAATTAATGCCTATGGACTCTAAGCAAATACACCAATTGCTGGAGAGGTATTGGAACTGCGAAACTTCGCTGGAGGAAGAGCGTGCCTTGCGCGAATACTTCCGTGGGCAAGTGCCCGAAAATCTGGATGAAGTGGCTGGGTTGTTCCGATACTTTGAAAGTCAGCAACAAAAAGAAATCAGCGGTCTGGATTTTGATGGACAAGTGAAACAGCAAATCCGGCAGCATCGGCCAAAGGGCAAATTGATTAATCTGGCATTTGCCTTGCGTATTGCAGCCGGGTTGTTGGTGGTAATGGTAGCTACTTACTTTGTACGACAGGAAATGCGCAAGTCGTATCCGGCAGAAGTAGCAGATACCTATTCCGATCCTCAACTGGCGCTGGAAGAAACCAAGAAAGCGTTGATGATGCTTTCGAAAGGTTTTAATAAAGCAGAAAAGGAGGCAGGCAGATTAAAGGTATTTAACCAAGCCGAACAAAAAATTCAAGGCAAGGTTTTGGATGGTGAAACGGAAGACCAGATATAAGCGGATTCAAAAGAAAAGAAACTCAAACAAGTAGAACTAAAAAATATAAAAATAAGAATATGAAAAAGATAATAATTGGATTGATGATGATGACTGCTTCCGTAGCAGTACAGGCCCAGGATGCAGTTTCAAAGTTTTTCACCAAGTACCAGAACGATGAATCGTTTAGCCAGGTAAACATCAGCAGCAAGATGTTTAGCCTGATGGCAAACCTGGATGTTGAAAATCCTGAAGACAAGGAAGTGGTAGACATGATCAGACAAAATAAAAGGCTTGCGCATTCTTGCAAAAGAACGAAGCCCGCAACTCGCGCGAGTTGTATAAGGAAGCGTTGGCATTAATTCCACAAAAAGATTTTGAAGAATTGATGACCGTTCGGGATAAGGATAAAGACATGAAGTTCTTCATCAAGGAGGCGGGCGGCAAAGTCAGTGAACTGGTTATGGTTGCCGGTGGCAACGAAGAATTTATGGTGCTTAGCTTGTTTGGCGAAATTGATTTAAAGCAGGTTTCAAAAATCAGCAAGAAGATGAATATTGAGGGATTGGAAAACCTGGAGAACATCAAAGACAAGAAGAACTAATCTTGTCAATCAGGATAAAAAGGATGCAACAAATGCATCCTTTTTAATTTTAGTTACGTCTTAGTAGTATGTTTTTCAAGTGCACCTTACACCAATCCGTATGAAAATAAAATTGTTACTAGCCTTGGTATTTGTTACTGTTGGTTTGAGTACTACATGGGCACAGAGCCGTAGCTACAATGCACTGAAAGATAATTTCAAAGGCCAACCCGATGTTCACAGCTTTTCCGTAAACGGCTGGTTTGGCCGCATGATTCTGAATATGGCGGGTGAGAATGAAGTGCGCGCGGCCATTCAAGAGTTGAAGTACGCTCGGTTAATTACCATACCCCGCCACGAGTTTAACAATCGTAACTTAACTGTAAATGGATTTAAATCGTTGCTGAAACAGGATGGTTTTGAAGACCTGGCTCAGATCATCGATAAGCACGATGTAGTTTCAATCTATGTGCAAGAAGGAAAAACCAGGACCAATAACCGGTACCTGATGTTGATTGAAGAGTCTTCTGAAATTGTTGCAATTGAACTAACCGGCTACATTGATCCCGCCAAATTGGTGCCATCAGAGAATTCAGAAGTTATACTTAATAAGTAACATGAAATTAATTGCAACCCTATTGTTTGTATTGGCCGGCTTCTATGCAGAGGCCCAAAGCAAAACAACCCAGGTGCTTGACGAAAAGTACGATGGCCTTTCCTTATTCTTCTACCGCAATACATTGCGCATGCTAAATCAGAAGGACGACCCTGCTTTTGATGAGTTGATTAAAGACATTGAAAAGATGCGCTTTATGATGATTAATAAAGCAGATTCGAAATTTACCGATTCAGATTACAAAAAAATTGCTTGAGGGGTACAAAGGTGAAGCATACGAAGAGATGATGAGTGGCAGGGCCGATGGCCGCTCGTTTACGGTTTACCTGCGCGAGAGCAACGGCAATGTAAAAGGCACGGTTATACTGGCTAAAGATAATGAATCGATAATGGTACTTGATATCTTAGGTAAGATTGCCATGAACAAGGTGCCGGAGTTTTTTAGTGCCATCGATAACAGCACCGATATTGGTACAAAGATTAAAGACTTTATGAGTGATGGGGATAAAAAGAAAGAGAAGGAAATACAAGGCAAGCCGAACAACGACAATTAACCAACACAAATTTGGAAACGGTATTATCTGTTAACAAGCTCACCAAAAATTTTGGAAAGCTCTGCGCTGTAAACCAACTCGATCTGGAGGTAAAACGCGGCCAGGTGTTTGGCATGCTTGGTCCCAATGGCAGCGGCAAGACAACAACGCTGGGCATGTTAATGGGCGTAGTTAATCCTACTGCAGGTAGTTTTAGTTGGTTTGGCGAGCCAGCCACACACCAAACCCGTAAAAGGATTGGTGCTGTGCTGGAGCATCCTATTTTTTATCCGTACCTGAGCGGCCAGAAAAACCTGGAGCTAAACGCGATGATAAAAAACGCAGATCCAAACAATATCGCCAAAGTGTTGGATATTGTAGAACTCACCGCGCGTAAAGATGATAAGTACAAAACGTATTCGCTGGGGATGAAGCAACGGTTGGCCATTGCCTCGGCATTAGTGAGTGACCCAATTATTTTAATTCTGGATGAGCCCACCAATGGGTTGGATCCTATGGGAATTGCGGAAATTCGGGAAATCATTAAGCGAATTGCCAACGATGGCAAAACGATTATCCTGGCCAGCCACTTGTTGGACGAAGTGCAAAAAGTATGTACACACTTTGCGGTGTTAAAGCGAGGCAATCTCATGCACATCGGTCCGGTTGATGACGTGGGAAAAGGTGAGGAGATTGTGGAGGTGCAAGCGTTTCATGATGACCTGGGTGTTTTGTTGCAGGAGTTTGTAGGAAGTGGCCCAATCAAAAAAGAGAATGGAGTTTTTCAGGTGATGATGAAAGATGGTTTTCACAGCAAAGACCTGAACCGGTTTTTGTTTGATAAAGGAATTGTGGCTTCACACCTGGCTACCCGTAAGAAGAGTTTAGAGAAACAGTTTCTTGAAATTCTGGCAGACGCCAAATAGAATTTGAATTCAAGATTTAAGATTCAAAATTTCAGAAAGCTCTGAATTAAAAACCTTGAATCTCGAATTTTAAATCTTGAATCTTGAATTTTGAATTTTTGAATCTTGAATTTTAAATCGAACATGTTACACCTGCTTCAAATAGATCTAAAAAAAATGACCAGCTACAGAACCTTTTGGGTAATCTGTGGTTTGTATTTTCTAACCCTCGGGTTCACCACGGCCAGTGGCATGGAGATATTAAAATGGATCGCCAATAAAAGTTCTGAGTTTGGAGCTTCCATTAATATTAACCGCATTCCATTGTATCACTTTCCCGATATCTGGCAAAACCTGATTTGGATTAGTGGCTTGTTTAAAATTGTACTGGCTGTAATGGTAGTTATTTCTATCACCAACGAGTATCAATACCGAACCCTTCGCCAGAATGTGATTGATGGGTTGAGCCGCTGGGAATTTCTGCAATCTAAAATTCTTACCAACGTATTGCTCAGTTTAGTAAGTGTGGTCATGATTTTGTCCATTACCCTGCTTACTGGATTTATCTATACCCCAAAAATTGAATGGGATTTTTTCTTTTTCGGAGCTGAATTCTTTTTAGCTTACTTCATAGAAGTATTTGCCTTTCTTTCGTATGCCTTAATGCTGGGTGTGTTGGTGCAGCGTTCCGGTTTAACAATAGTGCTGCTCATGTTATCGCACATGATTGAAGCCATTATTAAAGTAAACCTATTCAGAGAAAGTTGGTCAACCCAGATTGGTTGGTTGCAACAATTTTTTCCGCTGGAATCCATCACCAACCTGGTTCCACTTCCGTTTGCCCGCTATGCGCTGCAGGAGATTAAGGATTATGTTTCCATTCCTGCGGTGCTGATTGCGTTAGGCTGGACGGTACTGTTTAATTACTTCTCTTACCTAAAACTTAAGAAATCGGATATCTGAATCAGATCAGTTTTTTTACAAAGTGTAAGCTGGTTTGGGTGTAGCCCCGTTGTTTGTAAAACTGATGGGTTTCGGTACGCCTGTTATTGCTGTTAAGTTCAATTTTTACACAACGCTGATCAGTTAAGTATTGTTCGGCATGGTGAAGTAATTGCGTTCCTATGCCGGTGCCACGAACTGCTTCATCTACACAAAAAGACATGATGCGGCCAATCAGCCCGCCCGTGTGCAGGTACGTGTAAGTGTGTACGGCAATAAATCCGGCAATTTGCTGATCAACTTCTGCCACGAAAATTTTATACCCCGGCCGTTGGTTTTCTTCTATGCGTTGCGCTACGGCTTCCACCTCATCCGGATATCCCAATTGATTCAGGAGCCGGGTTATGGATGGGGCGTGCCGGGTTGTGGCTTCTAAGATTTGTGCATTCACCTTGCGAAGGTAAGCAGGAGTTGTACTTTTGTTAAAAATAGTTTTGTGGATGCTGCAAAAATTTTAGGGTTAGTTGCCGGGTTTCTAACAACCATTGCTTTCGTACCCCAGGTAGTAAAGACATGGCGTACAAAATCTGCCCGCGATCTTTCGCTGGTTATGTTTTTGCTTTTTTGTTCCGGTGTTTTTTGTGGACGATTTATGGTTTCATGATTGATGAACTTCCGGTAATACTCTGGAACATCATCACCCTGCTGTTAGCATTGGTTATCCTGTTTTTCAAAATACGGTTTAAAGAATAGCTAATCAGCAATGGCCTGGTAGGTAGCAATCTTAAACTTGTCGCCAATACTCCACACGGGCGAGTTGTACATGTTGGTGAAAATGAGCCCTACTAATTTTTCTTTCGGATCGGCCCAATAGTGTGTATTGAAGGCGCCACCCCACGAAAAGCTTCCAACAGAATAAATAGATTGATGATCGTTCGCCAGGGTTTCCAAACCAAATCCTAAGCCCATTTGGTTGGTAAGGGGTGGTTGCACCTGGTTGGTGAGCATGAGTTCAATGGTTTTGCGACTGAGTAAACGCTTGCCGTTGTAAACACCGTTATTTAAAAATAGCTGTAAAAATTTAGCATAATCTTCTACAGTTGAAGACAACCCGGCTCCACCGGAATAATAGGTACCGGCAAGTGTGGGATATTCTGGTATAACACCATCGTAAATTTTGCCGGCAGGTTGTGCAAGTTTGCCATCGCGGGTTTCATAGAGTGTAACCAGCCGGTTGTGTTTTTCTGCAGGAAGGTAGAAGTAAGTATCGTTCATGCCGAGCTGAGAAAATATTCTGGTTTTGAAAAACTGATCTAACGACATGCCCGACCAGATTTCAACCAGGTATCCCAGCACATCGGTATTCAATCCATACGTGTAGCGTTCGCCCGGGTGGTGTTTCAGTGGAAGCTTTGCTAAGATTTTCATTTTGTCGGCCAGTAAACCCTGGTGGTTGCCAATGCCGCTGGGCACGCCCGCTTTCGCGAAGATGGCTCTCAACTCCTTGCTGCCAATGCCTGCATAGTCAATACCCGATGTATGGGTTAACAATTGCCGGATGGTGGGTTCGCTTTTGGCGGGCTCGGTAAAATAACTCGAATCCTTTTCATTAAAGTTTACCAACACGCGCGGGTTTTTAAATTCCGGAATGTATTTCGATACGGGTTCGTCCAATAAAAATTTACCTTCTTCAAAACACATCATTGCGGCCAGGCTGGTAATGGCCTTTGATTGGGAAGCAATTCGAAAAATATCGTTGGGTTTTAAGGGGGTTTTGTTTTCAAGATTGCTGTAACCGTATGCTTTGTGGTAAACAATTTTTTCATGGCGCGCAATCAGCACAACTGCTCCGGGAATTTGTCCTTGTGATAGAAAGCCGTTAACCATCTGATCAACGCGTTGTAATCGTTCGGCAGACATCCCGGCTTGTTCCGGTTTGGCAGAAATTAAGGTTTGTGCCTGTACACTACTTATAAGTAAAAGAAGGCTTGCAACAATTAATAATCTCATATCAGAAGTTTATAAATCTCAAATCTCAAATCTCAAATCTTAAATCTTAAATCTTGAATCTTAAATCTTGAATCTTGAATCTTAAATAATTTTAATTCCTAAAGTCCCTTCACACTAAACCCACCATCTACCGCAATGTTTTGTCCGGTTATATAACTGCTTTTATCCATAGCCAGGTAGCAGCCAGGCTTGCCACTTCTTCGGGTTTACCTACGCGGCCCATCGGGGTGCGATCAAGAATTTTTGTAAGTTTTTCAGAGTTGGAAAGTACGGGCTCGCTTAATTGTGTTTCGATATACCACGGTGAAATGGCATTTACGCGAATATGATCGGCACACCATTCGGCAGCCAGGTGTTTGGTGAATTGAATGATAGCAGCTTTCG
>LNFR01000070.1 GCA_001567185.1 Bacteroidetes bacterium OLB12
CCGGCACCGGGCTATTCGTCCTATTACCGATACAGTTGTACCCCCTAATCCTGCCAATTTTTTAGTGCCGAGGCCCCCTGCAAGCCCATAACCACCATGTTGGTAGGGTTATTACTTACATACTTGCGAACCATCTCGGAAACGGTGCGCGCCTTAACTGGTTTAAATACAAGGGTATAATTTCCCTTAACCTGTGCCCTTAGTTCAGCAACCAGGTTATCGCCTTCCTCCTGGGCAATTTGCGAAATCGTTTTTTCAAGTTGCCTGGTTTTGAGGTTTGCTTTGGGTATTCCATCCACACGCACAATATTAAGTATGGTAAAATTTGCACCCAACGGAGCGGCCATTTTAAGGGCATACAACATGGCCACTTTTGAGAGTGGCGAGAAATCGGTAAGCAATACAAGGTTAGGAGCTTTCATATTGGGCAAGGTAAATTCGAGATATCAAAAATAACGCGTTTGATACGATATCCCTAAAAAAACTACTGCCAGAGGTAATTTTGTTATAGAAATGGAAGTTACTTTGCGCTTTCTTAAAACAAGACATAGAAATGCGCCTACTTATACTTGCTTTGTTAATTCCGGCAGTCGGTATTGCCCAAAAGATTGAAGAGAAAAAAATCAAAACACACATTACGGTATTGGCTGCCGATGAGATGCAGGGCCGGTTTTCAGGCTCGGAAGGCGAACAAAAAGCCTTGCAATACCTGGAGAAAGAATTTAAAGCCTTAAAACTTGTACCCAAAGGCGAACAGGGGTTTCGGCAGCAGTTTCCGTTTAAAGCCGGGGTACATGGCACAGGCGAAGAAGGTAAAGCAAACAATGCCATTGCCTATCTGGATAACCAGGCCGACAAAACGATAATTATAGGTGCCCACTACGACCACCTGGGCCTGGGAGAAAACGGCAGTTCGCTGGATGCCAACCCAAAAGGAAAAATTCACAACGGTGCCGATGATAATGCTTCCGGTGTGGCCGGTGTACTTGAACTGGCCCGTTACTTTTCGCAAAACAAGGTTAAAGAAAAAAGCAACTTTCTATTCATCTGCTTTAGCGGTGAAGAGTTGGGGCTTTACGGATCGAAGTACTTTACCGAACACCCTACTATTAACATAGATGAAGTTAGCTTCATGATTAACATGGACATGATTGGCCGCTTACCTGAGAATAAAAATATTTCTATCAGCGGAACCGGAACCAGCCCCGTGTGGGAACCTCTTTTAAAATCTGTTTCCACGCCATTAGTTATTAAAACCGATTCATCGGGTGTAGGACCTTCTGACCATGCCTCGTTTTACCTGAAGAATATTCCAGCGCTGCATTTCTTTACCGGCTCGCATAGTGATTACCATAAACCCTCCGATGACGCTGAAAAGATTAATTATGGTGGCGAAAAAGAAGTACTCGAATTAATAATTCAGGTAATTGAAAAATTAGATACCGCACCCAAACTCACTTTTCTTACTACAAAACAAAAAACTATGTCCGCACGCACTTCTTTTAAAGTTACGTTGGGTGTAATGCCCAGTTATACTTCTGATCAGCCAGGCTTATTGGTAGATGGTGTAACCGATGGCCGCCCCGCCCAGCAGGCAGGCATTCAAACCGGGGATGTGATTGTTCAGATTGGTGAAATTGAAATTAAAGATATAAACGATTACATGGGTGCTTTAGGCAAATTTGAAAAAGGCCAAACCGTTCCCGTTAAGGTTAAGCGCAAAAACGAAACATTAACCTTGTCTGTAACTTTTTAGAATCAGACAATAAAAAAAGCGTCAGGCCCTTATTTAAGCCTGACGCTTTTTTATTTATGTGCGGATTCACTTCTTCTCTACTGCATGGCCGCCAAACTCGTTTCGTAAAGCAGCCACAATTTTTCCTGAGAATGTATCTTCTGTTTGTGAGCGATAGCGCATCAGCAAACTCATGGTGATAACCGGAGTGGGCACACCCATCTCCAATGCGGTTTCTACCGTCCACTTTCCTTCGCCCGAAGAATGCATTACCCCTTTTATTGATTCCAGGTTTTTATCTTTTTCGAGAGCCCGCTGCGTAAGTTCCATTAGCCAGCTGCGCACCACCGAGCCATGATTCCAAACCTTGGAGAGAGCCGCCAAATCCATTTCGGGGTCATGCCGGTGCAATACTTCCATGCCTTCGGCAATTGCCTGCATCATGCCGTACTCAATTCCATTGTGTACCATTTTGGTAAAGTGGCCGCTGCCACATTTGCCACAATACAAATAACCCTCCGGTACCGAAATAGACCTGAACAATTCTTCGCAGTAATCAAACACTTCTTTTTTTCCACCTATCATGGTACAAACGCCATGCAGCGCCCCGGTTACTCCACCACTGGTTCCACAGTCGAGGTAATGAATGCCCAACTTTTCAAGGTCGCGGGCCCGGGCCAGGGTATCTTTAAAATGCGAGTTGCCACCATCAATCACAATATCATCGGGAGCCAGGTGGTATTTCAGGTTGCTTAGTACAACATCCACCACATTTCCTGCCGGTACCATAATCCAAACCACTTTTCGGTCTTTCAGGGCCAATGCCAGGTCGCCAATAGTGGGTGCGGTTTCAATCTGTTCGGCTGCAATTTTTTCCATAGCCGCCTTATTCACATCAAACGCCACTACTGTATGCCCTTTGCTTTTAAAATTGAGTGCGAGGTTATACCCCATCTTACCCAAACCAATTAGTCCGATTTGCATCCTTAAAAGTGTTAAGTACCAGAAAGCCGTTCAGGCCTAAAATGGCCAAGGACAAATTAAACGATATGTAAACACAACCGAAACCCGGTTTTGGGCGATTTCCCAGATTCTTACTCCGCAACCGTTTGATTAGCGCCTAAACAGGGTTTCTTAACTTAAAATGTTACTTTAAAATAAGTTTTTCACAGCCTCATAGAGCATTTTAAATTGCCTGTAGCCTTGCTCGTAAGATTGAATCCGCGCTACATCGGGCTTAAATAAAGTATGCGCACCGGCCTCCCTTTGAAAAGAAATTCCTTGTGCCTTAAATGCCAGGTAAGCAGCACCTAACGCAGAAGCATCGTGGCCTGCCGTTACGAAAAGAGTGCGGTTAAGTACATCGGCCAGCATTTGAACCCACTCCGGAAAACGCGTTATTCCTCCACTCACCACAATTTTATCGGAGGGGCCGCATACCGTTTCAACACTTTCAGTAATCCACTTTAGTTCGTAACAAATTCCTTCCAGCAAGGCATGTGCAAAATGTTGTTGTGTGTGCTGCATGCTCACATTAAAAAATATGCCGCGGGCTTTAGGATTGTAAATCGGGGCTCGTTCGCCCTGAAGAAATGGCAACGCCAACAACCCCTCGCTACCGGCAGCAACGTTTGTACAAGCATTTGAAATTGTTGTCTGTAAGTTCTCTTTAGATTTTGCCATCTCGCGAACAAACCAATCCATTACTGCGGTACCGTTATTGGTGGCGCCACCGGCTACCGTTTCATCTCCTGTCAACAAGTAATTAAATAACCTTCCTTCTGGATCGTGCAACTGGCGTGAAGCCGATCGCCTTACGGCACCACTGGTACCCAATGTAATTGTAAGCACACCCGGCTGCATGGCATTACTGCCCAGTTGCGCCAGGCATCCATCGCTGGCTCCAATGAGTAAAGGCAGGTGGTGCAAATTCTTTAAAGCTGGTAATGAAATAAAGGACTGATATGTAGAAGGAACCGCTTCCGAAAGTTGATCGGATGAAATGCCGGCCCGTTTCAAAGCTTTTTTGCTCCATACTTGCTGGTGAATATCAAACAAGCCTGTAGCGGAAGCAATGGAGTAATCTATTTTAAATTCTCCCGTAAGGCGATGCCATACAAATTCTTTAATAGAAATAAATTTATAAGCAGATCGAAATTCAGCTACTCCGGACTCGCGCATCCAGATTAACTTGCATAAAGGAGACATGGGATGAACCGGTGTACCCGTTTCGTGCTGCAACGTTACGCCCTCGTCAGAATTCCGGAGTTGATTTGCCTGCGCTACGCTTCGTGTATCTGCCCAGGTAATTAAAGGTGTGAGTGCCCTGCCGTTAACATCAACCGCTACCAAACTATGCATGGCACTGCTAAACGAAATAGCCACCGCCTCGCTCAAATTAATTTGATTTGCAATTGCCTGAAGAGAGTTAATTACGGCATTGCAAATTTCATTTGCATCCTGTTCGGCATAGCCGGGTTTTGGAAAAGCAGTTGGATAAAACACCTGGTGCTGCGCCACCACCGAGCCGGCAGGCAAAACAGCCAATGCTTTGGTGCTGGTTGTACCAATATCAATTGCTATAACAATCTGGTTCAAGGCAAATGTGCTAAGCCCTGAAAATAGGAAAAGACCAGAAATTAAATAAGAAGGAAGTTATCTTTTAAGAAACTTATAAGTGCCTCGCAGGCCGGCCTGCTCATCGCGCACGGAAACAAAGTAATAACCCGTTGCCAGTTCTTTTACTTTTAATTTGATTTCGTGCTCATCCACAATCTCGGTTTCTACCTCCAGCGTATTGCCCAGAATGTTATAAACGGTTAACCGAACTTTTCTGGCTTGTGGAGTTTCGAACTTAAGACTAAGAAATTCAATAGCAGGGTTCGGGTAAACCTGTACTTGCTTAATCAGATCGGGAGAGTTGTGACCAAAGCCTTCTTCGCGAAATTGCCCATAGCTAAAATGCGCTACTGTTAAAAGAGCAACCAGAAATATCGCTTTGTTCAGGTTCATAAGGGCTTTTACGTGAATTAGTACGGTTTAGATGCAAGATGTAAGCCAAAAGTTTAATTGCTGTACAATTTTTTTTCAAAAAGTAAGTTATTCGAGCTTTTTAAACGCGTACGGCAGATAACTGATCAGATCACCGGCAATCAAGCCGGTTTCACCGATTTCGCGGGCTGCTAAATCGCCCGCCAATCCATGCACATACACGCCCAATATGGCTGCTTGCGCGGCTGGATAGCCCTGGGCCAACAGGGCGGTTATTATTCCGGTTAACACATCGCCACTGCCACCGGTGGCCATCCCGGGATTACCGGTCGAATTAAAATAAACCGAACCATCTGGTAATGCGATTGAACTGTGTGCACCCTTTAACACAACCACCGATTTTGTTGTCCCAGCCAGCGCAATCTGCTTTTTTAATTTATCAAAATCATTCGACCATGCGCCCACCAATCGCATAAACTCACCAGGGTGTGGGGTGAGAATACTTCCTTCCGGGATTTTGTTTAGTAACTCTGCATTGGTTGCCAATAAGTTTAATGCATCGGCATCCAGCACCATCGGTTTTGTTCTTTGTGCCAGTAAGTTTTTAAAACCCTGCAACGTTTCAGGCGCCTGCCCTAAACCCGGGCCAACACCCGTAGCGGTATAAAAAATTTTCCACTTCGCATGCCGTGAAAAAAATTTTGTGATACATCCTGTTCCGTCATTGCCTCTGAAACCGATGACTGCATAATTACATTACCAGCAGCCGGAATGTGCACGGTTAATAAACCCACACCGGCACGCAATGCCGCACGCGCAGCAAGTACGGCCGCTCCCATCTTTCCTGTTGAACCTGCAATCAATAACGCATGCCCGTAACTTCCTTTATGACTAAACGGAGCACGCGGTTTGACAATACGTTTTACTGATTTTTGCGTTACCAGAAAATAACTGGACTTAGCTTCCTTAACAAATGCTTTGCTCAAGCCAATGTCCACCACATGCCACTGGCCGGTAAACACACTGCTTTGCGTAAGTAAAAAGGCAAGCTTGGGTGCCTGAAAAGTAACCGTGTGATCTGCTCTGAAAATTTCTCCGGAAGTTGGAACATCAACCCGCAACCCCGAAGGAACATCTACTGCAACTCTGATTACATCCAGTTTATTTAATTTTTTTATGATTTGTGCATACTTGCCATCCAACTCCCGTGATAATCCGGTACCAAATAACGCATCAATCACAATTGATCCTGTGGGTACATCAAACTCGGATGATGTTATTTCTTTTACGGTAATTTTTCCATCCAGCAGGGTTAGGCTTGTATCAAAATCGGGTGTTGTGTTGGTTCCGCGCACAATAAAAACCTGAACCGGGTAATTCCATTCGTGCAGCAACAGCGCAATGCCCAGTCCATCGCCACCATTGTTGCCGGTTCCGCAAACAACGCAAACTTTATGAGACGCATCGTAGCGTTCGGTAAACCAGGTTACAAAAGCCCGGCAGGCACGTTGCATCAACCCGAAAGAGGTGATGCCGCCATCGCGGATGGTGGTTGCATCCCACGCCTTAATCTGATCGGATGTAAAAAGCTTTATCACAACAATCAACGATCTACTTCACCTAATACAATATCAATAGAACCCAGTATAGCAATCAGGTCTGCAATCAGCACGCCTTTGCAAAGATCTGGTAGTATGGAAAGATTCACAAACGAGCATGCCCTTACTTTGCACCGGAACGGAATATCACTTTTTCCATCCGCCCGAAAATAAAACCCTAACTCTCCTTTCGGATTTTCGGCACGAACGTAAATTTCTTGTGCCTGGGGCCTTATTTTTTTTGGAATAACTGCCTGCGGATCAAACTCGCGGGTACGCTTGTGTTCGCCTTCCAGTTTATCCAAGCATTGCCGCATGAGGTTCAACGATTCGTGAATCTCGCGCACACGCACCCAGGTACGATCCAACAATCGCCCACCGTGCCCATCTTCCCTTCTCCTACCGGGATATCAAAATCAAGTTCCGGGTAAACCGAATAGCCATCAACTTTTCGTAAATCAAAACGCAAACCTGAACCGCGCAACATCGGACCTGTAGCACCACTGTTGATTGCCAGATTGAGCGGCAACACACCCACGTTTGCTGTTCGATCTATGAAGATTTTATTATCAACCAGCAGTTGTTCAAGTTCTGTAACCTTCGGTTTAAAGTAGGTGATAAATTCGCGACAGCGTTGTTCAAAGCCAACCGGTAAATCGTAAAATAAGCCACCTACCCAAATGTAGTTGTACAACATGCGGGCACCACTGGCCCACTCCAGCAATCGCAGAATATGTTCGCGATCGCGCATGATCCAGAAAAACGGGGTGAATGCACCCAGGTCTAACCCATAGGTGCCGATAGCAATTAAGTGCGAAGCGATTCTGTTCATCTCAGCCACCAACACCCGGATGTATTCTACCCGTTTCGGTATTTGATTGGTGATTCCAAGCATTTGTTCCACGCCCATTGCATACGCATGCTCGGAATTCATGGCGGCCACGTAATCCATACGATCGACAAACGGAATGATCTGATTGTACGGAAGCTTCTCGGTATGTTTCTCAAAACACCGGTGCAGGTATCCGATATGCGGCACTACTTCTTTAATAATCTCGCCATCGCTTAACACTTCCAAACGCAAAACACCATGGGTAGATGGGTGCTGTGGGCCGAGGTTGATTATCATTTCCTCCGACTTCAACTTGGCGGCATCGAACTTGTTTGGTTCAGAAGCTACCAGGTTATCTTCTTTATATATGTATTGCTGCGGCTTCAATGACTGTTAAAATGTATTTTGTCCGATGTGGTTAATCGATTTTAATTCCCCGATACGTTTCTTCGTGTTTGTAATCTTTCCGTAGTGGATACCCTTTCCAGTCGGCAGGCATCAAAATCCTTCGTAAGTCGGGATGATTTTTAAAAACAATACCGAACATATCGAATACTTCACGCTCCAGCCAATTGGCCGACTTCCAAATCGTGGTAACACTTTCCGCTTCCGGATTTTCACGCGGCAGAGTTACCTTCAGCATAAGGGATTGATGGAAGGGAATGGAATACAAATGATAGATCACTTCCATGGTGTTTGCTTCGGGTCCATTGTCAACTCCGGTAATGCAGGTAAGCATATCGAAATAAGCTTCGGGGTTTTTAAAAAGTAGCTCACACACCGGAACGAGTTCACCGGCATTAATCACCAGCATAAGTGGTTTTGTGTTTTTAACTTCTTCCACATTGCCGGCCACCGGGCGTATCAATTCCACTAACCGCGTACTATCCATTTTTTTCAATTAAGTTTTCCAATGCGGTTGGCTTCACCCTGCTTTCATTCCTGATTTTCTCGTGCAGTTTCAGAATGCCCCCGATCAACGCTTCCGGGCGAGGCGGGCAACCCGGCACGTAAACATCTACCGGTACAATGCGATCTACACCTTTCACCACGTGATATCCGTGTTGCCAGTAGGGACCACCACAATTGGAGCATGAGCCCATTGAAATAACATAACGTGGTTCGGCCATTTGTTCATACAACTGCCGAATGCGATCAGCCATTTTGAAGGTAACTGTTCCTGATACAATCATCAGGTCGGACTGGCGGGGTGTTGCACGAGGGGCCATTCCAAACCGATCCATATCATACACGGTGGTGCCGGTACTCATAAACTCTATCGCACAGCAGGCCAATCCAAACGTCATTGGAAAGAGGGAAGACAACCTGGACCAGTTAAGCAGATCATCTACGCGTGTAATGATTACACCCCCGTTTTCAAATTGCTGATCGAGTAGCCCCTTCATGCCTTGCGTTTATATTTTTCATTAATGGCCTTGTATAAATCGGGTGGCACTGGCGAATCCACATCCTGCACATGCGGCTTTGATTTCACCCAATCGAGGTGCCCCATCTTCCACGCATAAACCAGGCCCAGCACTAAAATCAAAATAAAGATCAGCATTTCAGCTAATGCAAACCAGCCCCAGCTTCCATCTGTTTGCTGGTGTAGCTGTGCATCGCCAAAAACAACTGCCCACGGAAACATGAATACCACTTCAACTTCAAAGAGAATAAAAACAAGCGCCAGTACATAAAACCTAAGATTGAATTGCACCCAGGCAGGACCTTGCGGCATCTCGCCACTTTCGTAGGGCATTTGTTTTTGTGCGCTGGGGCGATTGGGCCGGATTAAACGCGATACCAATAATGCTACCAGCACAAACCCTAACCCGCCCGCGAGGAATAATACAAATTGAAACAGAAAACCTTCGGATGCAGAAAGCATTCCCAAAGGTACTCACTCGTAAGGAAAATATGACTAAGACCTTCCGTGTCTTTGCAGTGTATTGAAAGACAAGGAAGGTCTTAACATTTAGTCGAGAATTTCAGTAACAGGTTGGCCGGTGGCACCGCTCGGAAATTTGATCTTAAGCAAAACCGAAAGTGTAGGTGCGATATCGGTTATGGTATGAAATTGAGTGGATGCGCCCGGTTTAATACCGGCACCATAAAATAAAACAGGTATATGGGTATCGTACGTATAAGCCGAACCATGTGTGGAACCGGTAACGCCACCCCACGAATACCAGCCTGGCTCCAGTACAAATGCGATATCGCCACACCGTTTGGGGTGAAACCCGCGCACTACCTTTCCACGGATGCCCACCTCATCGGGGCTGGCCTGGCGCAGGGTGGTAGGCGTAAATACCTGGGCTATTCCTTCGGTAGCAAGCAGGTATTTTGTAATCAAATCGGTTGCTACCATCAGATCAATACCGGCCACCCGCGGGTCGCCTTCAAAAGCCTGTTGGTTGATGAAAACCTGTTCGGTAGTAACTTTTTCAATAATATCTTTGCCCGGAAAGTGTTTTTGCAAGTATTCTTTGAGTCCTGCCTCCACATAACTTCTGCGGAAATAACCGGCTGGCACACGTTTATCCTTCATATACTGTGCAACTTCAGCCACACCATGATCGGCCGTTAGAAATACCGTGTAGTTTCCTTTACCTACCTCTTTATCGAGGTAGTTAAAAAAATCTTCCAGTGTTTTATCCAGGCGCAAGTAGGTATCTGCCAACTCGATGGAATTTGGGCCCGTACCATGTCCAATGCGGTCGGTACTCGAAAATGATACGGTTAAGAAATCGGTAATGGCATCTTTTCCTAAGCCTTCACCCGCCACAGCCGCTTTGGCCATTTCTGCAATAAGGGTATTGCCCCAAGGGGTATTGGCCACTAAATCATAATTTCCATTGTCTTTTCGCAACTCGCTTAGCTTGTATGGAAACGTAGCTTTCTCTTTTCCTTTCCACTTCCATTCATAGGGCGAATCATCCACACTTACTTCGGTGTATTGGTCTATTGGCAACAAGGGTTTCCATTCCAAGGCAAGGAATTGATCGGGCAGCTTTTGCTGATTGAACTTTTGTGCCCATGCGGGCAGCTCGGTTTTGTAATACGTGCTGGTTATGAAGTTACCGGTAGAACCATCGTACCAGTAGGCGCCATCGGGCATGTGGCCGGTGGGCAATACTGCACCGCGGTCTTTAATAGAAATGCCAACCACTTTCGCACGCATCTGGGTGGCAATTTTTAATTCGTCTGTAATGGTTGTGCTCAGTAGCCTTGCCGGAGAAACTTTTCCTCCTTTGGTGGTACCCACGGGGGTCTGTTGGTCATCGCCCACGCAATTCACCTCTTTCTTTAGCGCGCGGTCGTACCAATCGTTAGCCACAATACCATGAATGGCGGGGGTTGTTCCTGTATAAACAGAAGCATGACCCGGGCCGGTTTCGGTGGGCACATAATTATAGTGCGCATTGCGCAGCATAAACCCTGTTGAACCATCCGGTTAAAACCCCCGGTACCAAATTTAGATTCATATCGGTACAGGTATTCCTGCCGCATTTGATCCACTACAATACCCACTACCAGCTTGGGTTGGGTTTGAGCTTGCAGTACTGTTGACAAAATACAGGCAAAAAAGATAAGGAAAAGGCGTTTCATAACGAGTTCATTTTTTTCAATAATACGAACAAAGTACGTGTAAGAAAATTAAACTTTTGTGAGAGGTATAGGATGTTCCGCTAAGGAAGAGAACTTAATTGGCATCGCACACTAACTTGTCATACTCATTTTCTTCCAGGGCCTGCCTGCGCACCAGCCTGCCCCCTGCATCGTAATAAATAACTACATAAATTCCAGCCTCTTCTACTTGCTTTTCGGTAAAATAAAAGGGCGTATCGGGTGTGCCCAAATTAATTACCTGGTGAAAGGTAGGTTGAATTATCATGCCCAGGGTACTGCTCAATACACCAAAAAAATTTTCGCGTTGAATGCGCACAATATTTTCTCCACTTCCTTTTTTGAACCAGGAGAAGGCACGCACTTTATCTATTTCGATGGTTTGTGTTTTAAAGTTTAGCAAGATCCATTGTCGGTTTTGCCTGGCCCATATCCAATCGCCCTGCCACGGTACTATTTCATCGTATTCAAAGGGTGTTACCGGTTTCATATCCCAGCCCACAATACCATATTGACCATTTCGGAAGGCTACCAGGTATTGTTCATTTAATGTAACCAGGTTACGTTCGTATTCAGGTTTTATTATCTTATGTTGATTTAAGTCATACAATCCAAACTTCTTGTTTTTTAACAGTGAGAGGTGCCCTTCCGGATTTAGTACAATCGTTTCCATTTCAACTGGCACCACTTCTTTCCCCAGATGATTTAATAAGCCTTTCCGGCCCGACCTGGCAACCAAAAAATAATCTTCTATTGATTCAACCAACTCAAACTCGGTGGTAAACATTTGTTCGCCACTTGCCAGATTATAGACCATGCGTTTGTTTTTGTTTTCGGTATAAAAAAAACGCACGGAATCGCGGGCCGCTATAAACTTAACTTTTGAGTCCGGTTGAATATCAATGGCACGGGTGGCTGATAAAAACGCTTTTACGTTGTTATCCGATTCAACGAATGCCAATTGTTGTTCGAACCAGATGCTATCGGCTTTTATGGCTGCCATTTTGCGCGAGGGCATGTGGTACAACTGAATTTGTCCATCTGCACTAAGTAATAACCACTGCTGATGATAGGATACTTTATGCCATTCCTTACCACTTAGCTCGTTCGACAAACCATGTACAAGCGTGCCGGTTGGCCGGGTTTCCAATAATGCAAATGGTGTTTGCGTAAGCGTGTGCCGATCGAGCGGTATGGTAAACTGTAAATTACTGTTGATTATTCCTTCCATTGCACCGTTGCGAACCAACAGTTGTCCCTTTGAAATTGCCACTACCTCATCAAACACAAACTGTTCAGCCAGCGGCAGGCCATCGGCCAGGGCAGCCAGTTGCTGTGGTGTAACCAACACTTTTTTTCCAAGCCGGTACAGAATCAATACTTCTTCGATCTCGCGCACATCGGTTAAACCGGCCACGGGCAACAGCCGGCCTGTTAACGTAAATAAGTCAACTTCCTCCTGCCGATAACCAACAATAAAATTTCCACCGACAACTTTAAAATCGTTGTAGCAGGTTGGAACAACCCGGAGGCCAGACTTGTGTATGAGTTGTGTACAGTTCTTGTGGCTGGCTTTTAGAAAGCCATACCCTATGGATACCACTTCCGTACCTGCCTCTGTCAATTTTTTTCCGGTTCGGCTAAATACACCTTCCTCTAAAACAAGTATATCGTCTTGCACGGTTTCGCATTTGTAGTCTTCGTCAATACGCTCAAACTGTGGTGCCAGTATTTCGGTGCCCGTTTGATCCATAAACCCAAACAATCCATTTTTATAAATGGCTATCCAACTTTGTTTGTCGATTGTCAATACCCGTTTTAGCGAGTCTGTAAGGATAAAATCAGGAATTTGTTCGTCCCACTCTTTATATAAATGAAACAAAAAATTTCGGGCCTGTTGCGCATAGGGCGCATGTGGGTAGGCTGTCAGGTATTGAAGAAAACTTTCAGGTTGGCCGGAAGCAGTGGTGATTTCAAAAATCTGCTGATGTACCTGCAGGGCATATGGACTGGCTGGAAACTGTTCTGCAAAATTTTGATAGCTGATTAGTTTCTTATCGCGGGTTTTCTTTTCAAACAGCAGTTTATCATAGCGGGTCTTTGCTTCAGTTGCACGATGTGAGTTTGGATATTTTTGCAAATACTCCTGAAAGGCTTCATCTGTATTTTCCCGCAGGCATTGAGATAGCTTACTTCATCGCGCAATTCAATGGCTTGTTGCGTTTGCCGCGAACCCGGGTATTTGCTGAGATACCGTACGTAAACCAGTTCGTTGTTAACCTGCTTTGCTTCTTCAAATGCCACACTGTCGATACGATAACGAAGAGAGATTAACACGGCACTATCAACCGGAAAGCGTTGGATGCGCTCGCGTTCGCGCGTTGAAAGCAGTACATAAATCCGAGCTGAATTTCGGAGGTAATAATCGGCAGAATCGACCTGGTGATCGGGATTACCCGCAGATAAAAACCATTGGGCCAGTACTACCTGGCTTTCAATATCGGCAGTATCCTTCCGTACAGATTTTTTAAGAAGCCGGTAGGCACTTTCCCACTTGCCCGCCTGCAACCGGTTTTGTGCAATACGCGCCTGGTTTAGCTGAGCAAATGAACACACGGAGTTGAATACTAATAAACTCGCTCCCAGCATCCAAAACTTCAACCTGAGTGTCATGGTGCAAAGTTAGCAGAGATGAGCGAGTACGCGTAATGTGGTTGGCTTATTAAATTCTAATTGGTTATTGTTTAAGCGGAGATTTTACAAATTCATCTTCCTTATATAGCGGAATTTCGGCCTGTACAATCTCGACTTCGCCTATCAGCAAAGCTTGCGGAACAATGTAAGAAGTAAATCCACCTTCTGCACCATAGCCGGGCAGGTTATAGGCTGCATCCTCGGTGGTGGCCGATATCTTTCTCAGGTTGCGAAAGGCAAGCGCACCAAACCGTGCCTGGCGTTGAAATTCTTCCGCACCTGTTTCAAGATTTACTTTGTACACATTAAACATTCCGGTACGGCCAAAGTTTTCGTTGCGGACAATGATGGCATAGTCCAGACCTTCTGCTTTTGCTTGTGCTATTAACTTATCCTTTAACTGCTTTTGGCGGCTGTATTGCTCGCTTACGATTACCTGAATTACGCCTGGCCCATCGCGATGGCCATTGGCCGTTTGGGTAGATGAAGTAAGGCTTCGGTCGTTCAGCAAATCTTTTACTATCCCCTTATCAATAAGGATAAGTTCGTTGGGCGGCACCACCCCTTCCGAATCGGCCTCGAAAGCACCCAGCAATTTTATTCCCTTGTGCGATTTGGTGTGGGCCAATGCTTTAACCGTTAACGAAGCAGCGGCTACATTTTTTCCAAGCTTTGTTTCCATGGGGTTACGGATCTCACTTCTAAATCCGGTTGGGCCCGGAATGTTGTTATCAAACATCAGGGCTTCGTCTCCCATAAACAAAAGGCTCGACATAAAATCTGCTACAGAACTTCCTTCCATTAAAACCGGACCGGTATAATCATCATCAAACCTGGCTGACTTCTTTTGTTCATCCAGTTTCTTTATGCGCTGTTCAATATCCGCTTCCAGTTGTTGTAGAGATGGTAATTCGCTGGGTTGCGAGGCAGCCCACACAGCCTGGTCAAATACCAACTCTCCTTCCTCTGTACGACCCACAATTGCCAACTGTAGCATTACACGTTCTGCCGGCAATTTCAGCGAAGCACCTTCACTGCTTTCGAAATAGTTATACCCACGTATGTAATTGAACGAGAGTGTGGAAGTAGGATAGGCTGACTTAATAAAACGCTGCGTAAGCTGACGCAGGTTTGATTCCCATTGTTTTTTATCGAAGGGTGCAAACGCATTGTCTTTCTGAATTTTTACGGCTGGAAGTTTTGCAAAAACACGATGTGGAATTTCCTCCAGTGGTTTTTTCTGTTCCTTCCATGTTTGAACATTTTTGGCATGTTGGTGCGCTGCATTTTTGTACACGTTGTCTATCGAGACCCAAAGTGCCCTGCGCACACCCAGGTAATCATCATCCAATGGTACCGGAATGTCGTTCATCTCAGGTGTTGAAAACAAATTATTATCTAAACTCTCATCGTTCAGTTCGTATGTACCAACCAGTACTCGATTTCCCTTTGTCCGGCTTGTTAGTTCGTTTGAGTTAACGATGCCCCCCAATACCGCAGTAATGGAATACATGGTAATATCATCTATAGAACAACTTACGTAACAAGGCTTCTGCAAACTGTCTAATTGCAATTCTTTCATGCTGCGCTCAATCTCATCCTGCATCGCTTTTTGAATTACATTCGGTTGAGAAAAAGCAGCTGTTGAAAGTGCTATACCAATAAGAAAGAAGAGACGCATCTTCATAAGTTATTTTTTTCGAGTAAGAATAAAACTAAAGTTTATGACTGCCGGCAAAGAACAAGTTAGTATTCGGTGGTTGTTGGTGCTTTTAATACTGTTGACTCAATATCGGCTTGTGGTTTTTTCTGGGTTTCAATTCTTCGCACAAACAGCGATGGCGAAATTGCCGTAACGGGTACACTGCCCGATTCGGCTCCACAAAATCCTGTAAAGATTGCCGCTTGTTTATCAGCAGCCGTTATCTCCGCAAACATGGCCAGGGGTGTTCCAATCAAATCTACACCACGCACCAATTCATCGGGGCGGCCGTCTGTAAATACCCGATACACTTCTGTTGGAAAAATATTAAAAGCATTGGGGTTAAACCGATCTGTAGTGGTAAACCCACCTACCACATCTTTAAAATAGTAACCATAAGACTTGCCTTGCTTTTTTGCTTCCTGAATTAACATCTTCTTTAAATCCTGAAAAGTTACCGGCTTGGCTGTTTCCACCATCAGGTTAGACTGCCTCGAAACGGGATCGCGACCAGCATCGGCCCGACCATGCCCATTGGAAGTCTTTACCGACTCCAGCGGTGTACGCGACATCAGAAAGGTTTTCAAAATTCCATTATCTACCACTACTACCCGCTTGCCCTTCACACCCTCATCATCATAGTGATAGAAACCATTTAACGGTTTGCCCTGAAACTCTTTTAAAGTAGGATCGAAAATGACACTCAGGTTTTTATTCAACACCAACTGGCCAATTTTTCTTTGAATGTCTGGCTGTCCATATCGTTGCGTAATCTTTCTCCTTCCACCCGGTGGCCAAAATTTCATGAAAAAAACTCCGGCAACCTGCGCATCGAGTATGGCAGGCCCTGTATAAGGCTCGGCCAATGGCGCATCTTTTAACCTGGTTAAGGTGGTAATAAGTTTTTCTACCTCCCGAAGCACTTCTTCATCGCCAGGAAGGCCTTCCGGAGAAAAGGCAAAGAAAGATTTATGCAAAGGCACAATATCACCATCTTTTGCACGGATGTTTCCATTTAGCATCAGGTACACATAGCGCTGGTTTTGCACCACCCGGCTACCTTCGGACGAAACAAAATATTTTCGCTCACTTACCAATTGCAAACTCACATCGCCTGTAACCATATCTGCACTTTTCTGAAACGGAGCAGAGTATTTGCGCACTTTATCCTGCCACACGGCCAGATTAAACCAATTATCATTAAGCGGAGGTTCTGCGAACTGCTCTGCGTTAGCTTTTGAGAAATCTTCCAGGTTATTCTTTTTGCTGGCGGGGCTGTTTTTTAACGTCTTTAAAGTTTCGCGTGCCTGTTTGTAATTATTTTGTGTTACCCGCCAGATTGAATGCCGGATTGCTTCGGGCGAATCATCAACGGGCAAAGCAATCGCTCTCGTTCCTGCACCTCTTTCCATATATCCACCCCAGCGCGCCTCCTCGGCCGGATGGGTATTGTCAAATTGGTAGTCGCCCACACGCACAGTAGTAAACAACAGGCGGTTACGATTAGAATACGATTGTACCAGGCTGCCGAAGGAGGATTCAATTTGTGTATAGGAAACATCGTTTACCCGATAGGCCAGGTAATAAGGCGGAGGGTCTATTTTGGCAAACTCTTTTACCTCACGATCAAGTTCTTCCTTCAACACATCCAACAACACATCTTGTGCAGAAACAGCGGTCGCTCCTGCCATCATTAAAACAAAAAGAATCTTTCTCATGAGCTAACTATAAACAATTAAAAATTAATATTGATGAAAAGCTTCTGAAACAAACCGCAACACATCGGGCAAGGCGGTGCGCCAGTATGTCCAGGTGTGGCCCCCATCGCGCACGCGAAACTCGTGTGGGATTTCTTTTTTCTTCATGGCAATGTGAATAAGCGAATTGCCTTCGTATAAAAAATCGTCATCACCACAATCAATATACCAACGCACGGCTTTTTTCTGATCGTCTTTGATGTCGTTTACGAGATTAATGGCATTATGTTTTTTAAAATATGTTTCCAACTCAGCATCGGTAGCTTTTTGATTGGTGCGTGCCAGAAAATTTTTTGCATCATCCAGCGTTAAGGGGCCTACCGAAGCACTAAGCGGGCATGCCGAAGAAAACAACTCGGGGTGATGTAACGCATACATAAATGAACCACCCCCGCCCATAGAAAGGCCGGCTACAGCACGATATCGTTTTTCGCCTTTAATACGATACGTTTTTTCGATGTGGGGCATAAACTCTTCAAAAAAGAAGTCCTCGTAACGCCAGTCGCCCTTAATATTATTGAAATAACCCCGTTGGCCGGTATTGGCATCGGGCATAACAATAATCATGGGCGTGGCCGTTCCATTGGCAATGGCTTTATCGGTAATGTGTAACACTTCGCCAAACTGAACCCACCCGGTTTGGTCGTCACCGCCACCATGCAGTAAATATAAAACGGGATAGCTTCGCTGGCTGGTTTCATAATCCGGAGGTAAATAAATGGCGTACTTTCGATCCATTTTCAAAATTTTGCTGGGCATGGATAGGTTATCCATTACTTTACCGGTTTGAGCGAAACAAAGATTGGTAATGAGCAGTAAAAAGAGCGTAGCCAGTTTCATATCATTAAGATTTAGCTGAATTTGTAAATAACGAAAATGTAGAATAATCTACTGTGGAACAAATAGAATTATTTTAATGGATGCTTCTTTTTAGAAGCCATCTCAAAAATACACGTAAGGATGAATGTCATGCCTGGATTTATTCCGGCATCCCAACCTTTCCGCACAGATTTCGAGATCGCGGAACGCTGTCCGCGATGATAAAGTATTTTTGAGATGGCTTCTGGTATCCGTTAACCTGATTTAAGTACGAAATGGAAAGCCTAACTTTCAAATCCGTAACGAAAATGTACAGGAGATTATCGGGCAAGGGCAGTATTGAATCGCACCTTGCTTTTGTGAAGACTCTCTATCAACCCCGGTTAAATTCGCGGTGAGCCACCCAGTTAACAGCCAATGAACTAAAGCCCACAACACTGATGCTGCTGACAGGCATGAGAATAGCGGCTATTAGCGGAGTAAGAAATCCACTCATGGCCACACTTAACGCAATGGCATTATAGCAGAACGAAATAATAAAAGCCGTTTTAAGAATGGTAGTTGATTTTTTTGCGAGTTGCAGGAATGAATCCAGCCGACCCAACATGTGCCCGGCCAGAATACCATCGCTGGCAGGCGTAAACACTCCGGTATCATCGGTAACAGCAACACCCACATCGCTTTGTTGTAATGCACCAGAATCATTCAGGCCATCGCCAATCATCATCACTTTAAAGTTTTGTTTTTGTAACTCTGATATAAAACTCAATTTATCGTGTGGTGATTGATTAAAGCGCAGTTGCACCGGGGCCGGAAAAACGGTGCGCATCCGCCCCAACTCTACGGGCTGATCGCCCGATACCATTGCCTTTACAATTGACCCCAACCGGGTAACTAAATTTTTTGCCTCAGGTCTGATGGACGTTTCAATTTCAAAATAACCTCGTGCCAGGCCATCAATAGAAACAAAAACACGCGAGGCTGCTTCACCCCCACCCGTATTGCCGGTAAATGCGGCCGATCCAATACGAACGTTTTTACCGGAAACAACTGCCTGCACTCCTTTACCCGGAAATTCTTTTAACTCGGTAAGAACCGCATCAGATTTTCGTGTTATATGCTGCACAATCAGATTGCTTAACGGATGCGTAGAGGTTGCCGCCAGCAATTTAATCCAACCTTCTTCCTGCGCTGAAAGTAAGCCTTTAAATGTTACGGCCGAGGCTCCATGCGTAACCGTACCGGTTTTATCAAACACCAACGCATTGATGGATGCCATTCGTTCAATTACATACGCATTCTTAAGATAAAAACCATGGCGACCGAATACCCGCAACATGTTGCCATAGGTAAACGGTGCAGCCAATGCCAACGCACACGGACAGGCCACCATAAGTACAGAAGTAAGTACAAGCCATGTTTGGGCGGGTTCGTAATAATACCAAAATACACCGGTGCCAATGGCCAGCAACAACACAATCCATGTAAACCTACGGGCTGCCCTGTCCACCATTTTTCTATAAATACTCTCGTTCGGTTTTTGAAATGCCGCTTCGTTCCACAAACTGGTTAGCTGGCTTTGTGCTGTTTTCTTTTGAACAACCAACTCGACAGGAAGACCTACTAATTTTCCACCTGCATATACGTGTGCACCTTTTACTGCTTTAACCGGCTTTGATTCACCCGTTACAAAACTATAGTCGAAGTATGCTTCCTCGCTACTTAAAATAGAATCGGCCGGTACAATTTCCATGTTGCGCACGCGAATTACATCCTGGGGCTCCAACTCATAAACCACCACCGGGCGCCACTCATTTTGTACCCACCGTTGCACGGCTAACGGAAAATAAGATTTATAATCGCGATCGAACGCCAGGCTATCGTAGGTCTTACCCTGAAACCAGCGGCCTATTAATAAAAAGAAAACCAGGCCCGTTAAGGAGTCAAGATATCCGGGCCCTGTACCAGTGGCAATATCGTAAATACTGCGTAGCAACAACGCCAGCAACCCAACCGCTATGGGTACATCAATATTGATTTGTCGTTGTTTAAAACTTTTCCATGCGTTTGTAAAATACTCCTGACCGCTATAAAAGGTTACCGGCAAGGCAAGGGCTATGTTCAGCCAGGAGAACAATTGTTGCAACGTAACATCACGTTCATCTAAGCCCAGGTACTCCGGAAAGCTTAATAACATCACGTTTCCAAATGCAAAACCCGCTACGGCCAGTTTAATTACCAGGTGCTGCGTGGCGGGGCTTATGGACTGATCTTCTTTTTTGAGATTAATACGGGGAGCATAACCCAGCGAAGCAAGCAAACGTGCCAGCTTTGAAAGCGAAACCTGGCCCGGGTTAAAATCAATACGAACAGTTTTTCCTGAAAAATTTACCTCCGATTTTAATACTCCGGTTTGCAGCTTCTGCAAGTTTTCCAATAGCCAGATGCAGGAAATACAATGAATATTGGGAATATAGAGCCGCACACGGGCAAACGTCTCTGAGTCAAACTCAAGCAATTGTTTGCGTATTGAATTTTCATCGAGGTATGCGTATGTCTCGTCACTTACATGCCTCAGATTTATGCCCGGGTTTTTATCAAATGCATAATATTCGCACAGGTTGTTTTCGCTCAGTATCTCATACACCGTTTTGCATCCATAACAACAAAACGATTTATTGTCTAAACTAAAAACCTCATCCTCGCAGCGTTGGCCGCAGTGGTAACAACTTACTTTTTCATTAACTGCTACCTCCATCAGGCATTAGAGTAAAAAATAGACATGTGGTGATCGGCCACCTGAGTTGCTAATTGTTGATTGTTTAGTAAATCTAATGCTGTTTTGCCCATTACCAAAACCGGCCGTGTAAGTTTGGTGGCGTGGGTCATTACCTGTTGCGCCAAATCTTCATTATTCAGCGGCACAATACCCACATCGTTAAAAAACTTTTGCAGGTAACTTACCAGGTACTTTTCGAGAAGAATTTCCGGTGAGTCGTCCGGGCTTACGGTTAGCAAAGTCACCTTTTTGTCGCTGCTTACTTTTCCAAAAAAAGATAAAAACGACTTGAGTGCCACAAGGCCCGATTGGTCATAATCAAAGAGCACCAGAATCTCCTGATACGGTGAGAGCAGGTCTTCTGAAAGAAAAATCGGACAGGCTATAGAGTCGAAGAAATGATCGGGAAATGCCTGGCTCAACTTTAAGATATTATCGTGCTTAACCGGGTTAATGATAATTAAATCGGCAAACCGGCTTTGGTTTAGCAGCAGGTTGGTACTTGCCTGTGTTTTGATGAAATCAAAGTCGAGGTTGAGTTGGCGAGCTTCCTCGCGCAAGCTCAATTGTATTGCATTTTTTTCCTGATCTCCTTCTTTTGATTTTATCTGTCGTGAGAAATCACGTAAGAAAAAACCAACAAAAACTTTTCTTATCCACATGCGAGAGCAATTGCGCATAATCTGCCAGGTGCAGATTGGTTTGAAAATCTATAGGAAAAAGAATCTGCTTGTTCACAGGAGGTTGGATTAACTGATTTTAAAAGTCCAGATGGGGCATTGTAAATGATTCACAGCATCTTCCGCAATGCTTCCACTCATCAGGTGGCTTAGTCCTCTGCGGCCGTGGGTTGCCATGACAATCATATCCGATTTTGTTTCGGCCATAAAGTTGCGGAGTCCTTCTTCTTCCGTAAAATCGTTATAGATGGTTAATGTATAATCTTTCAGCATATAGCGTTTAGCAAATGCTTTCATCTCTTTCTTAACCTCTACATCGCGCCTGAAGCGCGATGGCGTGTTGACATATAAAACGTGCAACGAAGCTCCAAAGAAGGTTTGAAGGGCTTTTACCTTCAGGGTTAATTCCTCCTGGTCAAGATCCAGTGTGTTGGGAAAAACTATGTTTTTAATGGAAGACAGTTTGGTGTTTCCTTTAAGGGTAATTACCGGCACGGGGCTGGTGCGTACAATTTTTTCGGTATTGGAACCAATGAAAAATTCTTTCATACCGGTTGCACCGTGTGTGCCCATTACTACCAAATCAATCTTATTGTCCTGAATAAAATCCCGGATGGAAGAGGTTGTACTGCCATACTCAATCAGCGTAGTAACTTTCACATCGCTCGCCCATTTTGCTTTCATTTTGTTAAAATGCTTTTCAGAATGAGCTTTCATATCTTTAATAAACACTTCTTCGAAAGAAAGCGATGGCATAAGTACACTATCACTCATTACCGGAAGTTCAATTACGTTCAGTAAAATCACTTCGCCTCCGCTTTTGCGGGTAACTTCAACAGCAAACTTAAAAGCCTGTACTGCAGGGTCAGAGAAATCACACGGAACCAGTATGCGTTTCATAATACCAATGGTTTTTTTATTATACCAAAGTTATAGGGAGACGGGTACCCGGCTAATGATGAGCATCAAATAAAAAGATGATTTTTGTCAGGTTTGACGCAGGAATATTCAAATAAAGCAGCCTTTGTTGTTCAGGTATTGCTCCATTCCATCATAGAATAATATTTACTATAGCTTAATCAGGCAACGATCAGATCGGCTTGTTTTGCAAGTTTCTTAACATCAAGCACTCTGATTTTTTTTCCTTCGAACGCAATCAGTCCATCCGATTTGAAATCGGACAGTAAACGAATTACGGTTTCGGTGGCTGTTCCGACAATACTGGCTAAGTCTTCGCGCGAAAGCGCCAGGTCTATGAGCGAACTGCCCTCGCCTTCCATACCATACGTTTCCTTTAGCATTAACAGGTTTGCTGCTAACCGCTCGCGAACTGATTTGTGAGCAAGTTCAGCAAGTTTCTCTTCCATTACTCCCATCTCGTGGCAAACGGCCTTTACCACACGCTTCATAAATGTGGGGTTTTTTTGTAACACCTCGAAAAAACTTTCTTTAGGAATGAAACAGATTTTTGCGTCTTCCAACACCGTGGCGGTAGCCTGGTAAAATTCTTCGCTTAACAACGCACGGTACCCCAGAAAATCACCGGGCTTGGCAATGTAAATGATAAATTCTTTGCCCTGCACGTTATTCTTAAACACTTTTACTTTGCCCGCATTCATACAATACAAACCTGTGGGGCGAGTGCCTTCGTAAAAAATGTTCTGACCTTTTTTGTATGACACACAGGTCTTGTGATTGTTAATACGACTCAAGTCTTCCGGACTTAAACCACTAAAGAGTGAGTCTTGTAAATGTTCGCAGAGAGAACACGCTATGTTAAATTCAACTTTGGCCACGGTTAAAAATGGTTAAATTGTGTGGGTTATTCAAATTATCAGTAACCCTAATCCGAATAAGAGAACAAAAATTAAGGCAGAAAGTGCCATTTGTTTCAAAAAAGGATCGAGTTGATGGGATGGTTTTTTGCTTACGGCTATTCCATTGTAGGCAAGCAGCGGCACCACTGCCAGAAATAAAAACTGCCAGGGTGAAGTATAGGTAAGTATGGTATATGCTGCTGCGCTGCCTAATCCGGCAATCAGCAAAAACCAATGATAGATAACTGCTTTCTCTTTGCCGATGCGTACCGGAATAGAATATTTTCCGGCTGCCTTATCGGATTCAATATCGCGGATGTTGTTTACGTTTAACACGGCTATCGAGAAGAACCCACAACTAAGTGCCGGCAACATTTCCTTCCAGGTAATGTATTGTGTAAACAGGTAATAGGAGCCCATCACGCCAACTATTCCAAAAAATACTAAAACCGAAATATCGCCCAGGCCAATGTACCCGTATGGTTTTTTACCAACTGTATAGCCGATGGCTGCCGCAATACTTAACAACCCAAGGCCAAGAAATAAGAACAAGGCTTTCCAATCGGGGCCAAAGGCTGTCCACAATAAAAACAGCCCGCATGCCAGGCTAAGAAATGCAAACAAAACAACGGCACCACGCATCTGGCTGGCCGTAATAACACCTGATTGTACCGCACGCTGCGGACCTTTGCGCCCGGCATGGTCAGCTCCATTTACAGAATCGCCATAATCGTTGGCGAGGTTGGACAGGATTTGAAGCAAAACCGTTGTAAGGCAACACAAAACAAATAGCAAGCCGTTGAATTTACCCGCGGCTGCAGCCAGAAATCCGGCCATGCCAATGCAGGCCATGGAAAGTGGAAGTGTGCGTAATCTGAAAGCCTGAAGCCATGCTTTGGTCATCCGGCAAAGGTAATATCAATACACGAAAAATCAGATTATTCAAGCATTAGAATCACAACCAGTTTATTCTGAAAATTGATTCTGTCGCCAACCTTACTTCCCATTAATTGCAAGCCTATTGGCGAGGCGGGCGATACCGCCAGATACTCCTTGCCTTCAACCACCAACTTACCCGCGCTAATGGCCAGGTAAAAATTACCGATGTTGGTGTACACAATACTGCCCAGGGCTGCTTTTGCGGTTGGTTGTGTCGGGTTTATTTTATTCAAAATTTCTTTCAACTTGTTTCCGGCAGCTACTTGTGCAGCGGCTTTCTCTTTTTCCAAATGAGCCATGGCCCGGCCTGTTTCAAATTTATCACCGGCACTGCTTTTCTCTTCGGCATTGGCTGCCTCCTGGGCTTGCTGCATAGCCTCCTGGGCTGCTGCAATCCGGGCATCGGCATAAGCCAGGCACAACCCGAACAAGGCCTTGCGTAGCTCCATCAAATTCCGAGTATTAGTTTGAGTTTGCCGTAGCCAGTTTTACTAATGGGAATTTGTTGGCCGTTGCGTAACACGGCCAGGTGTGTTTCTTTTTGATACGGTTCTATTTTAGTAATCTGGCTAATGTGTAGAATATACGACCGATGCACCCGCACAAACTGTTGCTGATCCAGGGTTTGCTCATAGAACGACATGGTTTTATTTTTCAGGTAAGCACCTTCAGCAGTTACAATCTTTACAAAATCATCATCGGCTTCTAAATAATGAATGTCGTGCACCGGAATAATCTTAACCTTATTACCGGTTTTAACCACAATGCGGTTATTCTGCGTGGTGGATTGAGCCATCGCATCGAGCAAGCCCGTGGTTACTGGTGGTGGTTGGGTTGCTTTATCTAAAAACTTCTGTACAGCTTTCGCGAAACGATCTTCTGATACCGGTTTAAGTAAATAATCGATTGCGTTGGCCTCAAACGCTTTTAGGGCAAATTCATCGAATGCGGTAATAAAAATTACAGCCGGCATTGGGCTTATCAACTCCAGCATTTCGAAGCCATTAATCTTTGGCATTTGAATATCCAGAAAAATTAAATCGGGTTGATGTTGTTGAATAGCCTTTACACCTTCAAAGCCATCGTTGCATTCTTCCACAACCTGTATTTGTGGAAAGTGAACCAGATAACTTTTCAGAATCTCACGGCTCAGCGGTTCATCATCTATCAATATCGCTTTTGTCATGGCTGGGGTGGTATTATCAGATTTACCTTAAATGTAGTGTCTGTGCGTGCGGTGGTAAGCAGATCGTTGCGTGCATAAAGCAAATACAGCCTGCGTTGCAAGCCGCTTAATCCAAATCCACTTCCGGTAGCAGGTTGCATATCCGCATCGTACGGATTGGTAATTTCTATTTGCAAATCGGCACCATGCTGACGGGCTAAAAGTTGAATGGCTATTTTTCCGGTAGTACCATATAACCCAAATTTGATTGCATTTTCCAGCAATGGTTGTAAGACCAGCGTTGGAATAACACTTGCCTTGATTGCTTCATCCACCTGAACATCAATTTCCAGCCGGTGTCCAAACCGAACTTTTTCTATAGAGAAATAAGTTTCGAGGTAATCCAGTTCCTGAGCCAGCGTTATCCAGGGTTTATCGGCCCGGGTTATCGTTAACCGAAGGAAATCTGAAAGTTGCTGCACCATTTGCCGGGCCTGATCGGGTTTAGTCAAAATCAAAGCATTGATGGAGTTGAGGCTATTGAATAAAAAATGTGGTTGCAATTGTAATTGAAGTTTATGCAGTTCCGCATCGCGTGCTATCAGTTGTGTTTCTGTTTCCCGGGCTTTGGTTTCGGCCAACTCGCGCCATCGCGAATAAAAAATCAAACCTACACCAACCGAAATGAGCATACTTAGTCCAAGGGCAAATCGCACCGGCATAGACTGGTCGAGAAAAGCCAGGTAGTGCGGATCGGTTATTAGCTGGCTGATTGCCTGTTGTGCCAGCCATTGCGACACAAACGCAAACAAAAGGGCTATGCCCAGCGTCATTTGAAAAGTTCTGTTGCGGGGCAAATACCCAACCACCCCATAAATTAAAATAGCTGCGCTTATTGTAAACAGATTGAAGACTCCGGCATCCATTGCAGCTACCTGTGGCTCTAAACCAAAAAAATAATTTAACCCGGCTGCGTATGCAATCGTCCACAGCAGAACAACACCCACCAGGGGTAAGCGCGATATCGGTAATGTTTGAGGTATTGGCAATTTTTAACGAATACGTGCAAGCAAGATAAGGGCTATTCGATTATTTTTATACAAACATAGAAAAATGAAGACCGACCGCTGGAGCGCTGATCTCGATGAAATTACCCAATCTTTTAAAGTAGCGTTTGGGGCGTTAACCCCAGATGAACTAAACTGGAAGCCCAACGCAAGCACGTGGAGCATTGCACAGATCATTCACCACCTGATTGTAGTAAATGAAACATACTACCCAATTCTTGAACAAATCCGTAAAGGCAGCTATTACACTCCGCGTTTTGGACAAATCGGTTTTATCCATCGGTTTTTCGGAAAGTTCATCTTAGACTCCGTACAACCTACTCAAAAAAGGAAAATAAAAACCTTCTCTATTTGGGAGCCGGAACAAAGCAGCATCCGGCCTGATATCGTAATGCAATTTGAAAAACACCAACATGAACTGAAGCAGGTTATCCGCAGCAGCGAAGACCTGCTCGCTAAAAATACAATAATCTCCTCCCCTGCCAATCGTATGATTGTTTACAAACTCGAAACTGCATTTGACATTATAGTGGCACACGAAAGAAGACATTTAAATCAAGCGCAGGAATTAAACAAGACGCGCCTCTCCTGACATTAAGTTAAATCACCCGGGTTTTATTAGTTGCTGTCAGGTCTTTCGACCTTTTTAATTGCTGTCAGGCCTTACGACCAGACAGCAAATGAAAAAAAACGTATCATTAAACTTTCCCTCAACTTCTGAGTCTAATCGGTTTTTTTTAGATTTTGGCCAGATACGTTTTATTGGATTTTTTGAATTGATGGTTAAACTTTTTCTTACGTGCCTTCTCTAAGCACCACAAACAAACTTAACACACAATGAAACCATTTCCATTCGTACATACGAACACCAGGCAGTTGTTCTATGTATTCCTTGCTTCGTTTATGTTTACACTCGGTGCGTGTAACCAGGACGAAACTCCGGACTTCTCACCGGAAGACACAGAAGATGCATCGCTTGATGCCATTGAAGACTCTTACTTTGACGATGCCGATGATTTGGTAGGTGAAGCTTTTGCCGGTACCGAGGGCACATCCAATGGGAAAAAGGCTACGGATGAACGTTTAACCTGCGCTACCATTACGTATGAAGGCGATGGTACATCGGGCACCCTTCGAATTGACTTTGGTGATGGTTGCACCGATCCGCGCGGCAATGTGCGCACGGGTGCAATTGTAGTTACGCATAGTGGTATCTGGAATATCGCAGGTTCTTCGTGGTCAATCACCTTTGAAGAATATACGATAAATCAAATTCAGATTGAGGGTAGCCGTACCGTTACGGTTGTAAGTTATACCGAAGAACTGTCGGTATTTGATGTGGTGTTGACTGGTGGTCGTGTAACCTGGCCTGACGGACGTGTAGCAACACGCGAAGTGAATCGCAGACGCGAACACGAGCGCAACGAAAATAATCTGTTGGATCGTTTGATCATCTACGGTACGGCACAAGGCACATTCAGAAACGGCCGCGGGTATTCCATTGAAATTCTGGAACCCCTTGTTTATACCCGCACCTGTGCTGCGCAAGGTGTATTCATTCCTGTAAGCGGTGTAAAATTCGTTACGCATGGCTTACGCGAACTTACCATCGACTATGGCGATGGCACGTGCGATAACATCGTGACGTTAACCAACAAGAATGGCCGCACGGTTAGATACGAAGTGAAGAAGTAAAGATTGGTGCTGGTGATTAAAAAGTCCGCCTTGGGTTTAGGCGGACTTTTTGTTTTGTTCGAATTGTAAATTCTAATTATCAGGGTTCGACATTGCAAATGCCTAACATCTAATTCTTTTTGCTTTGATTGGAGTCACGAATTCCGAAAATCAAAAGATAGCCCACTATCCAAAATTCACCAACAGAAGCCGGGATTGTTAACACATTAACAAACGTGCCTTTAACCCCTGCATAACTTAAAAATGCACTAAGCAGGTACCCTACACCACCCACAATTAAAGTAAAACCTAATCCCCGTGGCATGCGGTTAGAAGATACAATTATATATCCCATCGGTATAAGCCAAAGACCAAAAAAAAGACTGCCAACACCCCATGCATTGGAACTAAGTGAACTTAAGAGTTGGATGGATGGTATTTTACTATCTAGTGGCTGCACAGAACTTGCCACATCAAGTGCGGCACCCATCGAAATTGCACTCACCATTATAATAACGGAATTAGTCAAGCCCCACACAGCCAGTGTAGAAGCTGCCCAACCGTTAATTTCCCTGAACAACTTATAAAACCATGCTGCAGCCAATGCTTGCGAAACAACAATAAGCAACTCCAAAAAAAGTCGAACACGGGCTATCGACTCTTTTGATGTCAGGTTCTCCAGCGTGGTGGCCGGATCGGACACATAAACTCTGGAATGAAAAACCATAAACCCCAATATCCCGGTAATTGCCAGCAGTAAATACCAGGCACCGGTAATGCGTGCGGTACTAACAAGTTCTCTATGGGTCATGCTCATAACCAGTACATTTTGATAAATTTTTGAAAAAAGACGAAGGTTCTAAGTGCCTTAAGTTCTTGCCCAAGACGAACAATTAAAGAATTTGTTACAAGGGATATAGGCTTCCATTCGACATTGCAATGAAAAAACTTAATACAAAAAAATCCCGCAGCACCGTGCCGCGGGATTCCTCTCCTTTGCAAGCAGAGAGAACTTCACCATTACCCGCTCCTAAGGAGCAGGAAATTGGTTTAGTATCTTAATATCTGTAATAATCCGGCTTAAACGGACCTTTTACTTCCACACCAATATACTTGGCCTGGTCCGAAGAAAGTGTATCCAGTTCAACGCCAATTTTTTTTCAAATGCAGGCTGGCCACCTTCTCATCCAAATGCTTGGGCAGCATGTACACTTTGTTCTCATACTTGCCAGCGTTAGTCCACAACTCAAGCTGTGCCAGCGTTTGGTTGGTGAAGGAGTTCGACATAACAAACGATGGATGGCCCGTAGCACAGCCCAGGTTTACCAAACGACCTTCGGCCAACAGAATTACCTGGCGACCATTTTTTAAGGTGTATAAATCAACCTGCGGTTTTACTTCATCGCGTTGTGCATTTTTCTTCAGCCACGCCACATCAATCTCGTTATCGAAGTGGCCAATGTTACACACAATGGCCTTGTCTTTCATGGTTTCGAAATGGTGCGGTTTAATAATACCAAAGTTGCCGGTTGCGGTTACCACAATATCGGCTTCCTTCACAGCATCGTCCATTTTCTTAACAGCAAAACCATCCATAGCAGCTTGAAGCGCACAAATCGGGTCAATCTCAGTAACAATAACCCGCGCACCGGCACCGCGCAACGAAGCGGCCGAACCCTTACCCACATCGCCATACCCGGCCACAACAGCTACTTTGCCCGCCATCATCACATCAGTAGCCCTGCGGATAGCATCCACCAATGATTCTTTGCAGCCATACTTGTTATCGAACTTCGATTTGGTAACAGAATCATTAATATTAATTGCGGGTAATGGAAGCTTGCCATTGTGCTGGCGCTCAATCAGGCGGTGTACTCCGGTAGTGGTTTCTTCCGAAATTCCCTTTATGCCTTTTACCAGTTCCGGGTAGCGATCCAACACCATGTTGGTTAAATCGCCACCGTCATCCAAAATCATATTCAAAGGCTGGCCGTCTTTAAAGGCAAACAAGGTTTGCTCAATACACCAGTCAAACTCCTGCTCGTTCATTCCCTTCCAGGCATAAACCGGAATGCCGGCTTTAGCAATGGCAGCGGCCGCATGGTCTTGGGTGGAGAAAATATTGCACGATGACCAGGTAACTTCTGCACCCAGTTCCACCAATGTTTCAATCAACACAGCCGTTTGAATGGTCATGTGCAGACAGCCGGCTATGCGTGCTCCCTTTAAAGGCTTTTGTTTTCCAAACTCCTCGCGGATGGCCATTAAACCGGGCATTTCTGCCTCCGCCAGTTTAATCTCTTTGCGGCCCCATTCGGCCAAACTAAGGTCTTTTACTTTGAATTTTGCTTTTTCGGTGGTTGTTGCAGACATAATTATCGGTGTTTTTTACTTGTTTTTTGAACACGAAGTCGCAAAGGTAAAATAAAGGGTTTATAATACCATAGTACCTTATCGGGAACTAATTGATCTTTGTTTTGTTGAGGTTAGAAATCCAATTTGAATGCAAAAGATTAAAATCGATATTGTTTCGGATGTGGTTTGTCCGTGGTGCTATATCGGAAAACGAAGAATTGAAAAAGCCATTGAAACATTAAAGGATAAATATGATTTTGAGATTTCTTTCCTTCCCTTTGAGCTGAACGCGCAGGTTCCAAAGGCGGGGCTTGAACAAAAGCAATATCTCACCAACAAATTCGGGGGCAATGAACGGTACAAACAAATTACCCAACACGTAACTGCAGTTGCTGCTTCCGAAGGGCTGCAATTCGATTTTGACAAACAACAGGTAATGCCTAACACACGCGATGCCCATCGCATTATTTGGTTAGCCAAACAAACGGGCAAGCAAGCACTGGTAAAAGAGGCCTTCATGAAAGCTTACTTCGAAGATGGTGTGGATTTATCCAAACCCGAAAATTTGATAACCATTTCCGTAAAGGCCGGTTTATCTGAAGAAAAAGTAACAACATTATTAACCTCAGCAGAAGGACTGCACGAAGTAATTGCGGCTGAGCAACTAAATCAAAAACGGGGTGTTAGTGGCGTACCGTACTTTATTATTAATGATCAATATGGAATTTCGGGCGCACAACCTACCGAAGTATTTGTGCAGGCGCTTACGCAGATTGGCAGGGAAGTAGAAGCTGCTAATGCATGCGATGTGGAGACGAAGGAATGTTAACCATCATTGCAGTGGGTGTTTACAGGAAACCATTATGACGTTGCCATAAAATCTGATAAAAAATAACGCCACAGATTCACAGAAAAATCAGTGAATCGGTGGCTACTAAAGAAGGCTTACTTCTTAATCAATTCAGACTCTTTAATAATAGCAGTAAGCACGCTCGTGCGGCCCTCATCCATACGGGTCCAGATGGGTGTAATAATTCCTTTGAAGGCATCGATGTTGGTGTAATCCCCAAAGAATTTTTCATTGGTAGGAACAAACGGTGTTTCACTAATCTTCACCTCTTTAAATGAAGAGCCTCCATCGGTAGAATAGGCCAGGTACACATCGGTTTGCAAATCATCGTACGCCCTGCGGTCATAATACAGAATATAGATGTAACCGGTTTCATCATCCACGGCCAGCCAGGGCAAGAACTGATGTTTGCCTGCCGCATCCTGATTGATGCGCATGGGTTGTGTCCAGAAATCGCCTTGATTGGTAGAGCGCATAAACCAGATGTCGGTATCATCTTCGCCATTGCGCTGGTCAGCCCACACCAGGTACAAACTTCCATTCAACCGGCCTTTGCTATTATCCACTTTTAAGACCGGCATCCCGTTGCTCCGGCTAAGGCCCGGTATGTCCATGGCCCAACCACCCGCTTGTTTTGTTATGGCCAGATCGTTTGTAAGCCAGGTAGTACCACCATCAAAAGATCGGTCCATAAAAATTGTTCCTTGATTAGACCATACCACAAACACTCTGCCTGCTGCATCCACTGCCGGCACGGCTCCCTCGGCTGTATTATCGTCATCCACACAATCGCCAGGGGTTTGGTTTATCTGAATGGCTTTGCTCCACTTTTTACCTGCGTTGGTTGACATGCTGAACATGATATTGGAGTGGCAGTTCGGATCGGTTAATCCATACTTGTCAAACTGTGTCCAGGTAGTGTAGATGTATTGCTTCCGCGGATGCACCGCTGGCCACTCTTTATCCTGATCGGCCGGTGGGTTGTAGCCAATGGATTCGCCTTCGCTCCAGGTTGCGCCACCATCGGTCGATTTCTGCATAACAATCCGATCGAGCCAGGCTTCATTGCTTCGGCCCTCACCACTTGGATCGGCCAAATGAAAATAATAAAAATCTCCTTTCACATCGCTGATTACGGCCGGATCGCCATATACACCATAAGGCGATTGCAGTGTACTGGTTTTCCAACTCAGGCCTCCATCAACGGTATAAATGGCTTTGTTCAATACCACACCTGCCACAATATTTTTCGGATTCTTTCTGCTTATGGCAATACTTGGTTCCAGGGGCGGGTATTCACCTTCTTTCTGTGCAGCTATTACTAAATTTTTAAACTGTGCCTGAACCTGATGTGTTACTGATAATACGATTACAACTGCTGCTAAAATCAATCTACCCATTTTATAAATGCTTTAACTCCTTTAATATTTCTACCCAACGTTGATAGCCTGCAGCATTCAGATGCAATCCATCAAACGTATATTTTGCATCTAACCTGCCCTGGTTATCAATAAATTTTTCGTACAAATCTACATACGTATAACGCAACCGGGTAGCATAACGCGCCAGTTGGTCGTTTATGGTGTTGATGTGCATACTATTATTAAACTGTTGCGGAAAGCGTTCCACCGTTTCGTTAACCGGAAGAATACTTTGAATAAAAATTTTTGTTTTAGGCGATCCGCTTTTGATTCTGGAAATCATTGTGAAAATATTTTCAAGAATAGCTTCATCCGGAATTTTCTTTGACAAATCATTCGTGCCAATCAATACAAACAAAGATGCTGGTTTTAGCTTTACAATCTCATCCAAACGTGCCAACACCCCAAAAGTATTATCGCCCGCAATGCCCCGGTTAATTACGGTAGAGTCTTTCAGCAGTTGCCTCCACCTGCCACCTTCGGTTATGCTGTTGCCCAGGAAAATAATTTTACCAGGTACTACAGGTTCTTTCTTAAATTTTTCCATGCGCACCCAATAATGTTCCGGCAAGTTAGGAACAGTATCGTACGGTCTCTTTTGCCCGAAAGCACTAAGCGAACTCAGCAACAGGAAACTTATAATCCACTTCATTTTTTAAAGGTATCAATTTTTTGTGTTCAGCCTTTCACCACCGCCAACCTCTACCACCGATGCTCCATATACTTTAATGGATGCTTTAACAAAATCTTCGGCATTCGCTTTATAAATGTTATCTACATATTTCTGCGGATTGCGGTCGATGTAAGGAAACCACGTGCTGTGGATCTGTACCATAATTTTATGCCCCTTCTTAAATGTATGCAGTATATCCTGCAAGGTAATGTTAACATCTGTTATCTCACCGGACTTAAATGGCTCGGGTTTCTCAAAACTATTGCGCCACCTTCCGCGAAACACTTCGTGGCGAACCAACTGCTGATAGCCCCCCATTACAATGTTGGCCGGGTTGTGCTTGTAGTTGGGATGATTATTCGGATACACATCAATCAGTTTCACCACAAAATCGGCATCGGTGCTGCTAATAGCTACTTTCAGTTTTGCCATTATTTCACCGGCAAGAGTTACCTCATCAGTTAATGGTTCCGTTTCGAAAGTAATTACATCGGGCCGTGTGGACGCATGGCGTTGATCGTCTGTCATGAATTTTCGCGGTGTAAACGTTAACCCTTCTGTTTGTGAAACATAGGGCACGGGCTTGGCCGGATCGCTCACGTATTCAAACGTTGCATTAGGATTCAGCGGCTGGTTCACCGAAAGTTTTCCGTTTTCACCAAAATAAAGTTTAACCGGAGGGATTCCTTTGGGCGGCCATTCAGCAAATTGTCTCCATGTTTTAAGACCACAATCATACATGTAGGCTTCGGGCAAGTTCGGGTTTACATTGTCCTTCAATAATGAGTTGAAAAACTTCCGTTCAATTTCGCGCTGATAGAAAGTTGAAATACTGTCGCCAAAATAAATATGATTCACAGCCTGAAACCCGGTTTCACGCGCCCAGTCACCATGGCTCCACGGGCCCATCACAATCGTGTTTTGCGCGGCCGGGCTGCTGGCTTCAATTTTTTTATAAATATTAAGTGGGCCATACAGATCTTCCGCATCATACCAGCCACCCACCGTCATTACAGCATGCTTTACATTGGTAAGGTGTGGAAGCAGGTTACGTTTTTGCCAGAAGTCGTCATAGTTTGGATGATCAACAATCTGTTGCCAGAAGAAATTATCGTGATGATATTTTTCCGTTACGTTTTTTAACGGGCCCAGTTCAAGATTAAATTGAAACCCATCTCGGGGAGCCTGGCCGTAAAACCGCATAACCTTATCCATAAACCAGTCTTGTTTGGTCTGGCCTTCTTTCTGATAACCAAACACACCAAACGCGGCTGTGTAACTTTGCAGATACACTCCGTTATGATGAAAATCATCGAACCAGAAATCGGAAATAGGAGCTTGTGGTGAGGATGCTTTTAGCGCGGGGTGTGCATCCGGAATGCCCGCAGCCGTATAAAAACCAGGATAAGAAATTCCATACATGCCCACACGGCCATTGTTGTTTTTCAGATTCTTTACCAACCAATCAATAGTATCCCACGTATCGGAACTTTCGTCAATATCCTTTTTATTCTTGCGGTCGTTGCCGGGAATGTTGGGCCGCATGTTATCAAAAGTTCCCTCGCTCATGTAGCGGCCGCGCACATCCTGGTACACCAAAATGTATTTGTCTTGAATCAGGTAAGGCGAAGGATACCCACCGGTTTTATAATTGCCGTAGTTCGAAGCATTGTAACAAGTTCGATTCAATAAAATCGGGTATTTCTGCGATTGATCTTTAGGGGTATAAACCACGGCAAAAAGTTTAACACCATCGCGCATGGGAATCTGCACTTCGGTAAGATTGTAGTGCGTGCGCATGTAGGTTGTATCGATTTGAGCAATGGCCGCACCTGGGCAAACCAACAGCAGAAAGACAAAAATACGTTTCATGGTAAGGGTTGTTTCTGTAGCTGAAAAGTAGCGATAAGGCAAGGTAAGTACAATGATTTTTTTGCAGTCTGATTCGTTACATTTGTTTTTTGCACCTGTGTAACCTCGCGGTTTTTTCTGTGAACTCCCTACGTAAATATTCCCTCTCGGTAGCCGTTATGCTGGTAATTGCCAACATGATTGGCACCGGGGTATTTACCTCGCTGGGTTACCAGGTAGGCCCGCTGCCTTCGGGGTTTGTTATCCTGATGTTGTGGCTGGTAGGTGGTGTAGTGGCTTTGTCGGGTGCGTTTACCTATGCCGAAATTGCCACCACACTGAAACGTTCGGGGGGCGAATACCTATACCTCGCCCGTATTTTCCATCCTGCATTGGGTTTTTTAAGTGGTTGGATGAGTGCCGTAGTGGGTTTTGCCGGTGCCATATCGGCTGTAGCCATTGCCATTGGCGCTTATGCTACGGAAGCGCTGGGAATTTCTACCAAATTAATTGCAGTGGCTGCCATCGTATTTGTATCAGCCATCCATTGGTTTGGGGTTAAAACCGGAGGTATTGCGCAAACTATCCTCACCACCTTAAAGCTAAGCCTAATTGCTTTCTTTTGCATTGCTCCATTTCTTGTTGTCAAAGACTCTGCTGTAAATTTCTATCCACAGGAAGGCGATCTTGATTTGATCTTAAGCGCTGGGTTTGCAACCTCGTTGGTGTTTGTGGTTTATGCCTATACGGGTTGGAATGCATCGGCCTATATTGCCGGCAATCTTGAAAATCCAAAACGTAACCTACCGCTTTCGCTTGTGTCGGGCACCGGTATTGTAGTTCTGATATATTTATTGCTTAACGCGATGTTCATGTACTCCGCTCCGTTTGCCGAACTAGCGGGTCAGAACGACATTGGCAATGTGGTGGCTTACAAACTATTTGGTGAAAAGGCCGGGGTTGTTTTTGCAGGGGTTTTTAGTGTGGCGCTGCTATCTACCCTAAGCGCCATGACTATTGCCGGCCCTCGGGTTACTGAAGCAATGGGCGAAGATTACAAATTGCTGAAGGTCTTTACCAAAAAAAATAAATTTGAAATGCCCTACCTGGCTATTCTGGCACAAGGTGCATGGGCTATCTTTTTAGTAGCAGTAAGTTCATTCAAAGAAATTATTCAATACATCTCCTTAAGCCTTTCTATTTTTTCAATGCTTACCGTTATCGGGATTTTCTGGTTACGGAAACAACATCCCCATTCGGATTCTTACAAGGTGCCCCTCTATCCGGTTACCCCGCTTGTCTTTGTGGGTTGCACCCTGTGGATGATTTATTATGTAACCGTAGAGAATCCAAAAATCTTAACCTATTCTTTAGCAACCTTGCTACCCGGCTTTGTGCTATACCTGTTGGCCAACCGGTACAATCGCAAACACCCCTCTGATTTATGAGAATGATTCTTTGCTGCCTGATCGGATTATTTGCATTGAAATCCTGCACAGCCCCCACACAAGAAACAACTAACCAGGCCGACTCTACGCTGCAATTACAAGATACCATTCGCGTGCTGCCTGAAAAGATTCCGGATGTTATTATCTATAAAGATTCTGCCCTGGATAATCTGGCCCGCTTTGTTGCTGGTTTACCCCAACTCGATTCCAATTCTTTTACCGCTTTGGAAAGCGACCACTATTGGCAGGAATATAAAACTGCGATGGATAAAAACTGGAACCAGATGGTTGAAAGCAGATTAAGCAAAATTACCAGCTGGCGCGATAGTACGCTGGCCCTTCATAACGATTTGCTTCCACTCTTCTATCCTTTTTCGGGGCCGGATTTTTTACATGCCAATTACCTGTATCCGCATGCAGCCACGTATATCCTGGCTGCGCTGGAGCCCATTGCTGCGGTACCACAACTGGACACCTTACCCATTGCCGATCGCGATAAATTTTTAGATACCCTCGGTGTTTCGCTGCGCGATATTTTTCAAAAAAGTTATTTCATTACCAAACACATGAAAACCGATCTGAAGCAGGTAAAAGGGGTACTGCCGCCACTTTATTTTTTTATTCAGCGATCGGGGCATGAGTTTATCTCGCAAACATTTATAGCCATCGATAGCACAGGCATCGAAACCAAAGTGGATATCAAAAAATTACATTGGCATAAAACACCCGGAGTAAAATTGGTGGTCAGGAATCTTGCTTCGCAGGAAATAAAAACCATCTACTATTTTTCCATTAGTATTTCCAATGGCGGACTTGCCGAGCGGCCCGGGTTTGTAACGTTTGTAACCAATCACGCACCCTTCAACACATTTGTAAAATCGGCCAGCTACCTGATGCATACCGCTCCATTTACCAGCATCAAAGAATTGATTCTTGCACACACCGAAAATCTTTTTCAGGACGATACCGGCATTCCGTACAAAGACTTTAAAAAGAACCTGGGATTTGAAGTACAGTTTTATGGCGAATATGTAAAGCCTGTGAAAGATTTTGGCGATGCGCGCTACCAACCTGATTTGGATTCGGCATTTAAAACCTCCGCCACCCGACAAAAACTTCCGTTCTCGTTAGGATACCATTGGAACTCGGCCAGGCAACATTATATTTTGGTGAGGAGACATCATGAACTTGATTTGTCTTACTGAAGCTTTCGTATCGGCTTTTTTCTGATGGGTTCACCAATACAATTACATACACACCTCTCTTGAAAAAAGTAGCCCGGCCAGAAAATTAAAGCCACTCAAACAAAATCATCTGGAACTAATCCAAACATTTACTTTCTTGAGCTATAATTTTATCTGTATGAAAACACTCCTGGCCCTCCTCCTGTTATCAATCCCCGCTTTCAGCCAAACCTATTATGGCTTTTCCTCCAACAGTTCAGCCACCCAAAGCAAAGCTGAAGAAGTTTTTCTGCAACAGCAGCAGAACGAGCGGTATAAGAATCATTTAAAGGAATTAACCAAAGAACCGCACATTGCCGGCAGTAAAGCCAACGAGCGCGTGCGCGATTACCTGGCAGAGGTAATGCGCAAGGCAGGTTTCCAGGTGGAGATTTTTCCATACGATATTTATTTGCCTGTAATGCCCGGCACCGCCTACGCGGAAGTAGTGGAACCCATTCGCATTCCACTCAATAATAAAGAGTACATTCATCACGAAGATCCCTATACCACCAACCCCAATTTACCGGTGGGTTTCAATGCCTATTCCGGTTCGGGCGATGTGACAGCCGAAGTAGTGTATGCCAACTATGGCCGCAGAGAAGATTTTCAAAAGCTGGAAGCCCTGGGAGTTTCTGTGAAGGGAAAGATTGTGCTTGCGCGCTATGGCGGAAACTTTCGCGGTTACAAAGCCAAGTATGCACAAGCTTATGGAGCAGCCGGGCTAATCATCTTTACCGATCCGGGCGATAGCGGCTACACCAAAGGGTTGGTTTACCCAGACGGGCCTTACTCGAACGAGAGCAGCATTCAGCGTGGTTCGTTGCTTACTGCCGACTGGACGGGCGATCCGCTTACTCCCTTTGAACCTGCCTTGCCACTTGATGGCAAAAAGAAAGTGGTGCGTAAAAAGCCTGAAGAAGTAAGCGGTATGCATGCCATTCCTGTGCTGCCGCTACCCTACGGTTCGGCTAAAGAAATTTTTGCACGCATGAAAGGCAAGGTAGTTCCGGCCGGTTGGCAAGGTGGTTTACCATATACTTATCGATTGGAAGGCGGATCGGAATTAAAAGTGCGCGTAAGCGTACAACAGGAAAGAAAAATTCAACGCGTGTATAATGTGGTAGGCACGCTGGTTGGTTCCGAATCGCCCAACGAATGGATTATTGCCGGCTCGCATTACGATGCGTGGGGCCACGGTGCTACCGACCCCAATAGCGGCACGGCCATGTTGCTTTCATTGAGCGAATCGTTGGGCAAACTTTCACAGGCCGGGTACAAACCAAAACGCACCATAAAAATTGCACACTGGGATGCCGAAGAGCAGGGCGTAATTGGTTCAACCGAATGGGTAGAACAATTTCGCGATGAACTGAATGCTAAGGGTGTAGCCTATTTTAATGCAGATGGAGCCGTAAGCGGAAGAAATTTTGGAGGTGCATCCAGCCCTTCGTTGAAAGCCCTGTTTATCGAATCCACAAAAGTTATTCCTTACCCTGATTCTGCAAAAAGTGTTTACGACCATTGGCGCAAACAAAATCCAAACCCGCCCATCGGCAACTTAGGCGGTGGTTCTGATCACATTGCGTTTTACACCCATGTAGGTATTCCCTCGTGGAGTGGTGGCACCGGTGGCCCAACCATGTACCACTCCAACCACGACACATTCTATTTCTACGAACATTTTTCAGATCCTACCTTTTCCATGGGGCCGTTGGTAGAACGTGTATTTGGTATTGCTGCATTGCGATTGGCAAATGCAGATGTACTTCCTTACAACGTAAGCCGATATGGTGCAGATTTGCGCATGCACTTTGAGGGCATTCAAAAAGCAATTAATGCCTACGATAAATCAGAGAATAAATTTTCATTTGAAACGTTACTGAAAGCCTCCGATGAGTTAAAGAAAATCGGAGAGGATTGCGAAACCGCTTTGAAAAATGCCAATGCCGCTAAACTTAAAACCATCAATGCGGAGTTATTGTTACTGGAGCGCCAGTGGCTTGACCCGGAAGGTATGCCGTTTGGCAACTGGTATAAATCGTTGTACGCATCACCCGATCCGTACAGCGGTTATGCTTCGGCTATTTTACCCGGCTTCCAGTATGAAGTAGCCAATAAATCCACAGCCAACTTAAAAATGTGGGAACAAAAATATCTGGCTGCCATCGCGCGTTTAAAAAGTAAACTGGAAACCATAACCAAATTGGCTCAATAGTGTCGAAGAAAGTTCTGATAGCGCGCGTTATTCCTTCCGTAGCCGAAGACCTGCTGAAGCAGGCAGGATTTACCGTTTCAGTTTGGAAAGGAAACCAGGTGATGACGAAAGATGAACTGATTGAGCATGCACGTAAAGTTGATGCGCTGCTTTCATTAGGCTCCAATAAACTTGATCGTTCGTTCTTTGAAACCTGCAAACACCTTGAAATTGTTTCGCAGTTTGCTGTAGGGTTTGATAACATTGATGTGGCTGCGGCTACCGAATTTAAAATTCCGGTTTGCAATACACCCGATGTGTTGAGCGAAGCCACGGCCGATGTGGCCTTTGGATTAATGATCAATGTATCGCGAAAAATGTTTTATAATCACAAATTGATTTTACGTGGCGAGTGGAAACAATTTGAGCCCTTAAAAAACCTGGGCTTTGAACTAACCGGTAAAACGCTTGGCATTTTTGGATTGGGAAGAATTGGCAGTATTATGGCCCAGCGGTGCAAAGGTGCTTATGGTATGAATGTGATTTATCACAATCGCAACCGAAACCTGGAAGCCGAAAAAGAAACGAATGCCCGGTATGTTGATTTCGATACACTGCTCCGCGAAAGCGATATACTTTCAATACACAGCGCGCTTACACCAGAAACTGCAGGGTTGTTTAACAAGCACGTGTTTTCCAAAATGAAACGTACTGCGGTGTTTATCAATACTGCGCGTGGGGGCGTACATAATGAAACCGATCTGATTGAGCGTTGCAAAATGGAACCATCTGGGGTGCCGGTTTGGATGTTACCAACCCCGAACCGATGCAGGCCAACAACCCCCTGCTTCAAATGCCCAATGTAGCAGTGCTTCCACATATTGGATCTGCCACACTGGAGGCCCGCACGGGCACTGGCCAGGTTTGGCTGCTGAAAACATTATTTACCTATTATAAAACCGGCAAGCCTGTTTACGCTTGTAAATCCAAAGGCCCTTCTTTTAAGGAAACTAGCATAGCTACGGGTACCCCGCACAAATCTTTGTTTTTTGCCTATTTAGAAGGTTTTTTTTACTCATTATTTTTAGACTTATCTAAATATTTTTTTATAATATTCTAATTAATTAAGTTTGTGGGTCTAAAAAATGAAACTGGTTTATACATTATTAATTGTACTTACCGCCTTGGCGGGATTTGGTCAGACCAACCTGATAAAGGGGGTTGTTACCAGCCAGGGTGAGCCCGTGCCCTTTGCCAACATTCAGATTGAAGGTACTACCATCGGCACAAGCACAAACGAGCACGGAGCGTTTGTTTTAGAACAAGAGCCGAACAATAAAATCGTGCTCATAATTTCGGGTATTGGTTACAAAACATTGCGCAAAGAAATCGCCAGCCTGAGTACACCCCTGCACATAGAACTTACCGAAGATGTAGCTGAACTGGAGGCGGTAGTAGTAACCGGCACTATGAAAGAGGTTACTAAAATGAATTCGCCCATTGCGATAGAAGTATTTGCGCCATCATTCTTTATCAAAAATCCCACACCAAATATTTTCGAAGCGCTTTCGCTGGTAAATGGTGTGCAGCCCCAGATTAATTGTAATGTATGCAACACAGGCGACATTCATATTAATGGATTAGAAGGCCCTTATACCATGATTCTGATTGACGGAATGCCGATTGTAAGCAGCCTGGCAACGGTATATGGCCTGGCCGGCATCCCCAATAGTTTAGTAAAACGTATGGAAATTATAAAAGGTCCGGCATCCACACTGTATGGATCTGAAGCGGTTGGCGGTGTTATCAATATCATTACCAAAGAACCAGGCTCCGTTCCCAAACTTAAAGCCGATCTGTTCGCAACATCAGTGGGCGAATACAATCTTGACATAGCCGCTGGCTTAAAAGCAGGTAAGTCTTCTACCCTGCTTGGAATAAACTATTTTACTTACAACCAGAAGCGCGACATTAACCACGATAATTTTACGGATGTTACTCTTCAAAACAGAGTTTCACTCTTTAATAAGTGGAGTTTTTACCGGCCATCGGGTAAAAACTTTTCGGTAGCTGCACGCTACGTGCACGAAAACCGGTGGGGTGGCGAATTACAATGGACCCACCAACACAGAGGCAGCAACCAAATTTATGGCGAATCGATTTATACCAACCGGGCCGAGGTAATCGGAAATTACCAATTACAATCGCAAACACCTGCTTTTATTGATTACTCATACAACTACCATTTACAAGATTCTTATTACGGTGCAACCCCCTACTACGCGCAGCAACACGTTGCCTTTACACAATTCCGGTTTACTAAAAATTTAGGCCGTCATGATTTGCTTGCCGGCATTCCATTGCGATTCATTCATTATGACGACAATACCGTGGGCACAGCAAACGGGCCCGGAATTAATAAACCTGACATAACTTTCCTTCCAGGCATTTTTGTTCAGGATGAAATTGAAATTACTTCATCTTTCACCACACTGGCCGGCTTGCGCTACGATCGGCATAATGTACACGGTCATATTTTTACCCCACGCCTCAGTTTAAAATTTTCGCCCAACGCCAACCATACCATCCGGTTAACCGGAGGCAACGGATACCGGGTAGTAAACTTATTTACAGAAGAACATGCCGCACTTACAGGCTCGCGTTATGTGGAGATACAGAACAGCCTGAACCCCGAACAATCGTGGAATGCAAACCTCAATTATGCACGCAACATCATTTTGAATGAAGGCTTTATAAACTTTGATGTGAGTTTGTTTTACACCTACTTCACCAATAAAATAGTGGCCGACTTTCTTACGGATCCGGATAAAATCATTTACGACAATTTAGATGGTTACGCCATCTCGCGTGGGTTAACGGTAAATACAGATATGGCTTTCGCCAACAACCTCAAAGTAATATCGGGTATTACCTGGATGGATGTGTTTCAGATACAAGGCACTGAAGCAAACAAAACTAAAGTACCCCAGATTCAGGCACCAAAATTTTCGGGCACGTTTACAATAAGTTACAGCGCCCCTAAACTAACCACTACATTCGATTTAACCGGGCGCGTGTATGGCCCTATGCATTTGCCGGTGGTGAGAAATGATTTTCGCGAAGCAATGTCGCCCTGGTTTGGGCTGTTGAATATTCAGGTAACTAAAACATTTCATAATTGGGAAGTGTATGCCGGTGTAAAGAACTTTCTCAACTTCATTCCAAAAAATCCGTTGCTTCATCCCGATGATCCGTTCGACCGCCCTGGTGGAAAATATTTTGACGAAAATGGAAATCCGCGATCTGACACAAATCCCAACGGCTACACGTTCGACACAACCTACAATTACGCCCAACTACAAGGTGCCAAAATGCAGGTGGGGTTACGATGGACCATCCGGTGATTTATTCAGGCTAAATGAATATTTCATTAAGAATTGATTTCATTTTGTACGAAATTTGACGCAACCTGATACATGTCAAACGCACTACACGATCATGACCAAACACACGATCAACAGGATCACGTATCGTGTTGTACTGTGGATGAAAAAGTAAGCGAACACACCCATGATCACAACCACCAGGAAGGCACCCTGAAATTATTTATTCCGGCCGGCCTTAGTTTGTTGTTACTCGCTTGCGCTCTTGTATTCGACTATTATTTAAAGCCTGCTTTTTTTACCGGTTGGCTGCGGGTATGCTGGTATGGTGCCGCGTACCTTCCGGTAGCCTGGCCGGTATGGAAAGACGCCTTCAACACGCTTCGGAAAGGAGAAATCTTTACAGAGTTTTTATTGATGACCATCGCCACCATAGGGGCGTTTGCTATTGGCGAATTTCCCGAAGGTGTGGCCGTTATGTTGTTTTATGCCGTGGGCGAAATTTTCCAAACACTGGCCGTTCGAAGAGCAAAGCTCAACATCAATAAATTACTTGATCAACGGCCCGAACAAGTAACCGTTATTGAAAACAACCAGCCTCAACTAATAAAAGCTGCAAACGTTAAAATCGGATCAATCATTGAATTAAAACCTGGCGAAAAACTTGGTTTGGATGGCGAACTTCTGTCGGAGGTTGCTTCCTTTAACACCGCGGCATTAACAGGCGAAAGCAAACCCGACAAAAAACGAAAAGGCGAACCCGTACTGGCCGGTATGATTAATCTGAACACCGTAACGTTGATCAAAGTAACTACCGCTTTTCAAGACAGTAAACTTTCAAGAATTCTTAACCTGGTGCAACACGCAGCCACACAAAAAGCTAAAACAGAATTATTTATTCGCAAGTTTGCACGGTACTACACACCCACCGTTGCCTTATTGGCAATTCTAATTTGTGTAGCTCCCTATTTTATTGTCTCTGAATATATATTTCGCGAATGGCTTTACCGGGCGTTGATATTCCTGGTTATATCCTGCCCGTGTGCATTGGTAATTTCTATCCCGCTGGGATATTTTGGTGGTATCGGGGCTGCTTCGCGTAACGGTATTCTCTTTAAAGGGGGCAACTTTCTGGATGTAATGGCCGGCATTCGCCATGTTGTGTTAGATAAAACCGGAACACTTACGCAGGGTGTCTTTCAGGTGCAGGTGGTTAAAATCAATCCTGAATTTGATAAAACTGAAATATTAAACCTGGTGAATGTGCTGGAAAGCAAAAGTACACATCCCATCGCCACCGCTATTCATCGCTATGTGGGCGAATTAAACCATACCCTTTCATTTCAACACATAGAAGAAATTCCCGGCCACGGATTAAAAGGACTGATAAACAATAAAGAACTGCTGGTAGGTAATTTTCGGTTGATGGATAAGTTTGCGATAGAACATCATGAAAACCTTTCCGGAATTTCCGATACGGTAATTGCTATTGCCTACGATAAAAAATTTGCCGGCTACATAATTATTGCTGATGAAATTAAAGCCGATGCAGCCGGAGCCATTCAGGAACTGCATCGCATGAATATTAAGACCACAATTTTAAGTGGTGATCAACATACCCTTGTAAAAAACCTGGCCGATAAACTTGGCATAGACACCGCCTTTGGAGATTTGCTTCCGGAAGACAAGGTGAACAAGCTAAAGGAAATCAAAAACCAAAACGAACACGTTGCCTTTGTGGGCGATGGTGTAAACGATGCCCCCGTAATAGCCCTTAGCGATGTGGGCATTGCCATGGGTGGATTAGGAAGCGATGCCACCATTGAAACAGCCGATGTGGTGATTCAGGATGATAAACCTTCTAAAATTGCTACGGCTATTCATATCGGTAAAAAAACCAGGCAACTGGTTTGGCAAAATATTACCCTCGCCTTTGGTGTAAAGGCTATTGTGTTGCTGCTGGGAGCCGGTGGGCTTGCCACCCTGTGGGAGGCCGTATTTGCCGATGTGGGCGTAGCCTTGCTGGCCATATTAAACGCCATCCGCATTCAACACATGCGGTTTTAATTTACAAAAACACCGGACGGAAATTTTTGGTTCGTCCTGTTTAGTCTGCTGAATAACCGCTCGTAATAATGATAGGCAGGATTGTCGTAAAGGGGTTGCATGAACCTGTATTCCTTTGTACGTTCGCTCAATATTTATGATCCGGAATAAAACCATCCACATCGTTGCACGCGCCAGCCGCGTTTGCCTTGCCCTGATTGTGGCAATGGCCTACCTGTTGGGTTCGGTTTCATTCGAAGCGCTTCACAAACTAATTGCCGGTCATTCACAAACTATTGCACATACGCAGGAACAGGAACAAGACCCCTGTCACATTACGCTATTTCATCAGGAACGTACCGGAGGATGCGAGCATACCACACACATTGTAGAAATTGACAATTGTACGCTTTGTGATCATTCCCTGCCTGCATTGCTGGCCCTGCTACCCGAAGTATTATCCACACCCACACAATACACCGATCATACAGTAACCGAAGTTCTTTCTACCAGTAAGGAAGCGGTTACGCTTTACACCTCCGGTCGCGCACCACCCCGCTCCTGATTTTACCGAACTCATCACCTCCTGCGATGAGCAAAATTTCCACACCGCGTTTGATGTGGATTACTGTTTCTATTACCGTGTAAAATTCAGTTTGTGAAGATACGTTCAATAATTGTGGCCATGTTGTTTACTATTGGCGGAGTTGCTGCCCAACCTTGCACCATTCAGTTTTCCGGGTTGGTAGTTTCCGATACCGGTGAGCCATTAACGGGTGCCACGCTTAAACTAAATGAAAAAACTTTTACTGTGGCCGATCAGGAAGGCAAGTTCCATTTTAAAAACCTTTGCCGTGGAGAGTTTACTCTTACCATTCAGTTTGTAGGCTACCATACCAAAACTGTTACACTTTCATTAACGCAAAATTTACAACAAACCTACACGCTGTATCCTGACATCACCCAGTTGCAGGAAGTAATTGTAGCCGATCAGCTTCAGGGTATTGAACACGCCTACAACTTTGCTGCTTTAACTGAAAAGCAATTGGCCGCTACTGCGGGAAAAACACTGGGCGAGGCTGTGAAAGAATTAGCCGGAGTGAATACGATTCAGGCAGGTCCGGGTATTTTTAAACCTGTAATTCATGGGGTACACAGTCAGCGCATTCTCATTTTAAATTACGGTATCCGGCAGGAAGGCCAGCAATGGGGTGCCGAACATGCTCCTGAAATTGACCCCATGATGGCTTCTAACATCGTGGTGATAAAAGATGCATCGGCTATTAAGTATGGAACCGATGCATTGGGTGGCGTTATTATTGTAAACCCTGCGCCTCTGCCCGAAAGCCCCGGCCTGGGTGGTTCGGTAAATGCAATCCTGCAAAGCAATGGAAGATCGGGCACAATTTCAGGAGTATTGGAAGGAGGTATTAACAACCATAAAGGTTGGGGTTGGCGAACACAAGGTACCCTAAAACGTGCCGGTGATTTTCATACTCCTGATTATAACCTTACCAATACCGGTATTCAGGAAATGAATTTTTCAGGGGCCGTTGGCTATCATAACGAGGGAAATTGTTTTGAAATTTATTTCAGTCGGTTTCAATCTGAAATCGGAATTCTGAAGGGTACCGCCATCAGCAACCTGGAAGATTTATTGAGTGCTTTTGAACGGGTACCTCCGCTTTATACTTCTGAGTTTAGTTATTCCATTGGCGAACCTCGCCAAACGGTTAGCCACAACTTGTTAAAAATCAATAGCGAGTTACCTGTATCATCCGGTACCTGGAAACTTCAATATGGCTTTCAAAACAATAACCGAAGAGAGTATGACATTCGCATAGGCGGGCTCTCGCAAGTACCGGCTATCCATTTGCAACTTAACACGCATACCCTCGAAACAGAATTTGAAACCAAAGCCTCGGCCAAACAAACCTACTCGGTTGGGGTAACGGGTATGTATCAGGATAACAAGAATATTCCCGGTACGCAGCGAATTCCGTTTATACCCAACTTCGTCAATCTATCAGGGGGCGCATTTGGCATTTCAAAATTCAGTATTGGTAAATTTTCGGTTGATGCCGGAATCCGCTACGATTACCGGTACTACCAGGTGAGCGGCTACGATTTTAAAAATACACTATACCAATCGCAATTATCATTTAGTAATCTAAGTGCTACCCTGGGTGCCTCGCGGCAGCTACAAGGCAACCAGAAAATAAGTACCAGCCTAAGCAGTGCCTGGCGCCCACCCCATGTGGCCGAGTTGTATAGCCTGGGCACACACCAAAGTGCTGCTGCCATTGAATATGGCTTGTTGCTGAACGACTCAACCAATGAGGTAATGAATATTGAGGATGTAACGTACCACAATGAACAAGCGCTGAAGTGGGTTACATCTTATACTCGGGCATGGGCCAACCTGCAGTTGGATTTATCAGCTTACGCGAATTACATTTTCAATTACATATACCAGAAACCCACCGGGGTTACTCAAAATGTACGTGGCGTTTATCCGTACTTCCGTTACACACAAACCGATGCTTTGTTTGCAGGAGCCGATGTGGCCGCAAGCTGGAATGTAAATACGCATTGGAGCCTACACCCCAAAGCTACGTTGCTTTGGGCAGCGGATGTAAAGCAGCATGATTACCTGGTATTTATTCCACCCAATCGGTACGAACTAACCTTGCGTTATGACCGGGCAACACAAAAAAAAGTAAAAAACTTTTTTGCTGAATCCCGGCTAAAGGTGGTGGATCAGCAACACCGTGTACCCCGTACCATTACCGTGCGCGAGTTTTTTGAAGCGATTGATAATAATACTGATCCGCTTCAGGGAAGTACTGCCAATTTTGATTTCATGGATGCCCCGCACGCATACGCCCTTATGAATGTGGCCACCGGGGTTACCCTAAAAAATGAAAAAGTTCAATACGATATCAGGCTGGTAACTGAAAATTTATTGAACACCACCTACCGCGAATACACGAACCGCTTCCGGTATTATGCCAACGACCTTGGTTCCAATTTTCTACTATCATTAAAATGTACTTTTTAAAATTCTAAACATTATGACTATTACAAGACCCATTCAGATTATTACAACTTCTTTCTCATTTTTTATTGCATTGTTTTTATCGGGTTGCGAAAACGATGACCCAGCCCGGGAAGATACGCCCGAGTTAATTACACAGGTAACATTAACCTTTACACCACCCGGGAGCAGTCCAATCACCGTTACTGCAACCGACCCTGACGGAGAAGGCATTCAAGACCTTATTGTAGATGGACCGATTAACCTGGCAAAAATACTACCTACACACTTACACTCGAATTGATAAATGGCCTGGCAAATCCTGCTGATCCGGCCTATAACATAACCGAAGAGGTGGAAGAAGAAAGTGATGAACACCTGTTCTTCTTTGCCTGGACCAACAATACTTTTTCCGATCCGGCAGGTGATGGAAACATAGACAACCGCAGCGATGCCGTTAACTATAATGATACAGATGCAAACGGATTACCCGTAGGGCTAAGTACAACGTGGACGACCACAGATGTAAGTGCTTCCGGAACGTTTCGCGTTATTCTAAAACACCAACCTAATTTAAAATCGGCCACCTCTACCGCCACAATGGGCGAGAGTGATGTTGATCTTACTTTTACGTTAAATGTAAATTGATAGAAAAGACTCTTTACAAAAACGGGTTAGCCGGAAATTTTACTTCCGGCTAATTTTATTTCTATGAAAGTCACAGGGTTTATTTCACCAACACGGCTTCCTCCACAATAAAATTTCCGTGCTCCAGATCAGAATCGTTTAACTTAAGCTTGCCTTTGATGCGGATAAACTCATCGGCTTCAAACGCAGGAGTTTTGGTTTTGAAATAAACTTCGGCAATGGATTCGGGGCCGGCACCTCCGCAGAAAAAACATTGGCTGTAAGGAAACTTGGATAAAATAATATAGGCATTGCCGTCCACATCAATGGGCAGGTAATAACCTTCCAGTTCAATCTGCTTTCCTACAAGTGCTTTGAGGTCGGCCGAAAATGTTGGAAACAAAAAATACTCTCCGGCTTTTTCGTTGTACTTCGCATCGAATTTGGTTTTGGCAAATGCTACCCAGCCATCGGTTTGAGAGAATCCAACCATTGGCCACGTTATCAAAAGTATTAGAAGCATCTCAAAAATACTTTGTCATCGCGGACAGTGTTCCGCGATCTCGGAATCGGTGCAGAAAGGTTGGGATGCGGGAATAAATCCGGCATGACATTCATCCTTACGTGTATTTTTGAGATGGCTTCTATCAATAATTTCTTCATATTCCTATTGGCAATTTTTAAATCCGCGCTGTCATCTTTGATGTGCAACAATCATGGCATCTTCTTATCTACAATCTTAACCAAATACGCATTCTAACACAAATCAGTTCCCGGCCAGTACTTTATGTATATCGGTACGGTATGCCTGAAGAGACGGAATCAACGAACAGACCATACCAAGCAACACACTTCCTATCAGCAAATACAGTTCTTCGTTGTAAAAAGTCATCGAATTTATTCCGGCTGTTTGACTTTCGGTTATCCATTGCGTAAACAAATACAACACCGCATGGCCCAGGGCAATGCCCAGCATACTACCCCATAAGGTTAGCCATACTCCTTCTAATTGGGTGGCCCAAACCAGTTTTGCGCGACTGGCACCCATCGATCGCATAATGGCCAGATCGTACCTGCGCTCCTTCAAGGAATTGTAAAGTGCAATAAAAATACTAAGGGCCGAAATGAAGATGAGTACATAGGCAAAGCCGGTCATCGCTTCAATACCCACTCCTAAAATTGAAAACAACCGCGCAGCCTCGAATGACGGTGACGCGGCCTGCATGTTGGTTTGGCTGTTGATGTAACGCGGTAGTTGTATTGCAGCAATCGGGTTTCTGTATTTGATCAACAACGAAGTAATCTCTTTCGTAGAATCCGTTGCCATTACTGAAGGCACCAGTACCGATGCGGTGGTTGAATCTGGCCTGGCCACCGGTGCTTCCTCATCGGTATGTTCATGCACCATCCAAATACTGGCCACCTGGGTAAGGATAAGATTATCCAATACGGTATGCGTGGGTTTCAAAACACCTTTCACCACAAAGGGGTGTGCTTCATGCGCATGCCCGCCATCGCTTAAGCCATGCGCACTGGCAAACGTATCGCCCGCTTTTAGTTTAAGGTGTTGGGCAACAGCAGCACCTATTGTAACCTCCATTTCATTCTTCCACCAATCGCCCGAAGCAAGTTCAGCTTTGTACAATTCTGCGTAAGCAGGAATCGTACCTACGATGCGGTAGTTTTGATAGCTATCACCCAATGCCAACGGTATGGCATGTTTTACCAGGCGGTGTTTTGCCAGCCTGTCGGCATCAATAAGCTTAATGTTTCCGGTGGGGAAATCTACGTGAAACACATTGCAGAGAATCAATTGTAACGGACTGCCTTTAGCACCTACCACCAGGTCAATACCTTTGGTAGTATCCGCTATTTTTTTCCTGCATTTGTTTATTAAACCACAACAAAATTGTAATCATGGCAATACCCAGCGAAAGCAATACTACGTTAAGCAACGTATTAAGCGGTCGCGCACGCAGGTAACTCGTAATGAGAATAAGTAAATTCATTACAATTGAATTACATTTTTAATCGTATCCTTTAACCGGTGGTCGTGGGTGGCTATAATTAACGTAGCCCGGTTTTGTTCTGCTACCGAAGTTAGCAATGCAGCTACACGGCTGCAGTTTTTATCATCTAAGGCCGAGGTTGGCTCATCGGCTATGATCACCGATGGTTTGTTTAAAACAGCACGGGCAATAGCAACACGCTGTGCCTGGCCTAAACTTAATTCCCTAATTCTTTTTTTCTTCTGATCGGCCATACCCAATTGTGTCAGTACTTCATCTACCCGGTGGTGGTCTTGCTTAAGACCAGCCAGATACGGGGCCATCAATAAGTTTTGCTCTACCGAGAGCGCTGCCAACAAATGGTTACGTTGAAATATAAAACCGTAATTTCTTCCCCGAAACCGGTCGAGTTGCGATTCATTCAAACCAGATAATGCGGTTCCATTCACATCAATAGTACCGCGCTGTAATTTCAAAAGTCCACCCAATAAGTGCAGCAGGGTTGTTTTACCACTGCCCGATTCGCCCAAGAGTAAAAACTGTCCGGCAGCAGGAATGGAAAGATCCGGAAACACTATTTCACTGGCTGATGGATAGGTGTATGAAACTGATTTTGTTGTGATCATGATTTGCAAACGCTCAAAAATAGAAAAGTAGCAGGAAGCACGATCAACGAAACAGGTAAACGGTTGTAAAATAATTTAAGCCCAATCGGCAAACGCAATCTCTTTCAGATCAAACTTCCGGATCCCCTCATCCGTAAGAACCTGCAACCGGCCAAATTCATCAACCGCTTCTATTGTACCATAAAACCGAGTGCGTCCATCTGCAAACAGGTGGCGTTCCCCCACCCGATACAACTGCAGGTGGTAGTCTGCCCGAATCGCGGCCAGGTTTCCCTCCCGAAATCGCAAATAGCGGGCTTCCAGCAACTGAAGTAATTCATTCAACTCCTGATTCAGGTTATACTCCTTTCCGGTTTCCAGTTTTAACGAAGTGGCTCGCGGGTTTCGAAATACGGTTTGGTTAATGTTTAATCCAATACCCACAATTACAAACTGAACCCGTGCCCCCGCCAATGAGCTTTCAATCAAAATACCGCATACCTTTTTTTCATTCACCAGAATATCATTCGGCCATTTGATTTTTACACCAGGGGTTTTTGTCTTTACATAATCGGCCACGCCCAGGGCAATCAGTTGGGTAAGTATAAACTGCTGATCGGGCTGCACGTTTGGTTTTAGCAAAACAGAAAAGGTGAGATTTTTTTCGGGTTCAGAAATCCACAGATTACCGCGCTGGCCGCGCCCGCTATATTGGTTATCGGTTATCACTACCGTTCCTTCTACGCTGGAAGTGCGCTGTGCCAAGTCCATGGCCAGGGAATTGGTAGAGTGACAATCTGGCACAAAAACCAGGTTTTTACCCATGAAAAGTGTTCTGGCAGGGATTTTATACAAGGTAATTTTGGTTAGCTTTGCAGATTGTACTGATTAAAAATTCCAAGATAGTTAATGCCTAAAAAAAAGAAGCGGGTTGATTCCGAAAAACTCAGCGATGCAATCGTGAAGGGGATGCAGGAAAAGAAAGCCTCTGATGTGATCGTGATGGACTTGCGCAAAGTAAAGAATGCGGTGGCCGATTTTTTTGTGATTTGCTCTGGAAACAGCGATAAGCAATTAGAAGCCATTGCAGATTCCATTGATGATGAGGTGTATAAAATCATGAAAGAAAGACCCTGGCACGTGGAAGGCAAAAACAATAAAGAATGGATGATTCTCGACTATATCAGTGTGGTTAGTCATGTATTTCGAAAAGACCGCAGGGAATTTTACAGCCTCGAAAAATTGTGGGGCGATGCTGAAATAACCGAGATTGAAGACTAAGCGAACTAATTAATGCTAAAGACGTTATTCATTAAGTAATTTTCAAATAAAGAATGGACAAGGAAAGAGATAAAAACGTAGCGCCCAAAGGACCCCGGCCCAACTACCAAATGTGGATTATTTTATCGCTGGTAGCCGTGGTGTTGGGTATCAGTTACTTCAACAAATCGGGAGAACTGGTTGAAATAACCGAAAGCCGTTTTGAAGATATGGTGGCCGATGGCAGCATTCGTAAACTTGTTCAAATCAAGAGCGATAATATCTGGATTATAGAAATAACCCTGAAAGAAAGTGCACTTCAAAATGCCAAGTACAAGCAGGAAATAGAAAAATCCAGCCCATGGGGCGTTCGCCCGGGTGGTCCGCATTACAAAATGAAAGTAGGATCTATTGATAAGTTTATCGAGAAATACGAACGACTTAAAAAAGATGTTCCTCGGGCTGATCAGGTAGATCTTAAAGTAGAAGAGCGGCAGGATTATACTTCATTCTTATTCAACATCGGATTTCTGGTATTGTTGGTACTGGGCTTCTGGATGCTAATGCGCAGAATGACAGGCGGTGGCGGCCCGGGTGGGCAGATTTTCAACATTGGAAAATCAAAAGCAGCCTTGTTCGATGCAGAGAATAAAGTACGTATTACGTTTGCCGATGTGGCCGGCCTGGAAGAAGCAAAAGAAGAGGTGAAAGAAATTGTTGACTTCCTCAAGTCGCCACAAAAGTTTACCAAGTTGGGTGGTAAAATTCCAAAAGGAGCATTATTGGTAGGCCCTCCCGGAACCGGAAAAACGTTGCTTGCCAAAGCGGTAGCCGGTGAGGCCGGTGTTCCATTTTTCTCCTTATCGGGATCGGATTTCGTAGAAATGTTTGTGGGTGTAGGTGCTGCCCGCGTGCGCGATTTGTTTAAACAAGCGAAAGAAAAAGCACCTTGTATTGTATTCATTGATGAGATTGATGCCATTGGCCGGTCGCGCGGAAGAGGCCAGATGCCCGGTGCCAATGATGAACGTGAAAATACACTCAACTCGTTGCTGGTTGAAATGGATGGTTTTGCTACCGATAGTGGCGTAATTATTCTTGCAGCCACCAACCGGCCCGATGTGTTAGACTCTGCCCTGCTGCGTCCGGGCCGTTTCGACCGCCAAATCAGTATCGACAAACCCGATATTGCAGGACGGGAGCAAATCTTTAAAGTACACCTGAAACCGATTAAGCTTTCAAAAGATATTGATGTAAAGAAACTGGCAGCCCAAACGCCCGGCTTTGCCGGAGCAGAAATTGCCAACGTGTGTAACGAAGCTGCCCTGATTGCTGCCCGCAGAGATAAAGCAGAGGTTGACATGCAGGATTTTCAGGATGCGATTGACCGTGTGATCGGGGGACTTGAAAAGAAAACCAAAATTATCTCGCCCGAAGAAAAACGCATTGTGGCTTATCATGAAGCTGGCCATGCCGTGGCCGGTTGGTTTCTGGAGCATGCCGACCCATTGGTGAAAGTAAGCATTGTTCCGCGTGGTGTGGCCGCGTTGGGATATGCGCAATACCTTCCTAAGGAACAATTCCTTTATCAGACAGAACAGCTGACAGACGAAATGTGTATGACCTTTGGCGGCCGGGCCGCAGAAGAAATTGTATTTGGAAAAATTTCGACTGGTGCCCTCAGCGACCTGGAGCGTATTACCAAAATGGCTTACAGCATGGTAACCGTGTATGGTATGAATAAAGAAATAGGAAACATATCATTCTACGATTCGAAGCAATCGGATTACACTTTTAACAAACCCTATTCAGAAGCAACAGCCGAAAAAATTGATCGCGAGGTAAAGAAGATAATTGACGAAGCCTTTGAAAGAACCAAACGCCTGCTTATCGAGCATCGCGAACATCTCGAAATAATTGCCAAAGAATTACTCGAGAAAGAAATCCTCTTTCAATCGGATCTGGAGCGCTTAATAGGCAAAAGACCATTTGCCCACCAGACTACATACGAGAAATTTACCAATGGCACAGCTACTGAGAAAAAAGAGAACACCGTAGAGGAGCCTAAAACCGAAGTTGCTCCTGAAGTGAAATAGTTTTTTTAGTCTCCTAAAGAGGCTGACTCAAAAGTCCAGTTTAATCTGGAATAACCCCGCCTAACGCGGGATCGCGATAACAGAACGCGACTTTTGAGGCGGCCTCTTTTTTCATTGATGTGGTTTTGTCGTTATTTGCATACATGGCACAAACCATTACACTTACCACAGGAAAAAAAATTTACTTCGCCTCCGATTTTCACCTGGGTGTGCCCGATGCGGCCAGTAGCATGGCCCGCGAAAAAAGAATTGTTGCCTGGCTTTCGAAGATTGAACACGATGCAGCGGCCATCTACCTGATGGGCGACATCTTTGATTTCTGGTTTGAATATAAACACGCCATACCCAAAGGATTTGTTCGTTTACAGGGCAAACTTGCTTCGTTGTGTGATGCAGGAATTCCGGTTTATTTTTTTACAGGCAACCACGACATGTGGATGTTTGACTACTTCAAAAAAGAATTGGGTGTAACCATCTATCGCAAGCCGATAGAACTGCAAATCAATACCCATACATTTCTGATTGGGCATGGCGATGGCCTGGGCCCGGGCGATGGGAGCTATAAAATCCTGAAGAAATTCTTTGATAGTAAAGTTTGCCAATGGCTGTTTGCGCGCATCCATCCCAATGCGGGTATTGGTATTGCCAACTACTGGAGCCGGCAGAGCCGGATCAGCAATAACAAAAAAGGAGAAACGTTTGTAAGTGAAGAGCAGGAGTTTCTGCTTACATATTGTAAAGAGGTGGAACAAACCACACATCATGATTTTTATATTTTTGGGCATCGGCACTTACCGCTCGATCTGAAGGTGAGTGACACGAGTCGGTATATAAACCTGGGCGAGTGGGTACACTTTGATACCTATGCCGAATATGATGGTGTAACAGTACACTTAAAAAAATTTGAACTTCAGCAATGACGCGAATACTATTTATTGCTTTTTTGTTTGTGCCATTAGTTGCTCACCCACAAAAAGATTTCGTCAAACTAAAATCGTGGAAGGCTAAAAAGACAGAACGGATCACGGTGGATCGCCTCGGAAATTTTTTGCTCATCGAAAAATCAGGTCGCATCATAAGATACAACCCCGATGGAAAAAAAATTGCAACCTCTAAAAAGCAACCTTATACCTTAATAGAGCCCTGGTTTCAACCAACCATCTTTGTTTATGATCGCACGCGGCAACAATACAATTTACTAGATCGAAATTTTGAAACCAATTCAACGCACCATGTTGATGCTGCCTGGGCCATCGAGCCCTGGCTGGTTTGTCCAACACACGATAATCGCTTGTGGATTCTGGATCGGGCTGATTGGTCGCTAAAAAAAGTACAACCTACCACCAACCAGGTTATACAGGAGTTTAACCTGCCCGTGGAAGTTTCCGATAAAGCAGATTTTATTTACCTGCGCGAGTACCTGAATCTCATTTTCTTGCTGGATAAAAACGCAGGCATCCTTATCCTCAATCATCTGGGGCAACTCATTGAACGGATTGAAGTTCCGGACCTAAAGGGTTTCTACTTTTTTGGTGATGAAATGTATTTCGTTCAGAATAATAACCTAAAATATTTTAACCTGCTTACCTCACAATGGCGCGCACATGCTATTCCGGCCAATAGTGTTCAGGCTATTATTACCGATGAACGGTTGATTACCTTCTCGCCTGATAAGGAAGCAACGCTATATAAATACACACTCGAATAGGTTTTTAACTGTGTTCATTTTTGAACATATTTGTACGCCTAAGCACAAACCGAACTATTAAAACCGGTATTTCGCGCTAAAAATGCGCTGGCACAATTTTTCCTTTACTGAATAAACATTTAAACCTAATTACTGTGAACGAAGGCAAAATCCTGATGATTGATGACGATGAGGATGTTTTACTGGCAGCCAAAATGCTGCTGAAAAAATCCAATCACCAGGTAATCATTGAAAAAAATCCGAACAAGATACCCTTCCTGCTGAACAACGATACCTACGATGTAATTCTGCTGGATATGAATTTCAGCAAGGATACCACCAGTGGTAAAGAAGGCTTCGAGTGGCTTAAACAAATTAAAGAGCGCGACCCCAATGCCGTAGTCATCATGATTACCGCTTTTGGCGATGTGGAAATGGCCGTGCGTGCATTAAAGGAAGGCGCTACCGATTTTATTCTTAAACCCTGGCAAAATGAAAAACTGGTAGCTACTATATCAACCGCTATTAAGTTAAAGAAATCGTACAACGAGGTCGATAAGCTGCGCAAAGCCAAGCAAATGCTGGAAGAACAAATCAGCCAGCCTTTCAGGGATATTATTGGCCAAAGCAATGCATTAAAAGAAGTGTTTGGTCTGATTGATAAAGTAGCCAAGACCGATGCCAACGTGTTGATATTAGGTGAAAACGGAACCGGAAAAGAATTGGTGGCCCGTGCTATTCATCAAAAATCTATGCGTAAAGACAATTCGTTTGTAGCGGTTGACATGGGTGCGATTACGGAGACCTTGTTTGAAAGCGAATTGTTTGGTCATAAGAAAGGTGCTTTTACCGATGCGCGCGAAGACCGCCCCGGGCGGTTTGAATTAGCCAATGGCGGAACCTTGTTTCTGGATGAGATTGGGAACCTGAGTATGGCATTGCAAAGTAAATTACTCAGTGCTTTGCAATCGCGGCAAATTACGCGGGTGGGCAGCAACCAACCCATTGAGGTAGATATCCGATTGATCTGCGCCACCAATATGCCTTTGCATCAAATGGTGCAGGAAGGAAAATTCCGGCAGGATTTGCTATACAGAATCAATACAGTTGAAATTACCATTCCACCATTGAGCGATCGCATCGATGATATACCGCTACTGGCCAATCATTTCCTGAATCATTACGCTAAAAAGTATCGCAAGGAAGTACACACCATTGCTGCGGATGCCATGAATAAATTGAAAAAATATCCCTGGCCTGGTAATGTGCGCGAATTACAACATGCCATTGAGCGTGCCGTTATTATGGCAGATTCGTCAACCCTTCAGGAAAGTGATTTTCTTTTTAGTAGGAAAAGTGCCAATGATATTGCCTCCGATACACTAAACCTGGACGAAGTAGAAAAAGCTGCAGTAGTAAAAGCAATTCAACTCCACAACGGAAACATTTCTAAAGCTGCGGAAGAATTAGGCCTGACACGCGCCTCGCTGTACCGTAGAATGGAAAAGTATGGACTCTAAGAAGCACTCACCACTCGTTACCCGTATTGCAATATTGGTAGCCACCATCGTGATGTTTGCTTTTTTAGTTTCGGCTAATAACCGGAGCTACATCCTGATATTGGCCCTGTTGGGGGCTATTATCTTTCAGGTAAAATTACTTTTGAAAGAAGTGGAGGGGCACGATGTACCCCTCGGTTCTATTTTTGATTCCATTCGGTTTGATGAAATTACACAAACTTTTAAATCCGATACCAATTCTGATACGGTTCAAAAATTGCAGGGCGAACTGAATGATGCATTAACCAAACTGAAACAGGCACGCAAAGAAAAAGATTCAGAATACCAGTCTTCAAAAACATTGTACAGCACGTGGGCATCGGCTTGCTCACCTTTAAGCGCGATGGCTCCATTCAGATTATGAACAGTGCTGCCAAACGATTGTTGCGTATTAACAAAGCCGATCGCCTGGAAGACTTAAAGGTGGTGAGCGAATCGCTGGTAGATACTTTTACAAAACTGAAAACCGGTGGCCGCGAGTTGCTGCAGTTAAAGTTTGGAGATGAAACCATACAACTATCGGTGTTTGCGATTGAACTTACTTTGCGCGATGAGGAAGTGAAACTCATTTCGATGAACAACATTCAGAGCGAACTGGAAGAAAAAGAAATGGAAGCCTGGCAAAACCTGGTACGCGTGCTTACCCACGAGATAATGAATTCGGTTACGCCCATTTCGTCTTTGGCCGGTATTGTGGAAGAAGATTTGAAACACCGCATCGACCGGCCCACGGATTCAGAGTTAAAAAAAGAAGAGCTGGAAGATATGTACCTGTCGTTGCAAACCATCAGCAAGCGTAGCGCAGGACTTATTAAATTTGTAAAAGAATTTCGCAACCTCACCCACATTCCCAAACCCAAACTGGCTGAAGTAAACGTAAAAGAATTGTTGGACGAACTGGCGCAACTTCACAAAAAAAGAACTGGCCGACAACCAAATCTCAATTTCCGTTTCCGTAACTCCTGAAAATCTTTTTGTATTAGCAGACAAAACAATGATTGAGCAGGTGATCATTAACCTGATTAAAAATGCCATCCAGGCATTTGATGAACAACCCACCCGGCAAATTGAACTTACCGGCTATACCAATAAAAAGGCCGCACAATCATCTCTGTAAAAGATAACGGCTCGGGTATTGACAGCGAGGCTCTGGAAAAAATCTTTATCCCCTTCTACTCTACCAAAAAAACCGGCTCGGGCATTGGGCTGAGTTTATCCAAACAGATTATGCGGCAGCACGAAGGCAACATTACCGTGAAATCCGAATTGAACAAAGGAACAGAGTTTTTGCTGCGGTTTTAAGTACCGAACCGCCAACACCCATCGGCCAAGCGGTGTTTAAATATCTAAAAGATTGCTTAGCTTTGGTTCTATAAACAGCCTTTATGCCAGACGTTCAAAAAAAGGTACACGCCATTCTGAAAGAAAAATTAGGTATCCCCGATTCTGAAATTACTCCTGAAGCCAGCTTTGTAAAAGATTTGGGTATTGATTCATTGGATTATGCCGAACTGGTAATGGAGTTTGAGCAAACGTTCGATATCAAAATTCCCGATGACGATGCCGAGAAGATGCAAACTATCGGGCAGGCTGTGCAATACATTGAAAGTAAACTACCCAAATAGTCTTTACTTCAAAATGGTACCAGGCTCCAACTGGTAATAGCTACCAAAGCGTTTCATCTTCGTTGCCAAATCCGGCAGGAATGGCCGCGGGTCCTTTAGATTTGTCAAAGGCGCTATTTGCCAACTGCCGGTAGTTTCATTCCAGAAAACCACAAATTTCTCCAGCGAAAGCATCAGCACATCCATTTCATAAATTTCTTCGCCCTCACTATCGTGTAAGCCGGTAAACTGCAGCAGAATATGATCGCGTTTCACCAACTCACCCTTACTGCAGTCAATGCTATTCAAGCGCATCAGCAACTTATTTTCCTTATCCCAGGCTTTAAATTTTATTTTACGCGGCTTAAAATCCATAAACGTAAAGTTACCTTTGTTTATGACTTTGCCCACCGGAAATAAGAAGGTATTATTCATCATTAACAAATATTCGGGCACTGGTTACAACCCATCGGTGGAAGGTCGGTTGCTTTCGTTTTGTGAAGAAGTCGGCCTGGAGGCCCATCTTGAATTTACAAAAGACCGTGGGCATGCTACCCGGCTGGCATCGCAGGCATCGCAGGAAAAAAAATTTGAAGTGGTTTTTGCTATGGGTGGCGATGGTACCGTAAACGAAGTTGCCAGGGGTGTGGTAAACACCCAACAGATTATGGGTATTATCCCGAAAGGTTCGGGCAACGGACTGGCGCGCCACCTCGGTATTCCACTCGATTTCAAAAAATGTTTACAATACATTGCTTCCTCGCATGTAATTGCGATGGATTCGTTCACCGTTAATAATCATCTCTCTATCAATGTTTCGGGTTTTGGCTTTGACGGCCACATTGCCGGGCTATTTGGTAAGAATGGTAAACGCGGGCTGGCCAATTACACCCGGTTGGTTATACAGGAGTTTATGAAGTATGCAGAATTTGGTGGTGAAATAAATATAGATGGCAGTTCTATTTATGAAAATACGTTTGTGATCGCCCTCGCCAATTCATCGCAGTTTGGTAACAATGCCCGCATTGCACCTTCTGCTTCCGTATGTGATGGTGAGCTGGACATCAGCCTTGTAAAGAAAGTGCCCTTTATTAAAGCACCTGCCTTTGCCTATCGCATGTTTACCGGTACCCTGGGGCAATCCAACTTTGTTAAACTAATAAAAGGCAGAGAAATCGGGTTGAGATTTTCTAACCCTGTTGCCTATCATGTAGATGGTGAAGCCATGCAACCGGAAAGTCAGTTTACAATTAAAATCAATCCTGGCTCCATCCGTTTATTGATTCCACCCGGCCTTATAAAGAAAATTTAAGATAATTGTTCAGTTTCGGATACCCCATTGAACTGAATAACCCGTATAAGCATTTGTTTAAACCCAATACACTATGCAAAAAATAATTACTGTTTGTTTACTGGTATGGAGTATTTCTTCCACAGCCCAGCAACTCACCACTCCGCCCAGTGGCGCCAATCAAAAAGCTAAGGTAACGCAGTTTATCGGGCCCGTGGAAATTTCAATTGCTTATAGCAGCCCGGATGTACACGGCCCGAATGGTGAAGATCGCACCGGAAAAATCTGGGGCGAAGTAGCTCATTTCGGTTTTATCGATCAGGGATTTGGTACATCCAAAGCTGCACCCTGGCGTGCAGGTGCAAATGAAAATACTGTGTTCACCGTATCGCACGATGTAAAGATTGAAGGCAAAGAATTGAAAGCCGGCACATATGGTTTGTTTCTGGCTGTTGCGAAAGATGGTCCTTACACGTGGATATTCTCTAAAAATTCATCCAGTTGGGGAAGTTATTTTTACGATCCTAAGGAAGATGCATTGCGGGTGGACGTAACACCCCAGGAAGCTCCGCACAAAGAATGGCTCACGTTTGGATTTGATGATCGTTTGCCTTCCTCCGCCAAAGCATACCTGCACTGGGAGAAGAAAAGGATTCCGTTTACAATAGAAGTTTCCAACATCAACGAAGTTTACGTTTCTAACATGCGCGAGGACCTGCGAAGTTCCGTTGGTTTTAAACAGGAGAACTGGTTAACTGCTGCACAGTTTTGCGCCCAAAATAAAATCAACCTGCAAGAAGCCCTAACCTGGGTAGATCAATCCGTAAGCAATCCATTATTGGTGTTGAAAAATTTTAACACCTGGCAAACACGGGCACTGATATACCAGGCCATGGGTAAAACAACAGAAGCAAACGCACAAATGGATAAAGCCATTAAAGACCCGAGTGCAACTGTACAGAATATTCATATGTATGGCAGAACATTGCTAAACAGCGGGCAAAGTGAAAAAGCATTGGAAGTATTTAAGTACAATGCCCAGAAAAATCCGCAAGACAAGTTTACACCCAACGTAGGGCTGGCCCGTGGCTACTCTGCAGTTGGCGATAAAAAGAACGCTATTAAATACTGGGAGCTTGCCCTGAAAAATTTACCCGAAAATCAAAAGCAGTTTTTACCACAGTACGAGGCGGAGGTGAAAAAACTGAAAGAAGGAAAATAATCTAAAGGGTATACAGGTTGTGTTTCTATGTATGTTAAAATTTCTTATCAACACATAGAAACACAGCCATAACCCGGCAAGAAAGAACTCAGGGTTTTCAAAATTAATACGCAACTTCAACCCTTAAGCTATGATAACCCAAACTCTGGCAACACTCATCACACGCGATCTTCAGAAGTTAAAAGCAGAGCTTGAACTTTACCAGCACGAAGCCAACATCTGGAAGGTGGATAAAAACATTGCCAACACAGCCGGCAACCTTTGCCTGCACCTGGTGGGCAACCTCAATGCCTACATTGGTGCCACACTTGGAAATACCGGTTATGTGCGCGACCGCGATGCAGAATTTGCACTGAAAAATATTCCACGTTCGGAGCTAATTCAAAAAATTGAAGCTACCATCAACATGGTTCAACAAATTTTGCCCAGCCTGGATGAAAAAAAATTAACCGAAGAGTACCCGTTATTAGTTCTGAAAGAAAAGACCTCCACAGAATATTTTCTGGTACATTTAGCCGTTCACTTAGGTTATCATCTGGGGCAGGTGAATTATCACCGCAGACTTCTGGATTAGTCTGTCATCCCTATTGTTATACTTTCGCATTAAATAATATCTTTACTGACAAAAATTTGAACCCCTATGATTAGCACCGCTTCCATATCCGTAAAGAAAACTACGCAGTCGCGTTTAAGCACGGTTGACTTCAGTAACCTTGGATTTGGTAATTACCTTTCCGATCACATGCTGGTGGCCAAATACGATAAGGGTGCCTGGCAGGATCCGCAGATTATTCCTTACGGTGATTTGATGATGAGCCCCGCCATGCTTTCGCTTCATTATGGCCAGGCTGTATTCGAAGGCATGAAGGCATTTTACATGAATGATGGTGCTATTAATATTTTTAGGGTAGATCGGCACCACCAGCGCTTAAACAAATCGCTTGCACGCATGTGCATGCCGGCCATCAGCAAAGAATTGTTTACAGCGGGACTGGAAGCAATTGTAACAACCGATGCTGCGTGGATTCCGAAAGACAGCGGAAGCTCGTTATACCTGCGGCCGGTAGTTTTTGCTTCCGAAGCCAAACTGGGTGTTAAAGTTTCCGATCAATATTTGTTTGTGATTTTAACCAGCCCGGTGGGGCCGTACTTTAGTAAACCGGTGCGATTAAAAGTTGAACTGGAGTATGTGCGGGCCGCTGAAGGTGGAACCGGATTTGCTAAGTGTGCCGGTAATTATGGTGGTGCGTTTTATCCAACACAGCAAGCACGCGAACAGGGTTTTGACCAGGTAATCTGGACCGATGCCAAAGAACATAAATACATTGATGAGTCCGGGGCAATGAACATCATGTTTGTAATCGATAACAAACTGGTAACACCTGCCCTGTCATCTTCTATTTTGGATGGTGTTACCCGCAATACCATTATTACCTTAGCCAAGGACATGGGTGTTGCAGTTGAAGAAAGAAAAATCAGTATTGCCGAAATTGAAAAAGCATTTCAGCAAAAAACTTTAACCGAAGCCTTTGGTGCCGGTACAGCTGCCGTGGTATCTCCCATTGCTACTATCAATATTCAAGGAACCGATTACCACCTTCCGGAAGTTAAAGACAACAGTTTTCAATTAACCGTTAAGAAAAAATTACAAGATATACGCAGTGGTGCAGCCCCCGATAAATACAACTGGAACCACATCATCAAATAAATTACGATGAGGGCAGCCTTTTTTACCGGGCAAAATTTGCCATTGGAAATTAGTGAAATAAAAAAACCAAAACCGGTAAAAGACCAGGTATTGATTCGTTTGCATTATGCTGCACTCAATCACCGCGATTTATGGATTCAACAAGACTCTGTTCCGCAACAACCGGTTATATTAGGCTCTGATGGTTGCGGTGTAATTGAAGATGTAGGCGAAGAGGCAGATCCCTTGTTGGTTGGTGCGGAGGTTGTTATCAACCCCAGTCTTTTTTGGGGCAATAATCCGATTGTGCAAGGCGATACGTTTAAAATTCTGGGATACCCCGATGCCGGAACATTTAGCGACTATGTGTGCATCTCCAAAAAACAGATTTTTGAAAAGCCTGAACATTTAAGCCTGGAAGAATCGGCTGCTGTTCCATTAGCGGGATTAACAGCATACCGCGCATTGTTTTCGAAAGCTCGCCTGCGGGCGAAAGAAAAAGTTTTGATTACCGGTATTGGAGGTGGCGCGGCACTGTGGGCCATGCAATTTGCAGTAGCGTACCAGGCACGCGTGTATGTTACTTCAAGTTCTAACGAAAAAATTGAGAAAGCCAAAGCCTTGGGTGCCATTCAGGGTTTTAACTACACCGATCCGGAATGGACACAACAGGCGCTGAAAGAAGCCGGAGGTTTTGATATTGTAATTGATAGTGCCGGGGGACCACAATTTTCAAAATTGTTCGACCTGATGATGCCCGGTGGTCGCATTGCTATTTTTGGTCGCACCGCGGGCAACATTCCCGATATACCCACGCGCTTGTTGTATTGGAAACAAATCTCCATCCATGGCACTACCATGGGCACACGCGATGAGTTTTTGTCGATGCTGGATTTATTGGAAAGCAGAAACCTGAAACCGGTTATCGATCAAGTGTATTCTCTCGAACAAATTAACCAGGCATTTGAGAGAATGAAAACTGCCAACCAGTTTGGTAAGATTGTTTTGAAGATCAAGTAACTCGTACTATGAGCACCTTTCCTATCACCAACAAAACAAAAATTACACGTTTGCCTAAGCGTGGAGTTTATGAAACAGAAGCGGTGTACGCAATTTTAGATGAAGCATTGGTATGCACCATTGCTTTTGTGCTGGATGGGCAGCCGTTTCAAATCCCAACCGGATTTTGCCGTATCGGAAACAAAATTTACATACACGGTTCGGTAGGTAGTTTTTACATGCGCGAACTGCAACAGAAAAAATTACCGGTTTGCATCAGTACCACACTGTTAGATGGTATGGTGCTGGCCCGTTCTGCGTTTCATCACTCCGTTAATTATCGCTCGGTTGTTTTATTCAGCGAACCCGAGTTGATTTCCGACAAGGAAGAATTATATACCGTTTTGGAAGTGTTTACCAATAAAATGTGCCCCGGGCGGTGGGCCGATGTGCGCAAACCCAATGAGGGGGAATGGAAGGCTACCATGGTTTTGGGTTTTGAAATAAAAGAAGCTTCGGCCAAGGTACGCGTGGGGCCTCCCAAGGATGATGAAGAAGATTATAACCTGGACATTTGGGCGGGAGTTCAACCTTTGAAAATGGAGCGAAAAACACCCGTTGCAGACCCTGCTTTGAAAGCCGGAGTGCCGCTGCCAGCCTATCTGCTTTAAGGTTTGAGGCGGATATTAAGACCAAATTTGGTATCTTCGCGGCCAGTTGAACCAAAAGCAGGTTTCAGCGGTTAATAAAGCAGGCCATTTGGCCTAAAAATCAATAAAACACAATAAATCATGGGCAGACCTCCTGTATTACCTAAGAAGAAAAAAGATGGTTTTTGGCTGGAAGTACGCAACAAGGGTGCAAAAACCGGCACAATTTTAATCCGCGATAGCTATGTGGCCATGATGCAGGCCGCCAAGCAATACGAAACTACCAAGGATGTAATTATTCTAGGTGAGCACAAAAACGGTAAAAAAGTGGAAGAAAAGGCCACAAAAACAAAAAAGGCAAAAGAAGCCTGAAATAGGCTTTATCTGTAAACCAAAGGCTACCCGTGGTAGCCTTTTTTATTGCTCAGGCTAATCCCGCAATCGCTTAAAAAACTCTTGAAGCATGGCTTTGCTCTCCTGCTCTCCAATTCCGGTTTTTACAAGTGTGCGCGGATGCAAAAGTGGTGAAGCAATCAACGAGTAACCCCGTTGTACATCGCTGGCACCAAACACCAGTTGTTGCAATTGCGCCCAGTGCAAGGCCCCGGCACACATTACGCAGGGCTCCAGCGTAACATAAAGTGTACACTCACTCAGGTATTTTGAACCCAGGTAATTGGTGGCGGCTGTTATCGCCAACATCTCCGCATGAGCCGTTGAATCGGTAAGTTGCTCGGTTTGGTTATGGGCGCGGGCAATTATTTTATTGTTACAAACTACTACCGCACCCACGGGCACTTCGCCCGATTCCAAAGCTTTTTTTGCTTCTTTAAGAGCCTCGCGCATGAAGTAATCATCGGTATAAAAATCCATTCCCGCGAAGTGCTTACTTAATCCTTATTGTCTTCATCATGGTCCGTACGGTTTTCTGCCAATCCTCTTTCGATGATTTGGGACAGTTAAAAGAGAATACCAGTGTACGGCCGGGCTCTACCAAATATTGGATGTAGGTGTAACGATATACAGGCTGCTGTTCACCCAGCACCATTTTATTTCCGTTTACACGCGATTCAAACTCCAGAAAAATCAATTTCTTTTTGTGTACTTCATGAACCCCCTCGTCTATCATATCCACCCGGTCATAAAAACTATGAATACTGGCTTTAAAAAATTTCTGTGCCATTTCCAGGTTAGCATCGGGCCATTGGGTAGCTGAAACATTTACACTAAAATCAAGGGTACGGTTCAAATCAGTATAGGCTGCCAGCGGTGCACGCACAGAAGGATATCGCTGCACAATGTCATCCGGAGTCATAGGCGAAAGCTCCGGAGGCAACGAAATAGTAATACCCTCGGCTACTTTGGTTTTAATCAACTTATCGGGCGTAAAGCCAAACAGGCTAACAACTGACAGGAAAACAAGGATTTTCTTCATAGTCATTTTTATAACGAAAAAGGTTTTACCCGCTCTATTTAACGATCAACCTTTATTAATTTGCGCACCCAAATTTAAGGATTTTACCATGTTACGATCGCATACCTGTGGAGAGTTGCGCCTGAATGATGTAAATAAAACGGTTACCCTAACCGGCTGGGTGCAACGAACCCGCGATAAGGGCAGCTTATTGTGGATCGATTTGCGCGATCGGTATGGCATTACCCAACTCTTGCTGGAAGAAGGTAAAACGGATGCCTCCACGCTGGCAGTTGCACGCGGGCTTGGCCGCGAATATGTGTTGAAGGTACAAGGCACAGTAGTGGAGCGCCTGTCCAAAAACGATAAAATGCCTACGGGCGATATTGAAGTAAAAGTTAGCGCCATTGAAGTACTCAACACTTCAAAGACTCCTCCGTTCACCATCGAAGATAATACCGATGGTGGCGATGACCTGCGTATGAAGTATCGGTACTTAGACCTGCGCAGAAATATTGTACGCGAAAGTTTGCAATTGCGCCATAAAATGGCACAGCAAACCCGCATCTATTTAGATAGTTTAAACTTTATTGAAGTTGAAACCCCGGTGTTGATCAAATCCACACCCGAAGGTGCGCGCGATTTTGTGGTGCCTTCGCGCATGAACCCCGGTGAATTTTATGCCTTACCGCAATCGCCCCAAACGTTTAAGCAATTGCTGATGGTTTCGGGTTTTGACCGTTACTACCAGATTGTAAAATGTTTTCGCGATGAAGATTTGCGTGCCGACCGCCAACCGGAGTTCACGCAGATCGACTGCGAGATGGCCTTCATTACCCAGGAAGATATTCTGAATACATTCGAAGGTTGGTACGGCATCTGTTCAAAAACCGTTAAGGGCATTGACTTACCCTCCGTTCCACACATGAGTTATGCCGATGCTATGAAATATTATGGCTCGGATAAACCAGACACGCG
>LNFR01000071.1 GCA_001567185.1 Bacteroidetes bacterium OLB12
CCGGAACCTATTTTTATAAAATAGATTTCAACGGTAAGCATAAGACTGAAACAGGTTATCTGGTGTTGAAACGGTGAAGCATCACATTTGCAATTCAAAGGCAAGAATAAAAATGGGAACGATCTTCCTTTGGTACCTTTTACAAAATTGAATTTTCAGGACAACGCCCAGCCATGAGCGGATTTCTTTTCTTAAAGCGATAGGGCCTTATTGGGCACAAATCATCACATCTTTATGTGATACCCTGAAGTCGATCGTTTGATGAAATTTGGTTTATGAAAACCATAACCACCCTCGCCTGCTTGCTACTTGCCACCCTTTCGTTTGCACAACAAGACCCCATTTACTCGCAGTACCTGTTTAATCCCTTGTTGGTTAACCCTGCCTATGCCGGGCTTAGCAATCGTTTCAATGGCTCGGTTGGGTATCGTACCCAGTGGATGGGCCTGGAAGGGCAACCACAAACAATAAACGCCAGCTTGCACACATCCCTGGTTCAGAATAAAGTTGGATTAGGCTTGTTGGTGGTCAACGATCGTATCGGGAGTATGAACACAACCGAAATTAATACCGCATTTGCTTATAAACTTCAGCTGGAAAACAAAACCGTTAGTTTTGGCATGCAGGCCGGAGTTCAGAATTTTAACAGTTCATTAAATGGAGTTAATCCATTTGACAAAACAGATAATTTGTTTTTGAATGGAGAGCGGGGTACACGGGTAAACGTGGGTACCGGTATTGCCCTGGCAAGCGAAAAATATTTCGTAAGTTTTTCCGTTCCGCGCTTGCTCCCCACTACATTCAAAAGCGGAGGACAGAAAGTTGAGCTGTATAACCAGCACCTGTACCTGATGGGAGCGTACATCCATTACCTGAATGAACATATTCGGTTAAAACCTGCTGTTCTACTAAGAGCAGTAAAAGGAGCACCTGCATCAATAGATGTTGCATTCAATGTTAACTTCAATGCTATTCATACGGCCGGAATTTTCACCCGTAATTTTAATACATACGGATTGCTGCTTCAAACTTTATTAAAAGAGCAATACCGTTTCGGGTATGTGTTTGAAGTGCCTACCGGCAAATCGGTAGGAACCAATTTTACCACGCATGAAATCGTGCTCGGTATCCAGTTATCTTCTTTCAGCTTTCACGATCGATCCTTAAGTAATTTTTAACTATGAAACACTTTCTGATCTTATTGTTTCTTTCACCCTTTACTGCCCTGGCACAAATCACCAGCACGTTTGATAGCGATGCGGAGGGGTGGACGGCTGCACACATTGGTGGCACTGTTGCTACCTTTAATCATCAAAGTACAGGCGGCAACCCAACTGGTTTTATTTCAGTTGTGCCCCCCACGGCCGGAGGAAGTATAAATACCGGTTTTAATTGGTATTGGCATGCACCTAGTACCTTTTTTGGTAACTATGATTTTTCCTATGGCTCAAATCTAAAACTTGATTTACAACAGTCCGTTGCCGGAACGGATAATACAGTTAGTGATATTATTATTTATAGTGGAAGTAATACCCTTCATTTCAATTTTGCTAATAAGCCTGCCGTGAGTCCTTCGTGGTCAAACTATTCAATTACCTTAGATGAAACAGCGGGCTGGCGTTGGGGAAGCACTGCCGGTGCGTTGGCTTTAAAAGCTCAGATTAAAATTGTACTGGCAAACATTACCGCTATTCTCATCCGGTGTAAATACAGCAACACCACGGGCTATACCAGTGGCCTGGATAATGTAACGCTTGAAAAAAGAACACTGGAGACAAGCCCTGTTATTACATCCTTTTCACCAGCATCAACTCTTCCTGGCGAAACCGTTACTATAACCGGAAGCAACTTCGGCCTAACAAAAGATGACAACCTCGTGTATTTTGGTTTGGTAAGGGCTACCGTTATTTCGGGCAACTCCACGCAACTTACTGTTACAGTTCCGCCAAGTGCTACGCTTGCACCCATTTCGGTTATCAATACTACCAATAGCCTTGTTTCAGTTTCAACATCCGACTTTCAGCCATTAACCGTCCTTGATCCGGATTTCATCGGTCATTTGCTTCCCGGTTCTTTCAGCGACAATGTAATTATTCCATATGACGACTTTAACGATAACGGTTTAGAAGGAGGCGCCATGGGCGACATTGATGGTGACGGCTGGTTGGATATTGTGGCTTTCGAAGATCCCGGCCAGTTTGCGATTTTCCTAAATCAAGGTCAATCTGGAAATTTATCTGCTTCATCGTTCGCTCCCAAGGTAGAAATTCCTTCAGGCGAACTCGGTCAAGGCAATTCGAACGGCACTATTCTTCATGACTTCGATAATGATGGCAAGATTGATATTGCCACCTATTTCAGAGGAGCAAGTCCATCACTTACCGGTGGCTTTGCAGTAAGCAGAAACACCAGCACCCCTGGTACAATCTCATTTGAACCGGCTGAACAATTTTATAACGTAGGTATATTTTGTTATGGCATGAATGCCGCTGATTTGGACGGTGACGGTCGGCTGGATTTTTTATTGAACTCAAGCAGCTTATACTATGCCCAAAACATCAGCACACCGGGTAACATAGAATTTGCCACACTTCGTTTTTTAAATTCATCGCAGGGCGCAGTTTCTACAAAAGATTTAAACGGTGATGGCAAACCTGAAATAATGGTGGTAGCGGGAACAGGATTTAACTTACTCGAAAACATTTCTACACCTGGTAATATACAGTTTGCAACACCTGTTAATTTTCCGGGTAGGGCCGTTAGTGGCATCACCCTCGCTGATTTGGATAGTGATAATAAGCCCGACATTTTATATTATAGAATCAATGGGTTTAATGATTACGATCTGGTTGTGAAAAAAAATATTCATACTACAGGCATGCTGTCGGCTACATCATTTGATACTGATATTATCCTATCGAAAGTTAACAGAGCTTACTCGCAACGCGTAGCCGACCTGAATGGAGATGGAAAACCGGATATTTTAATCGCACTAAATAGCGGAAGTACCGGCTATGGCTTTGGAGTTTTTGAAAGTAAAGTTGAGCCCGGCATACTTAACGCTACATCTTTTTTCCCATTGATTGAATATGAAGAAACTTCAAACGGGATTTTGGCCATTCCTTTAATTGGTGACTTGAATGGAGATTTACTGCCTGATGTAGCTGCCTTTGCCAGTAGCGATGGTGGTGAACATGGATTGATACTCTATACCAATCAAACCATTGCCGCACCTACTATTTCTGTCAATACGGTTTCGCCACTGGCAGCGCCCGTTGGTAGTACTGTTACCATTACCGGAAACAAATTCTCATCCGATATCACAAAAAACACAGTTTGGTTTGGTGCAGTAAAAGCACAGGTACTTACGGCCAGTAAAAATGAAATTACGGTTACTGTTCCTCCCGGTGCAAGTTATGAGCGTGTAAGTGTTACGCGCGACAACCGGACTTCACGCTATCACTTACCCTTCTCCACTACCTTTTCTTCGGGTACAACTTTTGATGGCACTTCATTCGCGGCACCTGTGGAATTCCCTGTAACAGGAGCGGATTATGATGTAGAAGCAGCAGACCTTAACGGAGATGGAAAACCTGAACTTGTTGCTGAGTCAAGAGTGGTTACTGCAATAATCCGAAACTATGCCTGGTCGTTTGAAAATGTGCATACCACAGGGGCCATTTCCAACGCCTCATTTGTTATAAGCGATACTACGAATGAGTCAGCCATCAACCTGCGCTTGGTAGATTTGGATGAAGACGGTCGACACGATATTATTTCTCAAACTTCGATATTTCGAAATACAACGGTTACAAACGAAATAGAATTTGACAACAATATACTTGGTATTAACGGCCAAAATCAAAATTGGGCCGACTTTGACCTGGACGGTAAAACAGATGTTATAACAACACATGGCGGAACCAGTTTATCAATCTTTCGAAACAGAAGCAAACCCGGGCCTTTCCGTACAGGCGCGTTCTCCACACTTAGTGCAGCAATTGGATTAAGTAAACCATCCGCAAATGGAGGAACTGCGGTGGGCGATTTTGATAATGACGGCCAAGTTGATATAGCAAGCGCAAATCCAAATACTGATAACATGCGTGTGTGGCGAAATACGGGTGGGTTTCCGCTTAGCGCTTCGCAATTTGTCGTAGTTGGTGATTTAGCTACTGGTGATAATCCTGGGCGCATGTACACGGGCGATTTTGACCGGGACGGCAAACTGGATATCCTGCTTTATCATTCCGCAGGCGCCAACACAACGTTGTTAACAATTTTTCATAATACCAGCACAAGTGGTAGCATTAGTTTTAATCGTACTGATATAACCAACCCAAGTGCAACCACAGTGGCCACTGTTGCCGATTTAGATGGCGATGGCAAGCCTGAAATAATTACCACCAGCGAAAGTGGTAACCGGTTCTCCATTTTTAAAAACATTCACACAGGCGGCCCTATAACGGCCGCATCGTTTGCTGCGCCTTTTAATACAACTGTAACTGCACCCCGCGGCATTACAACAGCCGATTTGAATTTAGATGGTAAGCCTGAAATTATTCTTACCCGTGCCGCAGGGTTTTTACTGGTATATGAAAACCTGGTGCCTACTGTGGCCATCACCATCACGCAACAACCTGCTTCAATTAACTACGCTTGTGAGGGTGCATCTGCTTCGTTTACCACAGCCGCATCCGGTACCACCAACATTACCCATCAATGGCAAAAATATAACGGTAGTGTGTTTGTTGATTTGGTAAACAACTCAACTTTTAGTGGTGTTACCTCCCCTACCCTTACCATCAGCAATGTCTCCTCTGCCGAAGCAGGGCAATACCAATGCGTGATCTCCGGTGACAATGCGCCTGTGGTTACAACTTCTCCCGGTGATTTGGTTTTCAACAGCCTGCCCTCTCCGCCCGATGTATCGGATATGACTTTGTGCGGGCCCGGCAGCGCAACCATTGTAGCGTCCGGTGGAAGCCCCGGTGATTACACCTGGTACACCAGCGCCCTTGCGGTTATTCCAGGCGAAGTAAATGATACCTATACAACTCCTTCACTATCTTCCAATACCACATACTTCGTATCGGTATCTGATACTTTCTGTGAGAGTCCACTCGCTTCCGTAGATATAACGATCGGCACACCTCCTGCCAAGCCTCTTATTTCTTCCAACATTACTCCGGTAGGCAACGCCATTACCGTGTGCAGTTCGAATACACTAACACTTTCAGCTCCTAACGGATTTGCTTCTTATGCCTGGTCCAACGGAGAAACAACCCCTACGATTACAGTTACCGTTGATGGAAGTTATTCGGTGATAGTTGGCGATGGAGCGGGTTGCATCAGTGTGGCTTCCGATGCCATCGCTGTTACCATCGTGCCGGCTCCGTGCAACAACGTAGCTCCGGTAATTACTTCCTCTTCCCTCACCACCACCATTGGCTCGTCTGTTACACTCAATCTGCTCTCGCTCATTTCCGATCCCGACAATAACCTGGTGGTTTCTTCGCTTGCCATTGTGCAAGGCCCCTCCAGCGGTGCGGCTGCCTCCATCAACAGCGGGGTGCTTTCCATCGATTACTCGGGCTTAAACTTTGCAGGAACCGATTTGATCACGATTGAGGTGTGCGATGTGTTTGGTGAATGTACCCAACAGCAATTTGCAATTCAGGTAATTGGTGAAATGAAAATCTACAATGCCGTATCGCCCAACAACGATGGTAAGAACGATTTCTTTAAAATAGAATACATTGAAATTCTGGAACCCGAAAATACAGTTACTATTTACAACCGCTGGGGCAGCAAAGTGTTTGAAGTTAAAAATTATTCCGAAGCCAATGCATTCCGCGGACTGAATCAAAATGGAAATGAATTGCCTTCGGGTACGTACTTCTACAAAATCTTCTTTACATCGTCCGGAAAAACCCTGAATGGGTTCCTGGTATTGAAACGCTAATCCCCAAGGGAAAGAATTCTTGCCCTACTTTATCGAATAAAACCGGTAGCAAAGGTTGAACTAAAGTAAAGCATCGGCAAGTACCACCTATTCCATAGCAAGTCTCGGCTCCGGTTGCGCCTCATTTCCAAGGTGGAAAACAGTGCGCAAGGAAAATAAACTCTATCAAGCCATACCGGGTTTGCCTAAACCCTAATTGTAAGTAAATTGGGCCTCATGCCTGTACACGTTTCTTGCTTATGCGCTTTTTGATCCGCTTGGTTTGTGTAATGCTGTTGGTTTTAGCAGGGAAGTTAACAAGTGCCCGGCAACCCGACAGCCTTCTTCAGTTACTGAATAAATCTACCTCACCCGAATTATCCATTCAACTTTATTGGAAGCTGGCTGAAACGGCACCGGATGAAAATGCCGCATTGGATTATCACCAAAAAGCCCTTGCCGTGGCCCGGCAAACCAAAAACAATAACCTGATTGCAGAAGCATATACCCATCTTGGCAAGTACCATCGCCTGCGAAGTGATTACCTGGTGGCCATACCCATCTACAAAAATGCATTGGGCGCAAGCACCAACTCAACAAATCCCGTTTTGCTGGATACCTACCTCGAATTGGGCATTGCCTATTTACGCATGTCAAAATTTGACTCCGCAGCATATTATTTGCAAACCGGTATGGGTATTGCCACCACCCATGCTGATTTACACATGCAGGCTTCGTTCTATAATATGATGGGCAACGTGATGCGCGAAAAGAATGACTACCCGGAAGCCATTACCTATTACCTGAAAGCAACTGAAATTTTTGAACAAACAAATGATGATGACGGCCTCACCCAAAGCCTCTCAAACATTGGCAACCTGCAAAACCTGCTACGCAATTATGACAAAGCCCTCGATTATGCCTTACAGAGTTTAGCCATTGCTGAAAAAATTAACAAGCAGGCGTCCATCGCTTACTCGAGCCGGTTACTTGGCAGGATATACCGCGGTTTGAAAAAATATGACGAAGCCCTGCACGCCTACGAACGTGCCCAACACATGTATGAAACGCTGGGTGCCAGGCGCGATATTTCCGAAACACTTACCAGTATCGGGAATATCTATTTAGAAAAACAAGACCTGGCAGCAAGCAAAGTAAACTACCAGAAATCGTTACAAATCAGCAAAACAATTTTTGATTCAACCAACATGGCCTACAGCTATTCGGCCCTGGGGCTTGCCTCAACTCAGTTGAGGCAGAATAAACAGGCAACACTTTACTTCGACTCGTCCATTCGGGTAGCCGAACGGATAAAACTTCCGTTGTTGGTTATGGATGGCTATTTGGGGTTAAGTGAATTGTATGCCGATCAGAAAAATTATGAGTTGGCTTACCGGTATCATACCCGATATGCCGCATTGAGCGATAGCCTTACACAGGTTCAAAACCGGCAGGCCACAACCGACCTCGAGGCACACTATCAAAATGAAAAGAAGGAAAACGAAATACGCGCCCTAAAAGATGAATACGAGATAAGCCAGTTACGTTTGCAAAAACAAAACACTCAGCGAAATTACTTAATTGGTGTGCTGTTGTTATCGTTGGTTGTTATCGTGTTGTTTTATCGGCTATATCGCATCAAACAAAAAACCAATCAAAAACTTAAAGCGTTAAACGAAACGCAATCGAGGTTCTTTGCCAACATTTCGCACGAGTTTCGTACACCGCTTACGCTGATTATCGGGCCGCTTCAACAAAAAATTGATCAACATCCGGCATCACCGGAGGTAAACGAATGGAAACTGATGCACCGCAATGCCGTGCGCCTTCACCGGTTGATTGACCAGATACTCGACCTTTCTAAAATAGAGTCGGGCAATATGCGGGTACAGGCTGCCGAAGGCGATTTGAAACATTTTTTAAAACTTGCGCACGCTTCATTCTCTTCGCTGGCAAATCAAAAACAAATTACCTATACCCTGCATCTGCCAGAAGGCGTTATTACCGGCATCTTCGACCGCGATAAGTTGGAAAAGATTGTGTACAACCTGTTATTCAACGCATTGAAGTTTACTCCGCAAGGCGGTTCGGTTGCGCTCACCGCTTTTCAACATGCAGAACACCTTACCATCCAGGTTGCCGATACGGGGCCCGGTGTGCCGGAAGATAAACTCACGCACATCTTCGACCGGTTTTATCAGGCAGGAGAAACCGAAGCAACTTATGAAGGAACCGGGCTGGGATTGGCGCTGTCGAAAGAACTTGCTCATGCGCATCACGGAACATTAACAGCGCAAAATCGCGAAACAGGCGGCAGCATCTTTACACTCACCATTCCTATCGCGAAAGCGTATTACAAAAACGAACTGGTAAACTCAACTTCACCGGCCGACAATCTCTATAAAGAATACGCAACCGATGAGGACGCGGTTGAAACAACAACCGAAGCAAACACCCCGGTTGTGTTGATAGTCGAAGACGAAACAGATATGCGTGCGTTTATCAAACAGGTATTGGCAAATGACTACACCATTATAACTGCCAAAGATGGAAAAGATGCCTGGGGAAAAATATTGAATCACGTACCCGACCTGGTGATAAGCGATTTGATGATGCCCGGCATGGACGGCAACACGCTATGCAAAAAATTAAAATCGCATGAAGCCGTAAGTCATATACCGGTAATTTTACTTACAGCCCGTGCCGACCAGCAAAGCAAATTAGAAGGGCTGCACACCGGGGCCGATGATTACCTTACCAAACCCTTTGACGCACGCGAACTCTATGCGCGTGTTCAAAACTTAATAGCGCAACGCGAAAAACTGAAAGTGTTGTTTGCACATCGGGCTGCACCGTTTGCGCCCGTGCCCGAGCCCACACCCGAAGCACAATTCTTAAACAAGACAATTGCCATTCTTGAAAAAAATTACGCTAACGCGGATTTTGGTGTGGATGAATTTACCAGCGAAATCGGCATGAGCCGTATGCAGCTACACCGAAAGCTCAAAGCGCTAACCGACAAATCGCCTGGTGATTTTTTACGGCTTTTCCGGTTAGAAAAAGCCAAAAAGTTTTTATCTGTAAAGGGCATTACCGTGAGTGAAGCCGCCTGGCAATCTGGTTTTAACAACCTTCCCAACTTTAGCCGGCTCTTTAAGGCTTGGGCAGGTGTAACACCTTCCGAATTTCAGGAAAACGCGTCAAAAAACCCTTCTGTTACAAATCAGCAAGACATTGTTACAAATCCGTAACCAGAACGCAGGCACGCAGAGCTATTTTTGAATATCACTATTAGTAACCCTTTCATGTATGAAAAACTGCCTGCTTATCTTCTCTATTTTACTTAGTTCTATCTGCGCAAGTGCGCAAAAACTTACCGTAATCCCAAAAAATTGGTACTACCCTGGCAACCGTATTGGTCGAAGAACCTGATTTTCAAAACCTTCCAATCCTGGGCGATCAGGATGCCAATAGTGTAAAACCAATATTCGGGATAACCATTGGAGCCGCATTCAATTACTCCATCAATGATATGATTTCAGTACAGCCAGAACTAAATTTTATCCAAAAAGGCTATCAGGAAAAGTTCTATTCAAGCATGATCGAAATCATTGACGACAAATCCTTCAACACCCACATTACATCAACCTCAAAATACAAAATGAACTACCTGGAAATACCCATTTTAGCCAGGTACACTTTTGGCACCACAATAAAACCATACGCAATTGCCGGGCCGTCCCTTGGTATTGGTCTCGGAGGGAAATACAAGTTTGAAGAAAAAATAGTAGAATCAATTGATGATGATCCCGCACAAACCTCTACAGACAACGGCAAAGGAAATATCAAATTCGGCAAAGAGCCAGATAACAACGACAGCGAAGATTTATATATCGACAACCGAATCGACTTTGGACTTCAACTGGGGGCGGGTGCTTTAATTGACCGTAAATTTGTGATTGAAGCGCGTTATGGTTTAGGCTTATCAAGTTTATACGATTCAGAATATAAAATAAAAAACAGGGTTTTTCAGTTAACGGTGGGTATTCCGATATTACTGAAATAAAACTTAGCGTGTCCTGTACCTTTATAGATGCAGGACACGCTAATATGCTTGCAACCCCTGCCTTCGCGTGCACTCCGGCAGGTAAACGTTACTCCCACTTCCACTCACCGGCAATGCGCAGTGGCTCTTCCAGGTTATTGTCGATCATGAACTGTTTTGTGGTTTCGCTGTCCATCTTAACAGCCGGTAGTTGATCAGCATTCGCCAGGGCGAACAATATCATCGTACCAAAACGAGCTGTGTTGGTGATGTGATCCTTGTTCACCAGATTAAAATCATCGCAATCGGCATGGTAGCAACGGTAAATGGAGCGATCGAGGTTACCGATCACACTTAAAATAGGAACACCTTCCAGCATAAAGGGCTGATGATCGCTGTGCAAACCCGAGCGGTTGCTGAACCTGTTTTTATACAACGTATCAACGGCTGCAATTTCTTCACCCATGGTTTTAAAGAATGTAGTGTCGCGTAACTTACCACCGGCATTTACGCCAATGGGGTTACCACCCATATCGATATTAAACATGTATTTAATATTTTCGATGGAACCGTTTTTCACGGCTTCCTTTACCATGTGTGTAGATCCCAGCAAGCCCTGCTCCTCGCCCATGAACATCACAAACTGAATGGTACGTTTAGGCTGAAGTTTATTGGCTTTAAACGCACGGGCAATATCCAGTATGGCAAACGAACCAATGCCGTTGTCAATGGCACCGGTGGCCAAATCCCACGAGTCAAGATGCCCACCGATAATAATTTTTTCATCGGGCAATTCAGAACCTTTTAACGTAGCAATTACGTTGCGCGCTTTTATCAAATCACTGTGGTTCGTCATTTGAATGTGTGCTTCTATTTTCTTGCCGCTTGCCAGTTTTTCTTTTAGTTCAAATCCTTTCTCCTTGCCAATACAAATTGCAGGGATCGGAATTAACTCGCCTGTTACAGAAGCCGTTCCGGTAAGCAACACACCACCATCGGCCTGGTTAAAAATTACCACACCTTTCGCTCCGTTTTTGATAGCGATGGCTGTCTTCTCGCTGCGATGTAAATTGTGTGTACCCTCCGGACTTCCTTCCAAAAACGCCTATATAAATAAGAACCAGTTTATCTTTTGCTGCTCCGGGCTTTGCAGCATAATCGGCTTCCAGCCCGTTGCCCATATCAATCAACTCACCGGTTACATCGGCTTCTACCGGGGCATGACCCAAGGTTACGGCCTTCACGCCCTCACCATCAATGGTTACATCAATCGTTCCGCGTGTCCACGCTTTGGTTTCAAACTCCTGGAATTGCACATCCGTAAAACCGTATTCCTTAAACTTGTTGTAGGTATATTCTTCGGCCTTCTTACCGTTTTCCGATCCCGTAAGGCGATGACCAATGGTACTTGTGGCCTCCTCTAACGTGGTATATGCTTTTGAATTCTGAAGTACTTCGGTATTGATGCGCTTGAATACTTCCTGACGGGTTTCAACTTTGCAAGCTGCTGTAACCAGCAGCAACAGCCATAAAATCGGGTCAACCTTTTTCATAGTAAGCGTAAATTATACGCGAAAGTATCGATTCACTACGTGGTTTGCACAAAAACTACATCAGCGGCACAGCTTTTCTGAAAAAAACTCAATCCACAGAAAACACCTGCGTATATTTCGGTACTTTCGAATTCAAAACCACTGCTATGAAACCTCACAAACTGTTGTATGTAGTCACCTCCCTGCTTGTACTTGCTGGTTGCCATTCAACCAAAGAAGAAGTTACCGATGACCTTGCTGCCCCGGTAGCCGAAAAGCGACCGGACACCCTGAGCGGCAATCGCATCGACAATTACTATTGGATGAAGCTGACCGATGAGCAAAAAAATGCCGAACAAAAAGATGAGCAAACCCAAAAGGTGGTTGATTATCTGAATGCTGAAAATGATTACCTGAACGCTTCGCTAAAGCACACGGAAGCACTTCAGAAAAAAATCTATGATGAAATCATTGGACGAATTAAACAAACCGATGAATCGGTACCCTATAAAGACAACGGCTATTGGTACTACACCCGTTACGAACAAGGGCAGGAGTATCCCATCTACTGCCGCAAGAAAGGAACCCTGGAGGGTGCAGAAGAAATTATGCTGAATGTGAATGAAATGGCCAAAGGGCACAGTTATTACTCAATTACCGGTTTGAGTGTGAGCGAAGACAATAACCTTTTGGCTTTTGGCGAAGATTCAGTAAGCCGGAGGCGCTACACCATTTATGTGAAAGATTTGCGCACTGGAAAAATTATTGATACTCCTATTCCGAACACCGAAGGCGACATTACCTGGGCCAACGACAACAAAACCTTTTTTTATGTAAAGAAAGATTCGGTTACACTTCGCTCGCGCTGGATTGTGCGACATAAACTGGGAGCCGACCCATCAAAAGACGTAACCGTTTCGGAAGAAAAAGATGAAACCTTTTACACTGGCATTTACAAGACCAAATCAAAAAAATACCTGATTGTGTGGGCCGGTAGTACACTCACCAGCCACTATAAATTTTTAGATGCCAACTCACCCGATGGTACGTTTAAAGAATTTAGTCCACGCGAACGCGGGCTGGAATACTCCATCGATCATTATGGCGATAAATTTTATATCGTTACCAATTTAGATGCACTTAACTTCCGGTTAATGGAAACGCCCGTTGCAAAAACCGAACGAAACAACTGGAAGGAAAATATTGCGCATCGAAAAGACACCCTGCTTCAGGGCATTGAAATTTTTAAAGATTACCTGGTATTAAATGAACGCGCCAATGCCAACACCCTGATGCGCATTATCGATCAGAAAACCGGCAAGAAGCATTACCTGGATTTTGGTGAGCCTGCTTATACTACGTATCCTTCCATCAACATCGATTTCGATACTGAACTGTTGCGTTACGGTTACACATCTATGACCACACCCAACTCAACGTACGACTACAATATGCGCACCCGCGAACGAAAACTGCTGAAGCAACAGGAAGTAGTAGGTGGTTATAACCCTGCCGATTACGTAACCGAACGCCAATGGGCTACTGCCACTGATGGTACCCTTATTCCTATGTCGATTGTTTATAAAAAAGGAATAGATAAAAATGGAAACAACCCTACTATGTTATATGGATATGGCTCGTACGGTTCCAGCACGAATCCTACTTTCTCCATCACCCGATTAAGTTTATTGAATCGTGGCTTTGTGTATGCCATCGCCCACATTCGTGGCGGACAGGAAATGGGTCGCCAGTGGTATGAAGACGGTAAGATGTTTAAAAAGAAAAACACCTTTACCGATTTTATAGACTGCGCCAAATACCTGATTGAAGAAAAATATACCAACCCTGAAAAACTTTTTGCTTCGGGTGGTAGTGCCGGTGGATTGCTGATGGGTGCCGTAGTAAATATGAGGCCCGATCTGTTTAAAGGAGTTATTGCAGCAGTACCCTTTGTGGATGTAGTAACTACGATGGAAGACGAAACAATTCCGTTGACTACAGGCGAGTTTGATGAGTGGGGTAACCCAAAAAATCCGGAATCGTACATGTACATGTTGGAGTACTCGCCTTACGACCAGGTAAAAGCACAGGCTTACCCGAATATGCTCGTAACTACCGGGTTTCACGATTCGCAAGTGCAATACTGGGAACCGGCCAAGTGGGTAGCCAAACTTCGTGCCTTAAAAACCGACAATAACAAACTGCTGCTACGCACGAATATGGAAACCGGGCATGGTGGCACTACCGGTCGGTTCAAAGTGTACCGCGAAACCGCACAGGAGTATGCATTTATTATTGATTTGGCGGGGATTAAGGAGTAGGTTTTGCGATTTTTTTTTAGAAAGAAGCTGTATCAAAAGTACGTGACTTTTGATACAGCTTCTTTAGGTTTTCCTTACTTAGTCTTCGCCAGGCTATACCGCATGGCTGAAGCCGCCTTATCATTGATATACAATATTCTTCCACCACGCACGGCTTCAAACTGCGCCCAGAAATTTTCGGTTTTCCCATCCCATCGTTTGGTCATGGTAATATCCCAGTTTGTGAAGGAGTAATTTCCGTTGTACTTCTGATCATAGATATTCATACTGCCCACCATTCCATACCCTCCACGGTGATGGCTGCTGTACGTGCCATCGGCATTAAAAACAAACGTGTGAGCGGAAGAGGCGGCATTCATACCCGCATACGCCCCGGTAACCGTACTGTACATATTCACATACGAACCTCCGCTTTCTTCCCAGGTACCAATCAGGTCGGCCTGGGTAATGGCAAATTTATTGTAGTTAAGCATGCCTTCTACCTTCTTCTGATCGGTGAACTCCTTATTAAAGGCATCGGCAGAAGGAGATATAATTTCAATGCAACTTGAAACTCCGTTGTTGGTTATGATACGAAAACCAACATGGCACTTTTTCCCGGTGGCTTTCTCAACCGCATCGGCTTCAAAAAAATAAATGCAGTAATAACAATAACTTTCATTAGCATACTTCCGGATGTTGCTCACCGTATAGCGCGGAAGGATAACCCTGTCAAAAAGAGTTCCTTCTACGTTGTTGTTGCTGCGCATTTCATCGGTAACTTCAATTCCATAATGAAGCAAAACGGTTATGGGCCCCTTCGTTACCTTAACATAATCGGCAAAGGGCTGCGCCACCCACCCATCATCAAAATTAGTTGTTGACTTGGTTATACCATGCTTGCCCGGTGCATCGGTAACGGAGATTGTAGCTGTGTTGTTCACCACCGGAGCGACTTGCTGGACTTGTTGGGGTTCCTGGTAACCTTCGGGTTTTGAAAGTTCAAGCGTGCCCAGAAATGATTCAATCGCTTTCATGTATTCCTGGCTGTTCATGGTCACCGAAATGCTGAGTGTTCTACCATAACCCGAAATTACATTGAGCAACGCATAGCTTTCTTTGCCTTGCCAGGTAAACGTACTCACCCCCGATTGGGCCGTCCATCCGCCTTCGGTGGTTACATCCGGAACAGGCTTCGTGGTCCCTTCAAAATTTTTTACGATCAAATCATTCCATTCGTGATCAAAATCGGTGGTAAGGTCGCCACTGCTTCCAATGCTTTTATAAACCGATAACCTGCACCACGAACCCGTTTTGTTGTTCACCTTTACAAACGAAACAACCGAACTGTTCGCTTCCCTGCTCCAGCCGGCAGGAGGAGAAAACGAAGTGATGTCAAAAACTTCACGGTTCTGTGCCTGCAAACACGTTGCACACAAAACAAAAAACAGGAGTAGTGGGGTTTTCATGTTTGTTGAAGTGATTTTTTCTTATGCCTAAACAATGACCAAAGTGGTTACTGACTATGTTCGTTTACCGTAGTAATCTGATAGAACAATTTAAACATAATTATGCGACAAATCAACTTCAGCTGCACCCGCACGCGGCTTGTACCCCATCAGGAACTTTTAGCAACAGCCTGGTTAATCCGCTTCACAAAGCCTGGCCCTTCATAAATAAAGCCCGTATAAATCTGAATGAGGTCGGCACCCGCTTTGATTTTTTCAATCGCATCTTGTTCGGTCATAATACCCCCTACGCCAATAATTGGGTAATTCTTACCAAGCCCGGCACGCAAATAACGAATCACTTCATTCGAACGATCGGCTAACGGTTTTCCACTCACCCCACCGTTTCCAATTTTCTGAAGCTGATCGGAACTGATGGTAAGTCCTTCGCGCGAAATGGTGGTATTGGTGGCAATCACCCCGTCTGTTTTAGTCTCAATCAAAATTTGAATAATGTCATCTAATTGGGAGTTTGCCAGGTCGGGTGCGATTTTCAATAAAACCGGTTTTGGTTTTTCTTTCGATTGACTGAGTTCTTTAACATATGAAAGCAATTTTCGTAAGGGTTCTTTCTCCTGCAACTCGCGCAGGCCCGGTGTGTTGGGTGAGCTTACGTTTACCACAAAATAATCAACATAAGGATGAAGGGCATCAATACATTTCGCATAATCATCAAATGCATTTTCGTTCGGGGTAATTTTATTTTTACCGATATTACCTCCTACAATTACCTTCGACTTTCTGTTTTTAAGTCGCTCAACTGCAGCCTTTACCCCTCCATTGTTAAAACCCATCCGGTTAATAAGGGCCTGATCGGCAGGTAATCGAAAAAGTCTGGGTTTGTCATTTCCAGGTTGTGGTTGTGGGGTAAGTGTTCCGATTTCAATAAAACCAAATCCAAATGCAGCCAATGGATCAATAAGCTTTGCATCCTTATCAAAGCCGGCTGCCAGGCCAACAGGATTTGGAAAAGTAATTCCGAACAAGGTTCTGCTTAGTTTCTTGCTTTTGATTTCAAAGGCCGACTTGAGTATGGATTGTACACCTGGAATTTTGGTAACAATTCTTAGAAAGGAAAATGTAATGTGGTGAATGGATTCTGGCGCAAATAAAAAAAAGGAAGGGCCGAATCAACGCTTTATACATACGCAACTACTTCTTTTTCTTGATGGGTTTCCCAAATTGTTTAAATCCCCGCTGCACGATCTGTTCTATCAGGCGCTCGCCACCGGCAGTACTCATATTGGTGGTTGAATTAATTCGCCACACCAAAAAATTTCTGGAGTTATTCAAATCGATAACCAGGCTGCCTTGTTGATAATCTTTAATAAATGTTCTTTCATTGGAGCCGGGTGTCAAACCCATAGGACCTAAATTACCCATATCGCTGCGCGACAGGGTACCCACAATAAAGGAAACAACCAGATCTGCGGCAGAATCGGTGTGCTTCAATCCTTTAAGGGTAAGCTCGTTCGTTACCGCGTTAATTATCCATTTTTTTACTTCCTCATCCGTTAGTTGCTTCTGGTCTTTGGGGGTTATTACTTCAGCATCGCCAAACCGAAAGGTTTTGTATTGTGAAAAGTCATGATTTTTGTCAAAGTCCACTTTAATTTCCTGCGAAATAACTTCAACAGAAAACAAAACGGAAGCAAGTAAAAACAGGTAGCGATACATACCCTAAAGGTACTGATTGTTTCCAAAAAAAGTGTGTCTGTTTATTTAACTGCGTGGATGAAACTCCTGAATTACCTGCCGCAGGTAATCCCGATCCAGATGGGTGTAAATTTCGGTGGTAGTTATAGATTCGTGGCCCAGCATTTCCTGCACGGCCCGTAAATCGGCTCCCCCTTCTATTAAGTGCGTGGCAAACGAATGCCTGAAAGTATGTGGGCTGATTGTTTTCTTAAGCCCGATCTTTTCTGCCAGCGATTTGATGATCAGGAATACCATTACGCGGGTCAGTTTCCTGCCCCTTCGGTTTAAAAACACATAACTCTCAAAACTCTTCTGTACCGGAACATGAACACGCACTTCTTCCATGTAAATTTTCAAATATTTCATTGCATCGCGCCCCACCGGTACCAATCGTTCTTTATTTCCTTTACCAATTACACGTAAAAAACCGATGTCGAAATACACATTGGCAAGTTTCAATTCAACAAGTTCGGAAACCCGAAGGCCCGAGCTATAGAGTACCTCAAGCATGGCCCGGTTGCGTGCTCCTTCGGCTGCCGAAAGATCAATTGCTTCAAAAATTTTCTCAATTTCATCATACTCCAATGTATCGGGTAATTTCCGTCCAAGTTTGGGGCCTTCTATTAACGCGGTAGGATCTTTTTCAATCAGTTCTTCGAACAACAAATATTTATAAAATGCCTTAAGACCCGAAAGAATACCGTGCCTGGCTAAAAGCGCTCATGCCCAGCTCGTTTATAAATTGCAGAAATGCCTGCAGGTGTTTCCCCGTAAGGCCAGTGGGCTTATTCCGGAATAATTCAGCGAGATAAATTGAGCGAGCTTCTCTACATCGCGCACGTAGGCTTCAATTGAATTTGCTGAGAGCGACCGTTCTAATTTCAGATAGGTACCAAATTGTTTGATATGACTTTCCCAGTTCTTCACTGCGCAAATGTGCAAATTATTTTAACTTCGAAGCATGAAGATACTTATCCTGAACGGACCCAACCTGAATTTGCTGGGTAAACGCGAACCTGAAACGTATGGCAATTTGTCGTTTGAAGATTTCTTAACCTCACTAAAATCACGGTTTGGCCAGGTTGAGTTGGCGTATTATCAATCCAACGTAGAGGGCGAGCTCGTGAACAAACTGCACGAGGTTGGCTTTACGTATGAAGGTATTATTCTGAATGCTGGTGCTTACACGCACACTTCCGTTGCCCTGCACGATGCAATTGCCGCCATAAAAACACCCGTAGTAGAGGTTCACATTTCCAATATCTATGCACGGGAAGAATTCCGGCACAAAAGTTTAATTACCTCTAAATGTGCAGGCCTTATTACGGGTTTTGGTATGGAAGGGTATGCGCTGGCCATTCACTATTTCATCCACAAAAAAGCCCACTGAATTTTTCCGTGGGCTTTTAGATCAATTATATCCATAAGTTTATTTCGGACCATCGGCAGAGCCTCCCCCGCTCTGGCTTGGCTTAGGCGTCCAGCTTCCTTCAAATTTAAACTTCAATTTACCTTGCCAGTCGCTGCTATAATAAGCTACACGATTTACCGTTGCATTTACTTCGCTTTGATCCAGGCCGGCTGCTTCGCGCAAAAACATTACGTATGTCCAATCGTTCTTCTTACAAATCCACGAACCATATAACGAATGGTTAATCTCTAACAAATTTAGACAGAAACTTTCCACGTTTTTGTCGGGCATAATCAGGAGCGGGCTCATTACCTGAAAATACCAGGTATCCGGTCTGTCCGGAAAATTGAATACATCGAACCACACAGTGGCTCCTTTGTAAATGATTGACCACTGGCCCGGCTTTTGGCCACGGCAAGCGGCTGGATCTACGCCAAGTGCACGGATGCAGTTCTCTACCAGTTCGGATGTCTTGTTAAAATCCATAGTTTTTGGGTGTTATGGTGAATTATTTTATAAGTCAAGGTAATAGAATTCTCCTATACCAAGCAAACCCTATTTTTTATAGTAAACCTGTAAATCCTGTTTAAAACAGATGAGTAGGATCAACTAATAACCTGGGTGGTTTCGGTTACATAATTGGGATAGATGGTCATGTGTTTTTTTCTAACTGTTTCAAAGAGAATCCTTCGCAGTTCACTCAGGTTTTCCTTCTTTTCAGCCGAAATAAAAACCACATGTTCAAAGCCATGCTGCCGGTAATAGCCTTTTAAATCATCGGTATTCACGTCTGCATTTGGCAGCAAATCGATTTTGTTTAATACCAAAATAGTAGGAATGTGGCCGGCACCCAATTCAGCCAGCGTATTCTTCACCACTTCAATCTGGTTGTCGTGATAAGGATGCGCCACATCTACTACATGCAATAAAATATCAGCCTCGCGTACTTCATCCAATGTTGATTTGAAAGACTCAATTAAATGATGGGGCAGTTTGCGGATAAACCCTACTGTATCGGAAAGCAAAAAGGGAATATCGCCCAGTACAACTTTTCGTACGGTAGCATCCACCGTTGCGAACAATTTGTTTTCGGCTTTTACATCCGACTTGGATAGCAGGTTCATGAGTGTGGACTTGCCCACGTTGGTATAACCCACCAGGGCTACGCGCATTATGTTACTGCGCGACTTACGCTGGGTTTTTCGTTGCTTGTCAATTTTCTCCAACTCATCTTTTAGTAAGGAAATACGAAAGCGGATATTTCTGCGGTCGGTTTCAATTTCGCGTTCACCGGCACCACCCCGGGTTCCTGTACCACCCCGCTGGCGTTCCAGGTGCGTCCACATGCGGGTAAGGCGGGGCAACAGGTATTGATTCATGGCCAGTTCTACCTGCGCGCGCGATTGGGCAGTTTGGGCCCGCATGGAGAAAATATCGAGTATGAGCAAACTGCGATCATATACCCGGCATTTTACATCGCGTGCCGGTGTATTTAGTTCTTTTTCGATGTTGCGAAGTTGAGATGGGCTTAAATCGTCATCAAAAATTACATTATCGATCTGCTTTGCAACTACAAACTCCTTTATTTCAGCCAGCTTGCCTTTGCCAACAAAGGTGCGCACATCGGGTTGTGGCAACTTTTGGATATATCGTTGTAACGTTGCAATTCCTGCGGTTTCAGCCAAAAAAGCAAGTTCATCCAAATGCTCGCGGGTTATTTCAGGATCTTTATCGGCCAACGCCACTAATACTGCATTCATAGTTTCAACGTAAAATTCAAATCAAACTTAAGGCAAACTTCCGGGATTAAGATCCTGAATCACCTCCGGTTACTTTTTAAGGATTTTTGGAATCTGATGTAAGTTATTCGTAATAAATTTTAGAATTTAGCACGAATTTAATCCCTAAACCAAACTATCATAGGAAGTTGGCCATGAAAGTTGCGATTGTTTTAAACACTTCCTGGAACATCTACAATTTCCGGTTGAATTTTGTTCGCGCCTTGCTGGCAAAAGGTTATCAGGTACATACCATTGCCCCACACGATAATTATACGCACTACCTGGAGGAATTAGGCTGTATCCACCACGATGTTAAAATGGATAGCCGGGGTGCTAACCCCATAAAAGACCTGGGTCTGATGCTTGAATTGTGGGGTATTTACCGCAAGGTACGCCCCGATATCATTTTGCATTACACAATTAAGCCTAATGTGTATGGTACCCTGGCAGCAAGCGTGCTACGGATACCTACTATTAATAATGTGTGCGGGTTAGGAACTGTGTTTCTGAAAAACAACCTTGTTTCTGCTTTCGCGATGATGCTGTATAAGCTGGCTTTCCGTTTTCCACGAAAAGTTTTTTTCCAGAATCCGGATGACCTGGCGTTGTTTCTCAATAAAAAACTCATACCCGCTAAAACTGCCGACCTGATACCCGGTTCTGGTATTGATCTGAGTCATTTTACCCCGGCAGAATTTTAAACGAAACAACCCGTTTACCTTCCTTTTAATTTCGCGCCTGATTACCGACAAAGGCGTAATGGAATTTGTGGATGCAGTAAAGAAATTAAAGCAAAAGGTATTACGGCCCGTTTTCAGATTTTGGGAGCAAAAGACCCCGAACATGCGCGCGGCATCAAGCTCTCTGTTATTGATGAGTGGATAAAATCCGGAACGATCGAATACCTGGGCACTTCCGATGACGTGCGTAATTTTATAAACCAGGCTGATTGCGTGGTACTTCCGTCCTATCGGGAAGGAACCCCCCGCACCCTGCTTGAAGCGGCCAGTTCATCCAAACCAATTGTAGCTACCGATGTGCCCGGTTGCCATCATGTAGTAGAAGATAATTACAACGGGCTGCTTTGTAAAAGCCAAAATGCAGACGACCTGGCCCTTCAGATGGAAAAGATGCTGACCTTCGATAACCCCACCCTTAAAAAACTTGGCGAAAATGGCCGTAAGAAAATCGAAGTTGAATTCGATGAAAAAATAGTGATTACCAAATACTTACAAGCCATCGGCCAGGTGCAGCCTGCCTGACGGGCGGGGCGTACTATATTGATAAAATCTTTAATTTCACCAGTTCAAATCTGATTGTTGTGCGCCTTTTGATTCTTGTGTTTAGTGTTTTGCTGGTGGCCTGCGGTTCGTACAAGCAAAACATCATGTTTAAAGCTACGGAAGGCCACGTGCCCGAAAGATTAAAACATGAAACGGCCGCTGCCGAATCGAATTATCAAATTCGTAAAAACGATCAGCTTACATTAACGCTCTATTCCAACGAAGGTGAAAAACTCATCGATCCCAACCCGGAGTTAACCACCCCCAATGCATCGTCAGAAAACACAACCTACCAAGGTCCAGTTTATACAGTGGACATCAACGGGGTAGTTCGTTTCCCGATGGTAGGCGAAATCAACCTGGAGAATCTTACCCTGCGCCAGGCAGAAGAAATATTACAAAAAGAATATGCCCGCTTTTTTAAAGGACCTTATGTGCACCTGACTTGCATAAACAAGCGGGTTGTATTGCTGGGGGCCGTAGGCGGCCACGTAGTTCCATTAGAAAACGACAACATGAAACTATTGGAAGTGCTGGCGCTCGCCAAAGGAATAACCAATGATGCCAAAGTCGGAAACATTAAAATTATAAGAGGCGAACAGGTATTTGAGGTTGACCTTAGCACCATTCAGGGGTTTAAAGATGGCAACCCCACCCTTGCGCCTGGCGATGTAATTTATGTTGAACCCATACGCAGGCCGTTTAGTGAAGGCTTACGCGATAATGGCGGGGTGTTGAGTGTTTTGGTTAGCCTGGCCACGCTGGTCGTAGTTATTTATAATGCCCGTTAATGCTGCAACCAAAAGAAATAGGGCCACAAGTTCAGTCCATCGATACCGAAAAGTTATCGGCAGTAATCCGTAAAAACCTGGTGTGGATCGTTCTTATTTTCATTGCAGTAAACCTTGCTGCATACCTCACCATCCGCTATACAAAAGATTTATTTGAGTCGGAGTCGGAAATGAAACTCGACATTAAGCGCGATGCTACCGAGTTGGGAATAAAAACCTACATGGAAGATCAGAACGTGAATCAGGTTTCGGGCGAGATTGAACAAATCAAGTCAAAAATATTCTTCAATCAAGTGCTGGACTCGTTAGACTTTGAAGTGAGCTATTACAGCCTGGGCAAAGTGCTAACCGATGAAATGTACAAGCGCTCCCCGTTCCGCATCAAAGCTTCTCATATAAATCCGAAACACTACGACCAACCTATTTACTTCGATTTTCTAGATAACAATGAAGTTAGCCTGCGCCTGAAGGGTGCGGTAAGCACCCGGGGTAGTATGGGTAACCCTGTAGAGTTTGATGGAACCGTTCTGACAATTACTAAAACCAATTACTTTACCGAAAATGATGGCAATAATTATTACTTCGTATTAAACAGTCGTAAAAGCCTGATCGAATACCTGTCAAAAAACATCCAGGTAGATCCGCTTAATTTTAATGCCAATACCATTCGCGTATCCTTTCGCGATCATAATGCCCACAAGGCGTATGATGTGGTAAATAAGATTGATTCGTTGTACATCGTTTACAGTAATCAGCAAAAAAATCTTGCTAACAAACAAAAAATTGAATGGCTTAACAATGAGTTGGTTCAGGTAGAAGAAAAGATGGAAGGCTATGAAAATTATTTTGAAAGCTTTACCCTTCAAAATAAAAGCAGCGATTTAACCCTCGATCTCAAAAAAACAATTGCCGCCATCAATGTGGTTGATTCTCAACGCTACAGTTTAAACAAACAATTAGCTGAGCTGAATACATTAATTGACCAGATAACTGCCAGCGATTTTGCCAATGCCATCCGGCCAGCAAATTCATTTCCGGAATCCATCCTTCAACGCATTGAAGAATTACACAAAAAGACACGCGAACGCGACAAGCTTGCGCTTGCCTACAACGAAAACACCTTTGCCTTCCGGCAAAAAGAAAGAGAAGTTTCGTTGGTTAAAGACGAATTATTTAATCAGCTAAGCACCCTCAAAAAAGAATGGCTGGCCGATATGGCCGAGCTGGGAAAAAGAAAGGAGAAACTGGAGCGCGCATTTGCAGAAATGCCGGATAAGAATACTCAGTTCTCTAAAAATCAACGCTACTACAAACTCTACGAAGAGTTCTATTTAACCATGATGCAATCCAAAGCCGAGTTTGAAATTGCCCAGGCTGGTAGCACCCCCGATTTTAAGATTCTTTCGCCTGCCACTTTACCAATAAAGCCCATATCGCCCAGCAAAGTAATGGTGTTAGGGATTGGCTTTGTAGCAGCCATTGTACTCTGTCTCTTCTTTATCGGGCTGGTTTATTTGCTAAACAATAAAATAACAAGCGTGAAAGAAGTTGAGCGGGGTATTAATCTGCCCATGCTGGGTGCCATACCGGCATCTCATCATACCGTGCAATCGCTCTTTCATGTAATCGATAACCCAAAATCGATTGTAAGCGAGGCCATCCGTACGCTGCGCACCAACCTGGAGTTTTTTAATACAGGAGAAAAATGCAAGGTTATAACCATCACCTCAACTGTTTCAGGCGAAGGCAAATCTTTTCTGGCCATGAACCTGGGCGGGGTGCTGGCGCTCTCGCGCAAGCGCGTGATATTGGTTGACCTGGATATGCGCAAACCAAAATCGGAGAAATACCCAACCGGCAACGACTCGTCTATGGGGATGAGTACCATTTTGATTAAAAAGAACAACTGGCAGGAGTGTGTATTGAAGACCTCGCTCGAAAATTTTGATTTCATCCCCTCGGGCCCACACCCGCCCAACCCTTCCGAACTTCTATTAAACGGAGAGTTTTCAGATTTTCTGGAAGAACTTCGTGCAACTTACGATTATGTCGTAATTGATACGCCCCCCGTTGGGCTTGTAACGGATGGTGTAATGGCCATGAAACGTTCTGACCTTTCCATTTATGTATTCCGTGCTAACTATTCGCACAAAGATTTTCTGCAAAACCTGGCACGGGTAGTTACGTTGAATAAACTTACGCATGTCTCTTCTGTATTAAATGCCATTCCACTTTCTGGCAATTACTACGGTTATGGTTATTATGAAGACAAAACTCCCAGGAGGAAGCGTTGGATAAAAATTTTTGGACTAAAGTGATCTCTTTTTTTCGTGCTAAGCCAAAGGCATTTATAAATCCGCTAAAGGTTGATTTACATTCGCACCTTTTGGCAACATTGGATGATGGGGTGAAGACCCATGCTGAAGCAGTAGAAATTGTGCAGCAGTTTTATCAGTTGGGCTTTACCAAACTGATTACCACACCTCATATTATGAGCGACACCTATCGCAACACACCCGCTACTATTTTAGATAAGTTTCAGGAGTTTAAACAGGAAGTAACTGCAGCCGGCATCCCCGTTCAACTGGATGTGGCAGCCGAATATTACTTAGATGAAACCGTGCTGGCTATTCTGGATTCGGATTCGCAACTCCTCACTTTTTCGGGTTCTTACTTTTTGTTTGAAACAAACTTCTATTCCGAACCCCTGCTGTTAACCGATTTTATTTTTAAAAGTCTTACCAAAGGATATAAACCCATTTTAGCACACCCGGAACGGTATGCCTACATGAACCTGAAAAAGGCGGAGGAACTTTACCACCGTGGGGTACTCCTGCAAATCAATTCTCTTTCGCTTATTGGTTTTTACGGCAAGCCCATTCAAAAACTTGCCCAAAAACTTATTGACCAAAAATGGGTGCACCTATTGGGCAGCGATTGCCATAATCTGATGCACGCGCAGTTGCAAACTGAAATCCTAAAAGACAAGTACTACCGAAAAGCAGTAGATTTACCGTTGCTGAATAATCAATTATGATTGCTATTACCGGTGCAAATGGATTGTTGGGCAGTTATGTACTGCGCAAACTGGTAGCCCAACAAGTACCCGTTATTGCAATATGCCGGGCCAACAGCGATCGTAAATTGGTAAAAGACCTTACTGAATTTGTAACCTGGCGCGAAGCGGACATTACAGACCCAGTCTCGCTGGTGGATGCCCTGCAGGGCGCTTCCACTGTAATACATACTGCGGCCCTGGTGTCGTTCAATCCGCGCTTACGCGATAAGCTGTTACAGATAAACACCCTGGGTACCCGCAATGTGGTTAATGCCTGCCTGGAGCTGCAAATTCCAACCCTGATTCACATCAGCTCGGTAGCTGCATTTGGTCGTAAAAGTGGTGTTGCCCGTGTAGATGAAAACACCCGTTGGGTAAATAGCAACCTGAATACCGATTATGCCGAGTCGAAAAGATTTGGAGAAATAGAGATTTGGCGCGGTGCGGAAGAAGGCCTTTCGGTAAACATTATTAATCCATCGGTTATTCTGGCACCGGCCGATTGGAACAAAAGCAGTGCACGGTTATTTCATTACGTTTGGAAACAAAACAGGTTTTATACCGATACACATATAAATTATGTAGATGTGCGCGATGTGGCTGAGGTAATCTGGAAATTGATAGAACTCAAAATCACCAATCAGCAATTTATTGTAAACGCAGGCAGTACGCCCGTAAAAGAATTATTCGACCAGATTGCCCGTAATTTTAATCGCAAAGCACCTTCTGTAAAAGTTTCGCCCCAGTGGGCACAATGGCTTGCCTGGGCCGATGAATTGAGAAGCAGGATTACCGGCAGTGAACCCATGATTACCCGCCAGTCGGTTCGAGTCAGCAAAGAAAATTTCTTTTTTGCCAACGATAAAGTAAAGCGCGAATTGGGAATTTCGTTTCGCAGTGCCGAAGAAACGATTGCCTGGTGCTGCCAACAGTATTTGTACGCATATAACACAAACAATTAAGACCTACAAGATTGACCCGGGATAATTATTACCCGAAATTTGCCCTTAGAATTTTAGGAGAACCTAAATTTTTCTACCTTAGAAAAACCTTTTAGCGGATGGCCCAGGAATTCAGAAAGCGACAGGAAGAGGAGGAGTTAATCAGGCGATACGAGGAAGATCTTAAGCACAATCAAAGCGAGTTCTTTGATGTAGATTCCTACGAAACAATTATTGGGTATTACTTAGAAAAGAGCAAGTTTAAGCGCGCCCTTACAGCCGTAGAACGCGCCATCGATCAATACCCTTATTCAACCGAGCTTTTTACTATAAAGGCGCAGGTGCTAACCAACCTGCAACGTTACGATGAGGCGCTTGAGTTACTCGAGCACGCACGCAATTTACATCCACTTGATCTGGAAATTTATCTCTCCATTGGATCAATACTATCCCTACAGGGCAAATACGATGCAGCCATTGCTCTTTACGAGGAAACGTTAACCTTTGCCGAAGAAGAGAAAGATGAAATTTACTACAACATTGGCCTGGCTTATCAAAGCATGGAAAAATACGAGCAGGCCATTGAAATGTATAAACAGTCGATTGAAATAAACCTGAGCCACGAAGGTTCACTTTACGAACTGGCTTTTTGTCTTGATGTAGTTGGCCAGTTGGAAAGTAGCTTGTCGTATTACCGAAAGTTCATTGACGAAGACCCCTATTCGGCAGCTGCCTGGTATAACCTGGGCATTGTATCCAATAAGTTGGAACGTTTTGAAGAAGCCGTAGAGGCCTATGAGTTTGCCATTGCAATAGACGAAAATTTTGCATCGGCCCATTTCAACATGGGTAATTCGTTTATTAACCTGGAGCTTTACGAAAAAGCACTCGAAGAATTTAGAAAGACCATTGAAATTGAAGGCCCAAGCCCGGAAGTATATTGTTGTATTGGCGCTTCGTATGAAAACCTGCAGCAATACGAACTGGGGCTGAAATATTTTCAGAAAGCCTGCAAGCTCGATCCCTTATACGATGAAGCCTGGTTTGGAGCCGGCAGTTGCTTAGAGAAACAAGAGAAGTGGTACCAGGCCCTGCACTTTTTTAACAAATCGATTAAGATAAACAGCCACAATCCGGAATATTGGAAAGCTGCTGCACATGCTGAATTTAAAATTGGCAACACCATCTCCAGCATCAGCGCATACGAAGAAGCCAGCCTGCTGGGACCGGATGATAAAGAAATCTGGCTAAACTGGTCGTTTATATACTACGAGCAAGGCGAACACCAGAAAGCCATTGAAATTTTACTACAAGGTATGGACGAACTACCGGACGAACCGGAGTTTTTCTATCGCATGACTATTTACCTGATTGAAGCCGGGCAATTTAAAGAAGCAATGAACTACCTGGAAAATGCCCTGATCCTCGACTTCAAAGGACATGAAGTGTTATTCGATTTTTTTCCAAAACTGGAAACACAAAAAGCACTTCAAAAAATTATCGATCAATTTAGAAAGGAAAATCCTTAATGAATTACACCATTAAAAACCTGCCCGAACGCACCACTAAACCCCGCCAAATGGGTTTTACCATGGCCATGGACAAAGGCCTGAGCGTGCGCGAAGCCGAAGACTTTGTAAGTATTGCGGCCGAACATGTTGACATTGTTAAACTGGGTTGGGCTACCTCGTATGTAACTCCCAACCTGAAAGACAAACTAAAAGTTTATAAAGATGCCGGCCTGCCCTGTTATTTTGGCGGCACCCTGTTTGAAGCATTTGTAATCCGCGATCAGTTTGATGACTACCGCAAAGTGCTGGATAAATTCAACATGTCGTTTGCCGAAGTATCGGATGGTTCTATTGATTTAGATCATGACAAAAAGCTGGATTATATCCGCAAACTTTCAGAACAGGTAACAGTATTATCTGAAGTAGGATCAAAAGATGCGGATAAGATTATTCCACCCTATCAGTGGATTGAGCTCATGCAATCGGAATTAGATGCCGGGGCCTGGAAAGTAATTGGCGAAGCGCGCGAAGGCGGAAACGTAGGTTTGTTCCGCAGCAGCGGTGAAGTACGCAGCGGTTTGGTACAGGAAATCCTTACCAAAATTCCATTCGAAAAGATTATCTGGGAAGCACCTCAAAAAGCACAACAGGTATGGTTTATTAAGCTATTGGGAGCGAATGTAAACCTGGGCAACATTGCTCCCAACGAAGTTATCCCGCTGGAAACTATCCGGTTGGGTTTACGTGGCGACACGTTTTTGCATTTCCTTGGTATGGAGCGGAAAAAAGACAACACTACGCCTCCTTTTTATGCTGACTAAGTGAATGCCTTGAGAACAACGAAAGACTATCTGCTACTTTTTGTGAAGGGATTGAGCATGGGCGCTGCCGATGTAGTGCCCGGTGTGTCTGGTGGAACGGTTGCTTTTATAACCGGTATTTACGAAGAGCTTATTCAATCCATCAAATCAATTGATGTTTCAGCACTCCGGTTGCTCCTGAAATTTCGTATTGCCGAATTCTGGAAAGTAATCAATGGAAATTTTCTGATTACCCTGCTGGCCGGAATTTTTGTGAGCCTGCTGTCATTATCCAAGCTCATGATTTACCTTTTGGAACATCACCCCATTTCCATCTGGTCGTTCTTTTTTGGGTTGATCCTTATTTCCACTCCCCTGATTTTGCGTGATATTAAGAAGTGGAGTGTTGCCCCGATAATTTCATTTTTTATTGGAGCAGGCCTTGCCTACTGGATAACCATCGTATCTCCTACCGAAACGCCTACCAACCTGTTTTTTATATTTTGTTGCGGGGCTATTGCTATTTGTGCCATGATCTTACCCGGCATATCCGGTGCATTCATATTATTACTGTTGGGCAAGTACGAATACATGATTACCGCCCTTACCCAATTCAACCTTCCGGTTATATTGGTATTTGTTACGGGTTGTGTACTGGGTTTACTTGGCTTTTCGCATTTCCTGAACTGGATATTGAAAAATTACCGGTATGCCACCTTAGCCCTGCTGGCCGGTTTTATGCTGGGTTCCTTAAACAAGGTGTGGCCCTGGAAAGAAGTAATAGCCTATCGCCTTAATTCCGCAGGTGAACAAGTGCCCGCATTTGATAAAAGTATTGCTCCCTGGCATTACCTTGCCACTACCGGACAAGACCCGCAAATATTGAAAGCCATCCTGTTTGCCATGCTGGGCATTATCCTGGTAATTGGTATAGAAAAAACAGCGGCATATCTAAAGACAAAATCCTAACCCCACTATGGAAAAGAAATTTGGCCTGATAGGCGAAACCGTTAGCCATTCCTTTTCGAAATCATATTTCGATGAGAAATTTTTTCGCGAAGGTTTACGCGATTATCATTACGATTTGTACTCGCTCCCTTCCATTGACGATCTGAAAAAACTTTTGGAAGAAAATCCGGAGCTGGCAGGACTTAATGTTACCATTCCTTACAAGGAACAAGTAATTAAATTTTTAAGCGATATTGATACCGATGCAAAAAAGATCGGAGCAGTAAACGTAATTAAAATTGAAGGTGGTAAACTGAAAGGTTTTAATACGGATAGCGGAGCGTTTTACGAGTCGCTTGAAAAATGGTATCCGCGCACCGAAGCATCCAAGGCGTTAATTCTGGGTACAGGAGGTTCGGCCAAAGCGGTGCAGCAAGCGCTGATCAAGCTAAAAATTCCATATGAAATGGTTTCGCGCGAAGCAGGCAAAGGCCAGCATACCTACGAGAGTTTACAAAAAGACGGTAGCCCGATAACCAACGCAAACCTGATTATCAACACCAGCCCGCTGGGCATGTCACCCAACTACCAACAGCTTTCCACCCATTGATTACGATTTGCTTACAGCCGATCACTACGTGTACGACCTGATATACAATCCGGCCCGCACTATGTTTTTGCAAAAAGCAGAAATGCGCAATTCGCATATTAAAAATGGATTGGAAATGCTGCACATCCAGGCGGAGAAATCGTGGGCTATCTGGAATAACTAGAAGCCATCTTAAAAATACACTTAAGGATGAATGTCATGCCGGATTTATTCCGGCATCCCAACCTTTCCGCACAGATTCCGAGATCGCGGAACGCTGTCCGCGATGACAAAGTATTTTTGAGATGGCTTCTAACATTTTATTTTTTGCCAGTTGACAACCGTATGTCAGCAGGCATTTTGAAACTGCAACTATTTAGCCCGTAAATCAGTTAGGCCTTTTGAAATAACTGGCTTAGATTTACCCCAATGGATTTCATTCTCAGCAGCGAGTATTCACCCACGGGCGATCAGCCCCAGGCTATTCAAAAATTAGTACAGGGCCTTAGCGAGGGCGAAGCACACCAGACTTTATTGGGCGTAACCGGTTCGGGTAAAACATTCACCGTAGCAATGTGGTAGCGCAGGTAAACCGGCCTACCCTTGTGCTTAGTCATAATAAAACACTGGCTGCTCAATTGTATGGCGAGTTCAAACAGTTCTTCCCCGAAAATGCGGTTGAGTATTTTATTTCCTACTACGACTATTATCAGCCGGAAGCTTATATCCCTTCCTCCAATCTTTACATCGAAAAAGATCTTTCCATCAATGAAGAAATTGAAAAATTACGATTGAGTGCTACCTCTTCTTTATTGAGCGGCCGCAGAGATGTATTGGTTGTGGCTTCGGTATCGTGCATTTATGGAATTGGCAACCCGGAAGAGTTTGGAAAGAATCGCATTCAACTTCGTGTGGGCGAAATGATACCGCGTAATAAACTTTTGTTTGCCCTGGTAGATATTCTTTACCACCGCACAGAAGCCGAATTTAAGCGCGGTACTTTTCGCGTTAAGGGCGATACGGTAGATATTTTTCTGGCTTATGCCGATTATGCATTGCGTATTTATTTTTTTGGTGATGAGATTGAAGCCATTCAATTGATTGACCCCATTCTGGGTAAAAAAATTGCCGATGAAAAAACTGCTGTGATATTTCCAGCTAATTTATTTGTTACGGGCAAAGAGTTGTTGCACACGGCCATTCGCGAAATTCAAGACGACCTGGTGCTGCAGGTAGATATGTTTGAGCAGGAACGAAAACACTTAGAAGCCAAACGTTTGAAAGAACGCACTGAATTTGACCTGGAAATGATGCGCGAGCTGGGTTATTGCAGCGGCATAGAAAATTACTCCCGTTACTTTGACAGGCGTTCGGTTGGCGCCCGACCGTTTTGCCTGATCGACTATTTTCCAGATGATTTTTTGTTGGTGATTGACGAGAGCCACGTAACCGTGCCGCAAGTACGCGCTATGTGGGGTGGCGATCGTTCACGAAAAGTAAACCTGGTGGACTATGGATTTCGGTTGCCTTCTGCGTTGGATAACCGGCCGCTTACGTTTAATGAATTTGAAAGCCTGGTTAATCAGGTAATCTATGTAAGTGCTACTCCGGCTGAGTACGAATTAAGAAAATCGGAAGGTGTAGTTATTGAACAACTCATTCGCCCTACCGGGTTGCTTGATCCGCACATTGACGTGCGACCCAGTCGCACCCAAATTGACGATTTGTTTGAAGAGATTGACGAACGCGTTAAAAAGAAAGAGCGGGTATTGGTAACCACACTTACAAAACGGATGGCCGAAGAACTTACCAAGTTTATGGCGCGGGCGGCTATCAAGTGTCGGTATATTCACTCGGAGGTTACAACACTTGATCGTGTAGAGATTTTGCGCGAACTACGGCTGGGTGTGTTTGATGTACTGGTGGGTGTAAACCTGCTGCGCGAAGGATTGGATTTACCGGAGGTATCGCTGGTGGCGATTATGGATGCTGATAAAGAAGGGTTCCTGCGCAATCAGCGTTCGTTGGTGCAAACCATCGGGCGGGCAGCCCGTAATGAAAACGGAAAAGTAATTATGTATGCCGATACGATTACCGAATCGATGCAACTGGCTATTGATGAAACCAACAGGCGCAGAAAAATTCAGCAAGATTATAACCTGGCACATGGCATAACTCCCAGAACGGTGCTCAAGTCAAAAGATTCGATACTGGGGCAAACCAAAGTGGCCGACTCGAAGAAGACTACCAAACGGTATTATATCGAGGAAGAAGAAAAATCGCTGGCGGCTGATCCGGTTGTTGCCTACCTGAGCAAACCTGAATTAGAAAAAATGGCCGATCGCACACGCAAGGCAATGGAAAAAGCCGCGAAGGAACTGGAGTTTATGGAAGCGGCACGCCTGCGCGATGAGTACCTTGCCATTCAGAAATTGTTAGAGGAAAAAAAATAAATCACGATGCAAAAAGTTTATTTTATTATATCTGTTTTAGTTGTGGCTTCCGGAACCTTACAAGCACAAAGCAACAACGACCTATTATTAAGTGGTGGTTTTGATCTGATCAAAACCGACTACGCGCGGTTTGGCGATAAATTTCAGTTTGGTGCTGAGGCCAATTATTTTGTAGTTCGCCACTTCGCAGCCGGAGGTGGTTTAGAGTTATGGACACGGCCTCAAAGCTCATTTACCATGGGCATGCGCTACTATCCGCTCGATAATTTTTTTGTGCGCTTCCGCGGATTAATTGGAGCCAACGATGTAGCCCTGGGTGGTGGTTGGTCTAAACCAATTAATGAAAAGTGGCGTTTTGAAGCGATGGGTGATTTTTACTTCGGGCAAACCGAATTTGGAATCCGGGCTGGTGTAGGCTATGTGATCAAAAATAAAAACAGTCAATAGCCAATTTGCCGGCATTACATCTAAACATCTTTCAGGTTTCTGGTAAAAACCAATCGCAGGCTTAGATCGTTTGCTTTGGTATCGGATTCACTTCGCATAGCCACTCACACCAAAACTATGCGCGTAAGTCCATACCCGGTGTGGTGTTAGCGGAGGGAAGTAAAGGAAATCACCGGGATGAATGGTTGTTTCGTAAATGTAATTCGCATCCAGGTCGAGCGGTGGATCCTGGTAGTTGCCTGCTTTATCGGGAACAAACGGATTCTTATCTGCATCTATCAATTGCCATTTTTTAATTCCCTGTTGTAAATACATCCAACCACCTCCGTGATTGGGATCTACATGCAGCGGTGTGTATGAACCGTTTCGCGTAAGCGTAAGGCAAATTTTCTTTCTTGATTTTTTTACAGACTTTAACAATACATCCGGAAGTTCCGCATCGAGCAGAACCGGAAAAGGTGCATCTACAATATTCATGGAAAGCGACTCCTGCCGGAATTGCCGGAAGGCTTCGCTTGCCCACATCCACAACTCGGCTCCACCCTTTCCATAACCAAACAACTCCATGTCCTTCCGGCTGGCTCGTTCTTCGCAGGTGGAAAGGTTGCATGGAAGGTTAAGACCACGAATAACAAAGGGAGTTGTGAGGGATAACCCTTCCTGAAGGGTACTTGCTTCCGGAATATTTTTCATGGACTTAAATATAACAGAAACACCTGCTCACCTCAAAACGACATGCTTAGTTGTTGGAGTAGATAGGACTCCGCATGCCCTGATTTTTATTTAACAATCATCTCTTTCTTTAGCGTAAGCCGAATGAGAATAAAACTGATCAATGTAAGCACCGCGCCAAGCATCATGGCCACCCCGGGAAAATAAAACGGAGTTTTTGGGCCGATGAAGTACGCGAAGACGTTGTTCATTACCAGCGGACCGATAATGGCAGAAATGCTCATCAAACTTGTAAAGCCGCCTTGCAATTCCCCTTGTTCATTCGGTGGTACAATGCCCGACATAATTCCCTGCAAACCTGTACCTGCAATACTTCCCAAACAATAAATTATAATAATGCCGTACATCATCCAGCCCTGTGTAGCCAACGCGTATAACACAAAGCTGAGCAAGTACAAACCCATGCCCACGTTTACACTTCGCAGTTGACCAAGTTTGGGAATAATTATACGAATCAGCGCGCCTTGAATAATGGCGAAGGCAATACCCACAACAGCCAGCGAGATGCCTACTTCCTTCAGGCTCCAATCAAATTTTTCTTTGGTATAATAAGGCCAGTTGCTTTGTACGGCATGCGAGGCTATGTATAAAAAGATAAGGGAGCCCAGCAATCCGAAAATAAGCGGATACCGTTTTAGTGCAACCAGGGTGCCGATGGGATTGGCACGCTTCCATTCAAATTTTCTTCTGTTCTCGGGCTTAAGCGATTCGGGCAAGATAAAAAATCCGTAAAGAAAATTCAGGAAGGTAAGCCCGGCCGAAACCATGAAAGGTACACGCAGTCCGAGGTCGCCCAGGAAGCCACCCAACACCGGGCCAATAATAAACCCAAGTCCAAAGCGGCGCCAATCATTCCAAAGTTTTTGCACGGTCTTCGGGTGCACTAATATCGGCTATATAAGCGCCACCTGTTGTAAAGCTGGCACCCATAATACCGGCTACCACGCGCCCATGCAAAAAGCCAGGCCAGGTTGGGTGCAAAGGATAGAAAAAGATAATCAATGGTAAACCCAAGTAACGAACCGAGTAAAACGGGCCGCCTTCCGTATCGGTCGCTAAGCGAACCAATTACCGGGGCAAACAAAAACTGAATAAACGCATACGCAAAGAGCAGCCACGCACCCATGGTGCTGGCATACCCCATTGCCTCGCTTGCTTTCGGATCAAGGTTTGCAAGATCTATGATCAAATCGGGCATAATGGGGATAATGATACCAAGGCCAATTACATCGATTAGTAAGGTTATGAAAATAAACGTGATGGCAGGCTTGCGGGTGGATGTCATTTGGAGGGGTGGATACTACCTTGCAAAATAGCAGAATATTTTGATGGCGGATATCCGAACATCCGAATGGTGCCTGAAAAAGGCCTTTCTATCTCGCAAAAGATCGGTATATTTATGGGTATATAAGCACCTGGGTGCTTATAGCCAAACGTTGTGTGTACCTTAAACAAACAGCGGTACAATGAAAGACTATTACAAAACATTAGAAATAGACATAAAGACAAGATTGAAAACAAAGAAAATGCCAGCCGCACAAATGGCACATTTG
>LNFR01000072.1 GCA_001567185.1 Bacteroidetes bacterium OLB12
CACAGTACATTGTTTTTAACAACACACGCGTAATTCCTGCCCGCCTCGGTTTAAAAAGATACCGGGGCTACCATTGAAATATTTCTGTTACACCCGGTGGCACCATCAACCATTGTGCAGCAGGCTATGGAAGCAACTAGCCAGTGTCAATGGCAATGTACCATTGGCAACCTGAAGCGTTGGCCTGATAATAAAGCGCTTCATTTCATTCACCCTTCCTTTCAACTTACCGCCCGGTTGATAAGCCGAGCCGAAGGCGTGGTGGAGTTTACCTGGAATACACCCCTTTCTTTTGCCGAAGTAGTTACCCGCAGCGGAGATGTACCCCTTCCGCCTTATCTGAACCGGCCATCAGAAGAAGCTGATAAAGAATCTTACCAAACTGTATATTCTAAACATGATGGAGCGGTTGCCGCACCTACTGCAGGCCTTCACTTTACAGAATCTCTCTTAAATAAGTTGGAACGTGTCGGTATAAAAAAAGAATACTTAACCCTTCACGTAAGTGCCGGAACGTTTCAGCCGGTAAAGGTTGATAACGCGTTGGAGCATGAGATGCACCAGGAGCAGCTTGTTGTTACCCGAAGCAATATCGAGGCAATGCTATCCAGTAACTTTTCAGTAGCCATCGGTACAACTTCGGTTCGCTCTATGGAAAGTTTGTATTGGTTTGGAGTTAAGCTGGCAGGCAACCCCGAAAGCACCTTTCGCATCGCCCAACACGATGCCTATACACTACCACAACATATTTCAACGCAACAAGCCCTGAAGCAAGTTTTGGATTATATGAATCGCAACTCCCTTAATACCCTTTTGGGCGAAACATCCATTTATATTGTGCCCGGTTACACCTTTAGAACCATACATGCTTTAATTACCAATTTTCACCAACCCGGCTCCACGCTTATCCTGCTTGTGGCTGCCATTACCGGTACTGACTGGCGAAAAATTTATGATGCTGCTTTGGCCGGTAACTATCGCTTTCTCAGTTATGGCGACAGTTCGTTGCTATTCGTGCAATCAGTTTAAACTTATTGCTTACCAGTTCGTTCTGCGAAAGAATATACCTTAAAAAGGAATTGTCGGTAGAATGAAAATTGTACAATCCTATAAATTCAACAACTTCCTATAAATCAAACTATAACCTTATTCAAATCAACTATTAATTGAATAGGATTTTTCGATGAATTGTACCAAATTTAAAGGTTAAAATCCAACCTATGCTCCACAGGCTTTGGAAAGTGCTTGACGTAGAGCCTGACGAAACCGGCCAGGTATCTTTACTTCTGCTCATGAGTTTTTTCATGGGCCTGTTCCTTGCCGCTGTTGCGGTTGCTTCTCAAACCCTGTTTCTTTCGCACTTTGACGAACGGGTTGATCTGCCCCGGGCGTTTGCTATTTCGGGGGGGCATTGGTGTGCTGATAACCCTCCTTTATAATTTTCTGCAGGGCCGGATACCCTTTACGGCTCTTACTGTTTTTAACCTGCTATTGGTTATTGCACTTACTGCTTTTATCGAGTTTGGCGAACCATACGTACAGGATACCAACCTGTTGTTCTACTTCGGTTTTACGCTTATCCTGCCCTTTACCTTTATAACCCAACTTGTTTTCTGGGGCTCCTTTAACAGGATGTTTAACGTGAGGGATTCAAAACGCCTGATCGGAAGCGTGGATGTGGGTACCGATATAGCTGCCGTTTTTGCATTTTTCTCTATCCCTATTTTACTTAGCTATGGTATAAAACCCGAATCGCTTTATTCCATCGGGTTGGTAAGTATTACCGGCTTCCTGATTTTATTTCTGCTGCTATCCAGAAAATACCTGGTTGGTGGTAAGTCTGCCATTAAAAGTGAAGCCGAAATCAAAAAACTTTCAATAGGACAGTTCTTAGGAAACAAATACATTGTTACCCTTTCGCTCTTTATTGTAATCTCGTTGGTAGCCCTTCAGTTTGTGGATTACGCTTTCTTTAACGCCACCACTATTCAATATACAAATGAGAATAATGAAATGGATGACACCCAGTTGGCTACATTCCTCAGTTTATTTGAGGCCACCGTTGTTATTTTCAGCTTCTTATTCACCACGTTTGTTACCGATCGCCTCAATCAGGACTATGGTTTGCGGGTTTCATTACTCATTAACCCCATCGTCCTGCTCATTTTTACCGGAGCAGCCATTGCGTTGGGCTCTTACTTTGGATATGATTTAACCACGGGCGAAAAGAGCACCATTGCCTTCTTCTTTATTGCCGTAGCCATGAGTAAACTCTTTATTAACTCATTGCGCGAAGCACTGGATGAACCCACCTTCAAATTTTTCTATGTACCGATCGATCGTTCCATCAGCATTGATGCGCAAACAAAAATTGAAGGAACCGTTACCGCCCTGGCCACAGCCATTGCCGGGGGTATTATCGTATTAATCAACTCGTTCGATGTCTTCAACGTATTCTCCATCACCATTTTTACCGTACCGGTACTGGTTTTATGGTATTTTATTACCAACCGAATGTATAAAGGCTATCGCGATACGCTGCAAAATTCACTAGTAAAAAATAAATCGGCAGTAAAGAAAAACCTGGTAAAAGAATACACCTTAGATAGCGTACTGGAAAAAGAAGTACGCAGCACAGCCGAAGAAAAAATTATTTACGGATTGAAGTTAATGGAAAAACTCGAACCGGCTCTGTTCGAAACCTCCCTCCTGCAATTGGCTGATAGCCCTTCCAAAAAGGTGTCGCAATTTGCCCGCAAAAAATTGAAGAGCTGGGAATCCTAACTGCAGAAAATGAAATTAAAGGCCTTGCCTCGCAGGCGGCTGGTATGGCCGAAGATAGTGACCTGCTTTCGATCCCGGTAGAAAAACTGATGAAACTGAGCAAATCGGTAAAGCAAGCCGATCGGTTACTGGCTGCCAAGTTAATGCGCAAGCTCACCAACCAGAAAACCATCTTCATCTTGTTGGAGTTAATGCGCGATGCCGATCCAAGAGTACGCACCGAGGCGCTGCTTACGGCCCGCAAGGTAAAACGCCCCGAAACCTGGAATGTATTAATCGAACTACTCGCTTCGCCCCGGTATGCACACCAGGCCGCTTCGGCCTTGAAAGAAGCCGGAGTTGCTGCGCTTCCTGTTTTGGAAACCGCATTTCACAAGTCCGGACAGAAAGATCTGGTCATGCTCAAAATCATTCAGATAATCGGGCACATTCCTGGCCAGGAGAGTCTGCAACTTCTCTGGAAAAAAATTGACTATCCGGATAAACGCATCGTTAAACAAATCCTGTATTCGCTTCGCTACATCAACTACCAGGCTACCGGGCGCGAAGCATTGGCTGTAAAAGATTTGCTGGATGCCGAAATGAGTAAAACACTCTGGAACCTGGCAGCTCTGCACGAATTACCAAACGAACCGATTTATCATTACCTGCACGAAGCCTTGCGCGAAGAAGTACGCGATAATTACGATCATCTTAGCCTACTGCTTTCCTTACTGTATGATCCGGAATCAGTGCAACTGGTGAAGGAAAATGTTGAGTTGGGAACACCCGATAGCATCCAATATGCACTCGAGTTGTTAGATCTCTTCGTAGATCAGGATTTGAAACCAAAATTAATTCCGTTGTTGGACGATTCCACAACCACTAAGAAATTAGAATTGTTGCAAACGTACTTCCCACGCGAAAGCTATAATCCCATCCAGGTAATTAACTACATTCTTAACCGCGACTTTAACTACAACAACCGGTGGACAAAAGTATGTGCCGTACATGCCTGTGCCTACATTCCTAACTTCCGCGTAAGCCGGGGGCTCATCAGCCAGATGTTTAACAACGATAAACTGTTGCAGGAAACTACTGCCTGGGTTATTTACAATAAAGATAAAGCCGCCTATCAATCCATTTCCGAACGCCTTCCCTACAAAGACAAAAAATTTCTCGATTCTTCTATTGAGAACAACCAACTGCTGGATGGCCTGGATGACGGTTTCTTCCTCTATATCGAAATGATCATGCTCATTAAATCCATCCCGGCATTCTATCACATTCAGGGAAAAGTATTGAGCGATCTGGCAGACAAAATTCAACCCATTACCCTAAAACCAAACGAAAAAATCAATATTCCAAAAACAGAAGAGTTGCCAATACTCATTATAGCACACGGAAAAACTCAACTAAACTAATGATGGCAATCCTGTATTGGAACTAAAACCTGGCCAAGTGTATGGCGATTTGTTTCAGGAAGGTCCTACAATTCCCATAACCGAAGTTGTTGCGAGCGAACGAAGCGTAATCTTCAAAATAAGTCTTATCGATTTCTACTTCGTGTTGGCAAACCACCACGAGCTGGCCCAGGGCCTGATACATAACATTACTGAACAACCTGAAAAACATCCTGCTAACTAAATTTTTTAAACTATGGCTTTTGAAATTGATGTACTAATCACCTTTGCCGAAAAGGACAATGAAACCGCACAAAAAGCGAAATAGGTTGGGTTACCCAATTCAAAAAATTTCTGGAGCTTATACTGGTGCAGGTGCAGGGTTCAAAACCAAACGTCATCTTAAAATCAGAGTTTGATTCGGCTACGGCTCCTGCTTTGAACAATGCCGCAATACTGGTTCCGATTCTTACCAAAGAGTTTACACTTTCGGGCCGCTGCCTCGATAACCTCGAAACATTTTATAAAAATACAGAGGCTTCAAAAATTAATCGGGTCTTCAAAGTAATGAAAACTCCGCTTTCAACAGCCGAACAACCACCCCGCCTGCGCGATTTGCTGGGGTACGAAATGTATCAACTCGATGCAGAAACCGGGCTTCAAAAAGAGTATTCAGATCTTTTTAGCCAGGAAGCAGAAAAACAATACTGGATGAAGTTGGTCGATCTGGCTTATGATATTCACGATGCGCTCATGATTTTGAACGAAGGGGATGCCAAATCATCTGTAAAAAAATATCTATAAACGAAAGTCTATTTACTTAGCCGAAACCGGCCACGATTTATCCGTGCAACGCAACATCATCAAGCGCGAACTTCAACGCCATGGCTACATTGTGCTTCCTAAAAAAACACTTCCTGCACAGGCAAACGAAGTAATAAACGTGGTTCGGAAAGATGTGGAAGAGTGCGCACTCTCGGTTCACCTGGTAGGTAATGCCTATGGCGAAATACCTGAAGGAGGCGATCGCTCCATTGTAGATATCCAAAATCAAGTTGCAGCCGAAGTAGCCCTGAAGAAAAAACAAAACAAACAAGAGTTTTCGCGACTAATCTGGATTTCGCAAAACCTGAAAAATGCAAGCGATAAACAACGGGCTTTTATTGATACGCTGAAGCGCGATACCGAAGCACAGGAAGGTGCCGAGATTTTGCAAAACCCATTGGAAGATTTCAAAAATATAATGCGCGAAGAGTTGCTCGAATCGCAGGAGCGCAAGAGCACGGAAGAATCGGGCGGCAAATCTATTTACCTGGTACACGATAAAATTGATGATACCGAAGTACGCCCCTTCCGCGAAGCCATCGAAAAATCAGGCTTTAAAGTGCTTACCCCGGCCTTCGAAGGCGATTTACTGGAAGTGCGCAAGCAACACATCGACAACCTGCGCAACTTCGATGGCGCCATCATCTTTAAAGGAAAAGTAAACGATCAGTGGGTGCGCATGAAAGTGCTCGACTTGTTGAAAGCGCCTGGCTTTGGACGGAAGAAACCCATTCAGGGTAAAGCCATTGTGGCTGCAACCGGTGCTACGTTAGACGGATTCAAGAATCAAAATCTTACGTTGATATCGGGCGATTCCAATCGCTCGCTGGAAAATCTTAAAAACTTTTTACAAGAAATAAACTCATAAAACTATGAGCCAGACGGTAGATGAACACGGCACACGGGTAGGAACGATTAATCCCTTCCCCGGTCTGCGTCCGTTCAAAATTGAAGAGAGCCATTTGTTCTTTGGCCGCGAAGGCCAAAGCGATGAAGTGCTGCTCAAACTTTCCAAGAGCCGGTTTGTAGGTATTATCGGTCCTTCCGGAAGTGGTAAGTCATCTTTTATTTATTGTGGTGTGCTGCCCATTTTGTACGGAGGCTTCCTTACCGATGCAAGCCCTAACTGGGAAGTTGTTGTTACGCGCCCCGGTGCCGGCCCCATCGATAACCTGGCCGAGTCGCTTTTAAAAACCGTAAAAGACTACAACACGGCCGATGCGGAAGACAAAAAAATCAAGCGCACCATTGTTTCTACTTTGTTGCGAAGCAGTTCGCTTGGCCTGGTAGAAGCCATTCAGCAATCGCGCAGAAAAGAAGATATCAACTACCTTATCCTGGTCGATCAGTTTGAAGAACTCTTCCGCTTCAAGGATAGTACCGATCCGAATTCTGTAAACGAATCGCTTGCTTTCATCAACCTGCTGATGGAAGCTGTAAACTATGAAGATGCCCCCATCTACGTAGCCATTACCATGCGCTCCGATTTTATTGGTGAGTGCGCCCAGTTTCCGGAATTAACGCGTAAGATTAACGATAGCCACTACCTGATTCCGCAAATGACGCGCGATCAGAAACGCAGGGCTATTGAAGGACCGGTAGCGGTGGGTAACGCAAAGATTACTCCGCGTTTAACGCAACAACTTCTTAATGATTTGGGCGATAACCCCGATCAGTTGCCCATTCTGCAACACGCCTTGATGCGCACCTGGAGTTACTGGGCCAAATACCGCGACTATGAAGATGAGCCCGTTGACCTGAAACATTATGAGGCGATCGGTACCATGTCTGAAGCGCTTTCGATGCATGCCAACGAAGCCTATGACGAACTGGACGAAGAACAACAACGCATCTGCGAAATTCTATTCAAGGCTATTACTGAAAAACGAGGTGAGAACTTTGGTATTCGTAGACCCACGCGGTTAAATGAAATTGCCTCCATTGCCGATGTATCGGAAGCCGATGTGGTAGCCGTGCTTGAAAAATTCCGCGAACCCGGTCGTTCCTTATTAACACCGGCTTATGGCATTGAGTTAGGCTCCAAGTCGATGATCGACATATCGCACGAAAGTTTGATGCGCATTTGGGTGCGCTTGAAAAACTGGGTTGACGATGAAAGCGAAGCCGTACAAATGTATTTGCGTTTGGCCGAAGCAGCAGGGCAATACCAGGTAGGCAAAGCCGGCTTATGGCGCCCACCCGATTTGCAATTAGCGCTCAACTGGCAAGCCAAACACAAACCTACTTTAGTTTGGGGACAACGCTACCATCCAGCCTTTGAGCGCACCATGATCTTTCTGGAATATTCCAAGAAAGAATTTGATACCGAACAACGCATTAAAGAACTGGAGGCCAAGCGCAAGTTGCAACGCGCCCGTGTTACCGCAATTGTGTTTGGTACCTTGGCTGCTATTGCGTTGGTTGCCTTTGTGTATGCCTTTATGCAACAGGCTGAGGCAAAAAGGCAAGCTGACCTAGCAAAGGCTAACGAGGCAAGGGCGGTGGAAGCACAGAAAGTTGCCGAGGATGAAAGAGACAAAGCACGAATCGCCCAGGAAGCGGCCGAAAAAGCAAAGATTGCTGCGGAAGCAGCCCAGGCTGCGGAAGCTATTCAACGCGCAGAGGCTGAGAAAAGAAGAATACAAGCCGAACTTGCTGAAGCAGAAGCTAAACGGCAAAAAGAACAGGCCGATAAGAATGCAATTGCTGCCCGTAAAGCCGAAGGTGAAGCAATTGCGAACGAAAAATTAGCAATTCTTAATGCTGAGCGTGCCGAACGTGAAAAATACCTCGCAGCCGCTAAAGCTATGGCCATTAAATCGAAAGAATTGGGCAACGACCTTTCCCTGGAAGGATTAGTAGCACAACAAGCTTATTTGTTTAACAAAAAGTATGGCGGCTACGAATACAACAGCGATGTGTATAGTGGTTTATACACCGCCTTAAAAAATTGGGATGAACCACTAACCCGAAGCCTGGAAGCCCATAAAAATGGTGCCGCCCGCGCCCTGGAAACATCAGGAAAAGGTAATCACATTTATTCCGGAGGCAGCGATGGCCGGATTATCCAGTGGAACTATGTTAATAATGGTTGGGTTGCCGAAATTCTAGTGGATGAGGCAAAACGCACAGAACCATACCTGGTTTATTCATTAGATACCAGCCCGGATGGAAACTGGCTTGCAGCCGGAGGCCTCTTCCCTACCAACCGCGATGCAAATTATGCTGAACTTTATGATTTACAGAATCCTTCAGCTCCTGCCAAAAAGATTCCGGGTTTCAAATCAGATATTGAGAATATTCACTTTACCCCCGATGGCAAAGGCTTCTATGCACGCGATAATTCCGGGCATAGCATTAAGTACTCAGACCTTTCCTCTGCCAAAGAGGTAATAACATCTGACGAAAAAATTGTTTCATTAGACTTAAATGAAAATGGAACGCTGTTAGCCGGTGCAGGCGATAACGGCAATCTGTATGTGTGGGACATCGGTAAAAATTATGCTGTTACCAAAATCAAAATATCAAACGGACTTACTGCAGTATGTTTTGCCCCCGATGGTCGCCAGATTATTACCGGAAGTCGCAATGGTTTATTACGAATAATCAATAATGGAATCATTATTCGCGATTTACCTGGTCACTCTTCTGAAATTGAGGATATAAAGTTCAACCATTCGGGAAAATTTATGGCCTCTGCCAGCAAAGACTTAACGGTGCGTTTGTGGAATTTCAGAAACCTGAATGAGCAGCCTATTACAGTAAGCGATCACGATTGGGTTTGGAGTGTAACGTTTTCACCTGACGATTCTCAACTATTTGCCGGTATCCATAGTACGCAAGAAACCGTAACCAGAACCGGAACAAACCAAACCAATCAAACCATACACGCCTACCCAACTGATTTTAATGGTATGGCTTCTTTATTATGTGATAAAGTAAAACGAAATCTAACAGAAGAAGAATGGATTATTTACGTTGGCAATCTTCAGGATTACCCGTGGCAAAAAACCTGCGAAAGTTATCCGGGCATTCAATCGGGAATAAATACGAATAAGAAACCGGGCAAATGAGTATGAAGAAACTTTATCTTGTTATCCTGATTTCCATAGCGGCAAGTGGTGCGTACGCACAAAATTCATCCTGTGCCCAGGCCGTAAGGTTGGCCCAATCGGTATATGACCAGGGTCGCCTGCACGAACTGGAGGATATCATTAACAAAGCCCTTAATAATCCAAACGCCCTTTGTGAGCAGTCTGAAAAAGTAAGCTTGCTTAAACTGCTTACCCTCACCTACATCTACCTGGAAGAGCCGGAGAAGGCCGATGCGACCATGCTGAAGTTACTTCAAACAGATAATTACTTTCAAATTAACCCGGCCGTGGATCCGGCAGAGTTTGTGGCCCTATACAACACCTTTCGCACAAATGAAATCTATCGCATTGGTGCCACGCTTGGTGTAAATGCAACACAACCCAATGTAACCAACACGGTATCAGCCGTTGAGTTGGCAGAGGGGAGTAAGTATAGGTATGCAATTGCAATTTTATTTGGCGCATCGGTAGATGTTCCGCTTGACCCTACAGATAAGTTAACACTACATGGTGAACTACTTTATAGTCAGAAAAAATTCAATCTCGAATTGATTACAGACCGCTCATTGGCAGGTGATGGTTCTATCACCAATCAATTTCAAGGGGTGGAAACTCAGAATTGGATATCCTTGCCATTGAGCATGGAGTATAAATTAGCAGAAAAGAAATTTAATCCATTTGTGTCCGGAGGTGTTGTTGTTGATTACCTCCTGAATTCCAAAATCAAATCAGAAGTACTAAGAACCAATACCACATCGATTCAAGAGGCTACTTTTAATTTGAACCCACAGCGCGTTAAAACCAATATTAGCTTACAGGCAGGCGCTGGCGTAAAATTTCAAATGGGGGGCGGTTATTTTATAGCACGCGTATGGTATACACACGGGCTCACCAATGTAAACTCGTTGGAAACATCGTATGCGAATGAACAAGCAACCTGGGGCCAGGGTTATGCGGATCCTGTGTATAAAATTTCGTCACTGTCTTTAAGTGGGAGTTACGTAATAAACATGTTTAATCCGAAGAAAAGAACGATAAAAGCCAAATGAAAAGAATTTTACTCTTTATTACGTTTTCATTCTTTACCATTACCTGTAGTAATCTGGATGGTTCTGAACCAAGCCCACGAAATACTTTTCTGAAGTTTTATCAAGGGCCTTACAGTATAACTGCTACTGGTTTAGAACTGACACCGGATGGCTATGTAGTGGTTGGAAATATGTTTGTCGAGGACAATATCCGTGATACGACTTACACTTCGGCTGTGGTTTTCAAAACAAACACCACCGGAAATAAAACCCTTGGATTCAAGGAAATTGCAGGTGGAACCGGTAAATCTATAAAGGCCATTAGAAATGGTGCAAATGTTAGCGGCTATGTTATTGTGGGTGACCGGATAATCGTAAACCCTCTTGAGCCACTTGTAGCAAACATTAGTATTTCCTCGCTTCGAGGAGCCGTATTGGATCCTAACTTTGAGATAACACGCACATTCACTATTACTGATGAGACTCCTGTACCTGCACCACCCCAAATCAATGAAACTATAATTTTAGAAGACTTTACTGGAGAAGCCATTGATGTAGCTGCCGATGGCAAAGTCTACATCTTAGGTACCTCCAAAAAAGCAGTTACCGCTCAACAAGTAGCTCCAGCAGAACCCTTTTTGATTGCCTTAAATGCCGATGGAACGCTTAACTGGACTAAACGATATGACCTGCTTGGCCGCACCTCGCAAAACTCGAAGTCAATACATTATAGTAATGGTAGAATTACCTGGGCCGCTGCTATTGCTGATGTTGCCGGAGATTTTATCAACTCATGGGTAAGCATTCCTACCATTGAAGAAAACTCAGTGTACCCAAACTATAGTGTTTACGGCCAGAACTCGCAACAATACTTTGTCCCGAAGGATATCTGTTTAGCAAGTTCACCCGCATTTGGATTTGCAGTAGTTGGTACGTATAGTGAAACTCAGGATGGTTCCAAAGGCAACATCTTTTTCATGACAGTTCGTAATGATGGCACCATTAACGCAAGTAGCCTTAGGTACTTTGATGGTGTTAACAGTGACCTCCTTACTGATCGGAATGTGTCCATCACCGAAGATCGTGGTGAAGCAATTACATCCACGCAAGACGGTGGCTTTGTACTTGCAGGTTCAGCAGAGAGTCAGAACAATAAAGATTTGGTTTTAATAAAAGTTGATGCTGCCGGAAATGTGGTTTGGACAAGAAGATTTGGTGGTGCCGGGGATGAGGTGCCAACTGCAATCCGCGAGACCCCGGAAGGTGACCTGATTATCTGCGGTACAAACACCCTTGGCAATTTTGCAACTGTATTTCTTTTGAAAACTAATCGTAACGGAGAACTGAAGGACTAATAAGATCGAAAATTTATGACAAATTGTTTTGTTGGCTTAATGCATCGGGTAACAACACGAAATAAAACACTCATATTGAGTAGTATCTTCTTTGTGTTGCTCGCTTCCACAGCCTATTCCCAAGCCCCCATAGTAACTACACCAACAGTATCAGGCATAACCACTACTGACGCCACCTTAGGCGGAACCGTAACAGGAACCTTAACCCATCGAGGAACACGTTGGAGTACCACATCACCCGTGGGTACCTCGAATGAATTGGAAGAAGCCTCCGCAACCGCTGGAGCTTTTACACAAGCCCGAACCAGTTTGCCTTCGGCAGCCCGAATCTTTTTTGTGGCATACGCCAGAAATAATGCCGATGCCGGCACAACCTCTGAAACTGTATTTGTGACTGAACCCCTTCAGTTAAGCGGGGGGCAATTAACAGTTACCGCTAACGGAAGTACCACCATTGATTTAACATTTCCATCAGCTAATAGTTGGGTTGGAACCGGGGCAACAGCTGGCTACGTTATTTACCGCAATACAGGAAGCGCGCCATCACTGGGTACACTGGCAGATGGAGCCGCACCACCCGCGGACGGAACGGGTCATAAAATAACCACCATCACAAGTGGAGCTGCAACTTCATTTAATGATACCGGCTTAACAAGCGGTACCGATTATTACTATACAATTATACCGTTTGCGTGGGATGGCACCAATGCCGCTACTTATAACTATAACCTAACCGCACCGCAAACCGCTAACGATTTTACGTTTGCTACCGAGCCAAGTGGACATGCTACCGGAACATTAACAGCAACCGCCATGGGCTCAAACCAAATCAACTTAAGTTTTAATAGTATAGCCACTTCGGGTATTACCAACGCAACTGGTTATGTTGTTTTAATAAAAAGTTCAGCTATTGTAGCCGCAGATCTCGCTGCATTAACCGATGGCGCTGCTCCAAATTCCTTTGGATTATTTAAAGGTATCATCAATGGTACTGGCATATCAACATATAACGATATGACAGGCTTATCAGCCAATACGACTTATCATTATGCAATCATTCCATTTAACAGAGGTGCTGACGATGAAACGTATAATTTTTTAATCACTACCGGCTTTCCTACAGGTAGTGCCACCACGTCTGATTTTTCTGCAACCTTTACCCCCATAAGTCCTGGCACCGCCCCGGTAATTTCCACAACCATACTTGAGGCCGGCTCTACCGCACAGGTTGTACTGGGTTTTTCTGTAACCTCTGAAGGAACTCAAGTCATAAACGATCTCAATTTTTCTTATACAGGCTTAACATCTCAAATAACCAACGAATACATTTATTATGGAGGTACCACCCCGGGAACACTGGGATCCCAAATATTAAATGACAATAGCCCTGACGGATCTTTTAGCTTTGCATCGGTTGCCGCAGGAGATAAAACCATAGATGCAACACCCCGATATTATTATCTTGTATTAGATGTTTCCGATAACGTAACCGCGAGTACCAACAACATCAATATTCAACTTAATCAAGGGGGTGTTGTGGTTGCCACAGGGGCTGTAAATACATTTAGTACTAGCCGCTCGTTTACGTTTAATACCTCACAGGAATCCGATATCATATTTGCCAATGACGGCACAACGGCAGCAATTGCTTACCGAAGTTACCAGGGCACCTCTATTGGACCTGGACAACCAGCCCCCCCTAATCCTGCGGCCAGCGTTTCGCTCGGAGATTTTATTATTAGGGATGGCGGAAGTGATGGAACCGATTCGGATAACAAATCTACCAATGTTACTTCAATAACAATTTCTATCACAAACCCGGAAAATGTTCGTCAAATCGCTTTGTTTGATGACAACACCAACACCGAAATATCCGGCACAGAGCAAACGGTATCTGGTAGTTCAGTCGTGTTTACCCCTTCTTCGCCTATAATTGTACCCGATGATGGTACGTTTCGCATAAATGTGCGGGCTACGTTTTTACAAGCCGTAACCGACAATCATCAGATTCATATTGCGATTACCAACGTTACATCTGCAAGTAATACTTCGGGCTTTGCTGCATCCAATGGTGGTGGGGCAACAACTACCGGAACTACTAATGTAATAACTGTAATTGCCAGTAAACTTATCTTTTCTACATTCCCTGCCACTTCTCCTGTCAATACAAATTTTAGTGTGGTTGTTCGCGCGGTTGATTCTAACCCCTACAACAATATTGACCTTGACTATAGTGGACAAATTTCCCTTTCCAAAACCTCCGGGCCAACCGGAACATTAACGGCAGGCGGAGGTGAAAGCCTTACCCCCACCCTTTCATCAGGTCAATATACGTGGAATCAATTGCGGATTAATGGATCCGGAAATTTTGGACTTGAAGCATCGGACGATGCCTACGCAGATGCTATTGGCGATGCCTCATCTACTATTTCCATTACCAGTTCGCCCTCTACAGTAACAATCCCAACCACACTCTCTGTTTGTTACGGTGGCGATGCGCAAACACTTGGTAATATTGTAATAACAGAAACCGACCAATCAGGTTTTTCAACGTCTGGTACGTTTACAATTTCGTTGCCAGGTGGATTTCAATTTGATCAAACGGTTACCACCGCCCCAACTTTTACCGGAGCCGGAATTTCAATATCAGCCCTTAGCTATCCCACTGCTAATGTGGCCGAGTTCACCATTACATTAACGGCAGCAGCCGCTACCAGTACCAATAGTATTACCATTGGCGGATTAAAAATTCACCAGCCACATCCTGGTACGCAAGGCCCACCCAACACAAGTGGTACCATAACCCGGGCCGGTGGCACCGCCACAATTGCCGGAGTAGTTTCAGGCACCACCTTGGGAAATGTAAGCGTTTCAGAAACAGGACCTGCTATTGATTTTACAGTTGTAAAAATAAATTCTGGTGATGTGGATGTTGATCCTGGTGAAACCCGGTTTAGTCAAAACTCCAATCCGGTTCGGTTAGTGGGCAGCCCTGCCGGTGGCGGAACAGGTACCGTGTTTTCAGGGGAGGGCGTAACATTGGTAGCTGGTCAATATCGATTTAACCCACAATCGCTTTCGCCTGGCACCTATCCCATAACTTTCAAATACAAAGATGCCTCCGCACCAAAATGCGAGAAAATTGTGATTAAGAATCTTGAAGTTTACACAACCAACATCACCAATTTACAGGCACAGTACTGTAATAATGATCCACAAACGCAACCAATGAATGTGGATTCTTATTTAGCTGCATTTTATCCTCAGGGGGATACATATCAGGATTGGGAACTAATTAAGTTTATCTATTGGAACACGTCAACATTTTCAGAAGTTGATATTACCTCCCCAGCAAATAATATTTTCGATCCTAAGCTTTCTGAATATCAGGCTAATTATGCCGCAACCGGAGGATACTACGGTATTTTTGGTATCTGGATTGGTTTTGAAATTGGTGGATTCTATGACCGAGACGGAGCAGGAGTTCTATATTTACCTATTTATCAAACAAGAAAAGTTTGGCAACTTATACCTATCCGTCCTGCTCCAACGCCATCCTTTTCTTTACCAAATAATGATTACGAGTTCTGCGATGATGAGGCTCCGGTAACATTAACAGGCTCTCCGGCAAATTCTAATACAACATCAAATGACTTTTTCACGGCAGGAAATGGTCAGAGTAGTTCGGTAACTTCTACGCCTTCCGGAACTATTGTATGGTCCTTCAATCCATCTAATGTTACTGGAGTTACAGTAGGTGTAACAACAGAAATACCCATCACTTATACATATAGGGATGCGTCTACAGGATGTACAGGTGTTTCGGATGCAAAAATCATTAAGGTCAACAAGCGGCCTGTAATTGATTTACTCACTGATATTATTTCAGCAGGGGGAAGTAGTGCTCAAATCTGCCAGGGAGAAGACATTCCTGAATTTCTCGTAAACCCAGACCCAAACATTACCTACAAATGGTATAGTGATTTTGATCTTGAAGAACTAGTGGGTTCTGGCTATTCATTTAAACCTCCCATTGACAATAATGTACCTGCTGTTATTCCTTTTTTGTTACTAAAGAGAGTGCGGGCTGCCAAAGCGCAGGTGCTAATATTTCAATTGCGGTACGCAACTTGCCCAAGATAGACTTTACCTGGCAAAATGCCTGTTTGGGTACCCCAACAAATTTTGTTGCCACCGAAAATTCAAACCCTCCACTTTCAAATCTAACTTATGATTGGGAATTTTCTTTGAATAACATCCTCACACACAGCAATTCGCCAAATGGAATTGATAACCCCAATGTAACCTATACTTCCGCAGGTACAGATATTGTTAAACTAAAGGTAAGCACACAATTCAATTGCAGTGATTCTGTTTCAAAACCTGTTTACATTGTTCCTAAAGCATCAGACCCTATTGCAATAAGCACCCCTTACACACAAGACTTTAATACCAATGCTGCTGGCTGGATAGCCGGTGGCGCCAATTCTTCGTGGGAATGGGGCACATTTCTTACAAAGGGAACAGAAGGAAGTCCTACCCGTGGTAGTGGGTGGGAAACTAAAATTAATGGAACCAATAACCAGGAGGAGCAATCGTGGGTATTGAGTAATTGCTTTGATATTACGAGTACCAAACCCGTTATTTCATTGGATATCTTTTCAGATACGCCCATAGGTGTAAATGGTGCCGTACTTCAGGCAAACACCAATGGAAACATAGAAGATGATGCAAGTTGGATTACCATAGGCGGAGTAAATAGTGGCATAAACTGGTACGATACACAAGGCATTGTAAGTAGTCCTGGTAATCAATCAACAGTAAATACGGGTTGGACTGGAAATGCCGTTACAAGGCCAAACAAATACGAGACATGGACAACTGCTGTTTTTAAATTAGATCCATTTGCCGGAGCTACGAATGTGGTATTTAGAGTGGCGTTTGGTGCCGATAAGTCACAAACAGATGGTTTTGCATTTGATAATGTGTTTATTGGTGAGCGTACACGGGTAGTAGTAATGGAAAACTTTACGAATAACGATGCACAAGGTGCCACCGCACACAACAACGCCTATTATAACCTGGCCAGCGAAGTAGTAAAAGTTCAGTACCACACACCTTTTCCGGGCGATGATCCTGTAAACGCATTAAATCCACAAATCAATAACGCACGCACCGCTTTTTACGGCATAACAGAGGCACCTACTATCCGGATTGATGGCAGGGCAAGAGCCGGTGAGGTGAATAGCTGGCTCAATACCCTTTATGATGAAAGAGTTTTAACGCCATCGCCAATTGAAATTGTACCTACCGTTACCAAAATAAATGGCGAGGTTGTTATTAGCACCTCCATTCTTAATCGTACCGGACAAACCTTATCATTGCAGGGTGCGCACGTGTTTACTACCATTGTTCAGAAAAGTGTAACAGATGCAGCACTTCTGAGCGGGACAAACAATAGCGAATTTGCTTTTGTAGCCCGGCAAATGTTGCCTTCCCCTACTGGGGTTATCATTGATAGTAATATTCCAGCTGGCGGCACCTACTTAGTGCCTGATGTAGTCTGGAGATTTAATAGCGGAGATGCCATTGTAATAACCGTGCAGGAAACAAGTGGCTTAAAAGAAGTTTACCAGGCACATATTGTCTTAAACCCACCCTTACCCGATTTAATAACCGGCATAGAAGACCTTACCGAATACATCCGCATTTACCCCAACCCGGCCAATGAAAGTTTTGAAATTGAGTTGCCTTCAAAAGCTGAAAACCGTTTGGTGGTTAATTTAATCGACCCGGTTGGCCGTGCAGCCCAACAACTTTACTTTGAAAAAGGCGAGCAAACCAAAACCGTAAACACCCAAAACCTGGCACAGGGAATTTATGTGGTACAGATTGGATCAGGGAAGACGGGGGTACTGAGGAAGAAGGTGATGGTGGTGCATTAAAAGAAGTTGTAAGTCAAAAGTTTTTAAAGTAAAAAGTTTAAAGTATTGCTCCCCTTTAAACTTTTTACTTGAACTTTAAACTCTTTACTTATCAACTTTAAACTCTATACTTTTCAACTTTTGACTCCTAAAGGATGCTCCTAAAAGCGGAAAGCTAACCCGGTCAGCTTTTAGCTTTAAAGCTTTATAGCTTTTAGCCTTTACAGCTTTTGCCTCCTAAACCATGTAAGGGTAAACTCCCTAAAAAAAGCAAAATCACGCAAAATTCGGGGTTTCTTTCTTTACCGGGGTGAGTTTAAAATGTAAGTTTCTTTGCCTATTTTGGCATTTGAAAGACTGTAAACTTTAGCGCACCTGCGTATGGAAATGTTCCTTAAAGCCGATACCTGGCTGGCCCTGCTTACCCTCTGTTTTCTGGAAATTGTTCTTGGTATCGATAACATTATTTTCATTTCCATTGTATCTAACAAATTACCGGAAGCCCAGCGCCCCAAAGCCCGAAATGTAGGACTCGCGCTGGCCATGGCGGTGCGAATTATCTTACTCTTGTGTATAACCTGGATTATAGGCTTCGTAGAACCCCTATTTACCATTCCGGCCAACTTCCTGATTAAACACGATATGGCCTTTAGTGGTAAAGATTTGATTCTCGGCTTCGGTGGGTTGTTTTTAATTGCCAAGAGTACGTTGGAAATAAACCACGAAATGGAAGGTGACGATGAAGATGAAGCGGGTATTGGTAAAGCAGCAGCCGTAACCTTTGCCGGAACCATTTTCCAGATCATCTTACTGGATATTATCTTCTCGTTTGATTCTATTTTAACAGCAGTAGGTATTGTGCCCCCCGAACAAGTGGTGATAATGATTATTGCCGTAATTGTATCAATCATTGTAATGATGTTCTTTTCAGGCGCCATCAGTACATTTATCAAAAACCATCCGTCCATGGAAGTGCTGGCATTAGGCTTCCTGATTTTGATCGGGTTTACCTTGCTGCTGGAAGGGTTACACCAGGAAATTCCCAAAGGCTATATTTATTTTGCGGTAGCCTTTTCGTTGCTGATCGAGTTCACCAACATTCGCGTACGCAAGAAGCGCAAGGCTAAATCCAACCCGGTAAAACTCAACAAAGGCTATGATGATGCGCAACTGGAAGAAGCCGTGAAAGAATTAAACAAGTAATGCAGGCCGAAACAGATCTTCGCTACCCTATTGGAAAGTTTACTGCGCAGGAGTCTCATACGGCTTCCGAGATTGCTGCCCATATTGAACAAATCCGGATGTTACCCACCAAACTGGAAGCAGCCATTGCCGGCTTAACCGATAACCAGTTGGATACCCCGTACCGCGAAGGCGGCTGGACCCTGCGCCAGGTAGTGCACCATGTTGCCGACAGCCACATGAATGCTTACATCCGCATCAAATGGACTATTACCGAAGATACACCCACCATTAAAACATACCTGGAGAAAAAGTGGGCCGAAACACCTGACGCTTCCTTACCTCCGGAAGTTTCGCTTTCGTTAATCAAGGCATTACATCATAAACTTACGTTGTTGCTTGAAAGGTTATCGCCCACGCACTTGCAACAGGCGTTTGTTCATCCTGAAACACAAAAGCATGTGGTGCTTCACAACATGATTGCGTTGTATGCCTGGCATGGCGCCCACCATACCGCCCACATAACCGAACTTCGCAAGCGAATGAATTGGTAATGCTGGCCTATCGCGCACCTGCCATATTATTCACCAATCACCTCGAAACCATCTACCCTGCTCTGCTGCGTACCGTACACGGTGTTGCTTATTCGCGCGAACGCATCACCACCCCCGATGACGACTTTCTGGACCTGGACTGGCTAAACAACCAATCGCAGAAATTAGTTATCCTTTCGCACGGCCTGGAAGGAAACAGCCAGCGGGCTTACATAAAAGGCATGGCAAAAATTTTTTCGATGCACGGTTACGATGTATTGGCCTGGAATTATCGTGGTTGCAGTGAAGAAATGAACCGTCAACCCCGGTTTTATCACAGTGGCGCTACCGATGATTTGAATCTGGTTGTACAACATGCCCTAAGCAAAGGGTATTCAGAAATAAACCTGGTTGGTTTTAGTCTTGGTGGAAACTTAATACTGAAATATACGGGCGAACAAGGGAGTGCGCTGCCCAGCCAGGTAAATCGTGTGGTTGCTTTTTCTGTACCCTTGCATTTGCACAGCAGTAGCATCAAGATTACATCCAGTGCATACGGCATTTACGCCAGGCGATTTTTAAAATCGCTTAAACAAAAGGTAGCCTTAAAAGCCAGCCAGATGCCCGGCATCGATACGCAGAAATTAAGTCGCATCAACAACCTTTTCGATTTCGATGATGCCTACACCGCTCCGCTTCATGGTTTTGCCGGTGCCCGCGACTACTACGAAAAATGCAGTTCTCTTTATTTCTTAGATAACATCAAAAGACCCGCATTACTTGTAAACGCACAAAACGATCCTTTTCTAAGCAAGCAGTGTTACCCGCAAGAGTTTACCCATCACCCCTATCTTGTTACGGAGTATCTTACACATGGCGGGCATGTGGGTTTCGCACAGTTTAACAAAAATGGGGTATATTGGAGCGAGCTGCGCGCACTGCAGTTTATTCAGTCCGGTATATGATAGAACGTTACACCATTCATTCAACCATTCAGCAACTTGTTACACGATTTAATATTGAAGAATCGCCCGGCTATAAGCCCAGTTACAATGCTGCCCCTGGTAAACTACTTCCGGTAATAACCCATCAAAGTCCGCAAGGCTTTTCATTTTTTTACTGGGGCACTGCACCCAAATGGATAAAGGATAAAGCACTGGCCGAGCGAATCATTAATACACGCGTAGAGTGGATTCAGGAAAAGCCTTTGTTGCGCAAAGCATTAATGCGCTATCGTTGCCTGATTCCGGCAAACGCATTTTACGCGTGGAAAAAAATTGGAAAGAAATCGGTTGTACCCTATTTGTTCACACCAAAGTCAACACTTATCTCCTTTGCGGGAATCTGGGAAGAGTATGACGATCCGGACGGCAATGCCTTTCATACTTTTTCGATACTAACCATGCCTGCCAATGAAACGGTGTTACCCATTACAGATCGCATGCCGGTAATTTTTTAATCGCGAGCAGGAGTTGGTTTGGTTAAACCCAAACGCAACAGAAATACAACTACTGGATTTGATAAAACCTTATCCTGAAAATGAGTTAGGTCATCATATCGTATCACCGGCAGTATTTACACCCACATTTGATAAGCCTTCGCTGCTGCTACCCGCACCCGCTGCTGACCAGCATGGTAACCTGACGTTGTTTGATTAATTCATTGCCGGCTCACCGGCAATAAGGCCTGGTTTAAAACCCATCATCCTCTTCCTCTTTTTTGGCCTCATCTGGTTTTTTATCGGGTTTTGTTTTATCGGCTTTAGTCTTCTTACCGAATAGCCCTCCCAGGAATTTTTTTCTTTGGTTTAGATGCAGTTTGAGTCGAATCCAATACAGGTTGTTCGGTAGTTAGCATAGTGCTGTCCGCTTGTTTCTGCTTATCCTTTTTCTTGAAAATATTTTTGATCTTCGGGAAGAATCCGGTTTTGGACTTCTTCGTTGATTTTTTCTTGGCAGCCTGCACCTTACCCTCTTCCATCATAGCCGCGCGCACATCGGGTAGCACCAATACATCACGGAAGTACCAGAGGTAAGCATCCTGATCGAGGTTATACTTTTCTTTTGTCTTGGTTATCGCGTAAACTGAATCGGCTGTTTGTTTTGGCTTGGTGCTGCTACCTATTAAGGTAGTATCCGAAATACTGCGGGCCGCACTATCCAACTCGGCAGCGATGTCAAGCGAATCGGTTTCTTTTTTAGGATAAACCGGCTTCATCTCCACGGTGCGCAATGCCTTTAAGGCTTGCTTGTAAGTCTTTTCGGGCAGCAACAAATACCGGTCTTTTTTTACCCTGCGTACGTGTGGCAAAGCCGGGCCGGGCAAGGCATCGCTCTTTTTCCAGGTGGAGTCGCGGGGCGGAAGCGTTATGGTCTTGCTATTTGCCGAAGCCAGTACTTCGCGGGGTTGGGTGGTGCTTTCGTTGTAATAAACAAATTTCTCTTTGGCTGTAGGCTTATCGTAAATGAACGAACTCTGATAGGCAGGGCAAATCAGGCGCTGGGTACAGGAACCCATTACCAGCAAAACCAATACACCTAAAAGTAAAGCCCGGATCATTCCTATACAGACATTCGCAATCAACAAAATTAATTAATTAACCTAAGTATTCCACAAGATGCAGGCATTCTAACCAACCTGTAATTTGGTGAAAATCAGCTTAAAATTGGTCAAGCCCGGCCCTAACCTTAGCTGGAAGACGGGCGGCTACCAGGTTATATGAGTTGTCGATCCACTGTTTTACCAGTTTATCAGGCAGACTTCCGTCCATCAGGACCGTATTCCAGTGCTTTTTATTCATGTGGTAGCCCGGCAACACGGCCGGATATTGTTCGCGAAGTAATACAGCCTGCTCCGGGTCGCACTTCAGGTTTATGCTTTCAAACACTGTTACATCAGCCAGGGCAAACATTTTACCCATTACCTTAAACACCATGGTTTCTTCGTCAAAAGGAAACTCTTCAGTAACCCCACCTTTGGCCAGGCAGTAACTTCTAAACTGTTCTACGTTCAAATGAAACGCTTTAAGATGAGGTATAGTACGCCAATCAAAAAAATGGCGATTGAAATCTTATTGATGCCGTGCATCATTTTGATGTTGATGTTGGAAGGCCGTGATGGATCTTTCTTCCGGAAGAAATAACCACCTACTTCGCCTAAGGTAAAAAACTCCTTTATCGAAAGTTTTTTCTTCTCTCCTGTTGTTGATTGCTTTTCCATGATGTTATTGTGTTACGGATTGAGGTTCAATCCAATTATTATCTTCCTGAATAAGTCCGATCAAAGCATCTACTGCTTGTGGTGTGGGTACATTTCGCCTTACTACTTCCTTGCCGCGATATAAAGTAATTCTTCCCGGGCCAGAACCCACATAACCATAATCCGCATCGGCCATTTCGCCCGGCCCGTTTACAATGCAACCCATAATGCCGATCTTAATTCCTTTAAGATGACTGGTTCGTGCCCGGATTTTAGCTGTGGTTTCCTGCAGATCAAACAACGTGCGACCGCAGGAAGGACAGGAAATGTATTCGGTTTTGGAAATGCGCGTACGCGTAGCCTGTAAAATTCCAAATGCCGTTTCATTAATCATTTTGTCAGAACCGCATCGTTCGGCTGCAAGAAATACACCATCACCCAATCCATCAATCAGCAACCCGCCCATATCGGTAGCCGCATATAGTTGCAGTTGATCCTGTTGTAAATCAGCATAGGCTCTGCCGATAATAACCGGCACATCGCAAGTCCGATTCATTAGCTCAATGAATAACCTGCGCTGTTCAGCAAGGCCATGATCATTGTATGTGTCGATCAGCAAAACGGCTGTTGCGTCTGCTTTTATAGCTGCAACAAACTCATCATTAATATCTTTGAGTTGCGTGTAGATAAAATTGAGTTGGGTTGAACGCTCGGCTCCAGCAAGGTAATCTTTCGGATTAATGAACGGATAACTCCTGGGTTTCTCTTTTCCTTTCAACCACGTTGCATGGTTGTAAATAAAACCAAGCGTACCCGGAATCTCAAAGTCAACCGTTTTATCGCCCAGAAAAATATAATCACAGGCCATATCAGTAATGTTCCATTTATCCAAGGGTACCGAATACTGATAGCCTAATGCGAACAACGAGGCGGCTGTTACTTTTTCTTTCGTGGAGAAATCGGCAATTACCCGGGGCACCTGGTGCCCGCCAATGTTTCCGGCTTCACGTGTATGCCTGCGGGTGTATGCATACGGGTTTACCGGATTTGTTACAATCTCGGGAATGACGTACGAAGTTTTGCGTGTGGTATAACGATCGGCCAGCATTTTGGCTACGGGTACTTCCGCTTCCGGTTCTTCGGTTAACGATACCCGAATGGTATCGCCCAGTCCATCTTCCAGCAATGTGCCAATACCCACCGAAGATTTGATGCGACCATCTTCCCCATCGCCCGCTTCGGTTACACCCAGATGTAATGGATAAGGTTGAAAATTTTCTTCATCCAGTTTTTGTACCAGCAACCGGTATGCCTGCACCATTACTTGCGGATTGCTTGCCTTCATTGACAAGACAATGTCGTAGTAATTCAAATCTTCGCAGATGCGTAAAAACTCCAATGCCGATTCAACCATGCCCAGCGGGGTATCGCCATAGCGGCTCATGATGCGATCTGAAAGTGAACCATGATTGGTACCAATGCGCATAGCCGTACCGTACTCTTTGCAAATCTTTACTAATGGAGTAAATTTTTCGCGAATGCGTTCCAGTTCAGCGCGGTAAGTTGCATCGGTATATTCAATTTCTTCGAAGCGTTTTTTATCGGCATAGTTGCCGGGGTTTACGCGAACTTTTTCTACTATGCGCGCTGCAAGCTCAGCAGCATTGGGAGTAAAGTGGATATCTGCAATAAGCGGAACCTCATATCCGCGTAAGCGCAATTCCTTTTTTATCTCGGCTAAGTTCTGCGCTTCTTTCATGCTGGGAGCTGTTATGCGCACATATTCGCAACCCGCTTCCACCATGCGAATGGTTTGCTCCACCGAGCCCTTGGTGTCCATCGTATCAATGGTGGTCATGGATTGGATGCGGATGGGGTTATCGCCTCCCATGGGAATACCTCCAATTTTTACTTCGCGGGTTTTTCTGCGCCTGTAGCTTACCAGGCTATCGCAATATTGTTTTACCTCCAGTACTGAATTCACAACCTGAGATTTGCCTGCAAAGTTAACCCTTTGGCATTAGGTTTTGTTTTGTAATAGGGCTTAAATATCACCCAACTGGGGACGTATAAGTAACTCTTCCACCACGCTGTTTGGCGACAGCGACCAGGCTGCGAATACGGCCTCGGCCACGTCCTGGGGCTTCATAAAGCGGCTATCGGGCAAATCGGTACCCTCCCAGCTGGCTGTTTTGGTGGCCCCTGGCAAAATCGCGGTAACGCGCACTCCTTTTGGCTTCAATTCTTCGCGCAGCACTTTGGAAAAGCCGAGCAAGGCAAACTTGGAAATTGCATAAGAGCCCCCATTGGGATAAGCCTGAATGCTGGCAATGGAGCACATATTAAAAATATGGCCTTTGTTAATGGCTGAAATGAGCCCACGCGTAACATAATATGCGCTGTAAAGATTAGTCTCAATCATGCTTTCCAGGGTGCCGGATGGTTCGCTCAATACGGAGCCAGGAACAAAGTATCCGGCATTATTTACCAGTACATCCACCGTTTGGTTTAATGCCAGAACCTGCTCGCAAAAGGTTTTGATTTGGGCCTTATCGCGCATATCGGCAACAAAGGCATAAGCTTTTACTCCAAATTTTTCCAAATCCGATTTAAACGTGGCCAGGTCTTTTGCATTACGGCCGCAGGTGGCCACATCAAATCCAGCCCGGGCAAATCGTTCGGCAATTGCCCTGCCTATGCCTTTGCTGCCACCTGTTACTACTACCAGTTTGTTCATCGGATTTGTTTTATCTTTGGGCAATATAGCATTTGAACTTTATTGCATGAAGGGTTTTGGCCGGTACGTGATCTTCTTAAGCTCGTTGGTAGTTCGAAGGGAAACTTTTAAAACCTACTATAACCTTACTTTGGAGGAATGTGTACAGATCGGGTTAAAATCCATCCTGCTCTTCATGCTGGTTTCCACCTTTATGGGGGCAGTAACAACCCTGCAAACCGGGGCCAACCTGGTAAGCCCTTTTGTTCCCCGCTTTATTATTTCTAACGTGGTGCGGGAAATGACAATCCTGGAATTAGCGCCCACCATCATGGCGGTGATTTATGCCGGAAAGGTAGGCTCCAGTATGGCCGGAGGCCTGGGAACTATGCGTATTACCGAGCAGATAGATGCCCTGGAAGTAATGGGTATTAACTCAGCTTCGTACTTAGTGCTTCCTAAAATTGTTGCCTCTATCTTAATGTACCCATTGCTTGTTATTGTAGCGGCCGTGTGTGCGCTTTTTGGCGGATACCTGGTTGGTGTTTTAACAGGATTATTAACCCCCACCGAGTATGTATATGGAATCCGGTATGGATTCAACCCCTATTTCATCACGTTTGCCCTCATCAAAACGTTTGTGTTTGCCTTTTTGATAAGTACTATTTCTTCCTTTAAAGGATATTACACGCATGGCGGAGCACTGGAAGTGGGTATTGCCAGTACGCAGGCTGTAACTACCAGCATCATAGCCATTTTGTTAGCCGATTATTTTCTAGCCTACCTGCTTATCTGATTTGCCATGATCAAGATTAACAACATATCAAAAAGCTTTGGCGATAAAACAGTATTGACCGGGATTACTGGCGAGTTTGAAAAAGGAAAAACCAATCTGATAATAGGATCGAGCGGCACCGGTAAAAGTGTGTTGCTTAAATGCATTGTAGGACTCATTCAACCAGACACAGGCCATGTGTTTTTTGACCTGCGCAACTTTACAGAAGCCGACAAAGAAATGAAATCGGAAATAAGGCGCGAGATTGGAATGTTGTTTCAGGGCGGAGCGTTGTTCGATTCAAAAAATGTGGAAGAGAATGTAATGTTCCCGCTAAACATTCTTACCCGCATGAGCGAGGCCGACAAAATGGACCGCGTTAATTTCTGTTTAAAACGAGTAGGCCTGGAAGGTGTCAATAAAAAGATGCCTTCCGAAATAAGCGGGGGCATGAAAAAACGGGTAGGTATTGCCCGTGCAATTGTAAATAACCCCAACTACCTTTTTTGTGATGAACCAAATTCAGGACTTGATCCGCAAACTTCTGTGGTGATTGACGATCTGATTATGGAGATTACGCACGAATTTGATATTACCACCATTGTGGTTACTCACGATATGAATTCTGTACTTGGTATCGGAGAAAAGATTATGTTCCTCTATAAAGGGAGCAAACTCTGGGAAGGGTCCAACAACGACATCACGCATTCGGGCGTAAAAGAACTGGATGATTTTGTATTTACCAACAAAGTAATGCGTAGCCTGAAGGGCACCTAAAGCAGCGGTAACTCTACATAAAAAATAGTTTGGCCGGGCTGTGAATTGAACCAGATACGTCCACCACTTAGTTCTATACCCTGTCGGGCAATGGCTAACCCAAGTCCGGAACCGGATTTTTTGGTAGTAAAGTAAGGCGCAAAAATCTTTTCCTGTAAGTCGGCAGGAATACCCAAGCCATTATCTTGCACCAGCACTGTTACTTTATTTTCATCTGTTTTTATTTCAACCGTAACAACCGGGTTTTCGCTGCCAGCCTGCAGTCCATTTAAAATCAAATTAGAAAAAATCCGATCCAGCAACTGCGGATCGCCCTGTACAACTGCAACCGGTGTGTCATTTTTAAGCAACACATTCCCTCCCTGGTAGGTGCTATACAGGTTTACAGTTTTAGTAAGCAACGCCACTAAATCCAGCCTTTCCATAATAGGTGCTGGCATACGCGCAAACGCACTAAAGGATGAGGCGATCTCATTTAAAATATCCACCTGGCCCAGGAGTGTGCTTACCGATTGCCTGACCCGGTCTTTCTCCAAACTATCTTTAGCCAACCACAGTTGCATTTGTTGTAACGTCAGCTTCATGGGGGTGAGTGGATTCTTAATCTCATGGGCCACCTGCCGGGCTATTTCGCGCCACGCACTCTCCTTCTGACTTCGGGCCAACTCAATCTTACTCTGTTCCAGGTTCTCTACCATTTTATTGTATTCGCTCACCATCAATCCAATCTCATCATTCGATTTCCATTCCAACGGCTTATTACCAGTAAGTGTTGTATTACGCAATGTGCGGGTAATAAAACGCAGCGGAAACGTGAGCGATTCTACCACGTAGAACGAAAGGATGGAAAAAACAAGAAAGATTAAAGTAAAGATTGTAAGAATGTTAGCCAACACGGTTATCTGGGTTGCATCCAACGATTGAGCAGACTCAAAAAATGGCAAACTGATAACACCCAATACTGTGGCCGTTTCGGATGATCGCAAAGCAAAGAAGGCTGTATTAAAATTCAGCGATCCAATTTTATCGTTCAATACAAAAGCAACATCACCCCGGTTAAACACGCGCTCCCATGCAATGCGGTTCATCAGTACGGATGCAATCAACCCTTCGGCTATTGCAGGCTGGCTTGATCCGATCATCATCCCGTGTTTGTCGAAAACGGAAACATCCACATTTGCAAAGCGCGAAGCTGCACCTACCCGATCATCCAGTTCTGTTCTGTTCTCTTCTGGATTTTGTCCGTACGCAGTCAATTCAGGCAATAGATTTTCGCCCAGTACGCGAGCTTTGGCTAAATACTCTTCCGTAAGTTGAAATGCTGCCGAGCGCGAAACCCGGTTTAATGTGGTAATGGCAACTACAACCAGCGGTAGCGCAAAAGCCAGATAAATGTAGAGTTGAATGCGCGTGGCATAGTTCAATTTATTACCTGCTAACCATGAGCGAATGCCGTATGCGAACAAGATAAACGCCAATAAGCTAACACACAAAACAAAAAAGAACGAGAAATTGGTTAACACAAAGAAAAATGGATAGGAACGTGAGGTTACTACCGCAATCCGACCGGCATCATCTTCTACTGCTGTGTGGATAAATCCATCTACACGAAGCCCATCACTAAATAGCTTTTGATCCTGAAGAAATGCAAGGTTAAAATCGCGCTCATAATTAAAATTCCCGAAGTTGCTCAGAATCCGACCTTCCGAAATAAATGCAAAACTTTTGTCGCGGTTTTCAAAGTATTCAGCGAAGCGGCTATCGGCCAGCAATTCAGGATAAACACTTTGCGGAATTGTTCGCTTGAGTGTTAAATCCAATACAACATATCCTGCCAATTGGGTACTCCGCGAAACCGGAATAATAACTACATAACGCTTACCAGTTTCTACCGAAGCAGATCGAATGAAATAAATGCCTTCATAGTTGGTCGTGTATTGAGGATTGTCAATTTGCTGATTCCATTCAGCCCAGTGATCTACCGAAAGTTCATCCAGCGGTTCTTTTAACGGGGTAAACAAATGAATATGAAAATCGTACCGATCAAAATAAGAACTAAGATAAACTTGCTTCACTTTTTGACGGACAGCCGAACGACTTAGAAAGGGACTCGTTAACCGCGATTGAATAAAGGCATCAGCCGAAATTCGCTTCCGGCTTTCATTCAGAAGATATTCGGCCATCACATCCCGGTCTATCAGGTAGCTGGTTGCAAACCGGAATTGCGATTCTGCATTCTCTTCTTCTGAAAATCCTTTTATACTCCAGGCGCTTTGAATACCGAATGCGATCAAAGCTAAAAAGAAATATAAAAGGGAGGTAAGCGCACTTTTTCGGATTAACCGCAAACGGGTAATGAACAATAGAACAAAGTATGGAATAGCGATGGATACGGTTATCCAATAGTTTCTTCCCTCCAGCATAAAATAGGCAATGAAGATAACCAGCGCTGCACCCAACAAGATCAGGAATTTTCCAATCGATTTGTTTATTGCCCTGGAAAGCCGGATAAAGACATGGACAAAGAAAAAACCACTTATTGTTCCCAGCAGCAAAGAAAAAAAAACGCGAGGCCCCGCAGCACATTTACAGAAAGGGTTCGTGTTATATCCAACAAAATTTCAGAGTTATGAAATATTGTTTCGATAAACAGGAATGGATACAAAAACGAAAAAAGAGCAGCCAATAAAAAAAAGACACTTATCAATTCCTGCTTCCAGGCAGAAGTGGCACGAATTAAGTGATATACAAGCTTCCATCGGGAGTACGTAAAAAAAACGTAACCACATAATATTAATATTCCGAATGAATTAAGCACCAGATCACCCACCGAAGCATTGTACGTAGAAGAAGCAAATTCCTGCGGACTAAAAACAGGAGATGGCCACCAACGTGCAGGAAAACTCAACTGCACCATCGTTATCCTGATTGCAACGAAAAAGATTAACATCACCAAAAAAGCAAATGCATACTTTCTTTGTCGATGCAACCGGAGTACAACCTGCATCAGGATAAATAGCACACAAACGAGAAGGCCTACTCCAAAAAACAAAGTAAGAAAGTGTGGCTCCATCGCATTTGCGGGCACTACCACTTTTAACAACACCTCGTCATTTGCTTTAACAGGCACACCCGTTAAAAAATCAGGAGGATAAATGCCCACCTGATAAAAGCTAAAAATTGCTGTATTGAGTTTAGCGGGCAGGTAACGGTTCGTAATTGGGTAGTGCCGTTCCAACGGCAGCATCGAAATCAAAACCTCATTCGGAGCCGGAGAACTTCGTAATACAATAAAATCGCCTAATGATGTTTGTGCGAAATGCAGCGCACTGGTGTCGGCCAGCATTCGTGCATCAGGTGCAAACTCAGATTTGCTCCATGCCGTCAACTCATGGTTTATAAAAAGATAATGCGCCCCTTTTAAGGTTGACCATGCACCAGGTCTTTCTGCTGTTGCTTGTGCTGCTTCCTTACGCAAATCCGAAAGTGCTGACTCCAGGTTGCGCGAAAACTCTTCTGTTATTCTTTCCCTGTGGTTTTGATACAGGCGCTCGCTCCACAGGCCACCAGCCAGGCATCCAACTAAAAGTAAAAAAAAGCCACCACCGGCTACGCATAGCTGTACCGTTTCTTAAAAATAAGAAATCTGGTTAAGAGTTGTGCTTAAGGCCACCAAACCAATAAAGCCACAATACCCGCGAAAGCCGAAAACTTATTGGAGAAAACAGGGCAGCACCAAGCACCAATGCCAGGCCATACACCCAATCAGAAGGGTTAACAAACACATAAAGCACCAACCACACAGCTACCATAATGGCTACAGTAAATGTGTAGCTAATAAACATGGCTCCATAATAAAAACCCGGTTCGGGGACAAAGGAAGCACCACAAACCGAACATTCTTTGTGCATGGCTGCAAAATGTGTAAGCTGCGATAAGGGATATTTGAAAATATCGCCCTTGTGGCAACGCGGGCATTTACCTGACCAAATGTGACTAAGCATATTCATTGCGTTTCGCATTTTTACTGGCCCGATACCAAAAGAATGCAATGCTGGCAATAATCAGGTAGGGCGCAGCAAACAGGTATAAAATACCAAAGTTAATACCGGCCGCAATACCGATATCACCATTGCTAACATTATTCTCCAATGTAGTGCGACACATAGCACATTGAGCCTGCGCACTAAACTGAATGAACATCACAAAAAGCGAAACCAAGGCAACTCGTACAACTGCTTTCATAATTTTAAGCGTAATAAGGACTGATCATTATATACACCACTACACCACTAATAGCCACATACAGCCAGATCGGGAAAGTAAATTTAGCCAATGCCTTATGCCTTTCAAAATTACCCGACAATGCCCTGGAAAAAGTAAACAGCACAAGCGGAACTACGACAACAGAAAGCACTATGTGACTTATTAAGATTACCAGGTAAAAAACCCTCCACCCTCCTGTTCCACCATAAACTGTGGAATCGCTGGTCATGTGATACAATACATACATTACTAAAAAAGCAGCTGATAATCCCATGCAGGTTTTAATTAAAGCCTCATGTAGTTTGCGGTTTTTACGCTTGATGGAAATTACAGCAGCAATCAGAAGTATTGCTGTTAAGCCATTGATGGTGGCATAAATGGGCGGCAGAAAACTGAAATCGTAACCAGGAATTTTTATTCTGAATAAGGCAGCCACTACAACAGGCAGAATGACAGAAAGCACTATGATCAACTTATGATATGGACCTCTTTGTGCTGCCATTTTTAATACTGCTTTAATAAAATTTTCATTTCAACCAAAAGCCGGTCGGTCTCTTCGCGGGTAGATGGAGCATAATAGCCCCGAATCTGGCTTTGTGTATCAACTAAGACTGCTGTCCACGGAGTGTGCAAAATAAAAACACAAGCCTGCCATTGCGCCATGTCAGGCGTTGAACCCAGCCAGAATACTGTAAAGATCTCACCTAATTCGGTGTTAAGCCTGGTTATATTTCGTTTTACCTCAGCGGATGTATCAACCACCACCAACACGGGCTTATTTTCGGTTTGGATACTACGCATTACCGAATCGGGTACAGTATAAGGAACCGGATATGAGCCACATGGCCCCGCGTCCTCTACACCAGCCTGGTAATACACCGGGATATTAAACTCATTCTTTCCAAATTTCCGTAGAAACATGAAGATAATTCCAGGCAACAAAAGAGCTAAAAAAAGGAAGACTAACTTCTTAGACATTGACAGGATAACATAAAAAGAAGGCTAAAGTTCATCACTTTAGCCTTCTTTCATTATTTCTTTATATGCGATCAATAAAATACAGGCATTTTAATTCCTTCATACACAAAAGCTACTATCATCCATATAATAAAAATAGTAGGGATCAAAATAGACCAAAACAAAACCTTTACTTCGTAGCGCAGGTGCATAAATTCACCAACAATGTAAGCTGCTTTAACAATAGTTAAGGCCACAAATACCCACACCCGAAGTTGTTTGTATTCGTGCGGAACGGTAAAGGCAATAATAAATTCTACAATGGTAATGAGCAAAAGGTACAGCGCAACTGTCCAAAGCTTTTTAATTTTTGCCTTATCGGGTGGAAGAACGGTAACCTCAGGTTCGTGTGCGTGATGTGCCATAGTTATACAAGATAGAAGAACGTGAATACAAATACCCAAACTAAATCAACAAAGTGCCAGTACAAACCAACTTTCTCCACCATTTCGTAATGTCCTCTGCGTTCATACACTCCTGTTACGGTGTTATAGTAAATCAGGAAATTCAGCAACACACCGCTAAATACGTGGAAGCCATGGAAGCCCGTAATGAAGAAAAAGAAATCGGCAAAGGGCTGCGGACCATATTGATTAATGTGCAGGTTAGCTCCGTACACTTCCTTGGTAATCCACTGTCCATCCACAAAATCTTTAACCAGCGTAGGTGTACCCGTGCCCACAATAAAGTGTGTCCACTCCCAGGCCTGGCAGCTTAAGAAGGTAACACCTCCAATAATTGTCCAGAGCATCCACTTCTCAACTGCTTTGCGATCCATCCGGTGGCCGGCCTCCACCGCCAACACCATGGTAACGGAACTCATAATGAGGATGAACGTCATGATACCCACAAATACCAACGGCAACTCATAGCCATGCAGGAATGGAACAGCTTCAAAAACCTTTTCAGGAACAGGCCAGTATTCAGTCGAAAATGTGAAGGCACTAACCAGTCCTTCATACGCCTGGTGCGAAGAGCGAACCAAACCATAAGTAATGAGCAACCCGGAGAAGGTAAAAGCATCCGAAAGCAAAAAGAACCACATCATGAGCTTGCCGTAGCTGGCACCCATGGGCGAGGTTCCTCCATCCCAAACACTCTTTCCGGTTACTGTAGTGGCTGTACTATGTGCCATAATCAGGTATTAGGTTTTTAACGATACAATAATAAAAATACGAACAAATATAGCCAAAGTCCGCCCAAAAAATGCCAATAAGTGGTGCACATTTCTATGCTTACCAGGCTTTTTGAGTGGACTTTATACCGATAGGTGGCTACCATCACAATCAGAAGAAAAACAATTGCACTTATGATGTGCAGGCCATGAACCCCTGTAAGCACATACAGGAAAGAACCGGAGGGATTACCCACAAAATAAATCTTGTTGGCTACCAATTGTACCCAGCCCTGCCATTGCAATACCAAAAAGGAAATACCCAAAACCGCAGTAAGAGTTACCATGATTTTTACATTTTCCAGGTTATCTTTTTTGGCCGACCAATAGGCCCACTGCATGGTAATACTGCTTACCAGGATTACCACGGTGGAAATTGTAAACAACCCGGGCATCTCAAAATACACCCAGTTGCCTTCTGCCTCGCGCACAATATAGGCTGAGGTTAATGCCGCAAAAAGCATAAGCACACTACCCATAAAGAGCCACATTCCAAACTTGCGTGGCTCCATGGCCAACGGTTTTTGGGGCTCTTCTATAATTCTAAAATCTCCAGCTGTAACTTTATCCATCTTCACTTAAATTTTATCCAACAAGTAAGCAATTTGTACAACGGGCAAATAAATAAACGACCCGAACATTATTCTCAAAGCAGACTGCCTGCTTCCCGTTTTCATCAGTAAAAAGGTTTGCGCCAGAAACGCAACACCACAAAGGGTAGCCACACCGGCAGAATAAATTCCGGTAATACCAAATGTAGCCGGTAGCAATCCCAGTGGAATCAAAAACAAGGTATAAACCATAATCTGGATGGCAGTATTCAAATCCTTTCCTCCACCCGATGGCAATAGTTTAAATCCCGCTTTTTTATAATCATCATCGGCCACCCAGGCAATAGCCCAAAAATGTGGGAACTGCCAAATAAACTGGATTCCAAAAATGATTATTGCTTCGTAGGTAATGGAGCCTGTAGCCGCTATCCACCCCAATAAGGGGGGTAAAGCTCCGGGAATGGCACCAACAAAAACAGCTATTGGACCAACTTGCTTTAATGGGGTGTACGCAAAAGAATAAAGCAACATCGACACTATTGAAAGAATCACCGTAAGGGGATTGGTGTAGATCCACAGGATGATCAAACTTGCTGTCAGGCAGATTAATGTAAAGATTGTTGCTTCGCTTACGCTTAACCGATGGGTTGGTAGCGGCCGGTTTTGTGTTCGCTTCATTAAGGCATCCAGGTCTTTTTCTAAAATCTGGTTGATGCTAACCGAAGCACCCGAAAGCAGAAATCCACCAAGCGTTAACATAAACAACACCTGCCAGTCCATATTACCCCGCGTTGCCAGGCCATATCCAAATGCACACGAAAAAGCAACCAGCAGCGAAAGCCTTACCTTGAGCAATTCAAGAAATGCCCGGATTTTTAAACCGGCATGAATGGTTATTGCATTTGCGGGCTGCGCCATTTCAATTCGTTTTTAATCTTAAAAACAACAAAAACTGGATACCAAATGTTACGGTGGCCACCAGCAAGTGTACGGGCTGAAGAAAGGCAGGAACTGCAAAATAAGCCATTCCCATACCTGTTATCAGGGTGAGCAAAATTAGCAGAACCAGGGCAACTAATAAAGCATTGTTAGGGCTTGTTTTGTACAATCTATAAAACAATACTGCATGCAGTAGCACCAACACCCATGAAAATGAACGATGAATCAAAAAGTCGTTCCCAACCTCCGAAATCCATGATTCCCTGGGCAGCATCAACCCGGCTACCCGATCGATAGCCGCCCGTACCTCAGTACCCAAAAGCACCTGAACAATCAAGAAAAGTATGCAGCCTGCCAGTATCCACCGGGCATATTTTCCTGCCTGAATTTGTTTTGGCGGGGCTCTCTGTTCGTACAACCAAATCAACAACCCAATAAGAACAAAGGCCAGCAACATGTGTAACGTTATGGTCCATGAAGTAAGGTTGGTAGAAACTACAATAGAACCAAACCACCCCTGAATGATTACAGTAAGCAGCGTTGCCAGCGCAATCCAAAACCAGGATTGGTTCTTTTTTATAAAAGAAAAACTCATTACAAATACGGCCGTAATCAGAAACCCGATTGTTACCCCAACGATCCGGTTAACATACTCAATCCACGTTTTGATTACGTTAAAATCCGTTTCAACCAGAATAGATTTGTCATTTAAAATAGCATTGGCGGTGGACTCAAATCCGAATGCTTTCAGATAGCGGGCAAATTTCCGGTTCTTCTGGTCTCTGATCTGTGCATTCTTTTCCTTGTAATCCGCTGGTAGTTCATCTACCGATGTAGGGGGCACCCACGAACCAAAACACTTAGGCCAATCCGGGCAGCCCATACCAGACCCCCGTCGCTCCGCACAATTGCACCTACCAGAATTAAAAAATAAACTGCGACCAACGTTACCAGGCAAAGCCTGTGAAAACGACTGGTCGCAGTAGTAATCAACTTTGAAAGTAATTAATGCTTCTGATCTTTATTTTCTACTACAATAGAATCGTTGTTAAGTTCCAACTTAATCAGCTCATTTTCATGAGGAAGGTTTGATTCCTGCGTTTCAGAATAAGGTATGTGCTGAGGAATAAAATCTTCTTTAGCGCCTGGCTTGCTGTAATCATAAGGCCACCGGTAAACCGTAGGGATCTCACCCGGCCAGTTACCGTGTCCGGGATGACGAGGCGTAGTCCACTCAAGCGTGGTTGCATTCCATGGGTTGGCAGGTGCCACTTTTCCTCTGAAAATACTGTAGATGAAGTTGAAGAGGAAAATGAACTGCGCACACAGCGTTAAAATAGCAGCCACACTCACCAGCATATTTAAGTCGGCAAACCCGCTAAACGTTTCAAAGTTAGTCCAGCTATAATATCTGCGCGGAAACCCTGCTATACCGATGTAGTGCATGGGGAAGAAAACCAGATAAACCCCGATAAATGTTAACCAAAAATGGATGTAGCCTAATCGCTCGTCCATCATTCGTCCAAACATTTTCGGGAACCAATGATAAACACCGGCAAGCATACCAAAAAAAGATGCGCTACCCATTACCAGGTGAAAGTGAGCCACCACAAAATAGGTATCATGCAATTGAATATCTACTGCTGAATTACCCAGGAAGAGACCAGTAATACCACCTGTTAAGAAATACGATACAAGGCCAATGGAAAACAACATAGCCGATGTAAACCGGATGTTCCCCTTCCACAGGGTGGTAACGTAATTAAAGATTTTAACGGCCGAGGGTACTGCAATAATCAAGGTGAGCAATGTGAAAATAGAGCCCAGGAAAGGATTCATTCCGGTTACAAACATATGATGTGCCCAAACCACAAATGAAAGAATTGCGATGAACAACATTGAACCCACCATCGCTTTGTAACCGAAGATCGGCTTACGCGAATTGGTAGCAATAATTTCGGAAGTAATACCCAAAGCCGGCAACAATACAATGTACACTTCGGGGTGCCCTAAGAACCAGAATAAGTGTTGAAACAGGATTGGGCTTCCACCCTGATTGGGTAATGCTTCACCACCAATGTAAATATCTGAAAGATAGAAGCTGGTACCGAAGCTTCTGTCGAAGATGAGCAATAAAGCAGCAGCAAACAATACCGGGAAAGAAAGGATACCGATAATAGCTGTGAAGAAAAAAGCCCAGATGGTAAGTGGCATGCGGGTAAACGACATACCCTTTGTGCGCAGGTTAATTACCGTGCTGATGTAATTGATACTACCTAAAAGCGAACTGGCAATGAAAATTGCCATGGCCACCAGCCAAAGTGTCATTCCTAAACCAGAACCCTGCATAGCCTGAGGCAATGCACTCAGGGGTGGATAGATCACCCATCCTCCCGATGCCGGACCCGTTGAAAGGAACAACGAAACAAACATGATCACGCTTGAAAGGAAGAAGAACCAATAGGACAGCATATTCATAAAACCGCTGGCCATATCACGCGCGCCAATCTGTAGTGGAATAAGGAAGTTACTAAATGTACCACTTAAACCAGCCGTAAGCACAAAGAACACCATGATGGTTCCATGCATGGTTACCAACGCCAGGTAAAATTCAGGATCAATTTTTCCTTCCGGGGTAATCCAGCCACCCAATACCGGCTTTAGCCAGGAAAGGTCTGCATCGGGAAAACCGAGTTGAAGACGGAACATCACAGAAAGTATTCCTCCAATTAGTGCCCACACCATACCGGTAATGAGAAACTGTTTGGCAATTACTTTGTGGTCTTCTGAGAAAACATAATTGGTCCAGAAATTACCATGATGCTCATGTTCATGGGCATGATCATCATGATGATGGGCTGAGGTTTGTGGATGTATATCGATCGTTGCCATGTCGTAAAATATCTTAGTTTAAGGTTACAGTTACCGGAGCTGCCTGAATTGCATCCTGGCTATCAGCCGGAATACCTGCTTTCACAATTGCAGCTTCGCGCTTTTCTGCCGGAACCTGTTTCAGGTAATCCGGATTTTGCTTTAACCAGGCATCCTGAGATTTTAACCAGTTTTCATAGTCTTCAACACTGTCGTGAACAAATACCGGGAATCGCATTGAGAAATGACCACGGCCACAGATTTCAGCGCATGCCATCTCATAATTAAAGTTAGGGTTACCCGTCTCTGAACGCATGTCGGCTGTTGACTTGGTAACAGTAAATTTGAATGTTGTATGCATGCCCGGTACGGCATCCATCTTTACGCGAAAGTGCGGGAGAAACACACTGTGTATCACGTCTTTTGCACGAATCATCAGTTTTACTTCTTTGCCCTTTGGTAAGTGTAACTCAAGCGACTTAAAATCATCCCAGGTGTGTTCTTCGGAGAGGTCCAAACCAAATTCATTGGAAGCATCAATCATTTTATAGTTATGCTTACCTAACAAATTATCCTTACCGGGATAACGGGCTGTCCACATAAACTGTTGGCCAATCACTTCAACTACTACCGCATCTTTTGAAGCTTCGTCTGTGATATCGCTCCAGGCACGGAGACCACTAAAAATCAACAAGGCCAGAACAAATGCCGGGATCAACGTCCATACAATTTCGAGTTTGTGATTGTCTGCAAAAAAATCTGCTCTTCGGTTTTTATCGTAACGATATTTAAACGTAAACCAGAACATCACAATAAAGATCAGTGTAAATGCAACTACGGTTACAGCCATCGTTACCCAAAAAAGATAATCGGTAACTACGCCATGCTCGGAAGCCACCGGCAAATTGTAAGAATCGAAATGTGCGATTGAATACCAGAAGAACGCCACAAGCCCCACAATCATGAAGAGCATCAACAAGTATGCATTTACTGAATTGGAAGATGAAATATCACTGTCATCCTTCCCTTTCACCAGGCTCACCAGATTTCCAATTCTGAAAATAAAATACAGGATGGCCAGCACCAGCAATACCCCTAAAACGATAATCAAAGTCAGCATATGAATTATTTATTCAGCGTTTCAATTAAATATGGTGATGTAAACTCTCTTCCAGCATAGGGTGGTTCTTCGCTACCAATGGCATTTTCGATAAGGCGCTAAGGGAAACCCACAGGAACAATGCAATAAAGATAAAGGCCAGGCCTATTTCCAGAAAACCAATACCTCCGTTGTATTGCATTACACCAGGCGTAACCATGTTATAGAAATCAAACCAATGACCTACCACAACAATTGGACAAACCACTTTAAGCATGGCTATATGCCGCTTGGAATCCCTTGTCATAAACAACAGGAATGGAAGCACAAAGTTCAAAATCAGGTTAGCATAAAAAACCCAGGAATAGGGCGAATGTTTCATGCGCTCAATGAAATAAACTGTTTCTTCCGGAATGTTGGCATAATAGATCAGCATAAACTGGCTGAACCAGATATAGGTCCAGAAAATGCTAAAGGCAAATACAAACTTACCCAGGTCGTGCAAATGGTTAGCATTAACCATCTTCAGGTATCCGGCATCCTTCAGGTAAACCACTATCAGCGTAATAGCTGCCAATCCGGTTACCCACCAGCTGGCAAATACATACCATCCAAACATGGTACTAAACCAATGCGGATCGATACTCATTACCCAATCCCACGCAGCCACCGAAGAACTCACGGCAAAAATTACCAGAAATATTGCCGACAGTTTACGGGCGGAGTACCAGTATTGGGTACCTCCTTCAATATCCTCTGCCAACATCTGCTTTTTAATGAGCATATAAAACCAATACCAAAGACCAAAGAAGGCAACCATGCGAAGGATGTAAAAAGTAGGAAATCCTCCTTTTGATCCTAACCAAAAGAAATAGACGCTCTTTTGATCCAATACTTTATCGTAATCGGCAGATTGCGGGTCATACAAATCGTGGTGGGTCCAATGGAACAGATCGCCTTTGCCTGCAAACCAGATAATCAGCATCAACACGCCTGCAATAGGAATCCACTGCCCCATCGCTAACGGGATGCGATTGATCGGGGTTGACCAACCAGCCTGAGCTGCATACTGAATAGCTACAAAGAACAACCCGATAATTCCAATACCGGCAAAGAAAATATTGTTGTGCCACAAGGATGCATAGATTTTCTTTAACCAAACAGGGCTGCCATGGTGGCCACCTTCTTCGGCAGCACTGGCGGCATGATCGGTACTTGCTACCAACGATTTGGCCGCTTCTATCGATCCGTGTTCAGCGCCTTCGTGATGACCACCGGAATTCATAGCCAAAATTATTCCGAGAACAAAAAGCAAAATGCCCACTCCAAACAAAATGGAAATCTTACGCTTTGCTTCTGGTTTAAAAATATACTGTTCGTCTGCTGCCATTGATATTGTATCTAGTAGATATTAATTCTTTTGAAGTTGTTTTACATAGCGGGCAATTTTCCAGCGCTCTTCTTCACTAACCTGCGAGCCATGTGCGCCCATCAGGCCTTTTCCGTATGTGATCACATGAAAAATATGTCCTTCGGTAACTCCTTTTATAGCATCGCCCGTAAGGTTAGCTACACCAGGATACTTATCTGCAACCTTACCATCGCCTGCTCCTTTGGCACCGTGGCAATGCTTACAATTTATATCATACAATAATTTACCCTGCTCTAAAATAGAGGGTGCATCTGGTAACGGATTAACCAGTTTATTTGATAACCGAAGACCTGTTGTATCATTAGCCCCCCGGTAAGGCAACCAGCCGTTGGCTGTTCTACGCACGGTGTTTGGTGCAGGCAGCCTCATGTTCATGGCAAACGGGTTGAATTTGTTCGTGTTATAATATTCGCCCCGGCCATTATTCAACGAATTAAACATTACCCCATAACCTTCGTCCGTAATTTGAGTGAGCGGCTCGTAAGCTACCGAGTGATACATGTTGGGTGCATACTCCATGCCTTGATAATCGCCACCAGCTTTACAACCACCCAGTAGTAAAACTGCTGCCAAAACCCATATTCCTTGCTTCATACGCATATCCTGCATAATTAAAAATTCTTTTCATTTACTTCTGAGGCACCATTGGCTTTCAGAATCTGACCAATTTCATCTTTGCTCAACTTATTTGCAGCCAAATCAATTGCCATTACGTGCTTATCGTCTGTGCTGCGGATTGTCGTACGAGCGTGGAGTCTTATAAGGCTTTCATATCACTTACGATAAGGAAGGTGGCCACCATACCCAAAGCAGAAAGCAGCACAGTCAATTCAAATATTACCGGGATAAATGGAGGAAGGGAAACAAAGTTTTTACCTCCAATGATCATAGGCCAATCAAAACCCAGCATCCAAAATTGCATGGTTACGGCCAGAATGGTTCCCGTCAAACCGAATAAAAACGCTGCAATGGGTAAACGGGTGCGCTTATAACCCAGCGCTTCATCCAGGCCGTGAACCGGAAATGGAGAATATACCTCGTGTATCTTTACACCTTTGCCGCGAACGCCCTCTACTCCGTGAAGCAGAATATCTTCATCGTCAAAAATGCCTACTAAAAATTTTTCGCTGGTGCTGCTCATATTAATGCTTCTGTTCGGAAGATGATTTAATAATGCTTTTAACCTCTGCCATGTTGATTACCGGGAAGAACTTGGCAAACAGGAAGAATGCGGTAAAGAATAACCCAAATGTGAAGATGTACTCACCCATGTCGTAAATGGTAGGGTAAAACATCGACCAGCTGGAGGGAAGGTAATCGCGGTGAATAGAGGTAACGATAATTACAAAACGTTCGAACCACATACCAATGTTTACAATGATTGACAATACAAACGTGGCTGCAATGTTGGTTCTGATTTTCTTGAACCAGAAAAGTTGTGGTGAAATAACATTACACGTCATCATAGACCAGTACGCCCACCAGTATGGGCCTGTGGCGCGGTTGTAGAAGGCGTAGAATTCTGCCGGCACCATACCATACCAGGCCACAAAGAACTCGGTGATATAGGCAATACCCACAATGGAACCAGTAATGATAATGATGATGTTCATCAACTCAATGTGGTAAATCGTAATGTAGTCTTCGAGCTTAAATACTTTACGGGTAACAATCAATAAGGTAAGTACCATTGCAAACCCGGAGAAGATGGCACCCGCAACGAAATAGGGCGGGAAGATAGTAGTATGCCAGCCCGGTACGATGGAAGTAGCAAAGTCAAAGGATACGATGGTGTGCACAGAAAGTACCAGCGGTGTTGATAAGCCTGCCAGGATCAAGGCAACAGACTCGTACCGCATCCACGTTTTAGCAGCTCCATCCCAACCAAAGCTAAGCGCATTATAAATAGCTGCGCGGGTTTTGTGACCCATACGGGTAGCCCGATCGCGGATTACCGCAAAATCAGGAATCAGACCAATATACCAGAATACCAGGGACACCGTGAAGTATGTAGAGATCGCAAACACATCCCACAATAAGGGCGAATTGAAATTAACCCATAACGACCCCCATGTATTAGGTAATGGTAATGCCCAATAGAACCCTAACCACAACCGGCCCATGTGTGCCAACGGAAAAGTAGCAGCACAAATAACCGCGAAGATCGTCATCGCTTCCGCTGCCCGGTTAATGGACATTCTCCACTTCTGACGGAACAGCAACAAGATGGCTGAGATCAACGTACCTGCGTGACCAATACCCACCCACCACACGAAGTTGGTGATATCCCAGGCCCAGCCTACGGTTTTGTTCAACCCCCATAGTCCAATTCCATCCCATAACAATGCGGCCAGGCAATAAAAGCCAAAACCAAATAGAATAAGAGAAAATCCAAATGCTATCCACCAAAGGCGGTTTGGTTTGTTCTCAACATGCCGGCTTATGTCTTCCGACACATCGCGAACGGTTTTACCGCCTGTAATTAGTGTTTCCCGTACTGATGAAGTTGCTTGCATACTTTAGTTCGTATCAGTTCCTGTTCAAAAATTTTTAAGCGTTCTTAGAATCTTTATCCTTATTGCGGATTTTAGTGAGGTAGAAAATATTTGGCTTTACCCCTATTTCCTCCAACACCCGGTACGCCCGTGGATTACCAATTTTCTTATCGATGGTGTGGTTGAATACCTTCTCCACCTTGCCATCTTTCTCAACCTCCATGTAGTGATCTATTTCCAGCAACTTGCTGATCTTGCTTTCCGGGTCGTTCATATCACCAAACACAATGGCACCGGTTGAACAAGCAGCCTGACAAGCGGTAACAACTTCACCATCCTGAACTGGTCTGCGTTCTTTCTTGGCATTTAGCTTACCTGCCTGAATGCGTTGCGCGCAGAATGAACATTTCTCCATTACACCACGCGAGCGAACGGTAACATCTGGATTTAATACCATACGGCCCAGGTCAGTATTCATAGCAGGGTTAGCCTGTAAGAACTTCTGGTTATCGTGGTATTTAAACCAGTTGAAACGTCTTACTTTATATGGACAGTTGTTGGCACAATAGCGTGTACCGATACAACGGTTATACGTCATTTGGTTAAGACCTTCTGTACTGTGTGTGGTAGCGGCAACCGGGCACACTGTTTCGCACGGTGCGTTGTTACAATGCTGACACAGCATGGGTTGAAATACTACTTCCGGGTTATCAGAAGCTTTTTCCAATCCCTGGTAATCCTCTACATCAGCCTCCGAAGAATAGTAGCGGTCGATACGCAACCAATGCATTTCTCTGCGGTTGATCACCTCCTCTTTACCCACAAGCGCTACGTTATTTTCAACATTACAAGCCACTACGCACGAACCACAACCGGTACAGGTATTCAAATCAATGGCCATACCCCAGTGGTGATTCTTATATTCATGGCCTTTCCACATGCTTAATGAGCCTGGTGGAACTTTCTTATCCCAAGAAGTAATCTTAGGAGCCTTATCATTCCATTCATTTGGATTGCTCAAATAATCAGAAAGTATTGATTCCTGCACCACGTTGGCACGACCCATATACGTTTGATGTATCTGCGTTTGTGCAATCTGAAATGCAGTTTCTGTCTTTTCAATTTTTACACCGGAAGTGATGCTGTAACCCAGTGATTCGCCTGCAGTAAGCAAGGGGTACACATTTGCTCCAATTCCTTTACCCACAAGCCCCACATTTGTGCGGCCATAGCCCAGTGCTACTCCTAAAGTTCCGGGAGCCTGGCCGGGTTGAACCAATGCCGCTACTGAAACTGACTTGCCATTTGCTGTAATAGTAACCAACTGGGTTCTGCCTTCCGCATCGTTTTCAATACCTAATGCTTCCGCATCTTTCAACGAAATGGTTACATAGTGATCCCAGGTTGCTTTGGTGATTGGATCGGGTAACTCTTGTAAGAGTGGATTGTTGGCCTGCGAACCACTGCCGATCGCACAACTTTCATAAATCACCAACTCAAACCGGTGTTTGATGCATTGTATGTAGAAGCAATTGCGGACAATGCGTTATCTGCATTTCCATTGAAGGAATAGGTTTGTGAACTGGCGGGTAATTCATATACGCCATCATACAAACACTTGTCCCAGAACGATTGGAAGTCCACCCCGCTGGTGGCCGCAAAGAAACGGTTCTTCCAATATTGCTGAACAAAAGAGAAGTAATCGGTATTGGATTCACCAGCCCAAACCAGGAAGCTCTCCTGAGCCTGGCGGGTTCTAAAAATCGGGGTAATAGCCGGTTGCGATAAGCTGAATGAGTTCAACTTCGGTTCGGCATCATTCCAGGATTCCAGGTAATGATGATCCGCAGCGATATAAGCCGATGCCGATGCGGTTTCATCGGGTGTTATAGATGTTGAAACCGTGAGCGTAATATTCTTTAATGCATTACCAAGTTCAGCACCTTGTGGATGATCGTAAACCGGATTACAGTTGTAGAAAATCACCCCATCCACTTTTCCACTGGTAGCTTCTGCTACAAATGCTGCCATCTCTTCATCGTTGCCCTGTCTGAAATTAACCGGGGCACTTGTGTTAATGGTAGTACCGTAGCTTCCCAGCAAGTTGTTGATTGCGTTTATCACAACCTGCACGTTCTTATCGTTTGAGCCGCTTACTACCAATGCCTTTCCGGCATTGGCTTTCAGTTCGGCTGCCGCTTTTTCAAGATATTTAATACCGTCTATTCCGGTTGAACCACTGCCTGAGATCAGTTTATACAGTTGGGCTACCACTAAACCCTCCTGCGATGGCTTGATGGCGGAACGGTAATCTGCATTAGCACCTGTTAGCGACAGGTTAGATTCAAATGTATATAACCGCGACATCTCCTTTTTATTGGCTGTGATTTCGCGTGTAGTGGCAAACTGTTTACTGAATTCAATTGGCGACAACCAGGTGCCCAAGAAATCGGCCCCAATACTTACAATCACTTTGGCCTTACTGAAATCATAAGAAGGAATGATTGCAGCCCCCAACGACTCCTGATTTGCCTTTACAATTCCGTAGTATGAAATAGGATCGTACTGAACTACTTTGGTAGTAGGGTATTTTGTCTTAAACTTTTCGATGGCTGCTTTGGTGCTTGGGCTCAGAATGGTGTTGCTCACGATTCTGATCTGCCCGCCTTTGCCTGCAATCTCATTTAGCTTGGCTGATACTTCAGCATCAACGGTTTCCCAATTGGAGTCTTTACCAGCTACTCTTGGATGGCGTAACCGAAAGTTATCGTATAAGGATAATACAGAAGCTTCTACCTGGGCACTGGTACCGCCCATCGTTACTTTCGAAAGGCTATTGCCATCTACTTTGATGGGGCGTCCATCTCTTACTTTAACTACTATGCTGCAATAGTCACCTCCATTCAGATAGGTACTGGCGTAATAGTTGGAAATTCCCGGATCGGCATCTACCGGTTTGTTTACGTAAGGAATTGCCTTGCGAATGGGTGCTTCACAGGCTGCCAGCGATGCGGCCGCCACACTAAAGCCCATCATCTTAAGAAAATCCCTGCGCGAATGCCCTGGATCTTCCTCTACGGCAAGATCAACAAACTCCTTGTCTGCATCCTTAACAAACTTGGGGTCATTTTTCAGTTGGGCTAATCCTTTCCAGTATGTTTTTGTAGTCATATATTCAAAAAATCCGGGTCGAGTTCTATGTTTATATTAATAGTGGCACTTGGCACATTCCAAACCACCAATGTCTTCTACTTTCAATGCTTTTTTGCTGTTGTGTAGTTCAAGCAACTTATCATAGTATGCGTTGCCTTTTGTGTTTACATCTGTTTTGCGGTGGCAATCAATACACCAGCCCATGGTTAACAACGAGTATTGCTTCACTACATCCATCTCTTCAATCGGGCCATGACAGGTCTGGCATTCAATACCACCTACATTATTGTGCTGAGCATGGTTGAAGTACGCCAAATCGGGCAGGTTATGAATACGCACCCATTCAATTGGTTTTTGTTTGCCTGTGTAAGAACCGGTGGCCGGGTCATACCCGATGGCTGCGTATATCTTGTTGATCTCGGTAGTGCCGGTGTTAGTACCTTCCCTTATTTGAGAATGGCAATTCATACACATGTTGGCCGAAGGAATGTTGGCTTGCTTGCCCTTTAAGGCACCGGTATGGCAATAACGGCATTCTATTTCATATTGGCCTGCATGAATCTTGTGCGAGAAGGCGATGGGTTGCTTGGGTTGATAATTCTGCTGAATACCAATGGTGTAAAGTCCATCAATTACATTTTTAAACGTAATAGAAGCAACCAGGAATACTACTATAAAGATGAAAGCCGGGCTTTTTACCGCTGAGCCAAGTGTATATTTTGAATGAACAATTTCTCTATCCTCATCCGAAAGATCTTTCTGATCGAGGTATCTCTTAAGGGCATTGATAATAAGACCAAGAATAATAAGCAGCAATACCAGGATTACTACCAGCCCGATCATAATGGCATTAAGATAACCGGATGGAACACCGCCACCACCCCCGGCAGCATCGGCTGTAGTCGATCCCGCAGGTGGTGCCTCCACTTTCTCAGCCTCTGCTTTTACATATGCAACAATACTTAAGATCTGTTCATCAGTATAACTGGTAAAGGCCGTCATCTGGGCCTTGTTATACTCGTTATAGATTTGGTTTGCGTAGGCATCGCCACTGGCAATTACTTTGGCCGGATTGCGCACCCAATCAAAAATCCATTGCATCGAGGGCACCCGGCTTTCCATGCCTGCCAACGCGGGCCCAACCAGTTTTTGCTTTACCCGGTGGCAAGACTTACAGTTGCCATTAAACAAAGCTTCACCTGCTTTAATGGTGGCTTCGTCTGTGGGTATCTCCTGAGCGAATAAAGATAAATTGAAAATGAAAGTGAGGGCGAGCGTTAGAATCGTAACGGGACGAGGTAATCTTTTCTTCATCGTTGCACGTTTAGGATAGCCGCTTTTTTTACGGAATCGCACAAATCTACACGCCAAATGCCTTATTTCAAATTTATTTCAATGAGTGGTACAATAATTTTGGTCGATTTAAAATCAACAACAATACGATTACACTTGAGTTTACGATCAATTAGTCCATCATCACTATCAATCTATAAAGACTAACTCGTACACGTGATTATTATTTAGAATCATTATAAACTAAAAATCCTTAAAAAATATCGGATTTCGATTCTTTTAGTATTCTCATTTCCATCATTTTAGTATAGAGAATAACCCAAACAGTAGTTGACCTTACGCTTATTGTTCTGGGTTGGTGAGGCAAGAGTCCCTTAAATATCCATCAAGTTGCGGACTGCATATGTGTTTATTCTGCGCCTGGCCGGAGTGGCGTGCCCCCTAAAATGGGAACAGCATCCGATGAAAATTTTTTTGTCCTGTTTTTTTAGAAAATCATATCCGTTAGGCCGCTTTTTATGACGCGGGGCTTTTACCGGGGTGTAGTTTACGATGTAAAGGCTAAGCCGATTTCAGGAAATCAGATTTAAGCGATACTGAAAAACAGCAGCAATATTCTGAGCTCTTGCCTTGGCCTCTTCTGCTTTTTCGCCCTTAAAGTTTTCTTCAATGGTTTCATTGAACAACATCAACCACCGGTTGAAGTGAGAAACTTCCAATGGCAACGGCATATGTTTTTGAAAGGGGTTGCCCCGATAACTCTGTTCGCCCAGCAGCATGGAAGCCCAAAACTTATACATCGTGGGGAGGTGGTGCGGCCAATCTACATGAGCAAACAGGGGGGCAAGCAGTTCATCTTGCTTCACTTTATCGTAAAACCGATCCACCATCTGTTCAATATCCGATCTTGTTTCTAATTCTTGCATTGCGTTAATCCAGTTCTTGTGTAATTAATATGATATTCTCATCAAACAATCCGCTTACTTCATGATCAACATGTACCGGTATCTGAAAAGTTTCAAGCTCACGCAGCGTTATACGCTCCTCCCCGATTAAGAAATCCACACTACCTTTCAGTACAAGCAAAAAACTTGGAACTTTGGCCTGGTGTTTTTTCAATAATTGATTTTTGCAAAGCGCCACACAAAACATCTTAAGTGTATCGGTTTTTTTAATAACCAACACCGTGGGTTTGTGGGGATTAAACTCAATGGCTTCCCGGATATACATGGGCTAAAAATAAATAAATCTGAAACTTAACCCGGTAAGCACCAGCCCCAACGCAAACACCGTAACCAGCACAATATGAAAGGCCATGCTTGGAAGGTTTTTTTCGGAAAGCCGGGGAATAATAAAAAACCGTGCATGAATAGCTAAGGCTATGGTTCCTAAAACCAGGCTTACCTTAATCCAAAGGTATTGATGATGCACCGAAGCAAGGCTGAACCATTGGCGCGGGGGTATGTATAAGCTAGCCATCCAAAGGCCTGTTATAATTTGCGCCAGCAATGCGGGTATTCCAATACGCTCAAAACTTTTTTCAAATCCGGTAATAATGCTTATATCTTTTGATTGTAATGCCCGCGGTAAAAAGCCGATGGAGAGTATTAGGTGGCCGCCTACCCACACCGAGGCACCCAATACGTGCACCAATATCAGCCACTTCATAAATCTTTTTTATTAAAAATGCGAATAGCAAATAAGATGGGCCAAAGCACCCAAAGCGTAAGCAGGGAGCCAGAAAACAAAATACCCAGGTTGCTACCAAAAAAATTCTTATAAAATGCACCCGTGTATCCCATCAGGGCTGAAATATCCAACTGAAGCAGCATGATAATCCGGGCCAGGTCAATTGGGTTAAAAGCGATTAAAGTGAGCGTAAGTTTTTCAAGCGGGTAATCGCTAAAGGAATAAATTACCCAAAGCAGCAGGCCATCATAAATAAGGGAAAAATAAAACCAGAACAACAAGGCGATACCGATAGCCTTGGCTTTATCGCGTGTAAGTACCGAAGCAAAAAATGCCAACGACACAAAAACAAGGGTAAGAAAAATGCCCGTCATCATTAACGTAGAAATGGGCTGCCAGGCACCATACAGTATAAATGGAAAACCTACACCTGCAACAAAGGCAAGACAAAGGGAAGAGGCTACCGCCAGGTATTCACTCAAAAAAACCACCTTCCGATTAACCGGTTGGGCTAACATCAATTCGATAAACTCGTAGGAGTTAAAAAAATGAATAGTCGTAAACACCACACTCACCAGGGGTACAGCCATCAGTACTACATTCATCAGGCTTAGTACTACTTTTCCAAAGTCGCCATCAAGCTGAAAAAAGGCAAACGTACAAATCAATAAAAAGGCTGTATAGAAAATGATAAACCGCGTGCGCAGAATATCATAAAATACATATTTAATAATGCGTGTCATAGCTATTCGGTTACAGACTCCAGCAATTCGCGCTGACGAATTAATGTGGCTATTGCCTTATTTAGTTTCGATTCGTTCGTTTCTCTTTTTAGTGTTTCAATAGAGTTGCTGTATTGAACGCGGCCTTCAAACATGTACACCATTTCTGTTGCAATCTCATCCAGATCACTCAGAATATGAGAGGTAATAACCAGCAACTTTCCCATTCGCTTTTCATGAATAATTTTTTCCTTCAATATCTCTACCGAAACCGGATCAAGCCCTGCTGTTGGTTCGTCTAAAATCAAAACCGGGGCATGAAAGAGAAACGCTAATGCGGCACTTACCTTTTGGCGTGTACCCCCAGAAAGCGCATGCATGGGTTTATCAAAGATCTTATAAAGTTTAAAGGCATCAATCAATTCTTCATCAACTTTTGGATTTCCTTTACGGATGTTTTTCATCATTTCAAACAACTGACCAATGCGCATGTTTTCGGGGTAGCGCCCAATCTGTGGCATGTACCCAATTTTTTCACGGTACTTCCAGTTATTCAAAATGCTGACGTTTTCAAATAGTATGTTACCGGTTGTTGGAACCACCAGCCCCAGCATACTTTTTATCAAGGTTGTTTTACCCGAACCATTAGGGCCTATCAGGGCATAACTTTTTCCTCCTTTCAACTCAAGCGAAACCTGATTCAATGCGGTTAGCGCTCCGAACTTCTTCGATACATTGTCAATTAAAATCATAAGGACGCATTACAGGTGCTGGATCCATTAAATTTTCTGGTGTAAGAACAGGGATTGCTTTCTCGGCTTTATCCAGTAATAAAACCAGGAAACTTCGCCATAATAAAATGGCTTCCGGCATGCGCTCCACAATGGTTCCGTACATGCTAATGGGCCGGTAGGGTACATCGCCTGTCTTATCTTTATCTAAATCGTAGCCTTCATAGCGATCCCAATAATTGGCTTCTATTTTATTCAAAACCAAACTTCCATTGGTTACCAGATCGAACGTGTTTTGCTGAAAGTTATTCTGTGTAATCTCATTGTCATCGCAACTGGCTTGCAACTTAAGCGCATAACCGTTTTGATAAAATTTATTTTGCTGAATGTTGTTTCGGCTGCTCCCCTCCATAAATATACCTACCGAATTTTCTGCAAAGGTGTTGCCGGTTACCTGGCTGTCGCGTATATCTTTTAATAATAGCCCATAGGCCGAAGCTCCCCAATTATGAATAAAGTTGTTATTCACCATAACTACTGCTTTGGTGTACATGACTGCCACACCGGCCCCATTATCTTTAAAAGTATTGTTTCGGTATTCGTCATTATTTGAAAACATGAAGTGAAGCCCATACCGCATGTTACCTTCGCTGTGATTATTGGTGATGAGCGAGTTGGTTACAAACTCAAAATAGATTCCATCGCGATGGCCTTTTATTATATTGTTATTGATGGTAATGTTGTTGCACTTCCATAAATGAATACCATTGCCAATCTGATATTCGGCTTCTGCTTCGGATTTTAATTCATTTTCTTCAATCCAAACATGTGCCGAGTTAGCCAGGTAAATTCCAAAAAAAGTATTTTCGAACTGATTCCTGAGAATGCGAACGTATTTGCTCTCCAGTAGTTTAATGGCTGCCAGGTCGTTAATATTGGCAATACCGGTATTTATAAATTTCAAGCCTTCAATTACAACATGATTGGCATGAATGGTGAAAATTTCAAATTGATTTTCGCCATCCAGAACCGGATAATCCAGGCCTTTAATGACAAGGGTTTTCTCCAGAATAATATTTCCTTCCCGGTAAACCCCTGGATGTATTAACAGCGTATCGCCAGGTTGGGCAAGTGAAATGGCATCTTTTATGCGCTTGATCTTTTGATTGCCCCCTATAACCAGGGTTGCTGCATTGCCCGCAAAGAAACTGATTAGTATCCCCGTTATCAGAATCAGTCGTATTCTCATTACCTAGTTATTTAAACTGGGTTTGAATTTCACCCCAGCTCATCAATACTCCGTTCCACTCCTTCTTAAAAGGTTGTGTTGATTCCTCTGTTTCAAATGCAGCCACCTCGCTGGCCATTGGCGTGCGAAGGTTTTCTGATTTGATATACCATGCCTGTTGGGCATCAATTAATTTTTCAGGTTGCGTAAAATCAATTACCTGAACGAATTTAAAATCCGGAATTTCTTCAAATCCTGAATGATAAAAATTCAACATGCAATTCAAATCATCGAACTTGTAAACCTTTCCCTTTTTTGTTACCAGCTCCGCTCCAAATTTTCTATCCACCAGGGTCATCTTACAGGTATAACAGGCATCGCTTCCAAACACCAGCGGTTCTGGTTTTGCAGCGCATCCCCACAGTAAGAGTATCATCCATACCACTACCAATGTATATGCCCTCATACCTTTCTACCCTTGTAAATTTCAAAAATCATTGCTCCAACTACTAATACACCGGAAACCATAAACAACCAGCCGCCAATATCAGGACCTGAGAATGCGGTGAAGTTCAGTAATTGTTTGGTTCCGATCAAAGGAGGCTGGTAGGTCATACCCGGTATGTTGATGGCCGCAGTCGGATCCAGGTTGTGGCCATAGTCGTAACCCCACAGCCAAAAATCCACCAGGGCCGCAATGCCGGTACCAATCAAGAGGATGCAAAACGATAAAAGCATACCCCTCCGGTTAACAAGGGCAGTTAACAAACCAAATCCAATTAAAAAGCCTACGATATAAATCATGTATCCAAACTCCGGAAACATTTCCACCTCAATGTGCTTCATACCGATATAATGGTTCAATGCGCTAATTACTTTCACATCACCGGTAATATTGTTAATCCAGATATCCATCTCCAAACCTTCGGGATATTGCGGAGCCCACATGAGGATTTGCCAAAGCGGAACAAAGTATGCGCTTACCATCAACAATGAGGCCACCGCCACCACCCAACGCGATACAGGCTTAAGTGTTTTCATTTTAGTATGTGTTTTAAGTGAACCCCGCATCCGCTTTCGCGGAGCGGGGCCTTTCAACCTGGAAACTATGAATATTAACTCATCTTGAGATGAGATCTACAGACCAGCTCCACTGCTTTGGTCTTCGATTTTACCGGTTGAAAATTTTAAAGGAACGTTGCTGCCGGCAGGTGAAACCCGGATATACCCTTGCATTTCCTGGTGCAATGCCGAACAGAAGTCGGTACAATAGAAGGGGAACACACCGGTTGATAAAGGCTTCCACTTCAGAGTTTGAGTCTCTCCGGGCATTACCAATATTTCGGCATTGTTTGCTCCTTTTATAGCAAAACCATGGGGTACATCCCAATCCTGTTCAAGGTTGGTAACATGGAAGTACACATCGTCTCCCAATTTTACCCCTTCAATGTTATCGGGGGTAAGGTGCGAACGAATGGCAGTCATATACACATGCACCTGATTTCCTTTGCGCTCCACTTTTGTCTGACCTTCACCCAGGGCTGCATACGGGTGCTTGTTCTCTTCCAGCTTATAAATCTTAGTTGAGTTTGGCATTATCTTCTCGGCCGGGATCGACTCGGCATAGTGCGGTTCACCGGTTGTCGGGAAGTCCAGAATCAACTTCATCTTATCGCCCGAAATATCATAGAGCTGTGCTGATTGTGTTAGCTCAGGACCGGTTGGTAAGTAACGATCTTTGGTAATCTTGTTGTAGGCAACCACGTATTTACCATGTGGCTTTACAGTAGGGCCTCCTGGCACTGAAAGGTGGCCGATTGAGTAATAGGTAGGTACACGATCCAACACTTCCAGAGATTGTACATTCCACTTCACAATTTCAGATGACACAAAGAAAGAAGTATATGCGTTGCCATTTGCATCAAACTCGGTATGCAACGGGCCCAGGCCGGGTTTCTTCACTTCGCCATGTAAAGCGGATTCGTATTTGATAACCGGAATGCCTGCAAACTCACCTTCAAAATCTTTGTTGGCAATAGCCTGCTGAATTTTAGTAAAGGAGAATACTGGAATCAGCGCAGCCAGTTTACCACTGCCCACAATGTATTCGCCAGTAGGGTCAGTATCGCAACCGTGTGGTGATTTAGGACAAGGGATGAAGTAAATGATATCCTTCAGTTCGGCTGGATCCAATTGCAACACTTCGTTCATAATATTTGAAACTCCGGTGTGTGTGTGTTCATCCCACACGTTGTGCGCGTATTTGGCTTTTGTCATTACCCCTTTTCCTGCCTTAATATATTCTTCCGCTTTCTTCCAGTTCACGGCCATGATAAAGTCTTTATCCTTTTGCGAAGCATTTACTTCCAAAAGTGTATAGGCTTGCTCGGTATTGTAGGTTGAGAAGAAGAACCAGCCGTGCGACTTTCCTTTACCGGCACGGGCAAGGTCAAAACTTACACCTGGTGTTTTTAATTGAAAGGCAATTTTCATTTTACCATCAGCCGGATCTACTGAAATAAAACTGATATAACCCTTAAAATTCTCTTTGAACGAACTTATCGGCACATCGGTCTTATCACCTACCGGCACACTAAAGCGGGTACCTGCCACCACATACTCTGTGTTTTCTGTAATGAAAGGAGAAGAGTGATTTCCTCCGCTGTTGGGCAACTCTAAAATCTCTACTGTCTTAAATGTCTTCATGTCAACCCGTGCTACGCGCGGTGTGTTGTTGGCATTACCAAATGCCCACCGGCCATCGTGTTCGCCTTTGGTGGTGGACAACGCAATGTGGTGCAGGTCGTCCCACGGCACAAATCCGTGCGAAGTGTTTAGCATGGGAATGGTTTCTTCGCTATAACCCCAGCCATTTTCAGGGAATTGTGAAAATACAGGGATGATGCGGAACAGCCTTCCGGATGGAAGCCCGTAGATGCTCATCTGGCCATTGAATCCACCCGATACCACGTTGTAGAATTCATCATATTTTCCAGGGGCAACATAAGCCTTCGAAGCACCATCGCCTGAAGCAACACTTTCCGGGGCTTTCGGTTTGCAACCTTGCCACACGGCCAGGCCAGCCAATACCACAAGCATGGTAAGTATGCGATATATTAGTTTTGTTTTCATAGATATTTGGATTTTTATTTGAGTTTAGTCGTTTAATTATTTTGCCGGAGGTAACAACACCGCATCAATGATGTACACAATGCCGTTGGATCCTCGCGCAGAGCCCAGCACATTGGCACCATTTACTGTAATCTTTCCATCCTTCTTGTTCAGGGTCACATTGTCGAGGCTCACCTGGTTAAGTGTCATGCCATCCTGAATCATAGCTTCTGATAATACGCCTACATATACATGGTACTCCAGGATAGTACGCAGTTGATCTTTGTTTTCAGGCTTGGTTAGCGTTTCCAACGTACCAGCCGGAAGTTTATCAAAGGCAGCATTGGTTGGAGCAAACACTGTAAAAGGCCCGGCATTCGACAGGGCATCTACGTATTCGGCTGCTTTGAGTGCGGCCACCAGGGTGGTATGATCGGGCGAATTGACGGCTATTTTCACAACATCTTGTTGTGAGTCATCATCTTTTACATTGGACTGGCCTCCGGCCAGGGCTTCGGTTGCAGATGCAGATTCGGTGGTGGTTGCTTGTTGACCGCATCCCCAAACAAGCAAGGATAGGAGTACGACACTTAGGGTTCTCATATAATTGAATTTAAGCTGTTATTTCTCTCCATCATTCTGGCGCATGAATTCCAGTACATCCCGTGCATCGCCAATCGACATGTTTTGATTGGGCATGCGCATTAAACACAACTCCAGTAATTTTTGTGCTTCCGGATCCTGATCAAGCATGACATCCACATTGGTAATCATGTTCATAATCCATTCGGGCTTGCGCTTTTTGGTTACGTCTTTCCAGCCCGGGCCAACCACACGTGTTTCATCTAACTTATGGCAGGCCTGGCATTTCATTTCGTAAATCGCTAACCCGCGCTTAATCCGGTCTTGCTCCAGAGGAGTGTTGAGGGTTACATTTTTTACAGCCCCAATTCCCTTGGTGGGATCGGTGATTGCCTCTACGGCACTCTTATTAATATCTGGTTTTTCTTCAGTATTTACCGGTTTATCAGGTGCACAGGCGAACACAATTGCCACCAGGCCTAGTACAATCAGAAGTTTTATTGTTTTCATAATTTATTGTAGGTTATTTATGGGTTATTTAAAGTACAATTTTTCTTCCAACCAATTTTAGCTTTCCATCTTCTTCCATGCGTTTTACTGTGCGGATTACGGTTTCTACGCGTAAGCCACTCATATCAGCCAATTGTTGCCGGGTAAACGGCACTTCATAAACATGGTCGCTGCGAACCATCCCATCACCACGCCTGGTTTGACGCGCCTCGTCTTTCAGATATTTGAGCAAACTCATGATGCGATGCTCCGGGTCATAAAATGAGAGTTCGGATAGCACCATGGATTTGTAGCGAAGCCGTTGGCACAACACCTGATCGAGGTGCAGGTGTATCTCAAAATTTTCGCGCAGCAGCGTAAGAAATTTTTCTTTCGAAAGTTTAATTATAACCGAAGGTTCTAACGCAATGGCATGACTGGGATAAGGGAACGAACAAAGCAAGGCGGGTTCTCCAAAACTATCGTTACTCTTAAATACACCCTGAATAAATTCCTGACCATCCGGGCTATTGGTGATCATTTTTATGGCACCGCTACGTACCTGAAAATAATTCAACGCCTCCTCCCCTTCACGGAAGAGTATTTCATCTTTCTGGAGGCTTATCTCCCGTGCACCGTAACTCTGTAGAACCAATGGATCGATCATGAGTGGGCCGATTTGTTTCCTCAAACCTACCCCCCTATCAGCGGTCAAAAAATGATTTTTATCATCAGAATATATGACTTGTTTTAGGTATGCCCCTAAAATCGGGTTCCAGAGGGAATTATATTCAGTGAGGCTCGATGGTATGCTGTTTTTTTTCATTGCTCTTTGACCATCAAATATTATGATTGCCCTACACCTTGTTTATGACCCGGATCATAAACCTAAAATAATTCAAAAAAAGGCCATTTGCAGCAATGCAATCGATAATTTAAAGAACAATGCAACTAGTAATGTGGCAACAGACTACCTGGTTTTAAACTTATAAACCGTTTTGTGCTTATAAATTTTGCCGGAATCCAATACGGTAGATGGAAATTGTGGTTTGTTTGGGGAATCTGGAAAGTGTTGGGTTTCCAGGCAGAATGCCGTACGAACCTGGTATTTCTTTCCGCCTTTACCGGTTTCGCCATCCAGAAAATTACCAGAATAAAACTGAAGCCCGGGTTCGGTAGTCCAAACTTCCATTACCCGCCCCGAGGTTGGTTCTGTAACAACGGCCGCAAGACTTAATCCCTCTCCTTCCCGATTCAGTACCCAGTTATGATCGTACCCTTTACCATATTTCAACTGGATATCATCCTGATTAATGCGCAGGCCTATGGCCGTTGGCTTGCTAAAATCAAACGCTGTTCCGGCAACCGGTTTTAATTCCCCTGTTGGAATTAATCCTTCATCAACCGGTGTAAACGTATCGGCCAGAATTTGCAATTCATGATTCAGAATATCGCCCACACCTTCACCAGCCAGATTAAAGAATGAATGATGCGTGAGATTTACTACGGTGGTTTTATCGGTGGTGGCTTCGTAGTCGATCGCCAGTTCGTTTTGATCGGTTAAGGAATAGGTTACGCGGGTTTTCAGATTACCGGGGTACCCTTCTTCGCCATCGGCACTCATATAGGACAGGCTTATACTGTTGGGTGTTGTTTCTTCAACGGTCCACAGTACATTATGAAACCCGCCCGGGCCACCATGCAATGCATTTACTCCATTGTTGATTGCCAGTTGATAGGTTTTACCTTCAATCATAAACTGCCCCTTCCCAATTCTGTTTCCATAACGCCCGATCAGTGCACCAAAGTAGGGGTTGCCGGTTGGGTACTGACTGGCTGAATCGTATCCTAATACAATATCTCCCAGCTTACCCATGCGGTCGGGCACCCAAAGACTGATTATTTTTCCTCCATACGGTGTAAGGGTGGCCTTTAGTCCGTGGGTATTGGTTAATGTAATGGTTTGTGTATTAGGAGTGTGTTGAGAATCGTCCTGCATAACATCTTGCTTTTTGGGAGAGCAAGCAATTGCCAGCAGACCCATGCCAAATAAAAATACCTTCATTATGGAAAGATAGAGAAAAAAGTGATGGTACTGTAGTGAATTTTAGTGTACGGTGAGAGGATACGTTGCCAAAAAAAAAAGAGAATCTTTTAAACGATTCTCTTTTTCATGTTGAGGTTCCGAGCGGATTCGAACCGCTGTAGGAGCTTTTGCAGAGCTCAGCCTAGCCACTCGGCCACGGAACCAATTTACTTTTATAATTTCTTTGCCATCACCCTGGCAAAAATCAGCAATTGATTTACAAAACTAAAAAAATCGCTTCGCTTTACAACCAACTTAAAAAAGAAGGTGGTCATTTCAACCACCTTCTCTATTCTTAAATCATAACCTCTTAAAGGTTATTCATTGGTCTTCTTGCTTCCGCTCATCTTCTCCTTCAGCGCGCTCAGTGCTTCGATATCGCCAAGGGTAGATTTCTCTGCTTCCTGGTTAATCTTATCAATGCTCTTGCCTTTAGGGGCGGCCTTCTTCTTGGCTGCAGGCTGTTCTGTTTTTTTCAACCTCAGTTGACCAGGTTGCTTTCAGACTTAAAACAATTCTACGCTCTTCTTTCGAGAACTCGAGCACTTTGAAATCGTACGCTTCACCTGCTTCTACTTTGCTTTCGTCTTGTTTCACCAGGTTTTTGGCTGAGCAGAAACCTTCAATTCCATAAGGCAATTCCAACACAGCACCTTTATCGGTCTTACTGATAATGGTACACTTGTGAACCGAGCCTACGGTAAAGATTGTTTCGAAAGTATCCCACGGGTTTTCTTCCAAATGCTTATGGCTCAGGGCCAATCTGCGATTGGTAGCATCCAGTTCCAACACTTGTACTTCTAAAGTCTCGCCTACCTTCGTAAACTCAGAAGGGTGCTTGATTTTTTTAGTCCAGCTTAAGTCAGACACATGCACCAGGCCATCAATTCCTTCTTCCAGTTCAATGAATAAACCGAAGTTGGTAAGGTTACGCACCACACCTTTATGGCGGGTACCCACTGCATACTTACTCAATACATCCTGGCGGGTCCATGGATCTTCGGTAAGTTGCTTGATACCTAACGACATCTTACGCTCTTCACGATCGATGGTTAACACTACAGCCTCGAGCTCATCTCCTACTTTCATGAAGTCTTGCGGATTGCGTAAGTGCTGGCTCCAGCTCATTTCACTTACGTGAATTAAGCCTTCTACACCTGGTTGCAATTCAAGGAATGCCCCGTAATCGGCCACGTTAACAATCTTACCTTTTACTTTAGAACCTACTACTACATCTGCGGCCAGCGATTCCCAAGGATGAGGTGTAAGTTGTTTCATACCCAGTGAAATACGCTTCTTATCGCCATCAAAATCCAACACTACAACTTTCACGGTCTGGTCAAGTTTCAATAACTCTTCCGGATGGCTGATGCGACCCCATGAGATATCTGTAATGTGAAGCAAGCCATCTACACCACCCAGGTCGATGAATACACCAAAGTTGGTCATGTTCTTGATCACACCTTCCAATACCTGACCTTTTTCAAGGTTGGTAAGGATAACTGCCTTTTGTTGCTCCAGGTCTTTCTCAATCAACACCTTGTGCGATACTACCACGTTATCGTTAGTGTAGTTGATCTTCACTACCTTCACTTCTATGTTTTTATTCACATAGATGTCGAAGTCGCGAATCGGTTTTACATCAATTTGCGAACCGGGCAAGAATGCTTCGATGCCGAATACATCTACAATCAAACCACCTTTGGTTCTGCGTTTTACAAAGCCTTCAATAACAGAGTCGCTATCCAATGCCTTCTGAACATTTTCCCAGCCTTTCAGCAACTTGGCCTTTCTGCGGCTAAGAATCAACTGGCCCATCTTGTTTTCGCGCTCTTCAATAAAGAGGTCAACCGAATCGCCAATCTTCAGGTTGGGCATGTCTTTAAATTCAGCCAATGGTACAAGACCATCCGACTTGAAACCGATATTCAGAATAACATCGCGGTCGTTAATACCTACCACCACACCTACAACTAATTCGCTTTCGTTGATGGTGGTTACAGTACCTTCATATTTTTTTAGTAATGCTTCGCGGTCTTTTGAAGAATAACCTTCTCCAAACCCTTTACGATCATAAGCATCCCAATCAAAATTTTCGGTGGAAATGCTTGATTCAGTAGCAGCTTTACGGGCTGTTACATCTTTAATCATGCGGCTGATACCTTCTTCTTCTTCAGCTTTTTTTGCCTGCTTGAATTCGGTAAGCTCGTTCTTTTTCAAAAAGCTCTTCTGCGGCTGCACCTTTAACGGCCTTCTTAACCGGAGCATCGTCAATTACTTGTTTCGTAATTTTTGCTTTAGGCTCTTCGTTTTTTTCTTTCTGGACTTTCGCCATAACATTTGCCCTTTTTACATGCAGCCCGTGGGCAGGTGACTACACTTTTGTTTCAAATACCTGCTTTTTTATTAAAAACAAGCCCCATCACTTTGATGGGGCTGCAAATGTAGCAAAATATTTGAAAACAGGGCGGCTCTTTTACGGAATATCCTCCTCCTGGAGGGTTCCTGTAGCGTAGTTAATCAGCAACTTCTGAAACATAAGGGTAAACTGCGCACTGGCAAAATCCGACTGCGCCCTTACATAAGCTTGTTGGGCGGTAGTAAGCTGAACAATATTTGAAATACCCAGATCATATCGTTCTTTTTCCATCTGGTAAGAAAGTTCACCTGCCTTAAGCTGGGCTTCGGCCGAAGTAAAACTTGCCTGGGCATCCTGGTAGTTTTGGTAAGCAATCAATACATCAGACTTTACACGCACTTCTGTGTTTTTTGTGGTAAGCCTGGCATTTTCAAATGCAATCCGCTGCTGGGTTACCTGTGCCCTGCCGGCAAAGCTCCGTAAATAGGAATGCTTAGCGACAACCCGTAATTAATTCTCCGGTTGTCAGAGCGAAATTGCTGCTCGAAACTACGGTTTGACATGCCATGAATATAATTGTATTGTGAGTTTAAACCGGCAAAAGCGGTGAGATTGGGGAAATAGGTGCCTCTTCTTGCAAAATATCCTAACTGAGCCGCACGCTCCTGGTTAGCAACTTGTTTCAGGTCGGCACGGTTTTCTATAGCTACCGTATTCAGATTCTCTAAAGTAATAGCATCCAGTTGAGTGGCTACGCCCCAATTAATTTCTTCCAGATCAAAAGAAACAATTGGATCTATCATAAGTGTTTGAGCCAGCAACGCTTTATCATTCTTCAGGCGATTGCCTGATCTTACCACCAGCAATTCTGCATTGCGCACCTGAAACTCCTGATTGTAAAGGTCAGCTTCTGCCTTACTGCCTAAGTCCACCTGTTGCTTAATCTGGTTAAGTTGCGTTTTCTTGTGTTTCCAGGTTTTGCTGATCTATTCTAAGCAATTGCTGATCTAACAAACAGGTTAGGTATTGAAATGCTACGTTGCGAATAACGTCTTGTGTAGTACGAACTACAAAATTAAGCTGGGCCTCGTTCAACTGCTCGGTTTGGCGGTAGGTGTTGAGTTGGCTAAATGCATTAAAAACCGGCATGGAGGCACTCAGCCCACCGGTTACAAAATCGATTTGGCCATTTACTACTTCGCCTGCCTGTTGGTTAAAAGAATTACCATCCGTACGCCCCAGGTTACCGTTGGCTGATACACCCGGCCCCATCTGCAACATGGCCGCGGTACGGTTTACCTTTGTTGAAACCAGTTGATTCTTTTGTTGATTAAGCTGCACGTTATTCTCCAGCCCCATCTTAACTGCATTTTTGAATGTAAGAGTTTGCTGTGCCCTAAGCGGCCCAACTACTAAAACCAAACTCATTAAAACTGAAACGCTATACTTCATGTATTTATAATTTTATTGGAAGGTTATACAGAAATGGTACCGGTTAAATTTCTTGTGGTTGCTAAACATTCCGGAGTAATTCACAATGGTTGTTACACTTTTACTTTTTCGTCTGATACAATGGCGCCATCGGCAATTTGTACGATGCGCTTGCCCCTCCTGGCATTATCTTCCGAGTGTGTTACCTGTATAATGGTTATTCCCTCTTCATTCAGTTTCTGGAAAATATCCATGATTTTTTTGCCCTGTTCGGAATGAAGGTTACCGGTTGGTTCATCGGCCAACAATAATTTTGGCTGCCCTACAATGGCCCTGGCAATACCCACCAATTGCTGTTGCCCTCCTGAAAGTTGTTCGGGAAACAAATCCTTTTTGGCTACCATATTAAAGCGATCCAGCATTTCGGCTACCATGCTTTTGCGCTGGCTTCCGCTTACCCCTTTATACAACAGGGGTGTTTCGATATTTTCATAAACCGTTAGTTCATCAATCAGGTGGTATGCCTGAAAAATAAACCCAATGTAGTTCTTATGCATATCGCTCTTTTGCTTCTCGCGCATCTTGTGCACGGGCTCATCAAAAAAATAATATTCACCGGCCGAGGGTTCATCCAACATGCCTACAATGTTCATTAAAGTTGATTTTCCTGAACCACTAGGGCCCATTATGGTTACAAATTCTCCCTGATTTACTTCCAGGTCAATTCCTTTTAGAATGAAAGTGCGCTGAAAACGGGAATCGATGTACTTATCGATGTTTTTTAAAACAATCATGAATTTTGGCTTTTGTTTGTGAAGCCTTGCCAGCCAGACCGCTATTTGGCCAATAACATGCCAAGACCATAATAATTGAATTAGACGCACAAATACGCGATTAGTTGCACAAAATTGCGTCCGTATGTGAAAAAAAGGTGTCCGAAAACGACCGACTTCCTACCTGCGGGTTGCACACCTGCATGCTAAAAAGCACGAGGTATTAAATAGTGCATAACGACCCCAAAATCAAATTAATAACCCGGCATACCCGTTAAAACACGAGTGGATGGAGTATAACATCTACCCTTCGGTTTAACCGCATACCGCGATAGGTTTGGTTTGTGTACACCGGGTTTTCCAGGCCCCAGTCTTTAATCGTGATGGAATTCTCAGGAATATCTTTTTGTATCAAAAGTTGAAACACTTCGTTACTCCGCATCTGCGATAACCATTGGTTGTATTCTTTACCTCCGATGGGGTCGGTATGGCTGATGAGTTGTATCTGATATTTATCTAACAGGTTGGGGATAGAGTCAAGCCAATCGGAAAGCATTTCCGATTGAAACTCATCTATTTCAAAACTACCGCCATTAAAGTAGATGCTCTTTCGTAACTGATCTGTTTGGGCAAATGTATGGAAGGTTAAAAGCAAACCAACCAAAACTAACATCGGGCAATTTTTCATACGTAAGCCGGGCTACATTCTAAAAAATTGTGTGTGCCTCCTTACGGGCATCTCAACAATCGAATTTAAGGCTATGTTCAGAAAAAAGAAAGTTACCTTCGCATTAAATTAATTTCGAATAAATGAAACGGACTCTGTTTTTGGTTTTGCTTCTGGCCACCGCATGTTCTAACAAAATTATTTATTATGGCCGCACCTATCCGCCCACGCAAACCGTGGATATCTTTTTCCGCGACAGCGATATAACCGAACCTCATGAAATAATGGGTAAAGTTACTTACGAGGTAACTGCCAAACGCAGCTCGGATAAAGTGCAGGAAAAAATTGTAGAACGGGTAAAAGAAAAAAGGTGCCGATGCCATCTTGTTTGATGAGATAACCTTAACCAATACGGGTAGTTCAACAGGAGGTACCGCAGTTGGTACTGGCCGAAAGCGTGTATTCTTCGGAATTTTTGGATCTAAAACTAAATACTCCAAAGGGCAAATGGTGAAGGCTACTTTGGTAAAATACAAACAGAATTTAGAATCCAACTAAGCTGCAACGTTTAATAAGTTAACCAAACTGCTTTGGCTGCTTTGCCGCTTTCCATTACCGTTACGATTAAGAGATTATCGTAATCACTTTCATCAAAATCCTGAAACGCTGTTTTGCCGGTTAGGTAATTGGCAATGCCGGGTACGGTGTTGGAATGCCCCGCCACCACAAGGGTGCCACCGGCAAACTTCTTTAGCATTTGATCAATCTCTTCTTTCCTGGAAGGATTGTAATCCAAAATGGAAAGTCCCCTTGCATTGGCCAGGGGCGCCACGGTATTGCGCGTGCGCTTATAAGGTGTAGAATACACCGCATCTACTTTTGTATCTTTTAAGACTTGCGCCAATCGCAGGGCCCTTTGCTTACCCGCCTCCGATAATTCAGGGTCTTTTGGATCGTCTGTTCCTTTTTCGGCATGGCGCACCAGGATTATCGTTGTTACAGTGGGTTCTTGTGCATATACAAACTCAAAACCGCCAACAAGAAACAGCGTGATTAGTAAATACTTCATAATTTTTTATTTATACAAATCGGCAATTGCCGGTGGAATTTTACAATCTGCCGTTCGCCTGGTATCGGCCAGGTGAATGATTTTCCAACCCGAACCATTATTTACCAACTGGAATGCATCTACCCCGCAATGGCTGAATTTCTTACCAACATAAAATGCATAGTCTGTCCATACCTGCGCAAAATTACCATCTACTTCTATTTTAGTATTCCAGATTGGCTCACTCCAGGGCTCGGGGTGTGGGGTTGCAATAGCTTTTAAAAAACCTGCAATAGAATTTTCTCGTCTTACCACTACGTTTCCGGCTTTGTCTTTAGCAATTGTAGCCATGGTTATTTCGCTGGCAAATGCACTGTGCACCAAGGCACTATCGCCTTTATTCATACCGGTAAATAGTCTTACAATGGGTTCCATAACAGCCTGCCCCTCTGTTGACTGTGCCTTTAGTGATCCGGCACAAATCAGGCAAATAAAAATAATTGTTTGTCTCATCCTGGATTTTTTTGAATATGTGAAGATGCTTAAAAAAAACAACTGGATAACAGAGGCTCTATACGGATGGCCAGGTTTTAAGTTAGCAGAGCTCTGGATAATTACTAATTTTAGGAGATCAAACACAATTTTATGAAGCGAATTGGTTTTGTTGTATTGATTTTTGGTGCAAGCCTTACGGCCTTTCCACAAAGCAAAATTGACAGCCTGGAAAAAGCCCTTGAAACCGCTAAAGGTGACCTGAAGGTAAAAACGCTGAATGAATTTTTCAGGGCCTATATTAACTCCGATCCGGTAAAAGCCATTGAATACACCCGGCAAGCCCTTTCACTGGCCACCGAAATTGACGATCAGAAAGGAATGGCCGCCTCCTATAATAATTTAGGTGTAGCCTATCGCAACCAGGGCGCGTTAGACAAATCGTTAGAGTATTACCTGATTAGCCTTCAGATTTATACCAAACTGGAAAACAAAGAAGGCATTGCGGCCAGCAAGAGTAATATCGGCAATATTTATTCCTTCAAGAAAGATCATGGCCAGGCCATGAAATACTATGAAGATGCGCATAAATACTTTATGGAAATAGGTGATTCTTCCAGCATGATTAAGTCGCTCAACAACCTGGGCAACCTTCACAACAACATACAGGAGCAAGAACAAGCACTTAAATACTATAACGAAGCCTATCGGCTTGCCGAAAGAAAAAACCAGCCATTTGCTGATCCGATTAATAATATCGGAAACATTTATTTCAAGCAGGGCAATCTGCAACGTGCAGCGGAATATTATGAACGTGCCTTAAGGCTGGCCCGAAAAGAAAAGGATAATTTGCTTACCCTGAATGTGCTCAGTAGCCTGGGTGAAGTTTATGCCCGCGCAGGTCAGTTTAAACCCGCACAGGCTTACCTGGATAGCGCCATGACCCTGAGTGGTGAGATGCAAGCCTTCCTGTTCGAACCCAACATTCTGAAAAGCATGGCCCTTAACTACTCCAAGCAGGGTAAAATGAAAGAGGCTTATGAAACCATGATGCGCTACGATGTAGTAAAAGAAAAAATTTATGGCGAAGAAAGCAGCCGCAAAATTGCCCAGATGGAAATAGCCCTGGATCTGCAAGAAAAAGAACGTGAGCTCGAAGAAACTAAAACCAAAGCCGAAATCAATGCGCTCGAATTACAAAAAACCCGCATGATTATTACAATTGTTATTCTGGTGATAGCCGTTGTGGTGGGTGGCTTTAACCTGGTTTATTCTAAACGCAAATCCATTACAGCCGTAAAGCGCAGGTCAAATGATTAGTCGTACAGAGGCCCGCGCCCTATTAAGCAGCCTAACCCAAAGCCTAAGTCTATTGCGCCACATGCGCACCATTGAATTGGTAATGGAAGCTTACGCTGAAAAATTTGGTGAAGATAAAGAAGCATGGGCTATTGCCGGATTATTACACGATGCCGACTACGAGGCGTTTCCCGAAAAACACCCCCAGGTAATCGTTGAAAAGCTGAACGCAATGGACGAACCGATTATCGCACACGCCATTTCGGCCCATTACACCAAATGGAATGTACCTTACCAAACCCGGCTGGACAAGGCGTTGCTGGCCTGCGATGAACTAACCGGATTCATTGTGGCCTGTGCCCAGGTGCGCCCGGAGGGCATTGCTACGCTGGAGCCCAAATCGGTAATAAAAAAATTAAAGGACAAAGGCTTTGCAGCCAAAGTAGAACGCGATGAGGTTTACAAAGGCGTGGAATTACTGGACGTGGACCTTACCACCCACATCGCGTTTATTATTGAGGTTCTAAAAGCCAACAAGGAAGAATTGGGGATTTGACGCCCCATCGACTCTCTTCATAAAAAATCAAATAGCTTTTGACTTAAAAAAGATATTGAATTTTAAACCCATTACGCTTACATTTGAACCAGAATCTAAATCAAAACAATATGTTTTTTGAACAAAATGTAGGAGATGGAGCCAACCTGTTTGTAACCATTGTTGCTGTAATTGTAGGATTTGTAGCAGCCGTTGGATACCTAGACAAAATGAAGGCTTCCAAAAACGAAAAGAAACAAGATTAATACCTAAGCTTTTCTATAAAAAAAGCCACGCTTGCGCGTGGCTTTTTTGTTGCCCTAATGCTACAAATCATTTTCCACCCGAAGCGGTTGATGCGGTATAAGGCGATTTATATTCTTTCTGGTAGTCCTGTATCAGTTTGGTTTTATAAATATCGCCACTAACAAAACTCACAAAAATGTGAAAGTCCTCCGGCTTGCGATAGCCTGGCAAAGACTGATAACCCTGTATAACCGGTATGATCCGGAATTCCTCATCGAGAAAAACAAAATTGGGGTAACTCATCTGGTTGTTCAGCAATGCCATTGCCAACTGGTGCGAGCCCTTGTTTCCGTAAGGTACAAACTTGAATGTGGTGCCGCGAAACACTACGTCTTCCGTTTGCTCGGCATCAAATTTTACCGGGTAGAATTTCTCATTCAGCAAGGCTGCAATTTTCGGATCGGTAAAGGTCTTCTGATCCATCACCTTACACCAGCCGCACCAATCGGTATAAACATCAATAAAAATTTTACGCTTTTCGGTTTTTGACTTTTCAACCGCTTCTTCAAAGGTCATCCATTTCACGATTGACTCGGTTTTCTCCTGGGCCCACAACGGGCTAACCATCGCTATAAACAAAACCGACAAATATTTTTTCATAAGGCTGTAATTCTGAATGGGAACACGTTACAAATGTAAAAAGAAAAGAAGTTTTGTTGGTTTAATTAACAAACACCGGGCCGCAGTAACCTGCACTGTCCGGATAAGCGCAAAACGATTGTACGCATATGAACACAGAATCTGACCAAAACCCTGCAAAATCAACAAATTCGGCCTTGTTGGCGCGTGGCACTGGTTTTGGAAGCCAACAGGTTGTGCAATTCAAAATCACTCATAAAGACCTTCTGTTGGTAGCCGGTATTTTGGTGGCGCTTATTATTGTGTTTACTACCTGGCTGTGGCGTGTGCAATCGCAAGCCGAGTCGATGCAACTTTTTCCAACGCCTAAAGTATCTCAAACGGTGCTTCGCATAATTAATCAGGCAATCATCAGCAAGTTTTAATCGCGGTAAGCATAGTACTGCAGTACTGTTTCGATGGCGTGTTTGATAGCCTGGTTTATTGGATAAAATCGTTGAGCCATTTCAAAATCGATGGCATGCAACTGCATGTACACCTGATTCATAACGGGAACATCTAACCCCGCATCAATTTGCCTGGTAGCTGACTCATAAGCGGAGGCCTGTTCAGATTTTATTATCGTGCAGGTAACCAATTCTTTCTGCCCATATTTATTGGTTCGGGCGGAGTAGCCAAACAATCTGCATATCAGGCCGCGGTGTTTATATTCGCTGCATAATCCCGCTCCTGCCTGTGTCGGATTAAGAATTAAACAAAGTGAATCGTTCTTACTGGCAAGTTGTTCAAGCCATTGTTCGGCCTGTTTGTGCTGATATAAATGCAAAGCAAATGGCAAAAACTCCAATACGCTTGCTTCAATATCGGGTTTGAAGCAACACTTACCACAACCAAACTTGCAATGGAGGTTTACATGCGTCTGAAAAGTCGCAATGCGACTATCCAGTTCGTCAAAAACCCGGGTAACCGCATCTACTTTTTCGGGCAAAGTCATGCACAAAATTAAGCAAGCACTAATTCTCCAACTAAAAAAATTATTACCTTCACTAAATCGCTAAAAAATTATCATGAAAGCCCTGATTGTTCTGCTGTTAACTACGGTGTTGATTCCCGCTTTTAGCCAAAGCAGGTTGGAATTTTTGGCCGGATATAGCTATGCATCACCTTCAGGAAAAATGGAGCAGAACATCAGGCAAGGGCATGGTGTTACGCTGGGGGTTCAACGTGTGGCGCTTGAAAAAAAGATGTCGTTGGGCCTGGATTTGAATTATACGATTTACGGACTTGATCAATCGCGGCAGCAATATACGTTTGATGATGGTACGGTAGCCGATATGGATGTGCGGGTAATCAACTCGTTTACCAACCTGATGGCATCGGTGCGGTACAATCTACTATCCGGAAAAAAGATAACCCCGTATGTTGGGTTCAGAGGCGGTTATGCCTGGCTTAGAACCAACCTGAATATTTACGATCCCAACGATTTGGACCATTGCGAACCCGTTGAAACTGCCTTGCTCTATAAAGATGGTACCTTGGTGTACGCAGCCGGTGGTGGATTACAGTATGATCTGACCCGGATTTTTAAACGACTACCAGAAGGTTTGTTGGGTTTAAACCTGAGTGCGTTCTACACACAGGGAGGCATGGTGAAGTATATGAACGCAGACTCTCCTAACCACCACACGCCTGCTCCTGCAAATCGGGTGGGCGACTTAACTGCCGATTTTATCAATACACAAACACAGGTTGTTCATAAACACCATGTTGGTTACGTGTATAGCAGTTTATTTAAGATGACGGATTTTCGTGTTACGATTACCAGCAGGCTACCCTATTAAGCCCGTTAAGCAGATCCCAGTTTTTCTTTTTTATGCTGTTCGCGAATAAGGCTTGTACCAAACGATAACTTTTTGGCTAAAGGCATCTTTGGGTTTATCACGCGCCAAAACGGTGTGATTTTTCCAATGGATGTTCCTTTTGCTAATTGTTCGTTTGCAGCCTCAGCCACAATGCGCAGAAAAATTCCGGTAGTAACAGGACACGTAACATCCGCATGATGGGCTATTGCCAAATCGTTGCGCATCGTTTTTAAATCAATGGATTTTCCCTTTGGAATATTGCGAATGTAGGCATCAATGGTTTTTGGATTGGAGATATACATCCGGCTGCCGGCTTTCATGTCTGCAAAATCTTTATCCAGTTTTTTAACCACCGAGTGGTCTTGCTCCATTTTCTCAGCCCAGGATTTCTTCGGTGCTGGCTTTTTAGTCTTTTTGGATGCTTCTTTTGTCATATACAGATTATTTACATTACTCCAATTCTTCGCACGCAAAGCCATTTACAGCAAGCAATTGAATTGCCTCCTGTGCATTTACGGTGGGCGCGGTAATACGCAAAATGCAGTCGGCATCATCCAGGGCAAAATTCCATTGGTTACTGCCCGCCAACTTATTCAACCAAGGTGAAAGTTGTTTCACACCTTCCATCGTGTGCACGGATGTTTTAAAAACCAGGACTTCCATCATTAATTCACAAAGATTATGTAAAGGGAAATAACGGCCGTAAACAATCCCATTATTATTATCAGATAGCGGTAGCGATTCATTATTCTAAATAACGCAAGGCCCCTGACAGCCCTATGTCAACAGCATTCAGCTATCCAAAAAAATTCTGCAGAATGGTTATCTCCGACCAATAAGCTGATGGATTGTCGAAAGGCTACTTTACCAGGTTGCGTTCCTCCACATGATGGTGGTAGAGTTGGTCTGCAAGTTCGGCAACGCGGCTTCGCAGTTGGGGTGGGCTTTCAATTTCAATACTTTTGCCGTACATGAGCAGCCACCGGGCAATGAAATCGAGGTCGTCAATTAAAAACTCAGCCCGGATGCGATCTCCCAGATCGGTTTGTGAAGTAGTTGAATTTAGCGGCTGGCCATGTAATGCCTTTTTATCAAACACCACCGCGGCAGGAATCAGGTTATGATTTGTCGCATACAGGTTCTGGAAATATTCTTTAAGAGAAACCGAACGCATGTTGAATCCTTCACCGGTATTCACCAAGTTTTTAATCCGGTCTGACCGAAAATCGCGGTAGCCATTGCGCAACCGGCACCAGCCGATCAGGTGCCAGGCCAGGCTATAATAGAAAATACCGGCCGGTTCAACAAGACGCTGAGAGACTTCACCCTCTTTGTTAACATAGTCCAGGCGCAACACCTGCTTCTTTGCAACCGCCCGTTGTATTTCGGTCATGAAATGATTGGGGAACTGATCGTTTTGTTCGCTGCGCCCGCGGTAGGAAATCTGAATATTCGAATCCAGGGTTTCCAGGTTGTCCTTATCCTCGTCATTCAGTACCGATTTTATTTTGTAGAGGGCCGAGCCAAAAGCATCTCGTACCGATTTATCTGCCATCTTTTCTACCAACTTACCGGCCAGCATCATGGAGTTGGCTTCATCCTGGGTAAACATAATCGGAGGCAGGTGAAATCCATCTACAATAAAATAACCTTTGCCAGCTTCAGAGCCGATAGGCACGCCTGCTTCCATCAATGCCTTCACATCGCGATACACGGTGCGCAAACTCATTCCAAAACGGTCGGCAATTTCTTCGGCTTTTACAACCCGTTTGGTTTGCAGATGTATGAGAATAGCAGTAAGTCGATCGATGCGGTTCATGCAATAAAGTTAGCGCTTCTGATACTGAAGTGGCAATAAAAAAGAACGGATTCCCATTGAAGCCGGAATCCGTTCTGATGTTTTTAAAAAAACTTTTTTTACCAAAACTTATAATAGATTACAGCCAGCATAATCAACACAATGATTGCACCAATAGCAAAGCCGGGCGAGGTTTTGAACATTTTTGAAATCAACCTCCAGCGGACGCGTTGGCAGTTTATGTGCCGGTGCCATTACGCTGATCAGCACCATCCCTATCACACAGATAAGAAATACAAAACCCATGCGATCGAGGAATGGAATTTCCATTAAACCACTGGCCGGGTTGATAACGGCAAAGCCGGTAGATTGCAGGAACGATAAATCCATCCACCCGGGTAAGAATTTAAAGATTACCGAGCTGATAAATCCACCAATGATGGCAAACAAGGCAGCTGCAGAAGTGGTGCGCTTCCAGAAAAAGCCAAAGATGAACATGGCAAAAATACCGGGCGACACAAAACCGGTGTACTCCTGAATGAATTCAAACCCACCCTTCTTATCAATACCGAGGAACGGAGCAATGATAATGGCCAGCACCATCGACACGATAACCACCAAACGTCCCATCCAAACCAACCGGGTTTCGGAAGCTTCTTTGTTGAAGTGTTCTTTATAAATATCGAGGGTAAATATTGTGGAGATACTATTTGCCTTTCCCGCCAAGGAAGCAACCACGGCCGCGGTTAATGCCGCAAACGACAATCCTTTTAACCCAGCCGGCAACAGGTTTAACAATACCGGATAGGCATTATCCTGCATCAACTCACCATCTTTCAACATTTCGGTTTGAAACTCTCCGTTTTTCCAAAGCACATAAGCCGCAATACCCGGCAACACCACAATGATGGGCATCAACATTTTTAGGAATGCGGCAAACAGCAACCCCGAACGTGCTGTTTTTAAATCGGCACCCAATGCACGCTGGGTGATGTACTGATTGCAACCCCAATAATTAAGGTTAACCACCCACATAGCCCCGATCAAAACGGTTAAACCGGGCAAGCTGATATAATTTTCATTGGTTCGGTCAAAAATCATATCGAAGTGATCGCCTGCCTGTGTTACCAACAGATTCAACCCATTCATTACCCCTTCGCCACCAAACTTATCCGATACCATGTTTAAGGCAAGGTACGTGGTAGCCAACCCTCCCAACACGAGAAAGAACACCTGTATCACATCAGTATATCCGATCACTTTCATTCCGCCAATGGTAATCACAATGGCAAACACCGAAAGACCAATCATACACAATGTAAAGTTGAGGCCGGAAACGGTGCTTACAGCCAGTGCTCCCAGAAACAGGATAGAGGTAAGATTAACAACAATATACAACGAAAGCCAGAAGATGGCCATGATCATACTCACCGTTCCGTTATACCGCTGCCTCAAAAACTGGGGCATGGTGTAAATCTTATTCTTCAGGTAAATCGGTAAGAAAAATACAGCCACTACAATTAACGTGGCCGCTGCCATCCATTCATAGGCCGAAATTGCCAACCCCATTTTGAAACCATTGCCCGACATCCCAATCATTTGCTCGGCCGAGATGTTGGACGCTATCAACGATGCACCAATGGCCCACCAGGTAAGCGAACCTTCGGCCAGGAAGAAATCTTTCGAGTCGGCTGTAGCTTTCTTCTTGCGCTGGTAAATCCAGTATCCGTAACCGGCTACAATAATGAAGTAAATAACAAATACGATGTAGTCATAAGATTTCATGGAGAGAAAGCTGGGGGTTTAGTGGTGAATGTATTTTCCGGTCAGCACTTAAATAATGCAATCAGTTTTCTGATTAAAAGTCCGGTTCTTTTTTGAAAGTAGCAACATCCGTGGCTTAACTACCTGCTAATATTTTTTGAATGGCAAGCGACCACCCTAACACCCGACAGGCAAGGTAGTTCTCAAGCTACAAGGTATGAACTCCTTTTGTGAAGCTAACCGAATAAAAGCCGGGCTCCTTTTTAAAGGTGGCAACATATTTGGCCCGTACCTGGCTGGAATATTTTTCTATGCATGATTCATTAATCAGGTGAATCACACAGCCGCCAAAACCTCCACCCATTTGGCGGGCACCCAAAACATCCTGAGTAAATTGATGGGCATGGCTCACCAAAAAGTCCGATTCCTCACAGCTTACTTCATAGTCCCGGCTCAACCCCCAGTGGGTTTCATACATTAACTGACCAAACGCCTGCATGTTACCGGACTTCAAGACCTGGGCAGCCTGCTGGGTTCGTGCAATTTCTGAAATAACAAACCGGCATTTAACAAACACATCATCCGGCAGTTGGGCTCGGATTTTTTCAAGTTGATCCAGGGACACATCTCGTAAGGATTGTACGTTGGGGTTCATCTTTTGAAGTTCGCGAACTCCGGTTTCGCATGCTGTGCGCCTTTCGTTGTAGGCGGAGGAGCCCAATGCATGCTTCACTTTTGTATCGATGAGTAAAATCCGGTATGCTCCGAAATCAATCCGCAGGTATTCATGGCTTAGGTTGCGGCAATCCAGTAACAGTGCGCTGTCTTGCTCGCCAAACAAGCTTGCGTATTGATCCATGATTCCGCACTTAACGCCTGCAAACAAATGCTCGGCACGTTGCGCCACATGGGCCAGGTCTAACCGCGATAAACCGGCCTGGAAGATTTCGTTGAGTGCAAACCCAAAGCCGCAGCACAAAGCTGCCGAAGAAGACATGCCGGCACCTTCAGGAATGTTGCCGCTAAAGACACAATCCACACCTGCTATGTGCACACCCCTTGTCCGAAAACCATCTACCACGCCCATCAGGTAATTTATCCATTGATTGCCTGGTACCAACCCATCCATCTGAAAGGAAACTGAAGAATTATAATCGACAGAAAAAATATTGAACTGATCCGTTCCATTTGGTTTTACAGCAAAGGCGAAGTACTTATCCACAGCGGCCGGCATAACAAAGCCGTTGTTATAATCGGTGTGTTCGCCTATGAGGTTGATGCGTCCCGGAGCGAGAATAACAAGCGGGTGTTTTTGAAAACGGGCAATAAATTGATCAGACACAACGTGTTCAGGCAGCATCAGGAATCTTTTTGAATTATCTATCAATTCTTCTTAATGATGACCCAACTTACATCAGTGTAGCTCCTGCGGCTTCTTAAGACTCCAGCCCAGTGAACCCAACACCACGATCAGCAACAGCCAGCCTGAGGCCATCGTTACCTTGTTTCCAATCGTGTAGGGTTTGGGTTCAAACTTAAACTCGATGGTGTGTTTGCCGGCCGGAACTTCCAAAGCGCGCAGCACATAGTTGGCACGAAGGATAGGAACTTCCTTACCATCCATAAACGCATGCCAGCCTTTCGGGTAATAGATTTCCGAAAAGACCGCGATGCTTTTCAACTCCGATTGCGATTCGTACTTCATATAAGAAGGTGAATGATCTACCAATACAATGGATGCTAACGTATCGATGGAGGACTGTCCATAGTCAATCTTTCGATTTACATTTAACACTGCTACTTCTTTCGTATTAACAAGACTTGTAAGCCGAAGTTCTTCTGCGGGCGAACTGGCATCTACCATTTCTCTTACAAACCAGGCCGGACCATTAGCAGCCGGGTTAGGAATTACATTTTCGCGCTCGGTACCATAGACAAAATATTTTGCGTTCAGCATATTCAGCACGCCATATTTCTCAAACTGTGGCTTCCCGGATTGAAAATCCTCTATCAGCTTCTGCGTGTTTTTTGTAATAGCCGAATCGTACAAATCCTGGTACCGCCTTAGCTTGGCACCATGATATCCACCCAATGAATGATGGAAATACGAAGTGTGCGCCTCTGCCATGGTGTTTTGTAAATTGTACACCCGGTAATAGGCTTTGTCCTGCAGGATAACTTCATCGGCAGCGGTTGCAGCAAGCACAGCATTATCGCGCTTGCGCACATAGTTATCTTTCGTAAAGTAGCGACTGTTTACCAGGGCCAGATCGGCCCAGATTAAAACAATCAATACCGCATAGACGATTGCCGGTTTTATAAAATTTTTAAGCAGGGCGAAAATCGCCAGCGAAAACACAAATAATAATCCAATCGATCGCCACGCATCCGATCTGAGCAATGACAGCCGGTCTTTCTTTAAAGCAATTTTAAACCAGGCTGGTAATTGCTCCTCTCCTGCTTTCATGAAATCGGCCATGCCACCACCCAAAATCAACAACAAACACAACCCGATGGTAATGGCAACCGGCCACAACAATTTTTTCTGATTTTGTTTGTTCCAGCCTTCGGTTAAGAGTTTCTCTAGCCCGATTAATCCCAGCAAGGGCATCGAAAAGAGAATAATTACCAAGGCAAAGTTTACCGAACGGAATTTATTGTACCCGGGAAAGTAATCGAACATGAAGTAGTTGAACGAAGCAAAGCTATCACCCCAACTCAGCATGATGCTCAACGCACTCAACGACACCAGCCACCACACATATTTTTTATCGGCAAACACAATTCCCAACACAAACAGAAAACAAACCAACACCCCGGCATAATACGGCCCGATGGTAAAACCTTGCGGCCCCCAGTACGCAGAAGTATAGTTCGCCAACTGATTGGCCGTTTCATTATCGCCCGACTGTACCAGTGCTTTATAAGATTCGCTGTTTTGATCCTGAACAAAAAACTCACGACTGCTTCCGCCATAGAAATTTGGTAAGAACAGCGTCATCGGTTCCCAAATTCCATATTTGTAAGCAAACGCATAGTCTTTAGATAACCCGGATGCATCGGTTGATGAGGTGGCAATCTCCGAAGGACCGCGGATCGAATAGCGGGTGTATTCACTAATTGCCCAGAATTGCCCGAAGAATGTTCCTGCTGCAAGAACAACAGCCGGAACCAGAATCATAATTGATTTAAAGAACTCATTTATTTGCTTTGCGCGAATGGCCAAAATCAATTGCATGAGTCCGTAACCGGCTACGATTAACAGTAAGTAGTAGGTAATCTGCAGGTGGTTCTCACGCAAGTGAAGCGCCATGCCGGCCGCAGTTACACCAAAGCCTAAGATGCGCTTACCAGAAAATACAAGATGAATGCCCGCAAACACCAATGGCATATAGGCAATGGCACCAATGCGCGCATTATGCCCGGCCGATAAGCCAATGATTACGTACGTTGATAACCCAAAAGCCAGGGCACCGGCAATGGCCAGCCACGGGCGCACGCGAAACGACAACAACAGAATGTAATAACAAATAAAAGCCAAAAAGATGTGCCGCACCGGGTGTGGCAGAAAAAAGGAAAGCACGTTCTTCATTCCAACAACCACGCCATCGCTCCATTCAATATTAACTAAGTAAGCCGGCATACCCGAAAACATCGTGCCTGCCCATAACCCTTCTTCACCGGTTTTATCGCGGTAGTCGCGCAATTCTTTCGATGAACCGCTCCACTGCTGAATATCGCCTTGCTGAATGGATTTGTTGTCGAAGAAAACCGGTCTGAAAAAAAGGATGGTTACTATCAGAAACACGCCTACTGCTACCAGGTGCGGCAATACATGTTGGGAGAAATTAATGGGTCGCATTCAAATAAATTTGGGTTGCAAAATAGGAAGGAATGATCAAACGGCCACACCGGTTGGCATAAGCAATGAATTTGTATCTTCAACCAACAAAACGCCTCTCATGAAATACATTCCACTACTCCTTTTTATTCTTTTCACAGTCAATTCGCAGGCACAAACCACCATTCAGGGTGTGGTTTACCATGATAAGAATGCCAACGGTTTGCGCGACCGCGATGAGCCGGGCATAGCGGGTGCGATGGTGTCCGACCAGGCACAGGTAGTTATTACCGATGCGCAGGGACGTTATGAACTTGCTTCCGCAGGCTATGGCTTTGTACTGGTAACGCCACCCAATGGGTATGCGGCAAACCCCTGGTGGCAAAAGGTTTCAACCACCAACAACTTTGCGCTGAAGAAAGTACCTACTTCCACTACCTTCTCCTTCATCCACGCTTCCGATACGCACATCAGTGAAAAGAGCCTGGATAGAATGGAAAAACTACGTGCCGTGGTGGAGGCTGCCAAACCTGATTTTGTTTTAATCTCGGGCGACCTGGTGAAAGATGCGTTGCGGGTTTCCGAACAGGAAGCCAGCAGCTACTTTACCCTCTTCAGGCAGGAGCTAGCAAAATTTACGGTGCCGGTTTGGAGTGTGCCGGGCAATCATGAAATTTTTGGTATTGAAAGGCACCTGTCGCTGGTAAGTAAATCGCATCCGTTATATGGAAAGAAGATGTTCCACCACTACCTGGGGCCCAACTACTACTCCTTCAATTATGGTGGAATTCATTTTGTGGGATTAGACAATGTGGATTACGAAGACCTATGGTACTTTGGGCGCGTTGACTCGCTCCAGTTAAAATGGCTGAAGGCTGATTTGGCATCGGTGGCGGCCACCACCCCGGTAATTACATTTGGTCACATGCCTTTTTATTCTGGTGGCTTGAGTTTTGCGCCCTTTACCGAAACAGGACCTTCGCGTACGTTAGAGCGCGAAAACGGCAAACTGGAATTCCGGCATGTGGTATCAAATGCAGCGGATGTTCTTAAGGTTCTTACCACACACCCCTATCCGCTTTCGCTGGCCGGACACCACCATGCCCGGCAGGTTTTCTGGTACGAAAGCACCTCTGCAAAAATCCGGTTTGAGCAAACCGGTGCCGTGGTGGGTGGCACTCCGCATGGAAATGAAACGTTGCCTTCGGGGGTTACGCTTTATAAAGTTACCAATGGCGTAGTTGGTGAGGGTACATTTATTCCTTTAGACAAAAAATAATCGTATGAAATACTTTTCCTTGCTCCTGTTTCTGCTTACCTGCACCAATTCCAATCAGCCTACCGAACAAGCCGAGGCGGCCATACGCGAAGTGTTGACGAAACAACAACAGGCGTGGAACGAAGGCAATCTTGAATTGTTTATGGAGGGCTACTGGAAATCCGATTCGCTACAATTTATCGGGTCGTCTATCCGCTATGGATGGCAACAAACGCTGGACAATTACAAAAAAAATTACGCCACCCGTAAGTTAATGGGGCAATTGCAATTCGACATCTGGCAAGTGGTGCCGCTGGGGCCTGATGCCTACCTGCTTACCGGCAAATACACTTTGTTCCGCGAAAGCGACCAACCCACAGGACCGTTTACTTTAATCTTTAAGAAGAAGAACAATACGTGGGTGATCGTGTATGACCATACTTCTTAATTTGGGCATAGGAATTTGGAATTTGGAATTTGGAATGGCGGTTAGAATTTAAGAGTAGCGAATCCCTTAAGCTGGTAGGTTGTTAATATTGTAAGCATGGAAGTGGCCACTTTTACTTCGGGTACCATCTTGTGGCGATCAATCTTGCGGGCAATGAGCGACTGACCACACACAAACATTTTTACACCGGCCTGGTCTAATTCCTGATATAGCTTCAGGTTTGGATTGGGAACACCATACTTCGTTTTATATTCCTCGTTGTTCATTACCGTATAAGCGGCACTGCCGTGAATGGCCAGTATTACCTGTAATTTTTCTTTCGGTACGCCACCCACAACATGAAGATTTATTAACCGGGCTACGTTGTTAAGTGCCCAGTTAAGCGTATCTGGTTTTTCGCTGCCGCGTTCTATTTCAATTACGATTTTATAATCGAGTGTGGGGTCTGGTTTTTCAACCGCATAAGGGATTTCAAATATTCCGCCATAACTTTTGATAACTGGATTTACGCGCTGTTGCGAAAAAGAAAGCATGGATACCAGGCAAAGCCCGGCCGAAAAGAATAATCTCATAAGTGATCTCTTAAAATGTTCAGGGAAGCAAAGAAAATTAAAAAAGCGGTAATTCTTCGGATGTACAGCGCGTTGAATGTCTTAGCACCCAGACGCGAACCGATTTGCCCTCCCAGCAAGACCGCCACCAGAAGGGGAATGGTTAGTCGCCAATCTACAGTAGTTCCTGATGCAAACTGACCTGCCAAACCACTCAATGAATTTGCCAAAATGAATACACTCGCTAACGCAGAAATCTTTTTAGCATCGGCCCAGTTAACGAGATGCAAAATCGGTGAAAGAAAAATTCCTCCGCCAATACTCACCAATCCGGAGAGCAAGCCAATGCCCCCGCCCAGTGCCAATTGTGTTGGAATGCTGAACTCCTTTTTTGCTGTGGGTTTGGGTTTGATCCATAGAAAAACCGAGGCGAGTAAAAGGGTGAACCCTAATAATATAAAGAACGTGTCTGCTTTTAACTTCCAGAAACCACCCACCATTGCAAGCGGTACGCTGGAGAGCAGAAAGGGCCAGGTATCCCGCCAGCTTAAGCGGCTTTCCTTATAAAAAATGATGACTCCGCCTGTTACCACCACCAGGTTACACAGCAGCGCCACCGGCCGGATGGTTTCCGGAAGCAGGCCAAAAAAAGGCTGTGCCATTACTGCCAGGTAACTGGAGCCACCCCCAAATCCTACAGATGAATAAATTAAGGCGATGAGAAAAAAAGAAGATATCAGCAGGTAAGACTCCATGGCTATAATGCACGCTTAATTTGCACTTCAGCCAGGCCTTTCAGGTATCGCCTTCCGGTTTTATAATCGCGGGGTGAGATCATCAAAATGCTTTCTTCAAGGTTGCCGGCTGCTACCCCATTATTAGAAGTAATCAGGTAAATAGCTTCACCGGCCGGGTTGTTAAAAATTTCGTTCCAGGAGTAAACAATGGTGTAACCATCAGTAGCCTTACACACAATGTAAAATGTACTTAGCTCTTTAGGGCCAGGAGTTTTGAACTCTACCTTCTCCAGTATATCGCGCAGCAAAATGCCCTTCAGGTTTTTCTGCGTACTTTTAACTTCACCCAGGTGGTTGGTGATTATAACATCTCCCAAAGCAGATTCGCGGTAGCCTGCAAAATCCGCGATGGAAATCTTCCTTTCTGATTTTACTTCGCCAGTGATCTGAAACGATTTTGTTGATTCATTTTTCTGTGCAAACACAGAAATATTGATGAATAGTAAGAAGTATAAATATTTCATGGTTATAAATTTAAAGTGAAGTTACATCCATTAATTGTTTCTTATCGCAATGGGTACTTTTTGTCTTCCCAACGCACGTGAGTTTCAAGATTAAAGTTAATCGGTTAACAACCAAATTACGTTTATCCCCCGATGGTGGACATGGATTCATGAACCGATTTATTTTTTCGTTGCAACTCAGCTTCAAAGCCATCGCGCGGCCTTGTGGCAAAGGCCTGAATCAGTTTAGACTTTATTGCCTCGTCTGTCAGTCCGGCCCGCATCAGTTCTTTGATGTTCAATACTCCCTCATCGTACAAACAAGTTTTTAAAATACCCTGTGCCGTAACCCGAATGCGGTTGCAGGTACCACAAAATGTACGGCTGAAGGCGGCTATCACACCCACATCTCCTGCATACCCTGGTACTTTGTACGTATAGGCAGTGGCATGTGGCTGGTCTTTCATTTTTTCAAGACCCGGATAAGCGCCCTGAATGTATTCCAGAATCTTTTTATACGTCCATGAAAGCCTTGCGTAATGATTTCCTTCGCCATTAAAGGGCATTTCCTCTATAAATCGAACTGAAATAGCCTGATGCCGGGTTAATTCCACCATTGGAATTATATCTTCTGTGTTTTTTCCCTCCATCACCACCGCATTAATCTTTATGGGAATCTGGCTGGCTATAAGCTGTTGCAGCGTTTGCCAGGTATTATCAAATTCATCTCTGCGGGTAATATTTTTAAAGCGTTCGCGATCTAATGTATCAAGACTTAAATTGATGGATGCAATTCCTAATTGTTTTAATTCTTCAATGTGTGGTCCCGTTAAGATTCCATTTGTAGTAAGGTGTAAACTTTTAACACCATCGGTAGCTGCAATTTTCCGAATCAACTGCATCAGATCAGTACGTACAAAGGGCTCACCTCCGGTTAAGCGGATTTTGGAAATACCTAGTGAAGCCATGATCCGGATCAACCGTTCGATTTCCTCAAAGGAGAGCAACTCTTTTTTAGGCAGGTAATGTATGCCTTCTTCAGGCATGCAATAAAAACACCGCAGGTTACACCGATCGGTAACGGCCAACCGCAGGTAGTTGATTGGCCGGCCGTGGTTATCGTAGAGTTGGGGTGTCATCATGCTGTACAAATCATCTGTAAGTTAAAAGGCAAATTGAAGATTGAGAAGTTCAGTCATGTATATTTGTTAAATGAATCTTAAAATTAAGGCGTTCGGCATTTCGCGCGATATTCTGGGTGGCCGTGAGGTGCACCTGATGTTGAATGGTACGTCAGTAGGTGACTTGCGCCACCAGCTTTACACTACGTATCCCGATCTGAAAAAACTTAACTCACTTTTTATTGCCATTAACCTGGAGTATGCTGCTGACGAACTCGTGCTAACCGAAAAAGATGAGGTGGCCCTTATTCCTCCGGTAAGTGGTGGATAATCTCATGGCTTAAATAAAGCCTTAGTTAACAGTAAAGATTAATTTACAATTACTTTTGTAGTCAACAACACACTGCCCGCTACGCGAACTAAATACATACCGGTTGGCTTTTCTTTCATATCTACCGGAACTTCCAATGTTCCTCCTTCGTTGGCCACGCCAGAATAGGCTGCCACCGAAGTTCCCCGGCTATCGGTAAGATTTACGATTACCTGTTGATTTGGCTTTAAACCGGATACCACAATCCTGAAGGTTTTGTCGATTGTTGGATTGGGAAAAACCCGAAGGCCGGCTGTCTCTTCCAATTCAACCAGCACCAGGTTGCTATAGGAATACCTTCCATCGTAATCGGTTTGTTTTAACCGGTAATATGATTTTCCAATCCAGGGTTCTTCATCGTACGAGACATAATTCGACTGCGCATTCGTAGTTCCCTTACCTGCAACCCGGGTTACTTCATCAAACGATTCACCATCTCTTGATTTTTGGATGGTAAAGAAGTCGTTATTCAACTCTGAGGCGGTTATCCAATTTAACCTCACGATATTATTTTCCGGAATAGCCTTGAATGAAATTAATTGAACAGGAAGTGGCGAGTTTATATTATCAGTAGATGAAATATGGAAATTGTTTGCCAGGTTGGCTACTGTTAGCGCAGTCCGGTTTGCATACCATTCGGTTGGCCCTCCTGAGCCAGCGCCATGTGTACCCACAACACCCGATGAAGTAGCAACACGCAAATGCGCACTATTGGCAATTACTCCAAAGTTAGTTCCACCTATTCGTAAACTCCAGCTACCTGCTGACATTCCTGATGTAGTAGTGGTCCAGAAAGAGTTATGTCTGCGTAGAATAAAAGTACCACCATCATTAATATTAACGTCACTGGTTGTGGTACCATTTGTGTGTGACACTGTAATGGATCCATTGCTGCTGGCTACGCTGGATTTTCCAATAAACAAAGGTCTATAATCAGTTGCCGAGCCCAGTGGGTAATAACCCGCCACATTACCAATTGTAATGGAGGTAGTGGGGAATGCCCTGCGGAAGTTGCCCCCATACGCCCAACCACTTGCTGAGCTCAGAGATTTCGAAAGAGCTCCCGCGGCTGAACTGGTGAGATTAAGGGTATTGCCATTTAAATTGATATTTCCCGCTGTCATGGTAAGCACGTTTGTAACCGTGATGGAGTTAGGGAAAGTAACTTGCGGAGACGTAGCAAACGTATTATTGATGGTGAGGTTATTAAATGTTTCGCCAGCAGGATTGGTAATGGTTTGCGCAACTGTACCGTTTAATGTTACTGTTCCGGTGCCTTCAACAAAAGAAGCCGTGCCGGAAACAAGCCAGTTACCACCTACCGCGAAGCTTGCATTGTTTGCATCTTTTGCACCTGAGTTTGATAATGTAATATTATGGTATGAAGTAGGAATTATTCTTTGCGCTCCGGCACCTGAATAATTAAAGGTATTGGATACAGCAGTAAGATTCATTACCGAAGCAATGTCAGTATCAAATGTGGTATTGGGTGTTAAGGACCAGTTCCACACGCCACCGGCCAGGTTATCAACGTTTGTATCTCCTGTTGAAATGCCAGAAAAATTACCGGATTGATTTACTGTACCAGAATTGAAGAAATCAAAATCGCCATTCGCAAAATTGAGATTACCAACATTCAATACAGCCCCGGCAGTGTTTGTAAAACCGTTGTCATCATCCGTATCGTTTCCTACAAGGATATCAGAAGTAATTGTCAATGTCTGGTTGTTAATAAAACGGGCATTGTCTTGAAAAAGGTTGTCTAAAACTCCCAAACTCGGTTGGTCATAAATGAGATCATCGCCAATGGTAAATGTTCCTGTCAGGTTATTATTAACAGTAATTTCATCTTCAAGCAGCCTGAAGTCACCGGTTGTGATAATCGAACCTGAGCCGGAAATATTCAGGGTAACGCTTGCAACCGTAAGTTCAATATCCTCGGTTGTAACCGTGCCGTTAACAATAAAAGAGGTAATAATGCCGCGATCAAAATCTAACTGAACTCCGGTTTGGCCATTTCGGTTTATTGAACCGCCCGCATCTACCTGCAAAATCCCCCGGTCGATATTCAGATCAATGGAGGAGGCGGTCCATCGCAAACTTCCTGTATTTCTAACTTCAATACCACCGGCTGTTGCGGCTACATTAATGTTTACCGTATTTGAGTTTCCAATAATCAGGTAATCGGTGGTAAGGGGTGAGCAATCACAAGATGCGCCTCCCAGCGAATTTGCAGACCAGGTTCCATTGCCTGTAGTTATATCATTCCAGTTGCCATTCTTTCTGGAGTAGAGTGTATTGATAGCGGTGACTACAATATCATCAAAAGAGAAAGAAGTTAATATTCCATCAACCGCAGTCCGGACCACCAATTGCATCGAACTCCCGGTAATGATAGCCGAGCCCGCAAGAGAAAAGTTAAGTACCCCACCATTTTGTTCAAAGAAAAGTGTCTCCGGTCCGCCATCTACCCGATAATAACAACGGATATAGTCACCCGAACCTACCAACACCCCAAAAACATTCATATCAACAACCGCACGACCAGTTCCTGAAATATCTATTGGGTCTGTTGTCCAAACACCTTCACCTGTTGTTTGATAGGAATAGAACCTTTCTCCCAATGTTGATTGCTTGGAGAATGTTCCGCCAGGTACAGTTGAACTCCAGTTTCCACCTATGGATCCACCGGCTGTTCCCGATGTTACGCCATCGGCATAAGAATTAAAGTTTTCAGTCCATAACTGAGCTTGCGCAAATTGTATAGAAAGAAATACTACAAAAAAGTTAACTGGCTCTTCAAGCGCATAGGTAAAAACTCTTAAACTGTAAATATAAGCCATAGCAGAATAAGTAACCGGAATTGTAAGGAATTTTACTCAAACACCCTTTGAGCTAGCTTCAGTTATTCGCTCAGACTGGGCAGGGTTGATGGTAAGGATTTCTGTGAAGGAGCGATTGATCTGCACTCCTCATCTCACTTCATCACAAATTGTTTATCCAACGTATAGATTAAACTAATATTCCAATCAAAATCCTTTGCGGCTATCTCCGACTCAATGGCTTTGTTAACTATTCCTGAAATAGTTATTGGAAAATTATGTATTCCCAACGTAGTAGTTGCATTCACATAAAAACCATCGAACGCATCCACTTTAAGATAATAAGCTTGCGGATTAAAACTGAAATACGATTTTCCGGCCAGTTTAATTTTAGTAAAACTACCCTGCAAGGATAAAAAGTTAGAGATCTGGGGGCCGTGCTTCTGGAAACCATACCCTCGCAAATAATAAATACCAAGACTGGTTTGATTTGTAAATTTATAGGTTGGTATTATTTCAAACGCCAGGAATCGCCTTGCTATGGAAAGGGGCTCCTGAATTCCGTTTACATCTACCGTACGGGTTATATAATTTAATCCGGCAGATGGCCACCAAACGTTAAATCGAATTTAGGTTTTGCGATTGCTTTGTAGCGATAGATAAAAACAAACGACCAGGGGCGGCCCTCCAGAGCATACCGAAACTGCGGTTCAAAACTGAACCGCTTGTTCCCCATTTTCATATCCAGAAAAGCAGCCGGATCGCCCAACGTAAATGCGGGAATAATAGAGAACCCATTATTGGTTACACTCAAATCCGCACGAAAGAAAAACGTGCTGTCTTTAGATTGGGTATAACCAGAATTCAAGTAACAATAACAAAAAATGAACAACAGCAATTTGATTTTCATAGAACCTGATTACAATGGCTTATAAATTAATGATACACTATTCCCATACAGGCTCCAACTAGTGAAAACCGTAGCCGTCATTTTAATGGTTAACCCAGCGAGATATCTTCTTTCAAAAACGGTTGTTGGTAATAACGCTTGCCTTTGGCTTTATACAAGGCATTGGCCACCGCAGCAAATACCGGTGGAAAGAGCGGCTCGCCCAATCCGGTAGGCTCATGTTCGTTTTTTACAAAGTGTACTTCAATTGCTTTCGGTGCTTCCTTCTGTCGGATCATCCGATACTGGTGGAAATTATTTTTTTCCGGTACACCATCCACAAAAGTGAGCTCGCCAAACAACGCATTGCCAATACCATCCACTATTCCACCCTCACCCATGTTAACCGCTGCATCGGGGTTAATCACAATTCCACAATCTACAGCAGCCACAACCTTTTGAACGATGGGCTGGTTGTTCTTCATCTCCAGGTCAACCACTTCGGCTACATAGGTATTATGGCAGAAGTAAGCAGCTACTCCCCGATTGCCGGCCTGTGTGCCCCAGTTGGATTTCTCCCGCACCAACTTCAACACACCGGCATAGCGGTCAGCATCGTAATCGTTATTTTCTCCAACCGGTTTATCTTTTGCTCGTTGCAATAATTCTAACCGAAAATCAATCGGGTCTTTACCTGCCAACTCCGCCAACTCATCTAAAAACGATTGCTCGGCACCTGCAATAAAATTTGAGCGTGGCGCCCGGAAGGCACCAATCGTAATGTTGGAATTTATCTGCCAGCCTTCTGCTAAATAATTATCCACAGCGCCAGCCGGAAAACGGTTGGCATGTACGGCATGTTCAGGAACGCCCCCACCTTTTACATGAAATGCAACCAGGTTATTGTTTTCGTCCAATGCAGCACGATAGGTAGCAGTATAGGTAGGTCTGTAAATGCCATATGTCATATCATCCTCGCGGGTGTACATCATTTTTACCGGTGCATTTAATTTTTGTGAAATTACTGCCGCTTCCACCAGGTGATGACCGTACGCGCGCTGACCGAATCCACCCCCCATGCGCTCCAGTTTAATGCTGATTTTTTCGCGCGGCATGCCTAACCGGGCCGACAAGGTTTGCATAATAAATTCCGGTGCTTGTATCGGGCCACGGATTTCAGCTTTATCTGATGTAACGTGGGCAAAACAATTTACCGGCTCCATACAATTGTGTGCGAGAAACGGTGCTGAATACGTGCGCTCCAGCACTTTCGCTGCTTTCTTAAAGGCTGCTTCAGGGTTGCCATCTCTACGCAACACACTGGCGGGCTTCTTGCTCAGCTCAGCCATCATGGCATTATGTGTTAATGTGCTCTCAAGCCCTGCTGGAATTGTTACCGTCTGTTTGCCTCCCCATCCGGCCACCACCACGTTCTTATCCGTAATTTTTTCCCATTCAACCTGCACGGATTTTTTAGCATTCAATACTTCCCAGGTGGAAGTTCCTGCAACCACAACCAGTTCGGTAAAGGTTGTTGTATCAAACCCGTTGCGTTCGTAATCATCGGCTAACGTTTGAATTACAAACACATCTTTTATTCCGGGCATTGCACGCGCAGCGGCATCATTAACCGATTTAACTTTTAGTCCAAATGCAGGCGGATGCACAATCATGGCAATCAACATTCCTTCCTGCTTATAATCCATTGTAAACAGGGGCTTGCCCGTTACAATGTTGGCACCTTCTACATTCTTTTTAGAGTTGCCGATTACTTTGAAGTCTTTGATTTCTTTTACCGGAACATCTTTTGGCACCTCCAGCTTGGCAGCAATCGAAGCCATTGCGCCATAGCCGGCCTGCTTACCACTTGTTTTATGAAACAACACACCTGCTTCTGTAGTGATTTCGTTGGCCGGAACATTCCAGGTTTGAGCTGCGGCATTTTTCAGCATTTGCCGGGCCGTTGCCCCGGCTGTACGTAATGGTTTCCAGCCCTGGCGAATACCCTGACTTCCACCGGTAAACTGCCGGTTGAAACGCTCCGGAAAAAAATCAGCCTGTTGTACAATTACATTTTTCCAATCCACATCCAACTCATCGGCCAGTATCATGGGCATGGATGTTTTTACATTCGAACCAAACTCCGGGTTTGGTGACATTAACGTAACCACACCATTCTCGCCAATCTTGATATAACTGTTTAGCTCAAACCATTCTTTTGGAAGCGTCAATAATTCTTCGGCAGTAGGTTTGCATCCGGCCAGCCAGCTAAAGCTCAGCATCATGCCACCGCCCGCCAATGCGGATACTTTCAGAAATGATCTTCGATCAATGGTATTTTTTACAAGAGTCATGATTCAGATGATTTATTTCAGGAATTGATTTGAGCGGCAGTCTTAATAGCTGCTTTAATTCGCAAATAGGTACCACACCGGCAAATATTTCCATTCATGGCTTCTTCAATCTGCTCATCGGTTGGATCAGGATTTTCTTCCAGGAAGGCAGCGGCATTCATAATTTGGCCTGCCTGGCAATAGCCACATTGCGGCACATCATGTTCGAGCCACGCTTTCTGTATCGGGTGATCTCCATTTTTAGATAACCCCTCAATGGTTGTTATTTTCTGCTCTCCCACAGACGAAACCGGAAGTACACACGACCGCATGGCACGGCCATCCAAATGAATAGTACAGGCGCCACATTGCGCAATACCACAACCATACTTGGTTCCCACCAGATCAAGATGATCTCGAAGTACCCACAAAACAGGCGTTTCCGGATCAACATTTACCTCATGTTTTTTACCGTTTACAGTAAGACTAAAGGCTGCCATAAGTAATGATTTTTAGATTGAAGATGGAATTTAGCAAAAAAACAAACCGGTACATTGAGAAAATTGATGAATTTCAAAATAGACACGCTACCCCGCAAAGATGCTCCCAATCCAAGCCTCTAAACTTATACAGATTACAGATTGATCTACCAATTTTACTGGTATGCGGTTGATTTTTCCTGCAGCGATGACATTGGGAGCCATCCCTCACATTGGAAACCTGAGACAGGTTGTTTATTTTGGTGGACCTAAACATTCATACTATGATCGTTAAAATAATAAATGCCGTACTCATTCTCGCAGCCGTGTTCATGGGCCTCAAGCAAGGTTCAGCCATGGCCATGGGTAAACCCGAGATGCTCGAAATGTTTGGTAAATGGGATTTTACTAAAACAGGCGTTATGATCAATGGCATCATTACCATGCTGGCTGCCGTGTTGATTTTGTTTCCCAAAACATTTGTATGGGGAAATTTTTTGATGGCCGCGGGCATCCTGCTGATTATCTGTTTTCATTTGATGGATAAAGATTTTAAAGGCGTGGCCATCGAACTGCCGTTTCTCCTATTGAATCTGATCATCATCTACCTGCAGCATCCCCTTAAAAAATGAGGGCAATAATTCTATTCTTTATTTTGGGGATGTTCGGACAAACGAACGCCCAACAAACAAACACGCAATCAAAAACCATGGACCTGTCTAAACTAACAAACAAAACCGTGAAGGATGCCATCGAAGCATTGCAAGCCGGTGACAAAAGATGGTATTCCTTTTTCGTTGAAAACCCGGAGATGACGGACGATGGAAATTCTGTCAACTTTAAAAGCTTTTTCTCCAAAGCATTGGGTACTGAAAAATTCCTGACCATCGATAAGGTGGAAAACAACGGCCACGATGTGTACGGAAATTTTAAAGCCGGAAGCTGGGGAACGTTTAAGGTCTTTTTCAAATTTCACCAAAATGCCGATGGCAAGTTTTACAAACTGGATATCGGACAAGCTTCGTACTGATGCACCATAATTTACTGTTCGTTCTGGGGTTATTATTTGCGGTGTTGCTGTTGGTGATGCTCGCCCACCGCATCCGTGTTGCCTATCCCATCTTTCTGGTTATTGCGGGCTTGAGCATCAGCTTTATTCCGGGAGCACCCGAGGTTCATTTAGATCCCGAACTGATCTTTTTAATTTTTCTTCCACCCCTGTTGTACGAAGCCGCCTGGTACACTTCGTGGAATGATTTCTGGAAATGGAAGCGACCCATTGTGTTGCTGGCGTTCGGCTTAGTGTTTTTTACCTCGATGATCGTGGCGTACGCTTCAGCATACTTTATTCCCGGCTTTACCCTGGCATTAGGATTTCTGTTGGGTGGAATCGTATCTCCACCCGATGCGGTTGCAGCGTCAACAGTGTTAAAAGGGATGCGCGTGCCGAAGCGATTGATAACAATTTTGCAAGGCGAAAGCCTGGTGAATGACGCCTCTTCGCTCATCGTCTATAAGTTTGCACTGGCTGCGGTACTTACCGGAGCCTTTTCGATGCAGGAAGCCACGCAGCAGTTTTTTATCGTGGCGGGTATGGGCATTGTGGTCGGGTTGATCGGAGCCCACATCATGTATGCGATTCATCGGTTTCTTCCCACCACTGCAGCTATCGATGCGGCTTTTACCGTAATGACTCCCTACCTGTTATTTTTAGCTGCCGAGCAATTTCACTTTTCTGGCATCATGGCCGTGGTATCGGGCGGCTTGTTTATTTCCTATCGCTCACATGAAGTATTTCAAACAGGTAGTACCCGATTGAACATGCTGGGTGTTTGGACTACGCTGATCTTTGTATTGAATGCACTTACGTTTGTATTGATTGGTCTCGAACTTCCTGAAATTGTGAAGGGACTTGGAGAATATTCCATTGCCGATGGTATTCGCTATGGATTACTAATCAGTGTCCTTACCATCCTTCTGCGGTTTCTTTGGGTATATCCTTCCGCATTTATTCCGCGCTGGCTTTTTGCCTCTGCGCGCAAAGATCCTTCACCCGGATGGAAAGGACCGTTGGTCATCAGTTGGGCCGGTATGCGCGGGGTGGTGTCATTGGCTACTGCGTTATCCATTCCGTTGCTCTTAACTGATGGCACTGCATTTCCACATCGCAACCTTATTATCTTCATCACCTTTGTTGTGATTTTCGTCACGCTGGTGTTTCAGGGATTAACATTGCCGTTGATTATCAAACTGATCCGCCTGAAGGAAATAGACGTGATTGCATCGGAAGACGAACAACAGGCCGGCATACAAGTACGAATCGATCGTGTTGCGCTCGACCTCATCACCAAAAAATATACGGAGGAGGCGAAGACAAATGAACTGATCGGATTTTTGAAAACGCGTCTTGAGAATGAAATAAGCTCAGCCAGTCAGCAACTCGAATCGTTAACCTGCGATGAAACAGAAAAGTATGAGGTTGACCTGTATCACCGCGTGCTTCTGGAAATCTACTCGCTGCAACGAAAAGAACTCTTTTTACTGCGGAAGGAAAAAGTTTTCAGTGATGAAGAAATCCGAAAAGCCGAGTTGCAGTTGGATTTGAACGAAATGAAAATAACAGGCGCGCAAGAATAGTATTAACACTGGGATCAACCTCACAACCCTAAACACCAAAATTGCAGCAACCTTTTACTGGCCTGGCACAAAAAAAATTTAGTACCTTAGAACTGAAATAGCCGCTTTTGAGATGACAACGAAAGACATAAAATCAGCGATTCAAAAATCGCTGGACAACGTACCCGAAAGTGTACTTCAGGACGTATTGAATTTTTTAAAGCAGGTGGAAAATCAACCCGCAGATAAGGTGAACCTGGCAAGAAATTTCCGGGATATATTGATGGAAGACAAAGAACTCCTTGAAAGACTTGCTAAATGATTGATATTGTCGAGGTCGAAAAGATACATGATATTCTAATAGAAAAGTTTGGTGGCGTAAAAGGCATTCGCGACAAAGGACTACTTGAATCATCCATCAACAGACCCTTTCAAACCTTTGACGGACAGGAATTATATCCACACCCGATAGACAAAACTGCAGCGATTTTTGAAAGTATCATTGCGAATCACCCGTTTATTGATGGTAACAAACGAACCGCCTACGTACTCATGCGACTTACGCTTAAAAATTATGGCATTGATATTCACTCAGTACAAAACGATAAATATGACTTTGTTATTAAAGCAGCTAGCGGACAAGTGAAGTTTGATCAAATAAAACTCTGGATTAAAAACAATTTAAAATCGTAGCATAGCAGTTTTCGTCTAAAATGAAAATTACGGGTTCACAAGAATAATTTTACTTCAACAAAATGAATGTATCAAGTCATTACAGGTTGCAGCATTTCATACCGTGGACACGCACCAAGATTTATAAAATGCTTGTGCTGAGCACGGTGCCAACCATGTTGTTTTATTTTTTAGGATGGCATTGGCTGGCCATTCCCTGGGTGCCGGTAGCGCTCATCGGCACGGCAACGGCTTTCATTTCAGGATTTAGAAATACACAAACCTATAACCGCACCTGGGAGGCACGCCAGATCTACGGGTCCATCATCAACAGCAGTCGCACGTTCGGCATGTTGATACGCGACTTTGTGCGCGTGAATGACAAAACGAAAGAAGCGTCTTTACACAAAGAATTGATCTACCGTCATTTCGCGTGGTTAACGGCCCTGCGATTTCAACTGCGTGAAACTAAATCGTGGGAGTACGTGAAGATCCGAAGTTATAACCGCGAGTATTTGAAATATTATAAAGTACCCGAATGGGAAAACAAACTTGATGAGGAGTTGAAGTCTTTTATTGATGACGAAGAACTAAAGCATACGCTGGCGACCAAAAACAGAGCCACACAAATTTTTAGCGAAGCAGTCGGCCCGGCTCCGGAAATTAAATGAAGAAGGTGCGATTACGGATTTCAACTACGTGTCGCTGGAAAATCAATTGAAGGATTTATACGATCACCAGGGCCGAGCCGAACGCATCAAAAACTTTCCGTATCCACGGCAGTTTACGAGCATCAATTTTATTTTTCACCAACATCCTGTGCTTCCTGATCCCGTTGGGATTTCTGGGAGAGTTTTCAAAGCTGATGGAAAAACACGGTGAACACATCATCTGGTTTACCATTCTGTTCAGCGTGCTGTTAGGTTGGGTGTTCCTGGTGCTGGAGCAAATTGGAGAAAGTACGGAAAATCCATTTGAAGGAAGTGCGAACGACATACCCATCACGCAAATCAGTCGCATGATCGAAATCGATCTGCGCGAGATGCTGGGCGAAACAGATCTGCCTGAGCCGTTAACTCCTGTCAATAATATTTTACTTTAAACCTGAACCCTATGCCAAGCCCTTATCTTGATACAGTAAAGAAATGGTATCCAAACGCCATGACAACGGTAGATACCGTGAACAGATTGTTGGATGTAATTGAGGAAAAACTCCACCTGAAACCAAACCAACTCATGCATGCCGACAGTATGTGTTGTGATGATGTGAACGCCATACAATATCCGCCCCGTGCTTATGAAATGTTAGGACCGTTTAAGATGGGCGGACTCAACGGGTTTCCATTTGCCGGTGTAACGGGAATGAATGCCTTTGCTCATCATGTACCCGAAGATGGTGCGGTGGTGGTTTTTTACGCACCGCATATCGGAATAACGAAGGATGGTACCATTGGAGAAATTCATCGCATCGGACAAAGCAAAAACTCCGGATGCTGTGGTGCAGCAAAAGCCGCGCTTGGCAAATTATTGAAAAATGAGATACAACACGGTGCTGTAACAGACCTGGACTACCAGATGAATACGATCGAGCAAATTTTTCTGAAGCAGGCCGACCGGATCAAATCAGCATCCAATCAGATTTTCGAAGCCACCGAAGTAATGTATGAGGCCATCAACACGCGCATAGAAGAGTTGGTGGCTAAAACCGATTACCCGTGCAAATACCTGATATTAATTGGAGCGGTTTTCATCAATGGCGATCGGGAAATGGGATCGTTCTGTTCGTATAAACGATTTGAATACATCGATCTGAAAACAAACAAGCGGACTGATTTGCTTAAGTGCTATTACGATTTTTGAGTCAACCAGAACACCTTACATCGGGAACCCATACGGAACGATAATAAAGATTATGTTCTATAGCTGCCTACCACCTGACACTCGACCAACCCGTTTTTAAAAAACCAGGAAATGGTTAAGGAATAACTTTCAACGGATAAAGTTATCTCCAACCCTGGTGAAGGAACAGGAATCCATCCGTGTTTTTGTGGTTACTACTCAGGATACACTTATTCCCAATACAGTTGACCTCATCATCTTGCTGTGTACTTCAGCCAAACTACTCCATGATCCAACGTCTTTACATCGGCTAGTTCTAATTCTTGAATAGCCTTTTTAGGAAGACCCGCAGCCACTTCGAAAGAGGTTGGCGTGTTGGGTGTGCCATCGGCAAATGGCATCACGAGAATACTGACTTCATCAATCAGCCGTGCATGAAGAAGAGAACCATTGATGTGTCCACCTCCTTCGAGCATCAATGTCTTAATTCCAAAAACGTCATACAGTTGACTGAGCGCATAGGCGAAATCAATGGAGTCCTTACCAGCAAAAATGTAAGAGATGTTTTTGTCCTGAAGGTATTGAAGATACTGATCGCTGACGGACTCGTTGAGAAGTTCAATGATGTGATCTCCGTCTATTTCATTTTCATCCCAGCCAAGTTTGCCTTTGGAATCGACCGCGATTGCAAATGACTTGGCCTCTTTATCTGCCACATGCGGAGTTCTGGGAAACGTTTTGCCTGGCTTGGGTAGGTCGGGTTTCCTCCCTTCCGTAAAATCCTTCTCCATCGTAACCCTTCCTACCATCCAGGCTTGACTATTAAAGCTGTTGTGACATTGCTCAAACAGCCCTGAAAAACTTTTTATAACTATCACCCCAATTGTCCACAATCGTTCTGCCATCAATTGTGGAAGCCATGTGACATATTACCCGTGGTTTGTTCATATTCTTTTGTTGTTTTTTGTTATCTCTGATGCTGCTTGTTAAAATCGAAGACAGCAACAAATCAGATTGTTACTGACCTGCCATCACGAATACCTTCATTAGCTTTTAAGATCAAAGTATCATTCTCATGGAGATCGCCACTAAAAATCTCAACACTGTCTTCTGATTCCAGGCCCGTCTCTACCGGTAGCCAGGCAGCTTTGCCGGCCACAACTTTAATCACAAACACTCCCTCGGAAGTATTCATCACAGCCGTCTTTGGAACAACGAGGGTTTGCGTTCTGCTTTGCATAACTAAGTTAACCTGTCCGATCATACCTGGCAATAAGTTGCCATGTGTGTTTTCAATGTCCATCTCCATTCGTTCAGAACGCAAACGGCTATCTAATGCACCCGACATTCTACTTACCTTTCCGTAAAATTCTTTCCCTTTTATTGAATTCACTTTAAAGGTCAGCGAGTCACCAATCTTTAAGTAGCCGGTGTATTGTTCCGGAATCGAGGTGCTCAGTCTGAGTGTGGAGATTTGCTGAATCGTAATCAAGGGCTGATTATTGCTTCCGCCAACAAATGCGCCCACATTCACATTCCGGTTGGTAATAATTCCGTCAAATGGCGCACGGATTTCCAGGTAGTTACGCATGTTGCTGATCTCTCTGTGATTTGCACGTGCAGCTTCCGCTTGTGCAAGATCCGCATTGCGCTTTGCCAACGCTTGTTCCAGATCATTGGCAGAAATGGTCCCTGCCACTTTGCTTGTTTCGAGTATTCGGTTATAGGTGGCATCAGAAGCAAGATAAATTGCCTCCTGTGATTTTAGATGAGATTCAGCCACGGATAGCCGCGAGTTGATTTCAGGTGCCTCCAACACAACGATGAGTTGGCCGGCTTTTACCTTACTACCAATATCAACGTTCAGTGTTTTTATGTAGCCAGTTACCTTGGCAAAGATATCCACCTGTCTGTATCCCGTAAGTTCAGCAGGTAACGATACTTGTGCAGATACTTCACTTTTTTTTAACCGCGAATACTTCGGTCTTTTCTACCTCCTGTATGGCGTTACTTGCGCTGTCATTGGCCTTACTGTTACTACAGGAGTAAAATGCAATGGAGGCACAGGCAACCATTAACAAAATCAAAATCTTTTTCATCTGTCTATAATTTATTTAGCGTTATCAAAATATTTACTATGCTCATCATCCGGATGCAAGGAGACAGACTGCGTACTTGTTCTATTCTGAATCCATGCATAGATGAGCGGTAAGATCACCAGCACGGCAAAAGTTGAAAACAAAAGCCCACCGATCACGGCTCTACCCAATGGAGCTACTTGCTCTCCACTTTCTCCATGACCGATTGCCATGGGCAACATCCCTACTACCATGGCCACGGTTGTCATCATGATAGGACGTAACCTTAACGAAGCTGCCTTCTTCGCAGCTTCCAGCGCATTGCCGGTTTCCAGTCTGATGTGTTCAGCATTTGTAATCAGCAGTACGGCATTTGCAATGGAAACGCCTACTGACATAATGATGCCCATGTATGATTGCAGATTTAACGTTGAACCGGTAAGCAATAGCAGCAGTAAAGAACCTAAAACTACCGCGGGTATTGCCGTGAGTATGGTAAGCGAAACTTTGAACGATTGGAAGTTTGCCGCCAGCATCAGGAATATAACCACAACCGCTACAAACAATCCGCCTTCAAGACTCGACAAGGTTTCTTCCAGCACGGTTCCTAGTCCTACCTGATCGATAAACAAACCTCGGGGTAGTTCACCCAAATTATCAATCACTTGTTGCACCGCTTTGGATGCAGTACCAAGATCGTTGTGATCAATATTAGCCGTGACTGACAAGAAAGGCATGGTACCGATGTTATCATTCTCACCGTTTGTTGTGGTATTGGTAATTTGTACCACATCACCCAAAATCGGTCGGGTAGCATTGTTTAACAGCGGGATTTGAATAATATCATCTATGCTCTTCATTTGGTTGGTTGGAATCTGAACCTGCACATTGTAAGTCTGACCGAACGGCTCATCCACCCACATATTTTGAGCGGTATATCTTGAAGAAGATGTGGAAGCTACAAGTGAGCGACTGATGTCGTTCATATCCACACCAAGTTGGGCAGCTTTGGTTCGGTCGATATCAATGTTTAATGCCGGGTAGCTAAACGACTGTGCGATTTGTACATCTCTTAGATAAGGAATCGTGCTAAGGCTGTCAACCAATCGTTTTGCGTAGGTTGCATTGTTTGCCTTGTTTGCACCACTTACTCTGATTTCAATGGGTGTTGTTGAACCCTGACTAAGGATTCTGTCCGTTAATTCAATGGGCTCAAAGGAAAGTTTCAATTCGGGAATATTTTTATTGATTCGCTTTCTCAGTTCATCTTTAAAGTCATCCATATCGGTATGCAAGTCTTTTAGAGAAACCTGGTAAACGGCCTCATGCGATCCTGCCATAAATAAATAGATTGGAGATACCGAATACTGTGCAGGGTGCATGCCTACCATGGCAGAGGTAATGCCGATGTGTTCTTTTCCGGCAAGTCCTTCAATCTCATCCAACACCCGCAGTGATAGTTTTTCGGTCTGCTCCATTCGGGTTCCTTCCGGGGCGCGCACTCTAAGCTGGAACTGACTGGAATTGACTTTTGGAAATACATCCCTTCCAATGATATTGATGGCCAATACTGCCAAAAGAGAAATACCGATTAAATAACTTACTGATACTAGTCTTCTTTTGCTCAACAATCTTTCCTGAAGGTTCATGAATTTGTTTCTGAACTTATCGAACCGACTTACTTTATGGTCTTCTTCTTTTGTATGATCGTTTCCCTTCATGATCCAGTTTGCCATTACCGGAACAAATGTTTGTGATAGAAGAAAAGAGGTGATCATAGCAAAGCCGATAGCAAGCGACATGGGTAGAAACAAAGCCCCTGGTATTCCATCCATAGTCAATGCCGGAACAAACACGGCAAGAATACTCATTAAGATCAACAGCTTTGGAAGTGCAATCTCCTTACAGGCATCCCAGATCGCTCTTGCTTTAGATTTACCCATATCCAAATGTTGATGGATGTTTTCGATGGTCACCGTACTCTCATCAACCAATATCCCGATGGATAGCGCCAGCCCACTTAAGGTCATCAGGTTAATGGTTTGCCCGAATAGCTGCAAAAAGATGACGCTTGAAATAACGGAGGTTGGAATGGTGAGAATGACAATCAACGCTGCCCTGCGGTCGCCTAAAAATAATATCACCATCAACCCGGTAAGTATGGCTCCAATAACGCCTTCGGTAAGAAGACTTTCAACCGAATTCATTACGTAAACCGACTGGTCAAACTCATACGTTAATTCGACATCGGCCGGCAACATACTTTGAATGCGTGGAAGATTTGCCTTTAATTGCTTTACCACATCCCACGTAGAGGCATCTGCTGATTTCGCTACACTTAAATACACGGAGCGATTTCCGTTTACGAGTGCGTACCCTTGCACCAGGTCAGCTCCATCTTTTACGGTTGCAATATCTCCGATCGTCAGGTTGTTGACATTTCCTTTGAAAAGTGGAATCGTTTCAAAATCCTTAACCGCTCTTACTGTATTGTTGGTTGGTGTGATGTAATTGTACCTGCCAATCCGGGCACCACCGGGAGGAGAAGTACGGTTGTTGATCTGAATGGCTTCAACTACCTGATCAATGGTAAGACTATGCGCGCGCAATTGGTCGGGGTGTACATTGATCTCAATCGTTCTTGGGCTACCACCAAACGGAGGGGATGAAAGCAGGCCGGGTATTGCCGTAAAACTGGAGCGAACGGTAGTGTTTGCAAGCTCCTGCAATTCATTATTCGATTTTGTGTTGCTGCTTAAAACCAATTGTCCTACCGGTAATGACGAAGCATCGAAGCGAACAATGAACGGAGGACTTGAACCTGGCGGAAATGCTACCTGCATGCGGTTGGAAAACGCTGAAACTTCCGCAGCAGCCTGAGCCATATCCGTTCCTTCATAGAAGGTAAGTTTCATCAACGTTAAGCCCTGAATGTTTTTCGATTCGATGGACTTTACTCCATTTACCATGATGAAAATGCCCACATACTTTTTGCCGAAATAAGCTTCCATCTGATCGGGAGTATATCCGCCAAACGGGTGCGCCAGGTAGATAACCGGCAAATTCATTTGGGGTAAGATGTCAATCTTGGCATTGTTTACCGCTCTTATTCCAAAGAAGAATAAGGTGGCTACCAATACCATGATACTAATGGGTTTATGTAGCGCAAAGCGTATCAGGTTCATATTCTTTAAATTAAAACTGGTCGATAAATAAATTGAAATCGCCTACGGCCGCTGCTTTCATCAATAGACTCTGCCATAAATTGACAGCTATAATGTCTGCATCAGTTTCGGCACGGTTAAGTGCATACTGTGTTGTGATTACATCAGTAAGGTTGGTTAATCCGTTGTTGTATAAAGTAAGTCGTTGGGTGTATGCCTGCTGTGCAGCTTCCACCTGGTTCGGAGCTTCTCTGTAATTCTCCAGGGCATAAGCAATTCTTGAATTGGCCGCATCTTCACGACTTCTCAACTCCAGGTCAATTGCTTTATACTCTTCTTCCAATCCGGCTGTAATTAATTTTTGTGATGCAATATTTCTGTTAGCCCGCGAGATGGAAGTCAGATTCCAAACTACGCCTACACCAAAGAGATAATTTTGTCGTGTCGGGTTAATGCCCTGGAGGTAATCGCTCGTGAATGAAGTTCGGTCTGTTGCATAGTCTGAACTAAACCCTGAAGCCCTGGTTTGATAGACACCGAAAATTGAAAATGACGGCATGTAATCCTTTCGATATTGTTGCGCAGTTTGATTACTATAATCAATTCGACTTTTGAAATATTGCCTTGCAGGGTGACTTATACTATCATCAGCATTCAATGCTTGCTGAATCTGGAAAGGCCCGGTAAACAAAAAGCTGCTGTCCAATTCTATGCTTGATATTTCTGATCCAAGGAGTTGTGCTAAGTCATTATTCCTCGCTTTTGTTTCTGCTAATGCCTGATTAAGCGTGATCTTCGCCCGCGATACTTCTGCCATTGCCATGGTAGAATCGACCCCCGGCAACATGCCTGTCTTTACCCGGGTTGCAATGTTGTCTTTAATAACAATTGCGCGTTCCAGATTTTTTTGCTGCGATATTAAAAGACGCTGGCTTGCCAACAGGTTTAAGTACGCGGATGCCACTTTTACTTTATGTTCGAATATTTCCTGTTGATATTCTTCGTTCACCTGATTCGCTTCGGCCCTGGCAAGCGCAATGCGTTGTTTGTTTCGTCCGAAGGAGAAGAACTCCCAATTGATATTGGCCAGGTAGAGCGCTCCGAAAGCTGCATCCCAATTTTGTTCGGCTGAGGGAAGACCCGATGAAGCAACGCCCAAACCACCTAAGCCATAAGCCGGTCCGTTTTGGCCGTTTACAGTGCCGTAACTTTGCTGCGCTGATAAATTGAAATTGGGTAAATAGTCCCGCTTTGCCTTTTCAATTCTTTCGTAGGAAGCAACGACATAGTTTTTTTGGCCTTAATATTTCCGTAGTTGCTCACTGCTTTTTCCACGGCATCGTTCATTGATAATGGTTGAGCTTTGCCAGCGTTTACCCATAAGGCAATAGCAAGAAAAAGGAGCATGGTATATTTTGCTTTGCAGTTCATTTTTTCCGTAATCATTTTTTGTTTTCTTAAATCCGATCGGGCATTGGGATAGCCGCGAATCGTGATACAAAGGTGGGTCAGAATGGCCAGAGCCGTTTTATACGGATTACGGATGTTTATACCAATATTACTTTTTTGGGTTTGCTACCATGAAACAGGCAGACTCGCGGAATGGGAATAGTCCAGATGTTATTGATTCTGTAAACGATGGCAATGAATGAAACCTCTGAAGATCTAAGATGCTTCAATCTTTCTTCTTCAATAGAAATGGCGGTCAACGATCTGCGTAGAGCAGACAATGACTGCCAACCTCTAACTCAGGTTAAATCATTTTAACTCACTAAACCATTTCACCACTTCAGGGTCAGTATGATTTTTGAAGCTGCTGGCATTCTGATCCAGCGTTTTGATTTGTTCCATTTCCTGTTCGGTCAACGTAAAATCAAAGACATTAAAGTTTTCCTTCTATCCTGTTTTTGTGAACTGATTTTGGAATAACAACAATATCACGCTGTATCAGCCAGCGCAATACTACCTGCGCCACAGACTTGTTGTGTTTTGCAGCAATGGCAAGGAGCAGTTTGTCTTCAAAAACATTCAATTTCCCCATACCCAAAGGCGACCAGGATTCATGCTGCACTTTATTTTCTTTTAGAAATTTCTGGTTATCTATTTGTTGAAAATAGGGATGAGTTTCTATCTGGTTAACTGCCGGTACTATTTCATTGTATAAAATAAAATCCATTAACCGGTCGGGCCGGAAATTGCTTACACCAATGGCCCTTATCTTTCCTTCCTTGTAAAGCTCTTCCATAGCCCGCCACGAGCCATACACATCGTTGAAGGGTTGATGAATCAGATACAGATCCAGATAGTCGAGTCCTAATTTCTTCAAGGATGTTTCAAACGCTTTCTTTGCTTTTTCATAGCCTGCATCCTGTATCCAGAGTTTTGTGGTGATAAACAATTCTTCCCTGGGCACACCACTATTCTTAATGGCCTTTCCCACTGCTTCTTCGTTGTGGTAAGCGGCTGCTGTATCAATAGACCTGTAACCTATTTCAAGGGCATCGAGCACACTTCGCTCACACTCTTTGAGGTCGTTCATCTGATATACGCCAAATCCAAGAATTGGCATTTCTACTCCGTTGTTTAATGTTACGTTTTTCATTTTTTCGAATATTTCCTGTTTAAGATTGTAAACGCGTCAGTTATTTGTTCTGTGTTTGACATTATGAAAGTGTCGCACCATCAATCACATACCTGTACCTTGCTTCTTTGTTCACAACCTTATCCCAGGCTTCATTAAGTTGGTTGGCCGAAATGATTTCTATCTGTGGATAAATTTTGTTTAAAGCACAATAGTCCATCACTTCCTGTGTTTCAGGGATGCCGCCAATGGTAGAACTATTGAAGTTAACCCGATTGTTCATCATCAATGAATTATTCAGTTCCAAAGCTCCATTAATGGGTTGACCTACCTGAGTGAAATATCCATACGGTCTTACACAAGAAATATAATTAGCTAAATCATACGCATAGGGTATAGTGGAAATCATATAATCCAGTCTTCCGTACCAGGGCTGCAGATCTTCAGTTTTGTTCACTACAATTACTTCCTTTGCGCCAAAAGCTTTGATATCATTCACTTTTGATGGAGATGTAGTAAATGCGTAAACTTCTGCACCTTTGGCAATTGCCAATTTTATAGCGATGTGTCCCAAACCTCCAATTCCGGCTATACCTACTTTATCTCCTCTTTTCAAATTAGCTTTCATCAGAGGTGAATAGGTGGTGATGCCTGCACACAATAATGGTGCTGCATATTTGAGGTCTATGTTTTCCGGGATTTTAATTGCAAAATGTTCAGTCACGACCAGATTGTTGGAATAGCCACCTTGTGTAATCCCGGTTGGTGAAGTTTTGTCGGGTGCACCGTAAGTTAATACCCGGCCTCCCGGTGTTTCGCAATGATGTTCTTCACCGTTTTTGCAACTGTCGCAGTGCATACAGCTGTCCACCATGCAGCCCACACCGGCTTTGTCACCCACTCTGAACTTGGTAACATTCTTACCCACTGCCGTAACAATCCCGGCAATCTCATGACCGACTACCTGAGGATATATTTGTTTTCCCCAATGCCCTCTGATCGTGTGAATATCGGAATGACAAACCCCCGAGAATTTAATTTCAATCAGGATGTCATTATCACCAACCGGGCGTCTTTCAAAATTCCACGGTTCCAGTTTGCTGTGCTCGTTCTTGCCGGCATAGCCTTTAGACTTTACATTGCTCATAATTGTTGAAGTTTGTTCTGTTGTTTGTGAAAACATTGGCAATGGTCCGGCCAGTATTAGACCGGCACCTGTAAATGCGCTTTGCTCCAGAAATTTTCTTCTGGAAGAATGATTGTCTTCTTTCTTGTTTTTCATAGCGTTTAAGTTACCTACTTATCAATCTGACTTTCTGTAAATGCATCCGCCCGGTGGCCCACCAAATTTATTCTTGAAACTTCTGAATTAAATTCATTTAGTTCGGCTGGCGAGAAACTTACACTAACCGCCCCGTTGTTTTCGGTTAAATGATGATACTGTGTACTGCCGGGAATGGGAACAATCCAGAGTTTTTGCGCCAATGTCCAGGCTAAAACAATTTGCGCAGGACTGGCATCTTTTCCCTTTGCCCAGCGTCTCAGTAAATCGACCAAAGGTTCATTTTGTTTTAGCGCTTCGGGTTCAAAACGGGGTAGTGTTGCTCTTCTTTCAGGCTTTAAAAATCGATGCTGAGCATTAATACAACCGGTTAAAAAACCACGCCCTACCGGACAGTAAGGTACGAAGCCAATACCGAGTTCTTCGAGGGTAGAAAAAATTTTCGTTTCAGGTTCTCTCCACCAAATCGCATACTCACTCTGCACTGCGCTTACTGCTTGAACGGCATGCGCCTTGCGAATTGATTTTGCACTGGCTTCTGACAAACCAAAGTGCAGCACCTTTCCTTCCTGAATCAAATCTTTTACAGTGCCAGCTACATCTTCCATCGGAATTTTGGGATCCACACGGTGTTGATACAGTAAGTCAATTCGGTCCGTTTTTAGTCGTTTTAAAGAACCTTCAACCGCTCTGCGGATGTGTTTTGGTTCACTGTTCAATGCAGTGGGTTGTCTTTCTTCTACACCAAAACCAAATTTTGTAGCAATGACAATCTTATCTCTGAATGGAGCGACCGCATCAGCAAGGTACTCTTCCGATATGTATGGGCCATACACTTCAGCTGTATCGAAGAAAGTTACGCCTTGTTCATACGCTGCACGAATGAGTGCAACCATTGCTTTCTTCTCACGTACACCATTGCCGTAATAGCCAATCATAGGCAAACACCCAAGGCCTATAGGGGAAACTTCCAGAGTGCCCAATTTTCGTTTGCCTGAGCTTCCGCTTGTCTTGTTCATCGTTAGAGAGTTAGTGGTTTTAGA
>LNFR01000073.1 GCA_001567185.1 Bacteroidetes bacterium OLB12
TGAAAGGGTGATACATGAACTTGTTCAGCTACTTCATCCAATGCAGGCTGGTGCCTGAAATTATTTTCCAGGTATTCAATAGCCAGTGCAATGCGCTGGTAATTGAGTTCGGCTTGTGGCTGCATGATCATAAAACTACGTTTTTTATGGAAGCAAAATTCGCTTCTAACCTTGTTTCAACTCAACCCGTTTCTTGCGGATATTAGAAGCCATCTCAAAAATACTTTGTCATCGCGGACAGCGTTCCACGATCTCGGAATCTGTGCAGAAAGGTTGGGATGCCGGAATAAATCCGACATGACATTCATCCTTAGGTGTATTTTTGAGATGGCTTCAAGTTATAAAATTTAATTGCTGTGAATAAAAAGCGTGTTCACCTTGTAAGCTCTTTATGAAACAGCTAAATTTCAAAACTAATCTCCATTCATATGAACCTGAATCTGAAAGCGGAAGCGCAAAACACCTATGATGCGATTGTGGTAGGCACAGGCATTAGCGGTGGCTGGGCCGCAAAAGAACTTACCGAAAAAGGATTAAAAACATTGGTGCTGGAGCGGGGGCGTCCGGTAAAACACCAGGTCGATTATCCTACCATGAACAAAGACCCGTGGCAGTTGCCATTCGCCAACAGGCTTACGCCTGATGAGTTAAAATTTTTTCCGGTACAGAAGCGAACCAACTGGGTTAATCAAGCAAACAAACACTGGTGGGTGAATGATCTTGAAAATCCATATACGGAAGTAAAACCTTTCGATTGGATACGCGGCTATCATGAGGGCGGGCGTTCCATCATGTGGGGCAAACAAACCTATCGCTTGTCTGATTTGGATTTTGAAGCCAATGTGAAAGAAGGTATTGGGGTGGATTGGCCTATTCGCTACAAAGATTTAGCACCGTGGTATGATTATGTTGAAACCTACATTGGGGTAAGTGGACGTGCCGAGGGATTGGCCCATGTTCCGGATGGAAAGTTTCTACCGCCTATGGATTTGAATTGTGTAGAAGAAGTGTTTCGCGATAAGGTGGCAGAAAAATTTGGAGGTCGAAAAGTTACCATTGGCCGCGTAGCACATCTTACTGCGCCCTTGCCTCACGATCCCTCCCGCGGGGTATGCCAATCACGCAACCTGTGCGATCGCGGGTGTCCGTATGGTGCGTACTTCAGCAGTAATTCTTCCACACTTCCGGCAGCAGCCAAAACCGGCAACATGACCATGCGGCCGCATTCCATTGTACACTCCATTATTTACGATGAGCAAAAAGGTAAAGCCGTTGGTGTGCGTGTGTTGGATGCCGAAACCAAACAAGAGATCGAGTTTTTTGCAAAGATTATTTTCCTGAATGCGTCTTCGTTGGGTAGCACCTTCATTCTGTTAAATTCAATTTCATCGCGCTTTCCAAACGGGCTGGGCAATGGAAGCGATCAGTTGGGTAGAAACCTGATGGATCATCAATACCGGGCTGGTGCCGATGGTGAAATGGAAGGCTTTGAAGATAAGTACTACATTGGGCGCAGGCCAAATGGCATTTACATTCCACGCTTTAGAAACGTGGGTAATGATAAACGAACAGATTACGTACGTGGCTTTGGCTACCAGGGCTCGGCCAGCAGGCAGGAGTGGTCGCGCGGAGTAATGGAAATGGCCTATGGTGCACAATTGAAAGAAAAATTGGAAACACCGGGCCCGTGGCGCATGGGTATAACGGGTTTTGGTGAATGTTTGCCTTACCAGGAAAATCGCGTGACGCTAAACACGGAAAAGAAAGATGTGCATGGGTTGCCAACACTCAGCATTGATGCCGAGTGGAAAAAGAATGAAAAGGTGATGCGCGAGGATATGAAAATCTGTGCAGCCGAAATGTTGGAAGCAGCCGGTTTTAAGAACGTAAAAATTTACGATGCACCGAACAACATTGGGCTGGGCATTCACGAAATGGGCACCGCCCGCATGGGTAAAGATCCTAAAACATCGGTACTCAACAAATGGAACCAGGTACACGAAGCACCCAATGTATTTGTAACCGATGGCGCGGCTATGACTTCTTCTGCTTGCCAGAATCCATCACTAACTTATATGGCGTTAACTGCGCGCGCAGCCGAGTACGCAGTAAATGAATTGAAAAAACAAAATCTGTAATTATTATGGATAGGAGAGAAGCAATCCAAAAAGCAAGTCTGATCTTAGGCTATGCCATTACCGGCCCCACACTGGCCGGAGTATTAAGCGGATGCAAAGCAACACCCGAAGCAGGTTTTACGCCTGTATTTTTTTCCAACGAACAAGGTGTACTGATTGAAGCGCTGGCAGAAATTATTATTCCAAAAACCGGAACCCCCGGAGCAAGGGAAGCGGGCGTACCCCAGTTTATCGATACACTGATTGCGAATGTGTACACGCAGGAGCAAAAAGATAAATTTATAAACGACCTGGTGGTATTCGATACCGGTGCGAAAGGGTCTACAGGAAATTCATTTATCCAATGTACACCCGAAGAACAAGTACAATACTTTGAAGCACACCACACCAAGGCTTTAAAGGAAGCTACAGAAGGCGGCCCAACCGGTTGGT
>LNFR01000074.1 GCA_001567185.1 Bacteroidetes bacterium OLB12
ATCGGCACCGCAGCCAGGGCGCTGATGCCGGAACCACTTTCACCAATAGCACCGGCAATCAACTTCCGCGAAAGCGGAGAAACCATTTGGGCACTTACCGAAATTGATCCGGCTGATTCGCCAGCGATTGTTACTTTTTTGGCATCACCACCAAAGGCCGCAATGTTTTTCTGCACCCATTGCAATGCAAAGGCCTGATCTAAGTAACCATAGTTACCAGAACCTTTGTATGTAGTTTCTTTACTTAAGTCGGGGTGTGCAAAAAAACCAAACAAGCCTAACCGGTAATTTACGGTTACCACCACAATTCCCTTCTTTGCCATGGCAGCGCCATCATACCGGGGCTCAGATCCATCGCCCGCTACAAAACCACCCCCATAGAAATAAACCAACACGGGTAGTGACGCACCTTTTTTAGCTGGAGTCCACACATTCAAATACAAACAATCTTCACTCATCCCATCCGAGCGGGAGCCCATATCTCCAAATACAATTGCCTGAATCGGGCGAGGTCCGAATTTTTTGGTTTGCTTAACCCCTGTCCAGGTATCCAATGGCTGGGGTGCTTTCCATCGTAAGTTGCCAACGGGTGGTTTGGCAAACGGAACGCCAAGGTAATATTGCAAACCGGAACCGGTTTCGTACAACCCTTCAATGGTTCCATTTTCAATTTTGGTTTGAACAGCAAAACTATTGTTGCCTTGCGACCAGGCCGTACCTACGGCCAGCATAAGAAGAATGTGTGTGATGTAATTCATTATTGTCTCAATTTGTAACAATAATAATTCGTATTTTGGATATTTGCTATTTATTTTTGAGGAAAGGTAGCCCCGCATGGCAAAGAGTAAATATTTACCGCATATAGCGTACGACTCCGTGATTTTCGGTTTTTCGGAGGGCGAACTGAAAATTCTGATTATGGAGTATCATAACACCGGCTTGTTTGCCTTGCCAGGCGGTTTTGTAGAAACAACTGAGAATTTGAATGATGCCGTATTGCGGGGCTTACGCGAACGTACGAGTATTACCAATATCTACTTAGAGCAATTTTATACGTTTGGCGATATGAGCCGGTTTAAGCCAGCGGTAATGCAAACGCTGTTGGAAGCCAATGGTATAAATGTAAAAGGTGAATACAAGTGGATGCTGGATCGATTTGTTACGGTGGCTTATTATGCGCTCATCAACTACAAGGACGTAACTCCGCAACCCGATGCGATTTCCGATTCGTGTGAGTGGTACCCGCTCAAAAAATTGCCGAAACTGATTCTGGATCACAAACAGATTGTTGATAAGGCCATTCAGACTTTGCGCGATAACTTAGACCGCAAACTGGTGGGTGGGAACTTGCTTCCTAAAAAGTTTACCATGAATGAATTGCAGAAAGTTTATGAAGCTATACTGGGTATTAAACTACGCAGAACCACCTTTCAGCGGAAGATGCTGGCAGCAAATGTGTTGAAACGTCATGAGAAGCAGTTTTTAGGTAAGGCACATAAAGCACCATATTTATATAGTTTTAAGAAGTAGCGGCCGGTTCAGGCAGATTCTCCAAATGTTAACAAGTTATTATCCGGGTCAAGAACTGAAAACTCTTTCTGGCCCCAGGACTTTGCATCGAGTGGCGTATAATTAATTCGGTTTGTTTTTGCCTTTTCAAACTCTTTCTCAATTTCGTTTACGCGAATGTAAACCTGGCCGTAATTTTCTTTGGGATTCAACTCCCTGAATTCAAAAAAATGAATCTCGATTTCGTCTCTTACCAGCATAAGGTATCCCTCGTAATCCGTATTGCCCAATAATTTAAACCCCAATCTGGTTAGATAAAATTCTTTTGTAATGGCTTTGTTGCGCATGGGCAACTTGGGACAAATTTTTTGAAGCATAACTTTATTGGTTAAAACGCATTGCGCTTAAAAAATCAATTGATAGTTCGGTTTTTCCCTTTAAGGAAAGGTCACACAAGATTTCACCAACTACAGAAGCAAATTTAAAACCATGACCACTAAAACCGGCCGCAACTAACACGTTTTTGCAACCGGGTACAAAGTCAATTATAAAATTTTCATCGGGTGTGTTGGTGTACAAACAGGTTTTCGATACGTGAATCGTATCGAAAGCATTGGGCAAATAATGATTAACCGATTTCATCAATCCCGCTTCTTCCTCGGGCGTTATGTTACGATTAACATGATTGGCATTTGTTATTTGCCCCGGAAAATGATAGGCCGCTTTTAAACCAATCGGGCCTCCAAATTTTGAAACCGGCAAAATCGGAAAACCGTAATACATGCCGGGTTGTTGGGCATCATCAATTAACCAACAAGGAAAATTGCCCAGCGTAAAATTATTCCACTGTTGCGGAATAGCCCACGCCAATACTTGCCGCGTAACAGTTAATTGTTGTTGCAACGCGGGCAAAACGTGCGAAGTCCACGCTCCGGCAGTAACAACAAGTTTTTTACAACTGTACGTACCTGCATTTGTTTGTACAGTTATAGAACTTCCCTCCTGTTTCCAGGAAACCAACTGTTCTTGTGTATGAATGGTTGCCCCGGATTTAATTGCCAACTCAGTAAAGGCAAGAATACATCGCTCCGGAGTTAAAAATCCGGCATCGGGCTCAAACAAGATTTCGAAATCCTGCTGGATGCTGAATGATGGAAACCTGTTCGTACATTCGGTTTGATCTATTTCCTCTAAGGTGATGTTGTATTGTTTTGCAGATTCTTTTACACCCTTAATTAAAACACCAGCTGGTTTGCCTGCATATACTAATCCGGTCGGAAAATAAAGTTGTGTACCAACTTCATTTTCCAATTGCTTCCAATTGTGATAGGCACGCTCCAACAATGGTACATAATCCGGATGTTCAAAATAGGCTTTGCGGATAATACGACTTTGCCCGGCATGCGAACCATTTTCATGCGAAATACCGAATTGCTCAATTCCTAAAACCTTAGCGCCACTTTTTGCCAGGTAATAAGAAGCAGCAGCGCCCATCGAGCCCACTCCTACCACGATTACATCATACGAGGTCATTTAGTCTTCATTCAACGAAGCCAGAAAACTTATTATATCGCGCATTTCTCGTTTGGTAAGCAAATACTGCATAGGTGGCATGCTGCTGGGCGAGTCAATACGTTTGGCTACATCGGTTTTGGCAATCAGGGTATCCGCTTTGTTGCCAGGCTTTATTACAAAACCTGTTTCACTTTCTTGCTGCAAAATGCCAATCACTTTTTTGCCTGAGTTCAACTCAAGTGTTACCACCCCATAGCCGGGTGCAATGCGCGCGCTGGGCTTTATCAATGCTTCCAAAAGTTGTTTCCGTGTTAGCCGGGAGGCAACACCGTTAATGCGAGGCCCGGCACTACCTCCATAATCATCGATTGAATGACACCGAATACATTGTGCATTTGCGTGAGTCCAGAACAACAGAGCACCGCGACCAAGATCGCCACCTGACAATGCTCCGGCATACAAGGCATCCAACGAATCAGCCGACTGCGATTTTACGGCTGCGTAAAATCTTTTCTTCAACACCTCCGATTTACTGCTGTCAATCGCTTCCGATAATTCCAGTTGTAACTCCGGTTGTAGTTTGTTGTTTTCCAGTTGCTGCACAAGATTGGTAAACACAGGTTCGGTAACCGCAAGTGGTAAATTGCCCAACGTAGCAATAGCAGCCTGGCGTTCTTCCAACGTGCGGGTATTAATCACATTGCTAAGTAATTTTACTTTTGTTGGCTGATCGATATCCAGTTTCCCAACCAGGTCAAGGCCAGCTACACGCACATTCTTTTCTTTATCAGCCAGCGCGGTGGTAATAGCATCTTTCATAAAACCGTGGTTCAGGTTGGCCAATGCACGCAAAGCTTCCGTACGCACCTTGGCATCCGCATCGCGCTTTAACACGGTGAGCAGGTTGGAAGCCAGGCCATCTAACTTAAGTTTGCCTGCTGCTTTTACTACTTGTTTTTTGATTTCCGAATTCTGGTTGGTTAAGAGTTTAGTAAGAACCGGAGTGGCCACCGTTTGAACAGGTTCCAATGCCCGGGTAACTTCACCACGGTAGCGTCCATCTACCCTGTCCAACACCGAAGGCTTAGCCCACGTACTTAGTGCAGCGATAGCTTCTGCACGAAGGGCTGCCGGGGCTTGCTCGCGCTGGGCATAAGCAAGCAGGTTTTGCAAAGTTGCCTCGGTTCCAACTTCCAGGTTAGCATTAATGCTTCTTCGAATCAATGGCTCGTTGCTGAATGACGTTGTTGTGAGGAGATTGGCCAACGCAGGTAAGGCTTCTGTAATGGAAAGATCATCGTTAATAGCCCGCGCTGTTTCTGTTACAATAAACTCATCTACATCATTAAGGTAAATGGCAATGCCCGCATGTTGCATCCGCCTTAATGCAAGTACCGCACCTAAACGAACTGCTTTGGAAGGATGACTATTGAGGTTCATCAATTTGTCAGCCTGGCCAATCCGCGCCAGCGCCAGTGCTGCTGCGTGCCGGATGTATTCGTCTGTATCATTGTTGGTTTGTAACAATTCCACCAGTCCATCAAATGCAGGTGCGTGTGCGATGCGCCCCAGCGCCTCTGCAGCAAAGAACTTAACGCGGGGTGCTTCATCTTTCAATAGTGGTATTAATCCGGATGCAGCCTTCGCATACTTTACATCGCCCAGCCAACGCGCGGCCTGCGCGCGAATTTCGGCATCTTCATCATGCAGGTATGGAATCAGATTATCGGCAACAGGTATATCCTTTCTGGCGATCTGACTTAATCCCCACACGGCATGAACACGCGCCAGTTGATTCTCTTTCTGGCTCAGGTAATTTTTAAAAATTTCTACCTGCTTGCGCGAAGCCAATTCAAATTGTGCCTTTTGGCGCACCCGCATATCAGCATGAGTTAAAAGTTTTCCCAGTTCATCAGAGTTGTAGCGGGTAATGTCTGATTTAATCAACTTTTCGGTTTCGGCCCGAACAGCTTTATCGGGGTTGCTCACATCTAATTTCCAGATGCGACCATAGTCTTTTGCGTTCCAGCCTTCAATCCAATCGCCCATATACAAAGCACCATCGGGCCCGAAGTCAATACCGGTGGCCAGTATCCCACTTAAAATCCTTTTCGATTCGGCAAACTCAAACGTAGCACCCCGGGGCTTCAACTTAAATGTATGAATACCCGATTGGGTTGGGGTGCCTACAAACTCAACAATAAAAAATGTATTCTTAAACTTATCACCAAGAGCGGTTCCTGGGTTATACAACATACCGGTTGGGCCATCCACAAAGTTTTTTATGGTAGGTAAAATGTAAGCGGCCTGCCCTTCATGGCGCGGAATGTGCATTTTCTCATCCATCCACACATTGTAGGTGTTGTTGTCCGGGTCGCGGTATTTTCCAAACTGCCAGTTGGTTCGCCAGCCTATATCCGCGCCATCCACCACGTAAACCAGCCGCTCACTTTCGCCTGCATGATCGCCATCGTTGTCTTCACTAATCATGTTGCCATATTCATCAAACACAAACTCGTGTGTGTTTCGATTGCCGTACGCAAATACTTCAAAGTTGCTGCCATCCGGTTCTGACCGTACAATTACCCCGCTGTTGGAATAGTTATACTTTTCGCCTCCATTAAAACCAATGTCGCCAATCTGCCAATAGATGCGGCCATCGGGGCCTACTTCTACTCCCGACATGCCATGCCCACCAAAGCCAATATGAACTCCGTAGCCATGCGAGAGTGACGTTTTATTTTCAGCAAGCCCCCATTTGTTTTCCTTCACACGCCACAAATCGGGACCAATGGCTATAAACAAATCATCGCCATGTTTTAGAATACCACCGGCTGCATCGGTTGTTTCATCATGAAAATCTTCAATCACCAATTGCGATTTATCCGCAAAGCCATCGCCATCTGTATCTTCTATGCGGTAGATGTGTTCTTTTTGTATTGTCATGTCGCGCCAATCGTGCGACCCATCGTTATTCAAATCGGCTAACCATTTGTTTTTTGCGCTGAGTTCGGGGGCCAATACTTTTCTTAAAAATGCCCGCTTGTCTTCAATTGTTTGTAATGCAATAGAACCAATTTCCCACTCCTGGTGCCCGCGAATATCAAACTCCGAATTTTTCTGACGGTTGGTGCGTGTGTAATAGATTCTTCCTAAATCATCAATATCGATGGACACCGGATCGGCCACAAGCGAATCATTACCCCAAAGCGTAAGTACCAGCCCGGAATCAACCTGAGGAGCTACTGTTTTCTGAATACTTTGCGAAAGCGCTGCGGTTTCTGAGGGTGCAAACTGTTTTATTTTGAGATCAGCAGGTGGTTTTTCGCAACTTAAAAACAATCAGGATCAAAAGTAAGTACAGCGCTAAAGCTTTAGTATGCATTGCTTTTTTGGTTAGATGCGAAGATAAGAAGTTTAGTAAATTATGCTGCCTTCGCTTACATAACTCGATTAAACTTTTAGGTGGCTACAATTGAAGCCGTAGGAACGGACTACTTAGAGGTATTTTTACAATTTTAGATGTTGAAGAAGCCAGGCATGGATGGGTCACTGCCTCGTTTGAGGGATAGTGTGAGCACAAAGTACATGCTTTTATAATTACAGGCTTGCCACCAAGGCAATCATATACGCATCATGGTTAGCTAAGGTTAAACAAGCATGCATATCGGGTTGAACTACGCAGGTATATTGAACCCAATAAGCGCCTTTTACCGCGGAGTAATCATAACGCTCAGTACCCGCAATTTTCACTCTAAATCCGACTTCACCACCAGCATCAAAATCTTCGAGTTCATTGTCCGAGTGCACCAGATTTTTATCAGCATTGTAAGCAGACAAAGCATTAGCATTGCTCGGTGTTTTAAAAATAGAAATTGTACCGATATAGTCAGGTTCAGTATTTTTCAATACATGTGCTAAACAAATGGTTGTTGCCCCTGCTTGTGGCGGTGTATCAAATGTAAAACTGGAAGGAAATCCCAGATTGCAAATGCTGTTTAAGTTAACCTTGCTCCAATAATTATCACAACTAAAGGAATTACCCCCTTTATTATCATCACCACCACAGGAATAAAAGCTAAGAGCAGCAATAAGCAATGGAAAAAAAACTGAAGTTGAACGCTTAAAATTGTTCGATCTTTTCATGGTTATAGTTTGTTTTAACATTAAAAAATCCTTCTAACACATTCTCAATCTAAGTCAAGCTAAAATTACCAATTGAATTCAATCTATCAAATTATTAATAACTTTTATCTAAAGCACATCTTCCCGCGCTTCTGATGCGCACTGCGGGTGTGCGCTTGTATTACGATCCGGCATTGCTTTATAGGAACTCAATTGATATTTTAAGGCTCGAGCCCGTAAGTAAAACTTGCCAACCATTCATGGATATCCATCCTTATGGAATGAATAAATGGTTTAATTTGGGGCATTATTTTCAAACCATACATTATGAACAAGGTAACAAAACTCGTCTTATTGCTACTCTTACCGCTTGCCTCATTTGCCCAGGATAAACTTAAACGCATGCCGGGTTATGATCAATACAGTAAAATGGCTCCACAAATCCGAAATTCTGTTAAGCCTGGAAACCTTTCAGTTACCTGGAGTGAAGATGGTAGCGCATTCGAGTATGTACAGGATAAAAAACTGTATCGCTATTCGGTGAAAACAAAAAAGACGGTGGAGGTTGGTGATGCCCCGGTTTCTGAAAGGCGCTTCCCTTCCCGGCCTGCACGCGGCCGCCAATATGATTTTGCCAATTCGCCCGATGGTAAATGGAAAGCATATACTAAAGACCGCAACATGTACATAAGCGAAGCTACCGGTGCAAACCAGGTTGCCATTACCACCGATGGTAACGATCAAAATCAAATCAAGTATGGAATTGCTACCTGGGTATATGGTGAAGAGTTGGGACAAAATACGGCCATGTGGTGGTCGCCCGATAGCAAAAAAATTGCCTTTTATAAGTTTGATGAAAAGAATGCTAAAAAATATTATGTATTGCTCGATCAGCTTAAGCTGCAGGACTCATTGGAAATTGAGGCCTACCCCAAAGTTGGCGCCCTCAATTTGCCTGTTGACTTAATGGTGTACGACCTCGAAACAAAAAAAACAACGCTATTAGACTTACGCGATGGTAAGCCTTACCACGATGGCGACCTGGGCACGTACATCTATGGTATGGATTGGACCCCCGATGGAAAAGAGTTGTTGTACCACAGCACCAACCGCAAGCAGGATATTATGGAATACCGTGCGGCTGATCCGGCAACGGGCAAAAGCCGCACTGTGGTGCGCGAAGAATGGTTAGCCAGTTTTACCAAAAACACTCCCGAGATTTATGTATTAAAAGATGGCAAGCGTTTTATCTGGGCTTCGGAGCGCAGTGGATTTAACAATTACTATTTGTACGACTTTAGCGGCAAGCTGATCAGCACGCTAACCAAACATCCATTTGAAGTTTCGCGCATTGTAAAAGTTGATGAGAAAGAAGGAACAATGTACTACCTGGCACGCAGCGGGGATAACCACATGAAGATGCAACTGCATCGGGTACGTTTGGACGGAACCAAAGACGTTCGGTTAACAAACCCAGCCTACCACCACACCGTTACACTCTCACCCGATAATAAATACTTTGTGGATGTAGCCGAAACCTATAACCAGGCTCCGTTCACCTCCCTGGTAGATGCCAAAGGCAAAGTAGTGGCCGAACTTGCCAAAAGCGATATGAGCAAGTTTGAAGAACTCGGCTTAAAGAAAGTGGAAGTGTACACCTTCACTTCTGCCGATGGTGTTACTCCCCTGCATGGTGTCATTCACTTTCCCTCCAACTTCGATCCCAACAAAAGTATCCGGTTATTCTTAGTAATTATGGTGGCCCGGCTACCAAGCTTCCGCGAAAACTTTACCTACCCCGATGCCTTAACGGAATACGGTTTCCTGGTGCTGAACATTGACGGACGCAATGCGGCCGGTAAAGGCAAAAAATTACTCGATCAACTTTATGGCAACCTGGGGTTTGTAGAGATGGATGATTTTGCTGCCGGTGTAAAGGCACTTTATAACCGCCCGTATTTTGACAAGAATCGCGTAGGTGTTTACGGCACTTCTTATGGAGGTACCACAGCCGCTACGTTGTTGCTGCGGTATCCGGATGTATTTCATGCCGCGGTTGCCAACTCATCGGTAACGGATTGGCGTAACTACGATAACATCTACACCGAACGGTATATGAATACATTACAAAATAACAAAAAGGGTTACGATGCATCCAGCCTGATGCCGATGGCTAAGAATCTGAAAGGCGAATTGATGATCTTTTATGGCACGGCCGATAATAATGTGCATCCCTCAAACTCATTACAACTTATCGATGCCTTGCAAAAAGCCGGTAAAAGTTTTGAAGTACAAATTGCTCCGGATGGTGGCCACGTAGCCATGAACCGCGACCGGATGATGGAGTTTTTTATCCAGCATTTGGTGTTAAAGAAAGATTGAGTTGTCTGGGCTGTCTCAAGAGTTTATCTGTCATCGCGAATTTATTCCGCGATCTCGATTTTGTGGTGCGTAAGGGATTCCGGCTAAAGGCCGGACGTACTTATTTCGAATTTGAGACAGCCTCGACTTTTAACCTGGAAATAGAGAAGTAGCCTGATTATATTGACTGGTTTAATCTCAGTTCGGCAAACTCTCCCACTGCCCATTGGCGCAACGTAAACACCTTTATCCGTCTTTCCTGATATTCAACCGTAACCAGGTAATAACTTCCAAAATATTCTGTTTCAGAAACTACCCACCGGCCAGATTTTCTTTTAATGATTTCAAAATGCTCTGGCCTTAAAATCTTGTTGCTTACATTGGATTTGCCTAACAACCTGGCAAGCGGTTTATCAACCAGGTTGTATGCACCAAACAAACGTGCTACATATTCATTCTTCGGTTGTTGATAAACTTGTTGTGGTAATCCCTGCTGTACAATCACTCCGTTCTTCATGACAAGCACACGATGTGCCCACGGCAAGGTATCTTCCGGATGGTGTGATACCAACACACAGGTAACACCCAGTTTAGAACTGATTTTAGATACTACTTCTTTTAAAGTTGCCTTTAAACCGGTATCCAGGTGCGAATAGGGTTCATCCAGCAACAGTACTTGCGGATGAGTTACTAACAACCGGGCAATGGCTATCCGTTGCTTTTCACCCCCCGAAAGTTGATCTGTCTTTCGCGCAGCAAGATGCGTGATCTTACAAATAGAAAGTATTTGGCGATGATACGCATCAGTCACATTACTGGCATACCTCAGCACCTGTTCTACTCTTAGAAATTTTGGTAACTCAAAGTGTTGTGATAAGTACGCAATCTTTGGATGACCCGGCACTAAGGTATCAGCGGGTCCTGCAACGGGTTTACCCTCCAGCGTAACCGTACCGCTATCCGGTTGTTCGAGGCCGGCAATTATTTTCAACAAAGTACTTTTTCCAGAACCGGTTGCACCAGCTATCACCAGGTTTTCATGAAACTTAAGATCAAAACTCACCTTACTGAGTACTTTTCCAAACTCCGTTGCTTTAGTTATCTGGCTTACCTCAAGCAAATTTTTATCCGACATGCATATTTTTTTAACAAACAAACTCCGAACAAGCACGGATCTCTAGCAATTGAAATATTAATACTCAGCCAATGTACTCCATAACTGGTCAAATTCCTTTGCAAAAGATTTGACAGCACCCGCGTCCCGTGTAAGTAAAATATTTTCATGATTAAACTTTGCGGCACTGCGGGTCCAGTTGTAGCTACCGGTTATCAATGCTTTATTATCTGTAATCATAAATTTATGATGCATGTGGTTTGCGGTGCGGTCAATCCGAATAGGAATACCCACACGGGCCAATTGATCAATATCCGAGCCTTCATCAAGCATCTTGTCGTTATCGGTAATAATCTTTACCGGAATCTTACGCTTATGCGACTCAATGATGGCACTGGTAATCGTGTCATCGCTAATAGTAAACACACAAATCTGAATGTGTTGCGTGGCCTGCCTGATTTGCTGCATGATAATGTTCCGGCAGGTATCACCCGGGCTAAAGTACGCATCAGAACCAGCTGTATTGGGGGTGGTATTCATCAAGGCACTGGTGGCATCACGAATCCATTCAACAATAAAACGATAATTTTCAGGAGTTGCTTTGCTGTTAGCTAGTTCAAAAATCTGGCTTCGCAAAAATGCAAGCTGGTTATCATTGGGCCTCACTTCTTCAACTATCTCGCGCAATGATTTGCGCTCCGACTTAGAAAAGAACTGGTCTTCAATACTTAGCTTCAGAAAATCAATAATAGGTTGCATAAGTTTATTTTTTTGGACTAGTCAAAATCGTTTCTCAAACCTAAAAGTAAGTTAACCAATCAAATAATTTGATATTGACTTCAAACTTAACCACCACTTTAAAACCGAAAGGAGAAATACGGATAGAATCTTAATTCGTCAAACTATTGGGCACACCACAGAATCTGATATCTTTGCGCGCTATTTTTATCTCTTTATGATTTCGGTTGACGCAGTAACAGTAGAATTTAACGGTTCGGCTCTTTTTAGTGACATCACCTTTAATATCAACGAAAACGATCGCATAGCCCTGATGGGCAAAAACGGGGCGGGTAAATCTACCTTGCTCAAGATCATTGCCGGAAAGAACAAGCCTACCCGGGGCAAGATATCGGCTCCGAAAGATGCCATTATTGCCTACCTGCCACAACACCTGTTAACGGAAGATGATTGTACAGTTTTTGAGGAAGCGAGTAAGGCGTTTTCAAAAATTCATGGAATGAAAAACCGGATTGATGAACTGAACCATCAACTGGAAACCCGCACGGATTACGAATCGGATGAGTATGCTAAAATAATCGAAGAAGTATCGGAGCTCAGTGAAAAGTTTTATTCAATTGAAGAGATCAATTACGATGCAGAGATTGAAAAAACCCTGATGGGCCTCGGCTTTGAACGCAGCGATTTTACCCGTCCCACCAAAGAGTATAGCGGTGGCTGGCGCATGCGGATTGAACTGGCCAAAATCCTGTTACAGAAGCCCGATTTGATTTTGCTGGATGAGCCCACCAATCACCTGGACATTGAGTCGGTACAATGGCTGGAAGAATTTTTAAAAACAGGTGCAAAAGCTGTGATTGTAATCAGTCACGATAAAACATTTGTAGATAACCTCACCAATCGTACCATTGAAGTAACCATGGGCCGCATCTACGATTATAAAACCAACTATTCGCACTATTTGCAGTTGCGTAAAGAGAGACGCGAACAACAACAAAAGCAATATGATGATCAGCAAAAAGAAATTGCTGACATCACCGCTTTTATCGAACGCTTCAAAGGCACCTATTCTAAAACGCTGCAGGTGCAATCGCGCGTAAAAATGTTGGAGAAGATTGAAATTGTGCAGGTAGATGAAATGGATACATCTGCTCTTAACCTGAAGTTTCCCCCAGCTCCTCGCTCCGGAAATTACCCGGTAATTGTAGATGGTCTTACTAAAGCTTATGGTGATCATCTCGTGTTTAAGGATGCATCGCTTACTATTGCCCGCGGTGAGAAAGTTGCTTTCGTAGGTAAGAATGGAGAAGGTAAATCGACCATGATCAAAGCCATTATGGGCGAGATTGAGTATGAAGGTCGCTTGCAGGTTGGGCATAACAGCATGATCGGATACTTTGCACAAAACCAGGCCTCGTTGCTGGATGGCGAGTTATCCGTATTTGAAACCATCGACCAGGTGGCGCAGGGTGACATTCGCACTAAAATTAAAGATATGCTGGGTGCGTTTATGTTTAGTGGCGATAACATCGACAAGAAAGTGAAAGTACTTTCGGGTGGTGAAAAGACACGCCTGGCAATGCTGAAATTATTATTGCAGCCGGTTAACTTGTTGATTCTGGATGAACCTACCAATCACCTCGATATAAAAACCAAGGATATTCTAAAGGATGCCCTGCTCGCTTTTGATGGCACGTTGATTCTGGTATCGCACGATCGTGATTTTCTTGACGGCCTCGCCAAAAAGAGTTTTTGAGTTTGGAAACAAGCGCGTGCGCGAGCACTTTGAAGATATAAATGTTTTCTTGCGGAATAAGAAGCTCGAAAATCTGAAAGAGATTGAGAGAAAATCGTAAAACCTAAATTGTTCAATTAGTAAGACAATATTTATATGTCAGAATCAAGTATTTGCCCTAAATGTCAATCGCCCTACGGTTATCCAACCGGTTCATCCATGATGTGTCCTGAGTGCGGCCATGAATGGAACCCCAATGAAAACACACCGGCAACTGAAACAGAAACCATTGCGGATGATGTTGTGAAAGACGCCAACGGTACCATCCTTCAGAATGGCGATACGGTTATTATCATCAAAGATCTTCCTGTAAAGGGATCTAGTAAACCCATTAAGTCCGGAACCAAAGTAAAGAATATCAAACTCACCCATGGCGATCATAATATTGATTGCAAAGTGGAAGGATTTGGAGCGATGGGATTGAAATCGCAGTTTGTCAGAAAAAGCAACTAATACAGGTTGAAAATTAACTTTCGATTGGCAGATGAAAACGATGTTGATCACCCCCGAAGGTCTAGAAAAGTTAAAAGCCGAGTTGGATCATTTGTGGCGTGTAGAACGGCCCGAGACCACGGCCAAGGTTTCGTGGGCGGCAAGTCTGGGCGATCGTTCCGAAAACGCAGACTATCATTATAACAAGAAACGCTTACGAGAAATCGATAAACGGATTTTGTATTTACGCAAATGTATTGACGAACTGAAAGTAGTGCATTATTCCCCTTTTCAGGAAGGCAAAGTTATGTTTGGGGCCTGGGTAGAAATTGCCAATGCGAAAGGCATGAAGAATCGTTTCCGTATTGTAGGTGGCGAAGAACTTATAGGAGCCAAAGATTACATCTCGATGGATTCACCCATGGCGCAGGCGTTGCTCAAAAAAGAAGTGGGCGATGAAGTGGTGGTAAAGACGCCTACACATCAGTTTGTATGGCGAATTATGAAGATTGAGTATGTGAAGTGAGGCTGGTTGCTGGTCGCTTGTTTCTCGTTTCTTGTTACAAGCCTGACACGGTTAATAGATGGAGGTTTGTCTTGATGCAGTAAGGAACAAATTCAGAAATAACTTTCATTTACTTACTAAAATCAACAGGAAAATAAACCAGTGTATCTACATTCTTACCAGCAATCTGTCCTGGAATAAAATTTATGCCACATCCAGAAATAATGGTCATGGCAACTTTATATAGTTCATGTTTATCTTTCTCATATGGTTCCATATATTTCAGATCACCATTGGCTGAAACAATCAGGATAATGTAACTTCGAAACTCATTTAGAGGAACATCCTTTAAGCCTGCCGTCATTTTATGCCGATAACATTCAATCGTTTCCTTTGACAATTGCGCAAGGGCAACGCCTTTGTCGAGTGCACTTTCGGAGGCAACAATCAATTTATCAGGAAGTGCAAAATATTCAGGCTTTAGAGGACGGGCAGTAAGCTTTGTTACTTCATTGATCTCAAAGTGAGTTGTGTATTCATTAATCGATGTCATACTTACAGAACCCTTCACTTCCTTTATTTGGTTATACCAATCTCCAACCAAGTGGGAACTAAACGATTCAGGATCAATCTTAAGATCCAAGGCGTAATAGGTTTTGGAAATATAACCTTCGTAAACACGTTCAACCAGAAAGCATTTTTGTCCCAGAATTACTTTCGTGCTGTCTGGGTATATGATCGAACGAATGCGAGAAGTTTTTCCTTTTCTTGAATCTCGAAATGAAATATAATCTTTCCCTGCTACTTCGTCATACATACGTTTGGTATCTCCATGATAAGTATAGGAATATGTAACCTCCCCATTTTTGAAATATGTAGATTTATAGAAGCCATTGGTGATAGCATAGACTGATGTAGTGCCCGGTTGTTGATTTAAGATACTGTCTACATTCAGGTTTTTAATCTTAGGGATTATTTTTACAGTGTACGAAATCTCGCCACTAAAAAACTGTGCAAGACCAGGTACCTGAAATGTCAAAAGTAAAGTCAATAGAAATATTGTTTTCATATGCGTAACTTCTAACTATTTAAGAACTGTCCCTTTCAACTTCTTACTTCTTACTTCTTACTTCTTACTTCTTACTTCCTAATTTCCACCAACCAATCCCACGGATATGGTGCATTTAAATTTTTGGGTGGGTTAGCGAATTCGGTGTTCCAATCGTACTCCAGTTTTTCGAGTTTGGTAATGGTAAAGCCTGCTTGGGGCATGATCACTTCCAATTCGGCAGCCGTGTAATGTTTGGTAGGCACCTTGTCGATATGCACAATACCTTGCAAGATGTCGTACTTCGGACCTTTAAAATAATGAAACTCATGAGCTGGAATATTACGTGGTTTCACACCTTCCCTACCATACAATTGGATCAATCGCCACGAAGAGAACAAAGCTGATTCTAAAGCGGGCAATACCAATAGCGCAGTACCACCGGGTTTAAGCGCAGCGCAAATATTTTTAAATGCCAGGGAGTTTTTATGCAGATCGGGAAACATCACTACGTTGCAACAAAAAGCAAAGTCGGCCTTGGGTGCGTGTAGTTTGCGGGTTACGTCATGCATCTTAAGCGTAACATTTCTGAAATTCCGGGCACCGGCTTGTTTTAACAGACCCTTGGAAATATCTAATCCTAAAACGGTCTTAAATGCGGGCGCAGATAAGGAAACGATTTGCCATTACCACATCCAAAATCAATAGCTGTTTTAGTGGACGATGCATGCTTCCTGATATAGCGGGAAAGCCTTTTGAATTTGTCGCTGGCATAAACGTCAAATATTTCCGTATTATATTCCGGTGCTAATTTTTCCCAATGTTTCTTTTCGTTCATAAGCTAAAGTGTTCGCAGTTAACAATCCATGCTTAATTTGTCAATGGTGTATGGTTAGCTGCTTTATTATTTCTTTCATAGTGCGCACATTATGCACATGCTCGATGGCTGGGCCGGCACACCATACGGTTTGGTAGGTAGCGCCAAAGGCAGCTTTTTCAATTTGTTTCATCCCCTTCCAGGCTATCAACAGCTTCACATACTTTTTTAATCGTTTGTTCTTCTGCAGCAGGCGCTCTAACCAGTTGGCCTCGGTACCCAACTGTTGCACATAAGGTGTATTAATCACCGTTAAAGGCGAACCCGATAGTTTGGAAGTCATAACAATATCGTTCGCACCGTAATCAATCAATGCTTGTTTATACTCGGCTGAAATAGGTGCTTCTTCACTTGCCATAAAGATAGTACCTACCGATACTCCGGCCGCCCCCCAACTCATCACTTCCTCTACATCTTTAGCAAAGGCAATACCTCCAGCTGAAATAACCGGGATATTGCAATGAGTGGTAAGCAAGGTTATCAACTCTTTGGGCGCAATTTTTCCGGCATGACCACCAGCCTGGTTGTTTACGGCAATCAAGGCATCCGCGCCAAGCGCTTCCACTTTTTTTGCATAGTCCAGATCAATCACATCGCAAAAAACTTTTATTCCTGCCGGCTTACATTGTTCAATTACTTCCTGCGGGCTGCCTAAGGAGGTGATGATGAAATCCACTTTTAGCCCGATGAGTGTTTTTAGTTGATCTTTATACTTAAAGTTGGATTTGTTTACAATCAGATTAACGCCAAATGGTTTTTGCGTGTGCGCTTTTATCTCCAGAATAGCAGCACTAAGTTCTTCATCGGTACGATAATTAAGTGCCGGAAAAGCAGCCGTAATTCCATTGTCCAGAGCGGCTTTCACCATTTTGGTGTTAGAAATCAAAAACATGGGTGCAACCAGAATGGGGTGTTGAATACCCAGAAGTTTATCAAGTGTAACAGCCATGGTCTATTGTTTGAGTTGGAAGATGCAAAAATAGTTTAGAACTGCACCGATAAATTTGATGCTACCATGAACTGGGGAATGAGTTAGGCGGATTTGCCCAACTCATAAAGTAATAAAACCTTTCTGAGATATGGAATTAGTTCCCAGACAACTGTTTCTGCAGCAACTCCATGTCGTGAAGAAGTAAGGGTTTCTCCACACATGTGTCGAAGCCCGCACTAAGCGCAGCCTCCCGGTCATCCTTCCGGATAAGTGCTGTCATAGCTACAAACCTGGTATGAGGCAACGCTACTTTTATATCTTTAAGCCAGTCATTACCCCTCATGTGGTCGCATTGCATATGCAAATCAACAAACAGGATATCCGGGTTAATTTCCTGAACTTTTTCAGTTCCCTCTGCACAGCTTTCAAAGATGTATGCATCCATTTCACCAGGATGAAACTTAACCATGCGATTGTAAACAAAGCGGTTAGTAGAGTCTTTCTCCAACACGCCAATTACCAGTTTCTTTTTCATGCTAAACCTTATTAGCAGAATCATGCCACCAGTAAAAACGCTGTTTTTGATCAAATTTTAAGGATTCAGAGGTTTTTCTGATCCCGAATTGGGAAAAATTGTACTGATTTGGGGACATTGCCGGGCTCCCATTTTCTCTCTCTTTCAAAGCATTGATATGAACAAACAAATGCCAAAACAGTTGCAACCATTTGCTATTGGTTCCCGTTCTCTATGCGAATCCTGAACATTGAAAAACTACCTCTCTGAATTTAATTTTTTAAACTTCTCCGGTAGCGAATGAAAGTTCTGATTATCCTTTATTAAACGTTAGGATATTTTTTAAAGCATGTTAGCAGGAAGAAAGTATATGGCATGGACAACATTATATATCAGCGGCCGGCCCGGTTTTAAAGAAGCGGTGATGGATAAACTAACCCGCACCAGCAGGTTTTACTTACCTGGTTCAGTCGATTCGGAGCACGACTTGTTATTGTATTGGATTGATAATACCCTTCCCTTGCGCGATTTCAAAAATGAATTGGGAAGCAAGTTGATCTTTAAATACCGGTTGCAATTCCACTATACTGTTCCGGAAGAATACACTGACTCCAAACTATCTGTGCAGGAAGAAGCGCTCATAAAGAAGATGACCAATTGGGAAGCGGAACATTACCGCCATAGCGCCTGAAAAATCAGCATACCTTCTCAAAGGACTGGGCATACAAAAGCCAAAAAATCAATACCTTTATGGCCAATTTAACACCCAACCTGAACCATTATATCTATGGCTATCGTTTTCAAACGCCTGCTTGCAATTGCTGTTTTGTCAACCGTTGGCTTCCCGCTTTTTAGTCAGCAAGATTCAATTGCCCTGTCGGAACAATACTATGCACAGGGAATGGAAATATTCGATTATGAACATCGCAAAGTAGCAACCGAGTTATTTATGCTGGCTGTGAAGGCCAATCCCAAAAGCGCCAAAGCGCAGTTTATGACGGGCCGGTCTATCATGCTTACTGTGCGCAAAGAACTTTCTCTGCAGTATTTCAAAAAACGCCTATCAGCTTGACCCAAAAATTGACGAAGATATTCTCTATTACCTGGGCCAGGCCTATCACTATTCTGAAAAGTTTGATAGTGCTATTATGTTGTACGATCGCTATAGCAGACTTCTCGCACGCTCGCTCAACTACGATAAGGCTAAAAAGATTAATGAAGTCAATCGGAAAATATTTGAATGCCATAATGCAAAAATCATGGTGGCACAACCGGTTGATGTTAGCATTGCGCACCTTGGCACCAATATCAATTCCGAATGGCCCGACTATGCGCCAACCATCAATGCAGACGAAACATTTATGGTGTTTACTACCCGCAGGCCGGAGGAAAACCTGAACAATCGCCTGGCGCAAGACAATGAGTACTACGAAGAAATATTCTATACAAAAAAAGTAGATGGCGAGTGGATTCAAGCCCGCAACCTTTCCGGGCCACTTAACAACAGCTACCACAATGCCAGCATTAACCTTTCGCCCGATGGAAAGGAAATGTTACTTTATCACGACAGTAATGGTGGCGATATCCTCATTTCTTACCTTCAGCCCAATGGCACCTGGACCGATCCAAAAGGAATTCTGGAAATAAATACAGAGTATATTGAAAACTCAGCCACCATTACCGCAGATGGCAAGAACCTCTTTTTCACAAGTAACCGCTCGGGCGGATATGGCGGAACAGATATCTACGTAAGTACAAAAGATGCGAAAGGCCGTTGGGGCACCCCTCGCAATCTGGGAAGAAACATCAATACCGAGATGGATGAAGATGGTGTTTATGTTTCCGCCAGCGGCAAACATTTATACTTTAGTTCTAATGGCCATGCGGGCATGGGCGACATGGATATTTACCGGAGTGTATTTAATCCTGAAAAAGATCAATGGGAAAAACCAATTAACATGGGCTACCCTATTAACTCGGTTGAGAATGATATCTACATTGTGCTAACCCGCGATGAAGATTTTGCTTACATCTCTTCTGTACGCCCCGAAGGCATTGGCGAACAAGACATTTATAAAATTGATATTCGTAATTGGAAAGAACCAGTTTATACACAACCTGATTTTGCAGATGCCGTGTTAGCCCTCGAAGATCAGGTGCCGTTGTTTGGCAACCGGCCGGTTACTGAAACCAAAACAGAAACCAACCCGGAGCCTACTGAAAAAATCGTTACACCCGCCAGTGTGGATTTAACGGTGTATGTGGCCCAGGGAGATACGAAACAACCTCTCTCGAATGTTCAGGTAAAACTAACTTCCGTGGGAACAGATTTGAACCTGGCAGCTACCAAGCCCGGAACCTATTTTACAAACGTAAAGAATAAAACCACAGGAGTTGAACGGTACAAACTGCTGGTGTCCAGCACAGAACATATTCCCTATTCATCAACGTACTTGTTTGGGCCCGGTATGAGTACGGCTTTAACTGATACCATTTACCTGGATAAGATTGCTGTTAATTACAGGCGCACGTTAAATGTTTATTTCGGACACGACAGCGATGTACCCAAATCGTTTGAAGATATTTTATACCTCGAGCAAATCATGAAAACCTCGGCTTCTATTAAAGTGGAAATCAGCGGCCATACCGATAATATCGGTTCACATGCCTACAACGTAGGCCTAAGCCAGAGGCGTGCACAGGCGGTAAAGAAACATCTTGTAAATGCAGGTATAGAAGAAGGCAGAATTACTGTGGTTGGATACGGACCGGATAAGCCAATTGCCGATAATAAGACCCGGGCAAATCGCCAACTTAACCGCAGAACAGAGTTTACTATTATTGAAAAATAATGAACACAGGCCTGCGTACGTGGTTAATCAGGCTAAGTGTGTTTGTTGTTATCGTTGTAGCTATTTTTAACAGTACCGTTGGCCGGATTGACCGAACGCCATTAAAGAAACAGGGGTTTTACAAACGCATGATGGCACAGCTGGATACAATCAGACCAGCAGTTTACCCATCGCAAACCCTTTCGGCTGCCTGGGGAAAAGTCAACATTACACCTGATTACTCAATGCCCATGGCTGGTTATAATGCCAGGCCAAAATTTGAAAGTGTACACGATTCGCTTTATACCCGATTCATCCTTATCGATAATGGAAGTTCTGAAATAATTCTTGTCAGTGCCGATCTCCTGATTTTTCCGCCTGCACTAAAAAAAGAACTTGAAGACCAGCTTCCCCGTGCTGGTAAGCCCATGTTTTTGTATTACGGTGCTACCCATACCCATAACAGTGTGGGGGGTTGGCATAATGCCTGGGCTGCACAATTTGCAGTAGGATCCTATCACCCGGATTGGATTAAGTCCACCGCCCAATCGCTGACAACCGAAATTGTAAAATCAAGAACCAACCTGCTGCCGGCACAAACTTGGTATTGGCAAAGCGATGCAGAGAAGTATGCGGCTAACCGGCTTAAACCAGGCAATCCATTCGATGGCAAATTGCGTGGCCTTAAGTTTTCACGTTCCGACAGCACGCATGCTTACCTCGTTACTTTTAGTGCGCACGCTACCAGCATCAGCAAGAAGAGTACTGCCCTTTCGGGCGATTATCCGGCAGTTTTGGTTAACCAGATCGAAAACCAAAATGGAAATTTCGGAATGTTTATGGCGGGCATGGTTGGCAGTCATCGGTTGGATGGAATTTCAGAAACCGAATTTGCAGGTGCTGAGCAGGCAGGCAAAATTCTGGCCGATAAAACACTGCACCCGGGTTTTCAGAAAAAATTATCCGCTTCGGAGATTAAGACTATGCACATACCTATTCAGTATGGTAATTCTCAATTGCGTTTGAACAAGGATTATAAGCTACGCAACTGGATTTTTTCCAATGCCCTACAACCATTGCAGGGCGAGTTAACCTGTTTGCAACTTGGTTCTGCCTTATTGATCGGAACTCCATGCGATTTCTCCGGTGAAATTTTTGTAACACAAAGTCTGGCGTCATTTGGTGCCCGCTTCAATAAACAGTTAATCATTACCAGTTTTAATGGCGATTACACCGGCTACATTACAGAAGACAAGCACTACGAAACCAGCTTGCGCGAAGAAGTGACTACTATGAATTGGGTAGGCCCTTACTTTGGCGAATACTATTCTGAAATGATCAGAAAAGTAATTGTCAAATAATTAACCTCGCTTTCCACCCGGCTTTCCCCGAAAGGGTTTACGTCTGAAATTCTTTTTTCCACCACCACCGCGGTTGCCATGAGGTCCCCTTTTCACTTCCGGATTGTAAGCCGGACCTTCTCCCAACCCGGCAGGCAATGGCATCTTGGGCACATCTTTGCCAATCAGGCTTTCTATGCGAAAGAACTTACGTTGATCCAGGTCGTTAATAAATGTAATTGCCGTACCTGTAGTAGCTGCCCGGGCCGTGCGGCCAATGCGATGGATATAATCTTCCGGGTCGGGTGGCACATCGTAGTTTATTACCAAATCAATTCCTTCCACATCAATTCCCCGCGAAAGAACATCCGTGCCAATTAATACACTCAATTGTTTGTTCTTGAACTCGCGCAGGATGTGTTCGCGTTCCACCTGCTCCAGGTCGCTGTGAATGGATTTAGATTGAATCCCCAACTTATGCAGGTTGCGATCTAATTTTTTTACGTTCTCTTTGGTGGATGCAAAGATGATGACACTATTAAAAGTCTTATCCTTTAAGAGTATGTCAATCAATTTTTCTTTCTGCTCGTTATGCACCACGTAGGCTTGTTGCAATATTCCCTCCGCAGGTTTTGAAATTGCAATGTTAATCTCTTCCGGTTTATTCAAGATTTTATTGGCCAACCCCCTGATTTTAGGAGGCATGGTTGCCGAGAACAAGAGTGTTTGCCGCTGCTGCGGTAGTTGGTTTATGATGCGGATGATATCGTCATAAAAACCCATGTCGAGCATCCGGTCCGCTTCATCCAATACAAGATGCTCAACCTGGTCGAACTTAATGGTGCCCATAGCCATTTGGGCAATCAGGCGGCCAGGGGTGGCAATGATAATATCCACGCCCCCTTCCATGGCCCGCTTTTGCTGATCCCAGGTGGCACCATCGCCACCACCGTAAATAGGAATTGAACTTACACCCAAAAAATAAGCGAAGCCTTCAATCTGTTGATCAATCTGTTGAGCTAATTCGCGCGTAGGCGCAATGATAACCGTGTTCAGTTGTCCGCTTTGTTTACTTACAATATTATGCAGAATAGGCAGTACATAGGCAGCGGTTTTGCCGGTACCCGTCTGGGCACAGGCAATCAGGTCTTTCTTATTCAGGATAACCGGAATGGCTTGCTCTTGTATGGGGGTAGCTTTCGAAAAGCCCATGGCGTCCAGTCCGTCAAGTAAGCGGGCATGAAAACCAAACTCGTGAAATGTCAAAAGATAGAGTTTAAAAAATGAAACATGGTGCAAGGTACAATAAGTTAAGGAAACTGTGTTTTGCCTCATCTAAGCTACTATCGTAAAGCTTAGCCCAAGACCAATTTTACAAATAAACCTTACCTTGAAATGCAATTGCTAATCTAAATGACGCATTCAAACTATTACACACATCAAATTACGGTTGCTGCTGCAGACATTGATACAATGGGGCATGTAAACAATGTGGTTTATCTGCGCTATGTGCAGGAAGCAGCTACCGCACATTGGCTGGCGGTTGCCGATGAAGCCATCAAAGCTGCTGTGCTTTGGGTTGTATTACGGCATGAAATTGATTACCACGCTCCTGCTTTTGTTAATGAAACACTTACTGCAAAAACCTGGGTAGGCGAAACAGGTGGTGTAAAGTCGGTTCGGTTTGTTGAAATCAGAAATGCAGCCGGCAAATTGATAATTAAAGCGCGCACGGTGTGGTGTATGCTGGACGCTGAAACTCAAAAACCAAAACGGATAGAACCGGGTATGATGCAACCTTTTATGGGGTAACGAGCCGGCCGGACCTTGTAATTTTGTTCTCGTCCTTCAACAGCTAAAAAGTTAAAAATAAAAAAGCCACCGCTTTTTGCGGTGGCTTTTAGTTGCTGTAGAGGGAGGGGTCGAACCTCCACGGAGAAGTTAGCTGCAAGGCATAAGAAAACATTTTAGTGGTCAACCCATTACCTTGCGTTTATCCTTTGCTCTCCACCCCCGAGACAGGAGGGCATGTCTGCCAATTTCAACACCCTACAATTTTTAAGAACATCCTGGCTTTTGGCCTTAAAATCACGTGTCTCGCTGATGTGATTTATAAATTACATCACAAAGTAACGAAAACATTGAGTCTATTGTCAATACTATTTATAATTATTTGTATAATTTTTAATATTTTTGGTCAATATTTATAAAATCACTAAAAACAATGCTTCGATGAGTCGCCATTTTGAAATTGATAACACAGATCTTCGGATTCTGGAAATTCTGATGCAAGACGCCAAGCGCCCCTATACGGAAGTTGCCAAGCGGGTGAACGTATCGCAAGGAACGGTACACGTACGCATGAATAAGATGGAAGATGCAGGCATTCTGGAAAAAACAACACTCAAAATCAACTATGCCAAACTCGGTTACGACATTACAGCTTTTATAGGTATTTATTTGGAAAAGAGTGCTTTGTATGAAAAAGTTTTAGCAAAACTTAAAGACATACCTGAGATAACCAACATCCATTATACAACTGGAAACTATAGCATGTTTGTGCGCATTCATTGCCGCGATACCAACCACCTGAAAGAGGTTTTGCACGATAAAATGCAACAGGTAGAAGGTATTGAGCGAACCGAAACCATGATTTCGCTGGAAGAAAGCCTCGATCGGAATCTTAAACTCACTTAAATCCAAAGAAATTTAGGCCGTTTGGAACCTTAAAACGGGAGTTTTGTTGTATTTTTGAGTCAATTTAAAATTAGTCTAAATAGCCTGCAATGAGTAAAAGCAACCAGGTTCTGGAGGAAATCACTTCGAAAGAATACGAGCACGGATGGACTGTAAACCTGGAGACCGATGAGGCTCCTAAAGGGCTTAATGAAGAAATCGTTCGGTTTATTTCATCTCGCAAGAGCGAGCCTGAATGGCTGTTGGACTGGCGGCTAAAAGCATTTAGACAATGGCAGAAGATGGTGGAACCTAAATGGCCCAACGTTACCTACCCTGCTATCAACTATCAAGATATAATTTACTACTCTGCCCCCAAGCAAAAAGTTAAACCAAAGAGTTTGAATGAAGTTGATCCGGAGTTGATCAAAACTTTTGAGAAACTGGGTATTTCATTAACGGAGCAAAAACGATTAACGGGAGTAGCCGTTGACGCTGTGATTGACAGTGTTTCTGTTGCAACCACCTTTAAGGAAAAACTCAGCGAGCTTGGCATTATCTTTTGTTCTTTTAGCGAAGCAGTAAAAGAGCACCCCGAGTTAGTTAAGAAATACCTGGGCTCGGTAGTGCCAATGAATGACAATTATTTTGCTGCCCTTAACTCAGCGGTATTTTCTGATGGTTCATTCTGCTACATTCCAAAAGGAGTTCGTTGCCCGATGGAACTATCTACCTACTTCCGAATTAACGCAGCCAACACCGGCCAGTTTGAAAGAACATTAATTATTGCCGATGAAGGTGCTTATGTAAGTTACCTGGAAGGATGCACCGCACCCATGCGCGATGAAAATCAACTGCATGCTGCGGTTGTAGAGCTTTACGCCATGAAAGGTGCTGAGATTAAATACTCAACCGTTCAAAACTGGTATCCGGGCGATAAAGATGGCAAAGGAGGTATTTACAATTTCGTAACCAAGCGCGGATTGTGTGCGGGCGATCATTCAAAAATCTCGTGGACACAAGTTGAAACCGGATCAGCCATTACCTGGAAGTATCCCTCCTGCGTATTGAAAGGCGATTATTCTGTTGGTGAATTTTATTCCGTGGCGGTAACCAATAACTACCAGCAAGCCGATACCGGTACCAAGATGATTCACATTGGTAAGAACACGCGTTCGCGGATTGTGAGCAAAGGTATTTCTGCGGGTAAATCCCAGAACAGCTATCGGGGCCAGGTACACATATTGAAGCGTGCAACAAATGCGCGTAACCACTCGCAGTGCGACTCGCTGTTGATGGGCGACCAATGTGGTGCACACACCTTCCCTTACATTGATGTTGAGAATAACTCGGCCCGCATTGAACATGAAGCTACCACATCAAAGATTGGCGAAGATCAGATCTTTTATTGCTTACAACGCGGCATCGATGAAGAAGCAGCTGTGGCCCTGATTGTAAACGGGTATGCCAAAGAAGTATTGAATCAACTCCCTATGGAATTTGCGGTAGAGGCGCAAAAGCTTCTCGCATTGACTTTAGAAGGAAGTGTAGGGTAACTAAATTCAAGATTTAAGATTCAAGATTTAAGATTTAAAATTTAAGATTCAAGATTCAAGAGTTAAGGTGAGTAAAATAAATTCCTTTGAAGAATTGACGGTATGGCAGCTTTCGCGCGAGTTGGCTAAGGAAATTTATGCAATAACTCAGGGAGAGGTATTTTTTAAGGACTATTCATTAAGAGACCAGATTAACAGATCGTGCGGTTCAGTAATGGACAATATTGCTGAGGGTTTTGAGCGCGGGGGAAACAAAGAATTTTGCCAATTTCTTTACATCGCTAAAGGCTCAAGCGGAGAAACACGTTCGCAGTTGTATCGTGCCTTTGATCGTGGGTATATAAACAGCAATGAATTTGAAATTCTGAAAGAGAAAGTAGAAAATATAAGTAAACAGTTATCAGGATTTATTCATTATATAAAAAAAATCAGATATAAAAAGGAGAAAAATTTGTAACCGAACCAGAAACCGAATATCCTGATCTTAAATCTTGAATCTTGAATTTTGAATTTTGAATCTTGAATTGAATAGAAATGTTAAATATTAAGAACCTACAAGCAAAAATTGGCGAGAAGCAAATCCTTAACGGGATTAACCTGAAAGTAAATGCCGGAGAAGTACACGCTATTATGGGCCCAAATGGTTCAGGTAAAAGTACGCTTGCCTCGGTATTAGCCGGTCGTGAAGAATATGAAGTTACCGAAGGCCAGGTTGATTTTTTAGGCAAGAACTTGCTGGAACTTTCACCGGAAGACAGAGCGCGCGAAGGCATTTTCATGGCCTTTCAATATCCGGTAGAAATTCCGGGAGTAAGCACCATTAACTTTATGAAGACGGCCCTCAACCAGATTCGCGAATACCGGGGCCAGCAGGCATTAGATGCTGTTTCGTTTCTTCAGATGATGAAAGAAAAAATGAAGTTGGTGGAAATCGATCAGTCGTTGTTAAACCGTTCGCTCAACGAAGGTTTTTCGGGTGGTGAAGAAAAGCGTAATGAAATTTTTCAAATGGCCATGTTAGAACCCAAACTGGCCTTGCTGGATGAAACGGACTCCGGCCTGGACATTGATGCCCTGCGCATTGTAGCCAATGGCGTGAACAAACTTCGTAATAAGAACAATGCGGTTGTGGTTGTAACCCATTACCAACGCCTGCTTGATTACATTGTTCCGGATTTTGTGCATGTGCTTTATAAAGGCAAGATCGTGAAGTCGGGCACGAAAGAGCTTGCGCTTGAGTTGGAAGCCAAAGGGTATGATTGGATTAAAAGTGAAGCAACGGTAGCATAACATGAATACTTCTGCAACCCGAAATCTTACAGCCGAAATCCTGGATGCACAACAGCCGTTTGATGTAGCTGTTGATTCGCGCAAGCAGGCATGGGAACAATTCCGCCAGTTGGAATTACCAACTGGCAAAAACGAAGAATATCGCTTCACCCCGGTTACACGGTACCTTGAAAAGAATTTTACCTGGAAAACAGATAATCCGGAAAGCACATTATCGTCAGTACAGGAATGTCTTATACCCCAACTCGATGCGAATGTAATTGTATTGGTGAATGGCCGGTACAACGCCTCGTTATCTAAAATTAGTAGTCCGCAATCGGAAGTTACCATAACTCCGCTCAGCGAAGCTTTTCGAACAGGGCATCCTGCTATTAAAGAGCATTACAACAAACACCTTAACAACCAAAGCGATGCCTGTGCAGCCTTAAATAGTGCCGCCTGGCAAGAGGGTGTATTTATTTACGTTGGTAAAAATACCGTGGTAGGCAAACCTATTTTTATCCTTCAATTAAATGATGCGTCACAATCGCAGGTAATAACACAAACGCGTGTGTTTGCTGTTTTAGAAAAAGATAGCAGTGTAGCCGTAATTGAAAAATCAGATACCACCGGCAACCAGTTTGCATTTCATAATTTTGCCGAAGAATGGATTGTAAGCGAAGGTGCTCACCTGGAATATTGCAAAATCCAAAACGATGCCGGCAAAGTTTGCCAGGTTTCAAATTCGGTTATTTACCAGGCAAATAACAGCAAGCTCAATACGTTTACGCTTACGCTGAATGGGCAATTAATCCGGAATAACCTCAACATCCTGATTGATGGAGAAAATTGCGAATCGCATTTTTATGGGTTGTATTTATTAACAGGAACTACCCATGCGGATAATCATACCGTGGTAGATCACCGAAAGCCTAATTCGTTCAGCAATGAAATGTATAAAGGCATTATGGATGGAAATTCGAAAGGTGTTTTTAATGGTAAAATTTATGTGCGGCCACACGCACAAAAAACCAATGCCTTTCAATCCAACAGAAACATTATTGTTTCAGATTCGGCCACGATAAATACCAAGCCCCAACTTGAAATCTGGGCCGATGATGTGAAGTGCTCACATGGATGTACTTCCGGACAATTAGATGAAGAAGCATTGTTCTACCTGCGCTCGCGCGGAATTTCAGAAACCAACGCCAAAGCCATGCTTTTGTATGCTTTTGCTGCGGAGGTGCTGGCCCCTATTCAAAACGAAACACTGAAAGTGTACCTCGATAACCTGATTGCAGAACGCCTTCACAAAAATTTCTGATGAAAGTAGCAATGGTCAGCCTTGATGTACAGCAAATCAGAAGTCAGTTTCCGATTCTGCACCAGCAGGTTAACGGCAAACCATTAATCTATTTTGATAACGCGGCTACCAACCAAAAACCCAAGCAGGTAATTGATGCATTAGCGCGTTATTATGAAAATGACAATGCCAATATTCATCGGGGTATCCACACACTTGCCGAACGGGCTACCAAAGCGTATGAAGCCACCCGGCAAGCTATGCAGGCATTTGTACATGCAAAGCACGAAGAAGAAATCATTTTTACCCGGGGCGTAACCGAAAGCATTAACCTGGTGGCATCTTCCTATGGACGTGCCTTTTTACAAGCTGGCGATGAAGTGATTATATCCGGCCTGGAGCATCACTCCAACATTGTACCCTGGCAACTGATTTGCGAGGAGCGCAAAGCAATTCTAAAAGTCATCCCGGTAACGGAAATTGGCGAACTGGATTTGGATGCCTATAAAAAATTACTATCAGCTAAAACAAAAGTTGTTGCGGTAAACCATGCCTCGAATAGTTTAGGAACAATCAATCCGGTAAAAAAAATAATTGAGCTGGCCCATCAGGTTGGAGCTGTTGTGTTGATTGATGGTGCCCAGGCCGCTGCGCACCTTCCCATCGATGTGCAGGAACTGGATTGCGATTTCTATTGTATCTCCTCACATAAAATGTACGGCCCAACCGGCACTGGCATTCTTTACGGAAAAAAAGATTTACTGGAAAAAATGCCGCCTTACATGGGCGGAGGGGAAATGATAAAGGAAGTAACGTTTGCCAAAACAACGTATAACGATCTGCCCTACAAATTTGAAGCAGGCACACCCAACATTGGGGATGTAATTGCCTTAAATGAAGCGGTCAACTTCATCCATGCGTTAGGCAAAGAAAATATTGCTGCGTACGAACATGACTTGCTTGTTTATGCAGCCGCCCGGTTATCTTCCATTCAAGGCGTACGGTTGATTGGCACTGCCAAAGAAAAAAGTGAGTGTTCAGTCGTTTGTTATTGATGGCATTCATCACTTTGATATCGGGCAGATGTTGGATGCACGCGGTATTGCCGTGCGCACGGGCCATCATTGCACCCAGCCTTTAATGGATCGCTTGGGAATTGAGGGAACTGTACGGGCTTCATTTTCGGTTTATAATACAAAGGCCGAGATTGACCAGTTGGCGGAGGGTGTAGCCAGAATTGTTAACTTTATGAAGTGATGGAAAATTCAGAGTTTCAAATAATTAGGCTTTTAGAAAAACTAATTACGAAGCAGGAAGAAGCCCTCAAACTCCTTAATAAAAATTACAACCCAAAATCCATTACAGAAGTTGAACGACAAAAGTACCGTGATTATGTTCAACAAAGGTTAAGTGGCTCATGACGATAACTCAAATACAAGACGAAATCATTAACGAGTTTTCCCTGCTTGACGGAGACATGGAAATGACCGTGTTCTACATCATGGAGCTCGGCCAGAAACTTCCCGCGATGAATGAAGTGGATAAAACGGAAGACAATATTGTAAAAGGGTGCCAGTCGAAGGTATGGCTTACCGCTAAGATGAATAACGGTGGTGTTGTGTTTGAAGCTGACAGTAACACGGCAATCACCAAAGGGCTGGTAAGTTTACTGGTTAGGATTTTCAATAACCAAAAGCCGGAAGATATTCTGAATGCCGAGTTGTACTTTATGAATAAGATTGGCATGGAACGGTTTATTGGCACCCAACGCTCCAATGGCTTCGCGGCTATGATCAAGCAAATGAAACTGTATGCGTTGGCTTTCAAAACACAAAAGGAACTGGCAAAATGAACGAAGAAACAAAACATACTGAACCCGTAACGGAAATCCCGCAAGGTGATTTGCGCGAAAAAGTAATTGCCGCGATCAAAACTGTTTACGATCCGGAAATTCCAGTAGACGTATATGAACTGGGGTTGATTTATGAGATTAGTGTGTTTCCGGTAAACAATGTGTATATCCAGATGACATTAACATCACCCTCCTGCCCTTCGGCCGAAGTAATTCCAGGAGAAGTGGAACAAAAGGTAAAAGAGATACCCGGTGTAAGTAGTGTAAAGGTTGAACTTACCTTCGACCCACCCTACTCGCAGGACATGATGAGCGAAGTGGCGAAACTGGAACTTGGATTTATGTAATTCCAAATTCAATATTCAATATTCAATATTCAATATTCCAAATTCAAAATTGAACTGGATTGCGAAAACTAATGTTTACCTAAATACCGTAATTTTGAATCTTGAATCTTGAATTCTAAATCTTGAATTTTAAATTTTGAATCAATATGTATCCCGAACCACTCGTTGCCCCCATGCGCCAGGAATTGACCGTGGCCGGCTTTAAAGAACTTAAAACTGCTGCTGAAGTAGATCAGGAATTAAAAGACCACAAAGGCACTACCCTATTAGTTATAAACTCGGTGTGTGGTTGTGCAGCCGGTGCAGCACGTCCCGGCATTAAATGGGCCATACAACATTCGGCCAAAAAGCCAAACAGCCTGACAACCGTTTTTGCAGGTGTAGATAAAGAGGCGGTAGCCAAAGCCCGCGAATACACCTTGCCTTATCCGCCCTCTTCACCTTCTATTGCCTTGTTTAAAGATGGCGAACTGGTACACTTTGTAGAGCGTCACCATATTGAAGGCCGAAATGCCCAAATGATTGGCGAACACCTGGTTGAGGTTTTTGATGAATTTTGTTAGAACAACAAATAAATAATAGAACGTAAAGGCCTTCGGGCCTTTTTTTGTTGGCCTGATTTTGGTAAACGGTAGCATAAAAATTCAATATTTCTGATAAGTTTGAATCATTAGTCGATCTAAAACTATTTCATATGAACATCCGGCATACCCTTACAACGTTAACCTTATGTGGTGCAGCATTTTTAACCAATGCGCAATACACCAGCAAACCACCCGAAGTATCCCCCGCACCCATGAAACCTGAAATGACTGAAATCTGGGAGCCCGAAGTACGAGTTGTAACTCCTGCCAAAGTTGTAGGCGATGCGCCTTCCGATGCTATTATTCTTTTCAACGGAAAAAACCTGGATCAATGGGTAAGTCAGAAAGACGCAACCAAACCCGCTCCCTGGAAAATTGTGAACAACGACCACATGGAAGTAGTACCTGGCTCAGGTGGCATACAAACCAAAATGAAATTTGGCGATTGCCAGTTGCACATTGAGTTTAGCGCGCCTGATGTTGTGGAAAGTGAAGGGCAAGGCCGTGGTAACAGCGGAGTGTTTTTTCAAAACCGGTACGAGCTTCAAATTCTGGATTCGTACAATAACAGAACGTATCGCAACGGGCAGGCAGCCAGTATTTATAAAGACCATGCACCCCTGGTTAACGCAATGCGCAGTCCGCTGGAATGGAATAGTTACGATGTAATTTATACAGCCCCACGCTTTAAAGCCGATGGCTCATTAGACTATCCGGCTCGAATAACTGTACTTCATAATGGGGTGCTGGTACAAAACAATGTAACTATTAACGGCCTCACCCTTTACATTGGCTTGCATCATTATCCGGAAGCCCATGGCGAGGATGTGATCTCTCTGCAGGATCATGGTAACAAAACCCAATTCAGAAACATTTGGCTACGAAAACTGTAGTGCCATACCTCCATGGGGAGTAAGTATAAGCCTGCCTAAACGCGGATTTCGGAACAAACCTTAAAAAACTTAATGTCTCTGATGCGAGATCAGAAACAATTTTGCTAATTTAAAGTCCAGTTCCGCTCTAACCCCGCACGTATGAGATATTTTACAGCCCTTCTATTGCTTGTGGCATTAGGTACACCAGCCCTTGCACAGCAAGATCCTTTGTACGCGCAGTATATCAATAACCCAATCCTTCTTAACCCGGCCTACGCAGGCCTAAATGATAACTTTAATGCAAATGTTGCCTACCGCAACCAATGGGGTGGTTTTGATGGAAACCCGGTTACATTCAATTTTAACAGCCATATTTCTTTAGTTGACAATAAAGTAGGTGCCGGGTTGCTTGTTTCGCAAGACAAACTTGGAATTATCAAGAACACTGAAATTCAGGCGGCATTTAGTTATAAACTTCCGTTAGATGAAAGCCGCACGTTTAGTTTTGGAATGCAGGCCGGTTTTGTAAACTTCAGGGCCAACTATAATGATTTGAACATACCCGATGCCGATCGTGATGATATTGCTTTTTCCGCAAATGAAAATATCTCCAAGCCGAACCTCGGTGCAGGTATCATTCTGAAAAGCGACAGGTATTTATTAGGTGCTTCCGTTCCAAGATTACTTTCCACCACTATTACGGCATCCTCTACCGGTCAGAAATTTGAACTCTATAAACAGCACTTTTATTTCTTTGGATCGTATGTGATATTTTTGAATGAGAACATCCGCTTGAAACCCTCTGCCCTGGTGCGTGCGGTGGGTGGCTCCCCGGTTTCTATGGACCTTAATTTCAATTTTAACTTCAACGAAAAGTTTACTGCCGGAATTTTTACCCGAAACTTTGCTGCCTATGGTCTGCAACTACAAGCTAAACTTGGTAACAACATCAAGTTGGGTTATATCTTTGAACTTCCCACAGGAAACTCCGTAGGTACACGCTTCCTTACACATGAAATTATGTTGGGAACAACCACACCGGTGTTCGACTTTCACGATCGTTCTGTAAGCACCTTCTAACATTTTTCTGAATTTTAACATTTGAATTGAACCTTTTATCCGCGCAGGCGGGTTTTATTTGTATTCATGAAAGTAGCTGTTTCCCGTAAAGAGCATTTTAATGCTGCGCACCGATTGTTCAACCCCGGCTGGACTGACGAGCGAAATGCGGCCGTGTTTGGTAAATGTAGTAATCCACACTACCATGGACATAATTACGAATTGGTTGTTACAATTACCGGAACTCCTGATGCGGAAACGGGTTATGTTTTTGATATGAAAAAACTAAGCGATCTGATCCGCCACCATATCGTAAATCAATTTGATCATAAAAATCTAAATCTGGATACTGCTTACTTTAAAAATCTTAACCCGACAGCCGAAAACATTGCAGTAGTAATCTGGCGAATTTTTAAGACAACATATTGACAACCAGTACGACCTAAAAGTGAAACTCTATGAGACAGAAAGAAATTTCGTTGAATATCCGGCCCATTAAACCGCTTGACGAAGATTTTGATGATGACCACATCCTCACATCGTGGAATACTCCCTTGCGCGCGGATGCCTTCGAAATAAGCGATGACGAAAAGGTAGAGCAGATTGAAAAACGCTTTCGGGAGATAATGGAAATACTGGGTCTCGATCTGAATGATGATAGCCTGAAAGGTACACCCCGCAGGGTGGCCAAAATGTATGTAAAAGAAGTGTTCAGTGGGTTAAATCCCAAAAACCGCCCCATCGCACGCCTGTTTGAAAATAAATACAAATACGACCAGATGCTGGTTGAAAAAGACATTACCTTCTACAGCCATTGCGAACATCACTTTGTACCTATTTACGGAAAAGCCCACGTGGCATATTTCTCGGCTGGTAAAGTAATCGGGCTTTCTAAAATCAATCGCATTGTTCAGTATTTTGCGTAAACGGCCGCAGGTTCAGGAGCGGCTTACCGTTCAAATTGGTAAAGAGTTGCAACGGATACTGAGAACAGAAAGCGTAGGTGTTGTTATGGATGCCAACCACATGTGTGTAGCATCACGCGGTGTGGGCGATACAAACAGCAAAACCGGCACAGCCTTTTTTGGTGGTAAGTTCGAAGAAGAAAACACCAAACGCGAATTCCTCAACTACATCAACAGTAAGTAGAAGCCATCTCAAAATACACTTAAGGATGTCATGCCGGATTATTCCGGCATCCCAACCTTTCTGCACAGATTCCGGGATAGCGGAACGCTGTCTGCAATGACAAGGTATTTTTGAGATGGCTTCTAGTCAATTGTCCGTCAGTCGATAGTTCATAGTTTATAGCCTGTTTCCCGATGGGCAATTGTCTATGAACAATTCAACTTTGGACTATCGACTTCTAACTAGGAATTGGCCTTCGTTCGGATTTCGCCATTATTTATTACTTTAGTGGCTCGTAAACTAATACGATTTATGACATTTGATTTAGACATGATCAAAGCCTTGTATGCAGCCATGCCAGGCCGTATTGCCAAGGCCAGAACCGTAGTGGGTAAGCCCCTTACACTCTCAGAAAAGATTCTTTACGCGCACCTCCATTCCGATCAAAAGCTTCAGAATTTTGAGCGGGGTAAATCCTACGTTGATTTCTCCCCTGACCGCGTGGCCATGCAGGATGCAACCGCCCAAATGGCGCTGCTCCAGTTTATGTCGGCAGGAAGAGCAAAAGTAGCTGTGCCCTCCACGGTACATTGCGACCACCTGATTGTAGCCAAAACAGGTGCTAAAGACGATTTGATTGTTGCCAATAAGGAGAGTAAAGAAGTGTTTGATTTCCTCTCGTCTGTTTCAAATAAATATGGTATTGGATTCTGGAGGCCCGGTGCCGGTATCATTCACCAGGTGGTGCTTGAAAACTATGCCTTCCCGGGCGGAATGATGATTGGAACCGACTCGCACACAGTAAATGCCGGAGGTCTAGGCATGGTAGCCATTGGTGTTGGTGGTGCCGATGCCGTAGATGTGATGGCCGGAATGGCTTGGGAACTGAAGTTTCCGAAACTGATTGGTGTAAAACTAACCGGTAAGTTGAATGGCTGGACTTCTGCCAAGGATGTGATTTTAAAAGTGGCTGGTATCTTAACCGTAAAAGGTGGAACCGGTGCCATTGTAGAATATTTTGGTGAGGGAGCAACTTCTATGAGCTGTACTGGTAAAGGTACCATCTGTAACATGGGTGCCGAAATTGGAGCAACTACTTCAACCTTTGGTTATGATGATTCCATGGCACGATACCTGGTTGCTACCGGTCGCGCGGAAGTGGCCGAGTTGGCAAATAAAATTAAAGAACATTTAACCGCTGATCCGGAAGTGTATGCCAATCCGGAAAAGTATTTCGACCAGGTAATTGAGATAAATCTATCCGAACTGGAGCCACACCTGAACGGACCTTTTACGCCAGATCTTGCTACCCCAATTTCCAAACTGAAATCAGAAGCTGAGAAGAATGGCTGGCCCCTTAAAGTAGAAGTAGGTTTAATTGGTTCGTGTACCAACTCTTCTTACGAAGACATTGCCCGGGCAGCAAGCTTAGCTAAACAGGTAGCCGAAAAGGGACTGAAAACAAAGGCTGTGTTTACGATAACCCCGGGTTCGGAACAAGTTCGTTATACCATTGAGCGTGACGGCTTTATCGATACTTTTAACAAGATTGGTGCAAAGGTATTTGCCAATGCCTGCGGCCCCTGTATCGGTATGTGGAGTCGTGTGGGCGCAGAGCGCAAAGAGAAGAATACGATTGTACACTCATTCAACCGGAACTTCCAATCCCGCAATGACGGCAACCCTAATACGTTTGCCTTTGTTGGATCACCCGAATTGGTAACCGCGTTGGCAATTGCCGGAGATTTGGGATTCAACCCGATTACCGATTCCTTAACTAATGAGCAAGGTCAGCAGGTAAAACTTGATCCTCCAACTGGCGATGAACTGCCGGCAAAAGGCTTTGATGTAAAAGACCCCGGCTACCAGGCTCCTGCCAAAGACGGAAGCAGTGTAGTGGTTAAGGTAAGCCCTACGTCAGACCGCCTGCAATTACTGGCCCCATTCAAACCATGGGAAGGCACCGACCTGAAAGGATTACGCTTACTGATTAAAGCAAAAGGCAAGTGTACTACTGATCATATTTCAATGGCAGGTAAATGGTTAAAGTATCGCGGCCACCTCGATAACATTTCCAACAACCTGTTGATAGGAGCCACCAACTTCTATAATGAGAAAATTAACAGTGTAAAAAATGGTCTAACGGGCGAGTACGATGAAGTTCCAAAAGTACAGCGTGCTTATAAAGCACAAGGACTTGGTTCTATCGTAGTTGGCGATGAGAATTATGGTGAGGGATCATCGCGCGAGCATGCCGCTATGGAACCCCGCCACCTGGGTGTAAGGGCTATATTGGTTAAATCGTTCGCACGCATTCACGAAACAAACCTGAAGAAGCAAGGTATGTTGGCCTTAACGTTTGCCAACAAGGAAGACTACAACAAAATTAAGGAAGACGATAAATTTGATATCGTGGGCTTAACCACCTTTAGCCCGGAAAAACCGCTTACCTTGGTAATTCATCATAGCGATGGCTCCAGTGAATCCATTACAGTAAATCATACCTATAATGCCAACCAGATTGCCTGGTTTAAGGCAGGCTCGGCCTTGAATGCGATGGGTGCTACAAAAACAAAAACTGCTGCACCCGCTAAAAAAGACCAAACCAAAGAAAGCCGTCAAGAAAATTTCTAAGAAAACCGCAGCCAAAAAGAACTGTAAAAAAGGTAGTAAAAAAAGCTACAAAAGAAGGCGGCCAAGAAAAGTGCAGAAAAAAGCAAAACCAGCTAAAAAGGCAGGCCGGAAGCTGGCAAAAAAAGCAGCCCGCAAA
>LNFR01000075.1 GCA_001567185.1 Bacteroidetes bacterium OLB12
TTTGAGTGGATCAAAAATAGGGGGAGCTTACAATTGAAGAAGACTTAAGGACTTTCCTTTTAGTCCAATATTCGCAGCAAGGAATCACGCTTAATGAAGTCAATTCCATTATTCTTCAACTAAAATCCCTTTCTGCTTCTGACCTATAAGAGAGCAACAAGACATTCCTGAAAATGCTTTCAGGGCTTTATTCTGAAAAGAGAAACCGTAATGCATTCATAAAAAAAAATCCCGGCTACCTAAGGGAACCGGGACTTAGTAATTAAATCTGTCAACCTGTTTTAGGACGATTCAAATTCTGTCAATCAGAACTTCACTTCCGGGGCTTTATCAGCACCTTCTTCGGCTTTGAAGTACCCTTTTTCGGTATGGCCGCCTATGCTGGCAATTAACGAGCGGGGAAACCCAACGATAGCACGGTTGTATTGGCCTACTGCATCGTTAAACCGCTTGCGCGAAACAGAGATTCTGTTTTCTGTTCCTTCCAGTTGCGCCTGCAGGTCTAAGAAGTTTTGGTTGGCTTTCAGATCGGGATAGTTTTCTGCTACCGCCAGCAATCTTCCTAACGCAGAGTTTAAACCACCCTGTGCCTGTTGAAATGCCTGGAGATTTTCGGGCGTTAAATTAGAAGCATCTATTTTAACTTGTGTTGCGCTGGCTCTCGCTTCTACAACTTTGGTAAGAGTTTCCTGCTCAAAGTTCGCATAACCCTTAACGGTGTTTACCAGGTTGGGGATAAGATCACTTCTACGCTGGTAGTCTGATTCTACATCGCCCCAGGCTTGTTTCACAGTTTGATCCAACCGGGCCATGCCGTTATACATGCTAATACCCCAAATCACGAGTAATCCGAGAAAAATCCAGATACCGTATTTCTTTAAAATTTCCATATTTCAGTTTTTTTGAATTGCGAAGGTAGTGGCTCTGAACGGGAAGCGCAACTTTTTACAAAAAGCCACATTTGATAGCCTAAACCATTGTTATGAACTTAGGTAAATAGAAATAGGCCATCAATTTGAGGCTGTTTTATGCCTGCTTTTCCCCCGTGCCTTTCCGTTTCTTGCGGGTTAACCCACCAGGCTCTTCTCCATCAGGTATTCTGCAATTTGCACCGCATTGGTAGCCGCTCCTTTGCGCAAATTATCAGACACCACCCACAGGTTTAGTGTGTGGGGTTGAGACTCATCTCTGCGCAAGCGCCCAACAAACACTTCGTCTTTCCCTTTGGAGTTAATAGGCATGGGGTACACATTATTTTTTACATCGTCTTGTACAACCACCCCGGGCGTTTGTTCTAAAATTTCGCGCACCTCCTTTAAATCAAAGTCGGAATAAAACTCAACATTTACCGCTTCAGAGTGGCCACCAATGGCCGGAATGCGAACCGTGGTAGAGGTAACACCAATGGTTTGGTCTTCCAGAATTTTACGGGTTTCATTCACCATTTTCATTTCTTCCTTGGTATAACCATTGTCCAGAAAGGAATCGATATGCGGCAATGCATTCATATCAATTTTATGCGGATACACTTTAATGCCATTGGTAATTCCCTGTCGTTCTTCCATCATTTGCTGCACTGCATCCTTGCCGGTACCAGTTACAGATTGATACGTTGAAACCACAATGCGTTTGATCTTGTACTTTTTGTGCAATGGAGCAAGCGCCATTACCATTTGAATGGTTGAACAATTCGGGTTGGCAATAATCAGGTCCTCGCTTGTTAGGGCGTGGCCGTTTATTTCGGGCACAATTAATTTTTTGGTTGGATCCATACGCCAGGCCGATGAATTATCAATTACAACCGTACCTTTTTCGGCAAACCGGGGGGCCCACTCTAACGAAGTACCTCCGCCAGCCGAAAAGATGGCAACATCCGGAGCCAACGCCACGGTTTCTTCCATGCTTTTAATTGCATACTCCTTACCCTTAAATTTTATCTTCTGGCCTACCGATTTGGCCGAGGCCACTAAATACAATTCGTCAAATTCTACCTGGCGCTCTTCCAGCACCCTGAGCAATTCCTGGCCTACCAGGCCGGTTGCTCCTACTACTGCTAGTCTCATTTTTATTTGTATTTTTAAAGAGGTGCAAACATAATTTATTGAACGCAAGCGATGAAGAAAATATGCATCATCCTGTTTAGTCTTTTTAACGCAAGCGTTTGCTTTGCCCAGGTAACAGACGATTTTACCGATGGCGACCTAACGAACAATCCGGAGTGGACACCCGATAATGCAGCCAACTGGGTGGTTGTTTCCAATCAACTTCGTTCCAATTCTGCGGTAGCCTCAAGTTCATTTTACATTACAACGCCTTCCAGCCGGGCCACCAACTCTCAATGGGAATTTTGGGTTAATCTGCAATTCAATACCTCCAGCGCCAACGTTGTGGATGTATTTCTGATGGCCGATCAGGCTAACTTAACCAGCGCCACATTAAACGGGTACTTTGTTCGGATTGGCGGCACACCAGACGAAATCAGTTTGTATAAAATTGTAAACGGAACCCCCACACTTATCATAAACGGAACAGATGGCGTTACCAACGCATCCAATAATACAGTCCGCATAAAAGTAGTTTGCGATGCGGATAACCTCTGGACTTTGCAACGCGATGCCACAGGTGGAGCATCTTATTTTACAGAAGGCACTGTCACAGATAACACCATTTTAACATCACAGTTTTTTGGAATCCGGGTACAACAATCAACCGCCAGTTTTTTTAATCGCCACTTCTTTGACGACATCTACGTGGGTGAGATTATTGTTGACACCACCCCTCCAACTATTCAGTTTTTAGGAATAGAAAACCCTTTCCAGGTGCAGGTAGGTTTTGACGAACTATTGCAAGTAGCTTCGGCACAAAGCGTTGCCAACTACTCTGCTTCAAATGGATTGGGCTTCCCGTCAACCGCTCAGCTTCAGCCCAACAAAAAAGTAGTACTATTAACTTTTGCAAAGGAGTTTCAGAGCGGAGTTACATACCAGTTAACCGTAACTAATGTTTCGGATGCCGCTGGGAATGTAATGGCAGAAACCACATTGCCTTTCGAATTTGTTTCTTCCTTTTCCTACAAGGATATAATCCTAACTGAAATTTTTGCAGACCCCACCCCGCAGATTGGCTTGCCCGATGCCGAGTTTATTGAAGTTTATAACCGCAGTGCCAACCCGATTGATCTGGCCGGTTGGCGCTTTACCGATGGTAGTTCAACCGCAACATTGCCTGTGCATATTCTAATGCCAACACAATACCTGATACTAACTTCAACAGCGAATGCATCGCTTTACAATTCGTATGGCATGGTGTTGGGATTGGCCAATTTTCCAACCATCAATAATGCAGGCGAAGCACTGCGCTTGTTTGCGCCCGGTAATCAACTTATCGATTCTGTAAATTTTAATCTATCGTGGTATGCCGATGAAGACAAACAAGCTGGTGGCTGGACGCTTGAACTCATTGACCTCCAAAATATTTGTGGGGAGGAAACAAACTGGGTTGCCAGTGAAGCCCCGCAAGGAGGTACACCGGGCCACCTAAATTCGGTACATACCGACAAGCCGGATTTAACCGGCCCGAAGTTGCTATCCGTTGCTGTTCCTTCTGAAACGGAATTGATACTTACTTTCGATGAGAAACTTGAAGTTTCTGTAAGCCAACATTCGTTTTCATTTGAGCCGCCTCTTACCATTTCTGAGATAAAATTTACATCCACATCGCTGCGGCAACTCCGCATTACGCTAAGTAATACCCTGCAGCCTAAACAACTTTATTCCATAACAATTTCCGGCTTGCGCGATTGTGCCGGTAATCTTATTCAAGATGGCTATAGTCAGAAAAAATTTGCTTTGCCCGAGTTGGCAGAAGCAGGAGATGTGGTGCTGAATGAAGTGTTATTTAATCCGCGGCCCGGTGGGGTTGATTTTGTAGAGATACTGAATGTGTCCGATAAGTACATCAACCTGAAGAACTGGTCGTTGGCCAATTTTGAAAATGGTGAAATCAGGAATGCAAAAATCATGAGCACGAATGATGTGCTGCTTTCGCCTGCTTCATTCTTGGCTATAACCCCCAATGGGGTAGTTTTAAAGGATCATTATCCGTTGGCCATGGAAACAAATTTTTTAATTGCTACAATACCTTCGCTGAATGACGATGCCGGGTCTGTAGCATTGGTTTCTGATAGTGGCCTCAACCTGGACTACCTGATTTATGAAGACGATTTTCACACCTCCCTGTTGAAGGACAAAGAAGGGGTGTCGCTCGAACGGATTTCAGCATATGAATCAGCATTGAAAAAAAACAATTGGAAATCGGCTGCAAGTGCGGCAGGGTTTGCAACCCCCGGTTATATCAATTCTAATTCAAAACCCGAAGGCAGTTTTACAGGTGATGAAATACAGGTAGACCCTGAGATATTTTCTGTTGACAGGCCCGGGCAGGATTTTGCCCGGATTCGGTATAAGTTTGATCAATCCGGTTGGGTTGCCAACGTGAAAATAGCCGATCAGCAAGGACGTGTGATAAAAGAACTGGCCAATAATGAAACGCTGGGCATTGACGGGTTCTTTCGGTGGGATGGCGACCGCGAGGATGGAACCCGGGCTCGTATGGGTTATTACTTTGTTTGGGTCGAGCTTTTTCAGTTGGATGGCCAGGTTAGAACCTATAGAAAACGGGTGGTGATAGCAAGATGATGAACTGTGTAAGCACCACCTTGTACAACCACTAATTTCTGGTGCATAACCGTATGAAATTGATTTGACAGAACCGGAAGATCAGAAGATAAAAGCATCATTTTTTGCCAGTAGCTTCATTTTCAGGCAGTAACCTGCAGTAATTGTATCGATTTTATCGAATAACTCCTTTGCTATACATTTTTTGTTTTAACCCTTTGCCCGTATTTTTGCCCATCTTTTTCAAAACCCTTACGAAAGGAATTGCTCTATGGCCAAATCAAAGAAAAAACCAGCCAAACCCGCTAAGAAAGCAACCAAAGCCAAACCCGCTGCCAAAGCTAAAAAAGTAGCTAAAGCAAAACCGGTTGCTAAAAAAGCTAAGTCAAAGAAAGTGGCACCGGCTAAGAAGGCTGCTAAAAAAGCTGCACCTGCTAAGAAAAAAATAGTTGCAAAGAAAACACCTGTAAAAAAGGTTGTTAAAAAAGAGGTGGTAAAACCAGTTATAAAGAAAGCAGCTGAGCCTGTAGAACCTAAAAAGGCCGAGCGGAAGTCAATAGCTCCACCCATTAAACTGTCGCCTTCACAACTCAATATTTTCCCCATCATTAATCAGCGCCCCATTGCGCATAAGCCAGCCAAAGCGACTCCTGTTAATGAAGATAAAACCCGCTACAGCGATGATGAGTTGAAAGAGTTTGAAACCCTGATTTTGGGTAAACTGGATAAGGCCAGAGAAGAATTCAAAATTCTGAAAGAAACGTTAAACCGGAACAATGATGCCGGCACCGATTCAACTTCAGGCGGTAATACAAAAGTTTTGGAAGATGGTGCTGAAACTGCTGAAAAAGAAAACCTGAGCCAGTTGGCGGCCCGTCAGCTCAAGTATATCACCAACCTGGAGAATGCACTGGTTCGTATAAAGAATCGCACCTATGGTATTTGTTCCGTTACCGGAAAATTAATACCCAAAGAGCGATTGATTGCGGTGCCACACACCACACAATCCATCGAAGCAAAGATGATGAAACAGGATTAATCAAACGGCAACTTACAATAGGCAATTGACAACAGTTTCATTGTTGAACCCGATTGTCAAATTGTTAGTTGTCAACTGCCAATTTTTATAGTTATATGGATTTTCTACAGAACCACATCGAGGCCTTGATTTTTTGCTCGCCTACACCGGCCAAGTTAGCCGACATCAAGGCTTGTCTTTCTGAAATGTTTAATGCCGATGTACCGGAAGAAGATATCCAGGGAGCTTTAACCCGAATTGAAGAAAAGTTTCAGGGCGAAGAGTATTCCTTTCAACTCTACAAAGCAGGAGGCGGCTATCAGTTTTTAACGAAGCCTGCGTACCAGGCCAGCATAGGCATTATGCTGAAGCAGCAATCTAAAAAGAGATTGTCCACCTCGGCTATGGAAACACTTTCTATTATTGCTTATAAGCAACCCATTTCTAAAACCGATGTGGAAAACATTCGGGGTGTAAACTGCGATTATGCAGTACAGAAATTATTGGACAAAGGCTTGATTGAAATTTTGGGCAAAGCTGAAACCATAGGCCGCCCCATTCTGTATGGCACCAGCCCAAAGTTTATGGAGTACTTTGGTATTAATGATATAAACGAACTGCCTACACCCAAAGACTTTACCAGCGAGGTAAATACCATTGGGGAAACTCCGGAAAACCAATAATTCACGCCTGACAGTACACGTGGATTTAAAATTCCACTTTATCACTTTTTAATCCGACCTTTAAGGCCGGCCGATTTGGTAAAGGTTTATCAATCGGCTAATAACCCATAATCGCTATGGCACGCCCACGCAAATCATCACCCACCGCATTTGGCAAACGATCGAATGCAGAAAAATCATTTCGCACCCGTAAGGATAAACCTGAAGGTAGATTTAACAGCGAACGTCCGCGCAAAAAATTTGATCGAAGCGAGGATTCAGAACGCCCATCCCGTTTTGGCCGGTCATCGGGCAAGCCGACATTCAGAAGATCAGATTCTGATTCCAGCGAGCAAGGATCTTTTTAAAAAGCGATCCTTCTCATCGGATAAGCCCGGGTTCGCCAAAAAGCATGGTGGTTTTGTTAAAAACAGATTGGATAGAAGTGTGGATAAACCATTTAAGAAGCGGCCCTTTCAATCAGATGATTTTGACAAGAAGCGATCGGAAGGAGTAGGGGCACAGTCATTCAAAAAGCGAAACAGTGGAAGATTTGATTCAAGAAGTGGAGGCCCTGCCCGGTTTACCAAAAAACCGTACGGGCGGAAACAGGATAACGAAGGAGATAAAGACAGTAGCTCAAACTACGGCCTTCCATACAAACGCAAACCGTACAACAAACTTCGCGATGTAACCTCGCCTAAGCGCAAATCGAAAACAGATACTCCAAAAACAGATTCGGATTTAATCCGATTAAATAAGTTCATTGCCAATAGTGGTGTGGGCAGTCGCAGAGAGGCCGATGAATTAATAAAGATGGGCTTGATAACCGTGAATGGGGCCGTAGTTACCGAAATGGGGCACAAAGTAAAAGTAACAGACGATGTTCGGTATGAAGGTAAAAAACTAAAAGCTGAAGATCCGGTTTACGTTTTATTGAACAAACCGAAAGGATTTATTACAACTACAGACGATCCGCAGGAGCGCAAAACCGTAATGAACCTGGTTGCGAGTGCAAGTAAGGCAAGGATTTATCCGGTGGGGCGATTGGATAGAAACACAACCGGGTTATTGTTATTGACAAACGATGGAGACCTGGCCGATAAACTTACTCACCCCAGCTACAACGTAAAGAAAATTTACAAAGTGGAGTTGGATAAGCCAATTACCAAAAACGACTTTCAGAAAATTAAAGATGGCGTTTACCTGGAAGAAGGAAGAGCCATGGTGGATGACCTG
>LNFR01000076.1 GCA_001567185.1 Bacteroidetes bacterium OLB12
CATGGGTCTAACATTCGGCTTCGTTAAACCGAACGGCTTTACCCTCACTTTTGGCAATAATAATATCGTTGCTGCCATTTGTCAAAGCCGCATTCAACAAGCGGTCGCCATCGTTGATGGTAATGGCGGCAATGCCGTTGGCCCGCGGCCGCGAATAGGCTTCGAGCGAAGTTTTCTTAATGGTGCCTTTTTCTGTACAAAGAATTACATAGGTGTTGTTGATGTAATTTTCGTCCACCAGGTCTTTCACATTCAGAATCGCCTTTACCCGATCGCCCGGCTGAATGGTAAGTAAATTTTGAATCGCCCTACCCTTCGAAGTTTTGGATCCTTCCGGAATTTCGTAGGCTTTTTTCCAATACACCTGGCCTAGTTCGGTAAAGATGAGCAGGTAGTTATGAGCCTGTGCAATAAAGAGGTGTTCTGTAAAATCATCTTCTTTGGTGGCAGCTGCTTTCGAGCCAATGCCGCCCCTGCCCTGCGTGCGGTATTCTGATAAGGACGTACGCTTTACATAACCCTGGTTCGAAACGGTTATTACCATTTCTTCATTCGGAATCATGTCCTCCGGTGTAATGTCATCATCGCTGTGAATTACTTCGGTTCTTCGCTTATCACCATAACGCTCCTTAATCTCAATTAACTCAGTCTTAATGATGTCCATGCGCAGGCCTTCATTTGCCAGCACATCCTTCAATCTTGCGATCAAGGCTTTTACCTCGTTATACTCGTTTTGAATTTTTTCGCGCTCAAGACCTGTTAAGCGCTGCAGGCGCATTTCCAGAATAGCCTTGGCCTGGATTTCAGAAAGTTTAAACTGTTCCATCAATCCTGTTTTCGCTATTTCCGGATCGCGGGAATTGCGGATCAATGCAATTACCTCATCCAGGTGATCGAGTGCAATCAGGTAGCCTTCCAGTATATGGGCACGCTTTTCGGCCTCATTCAGTTCGAACTTTGTTCTGCGCACCACCACTTCGTGGCGATGTTCCACAAAGTATGCAACCAGGTCTTTCAGATTAAGGGTTTGCGGTCTTCCTTTTACAAGGGCTACATTATTTACCCCGAATGACGATTGTAGTTGTGTGTATTTATAAAGATTGTTGAGAACGATGTTCGGAATGGCATCCCTTTTAAGATCATACACTACCCGGTACCCTTCGCGGTCAGATTCATCGCGGATATCGCTTATCCCTTCTAATTTCTTTTCGTTGATCAGGGCAGCCGTTTTTTCAATCATCTGTGCCTTGTTCACCATGTAGGGCACTTCTGTTACTACAATCTGATCGCGGCCATTACTGGTCGTAACAATTTCTGCCCTGGCACGCACCACAATTCTTCCTCTTCCGGTAAGGAAAGCTTCTTGTACGCCCTGATAGCCATATATTAACCCACCGGTAGGAAAATCAGGAGCTGTTATAAACTTCATCAATTCGGGGATGGTGATGTCTCTGTTGTCGATGTAAGCACAAATACCATCCACTACTTCAGTCAGGTTGTGTGGAGCCATGTTCGTGGCCATGCCCACGGCAATACCACTCGATCCGTTGATGAGCAGGTTAGGAACCTTAGCCGGTAATACGGTTGGTTCGGATAATGAGTCGTCAAAGTTTGGTTGAAAATCAACTGTTTCTTTATTGATATCAGCCAGCATTTCTTCAGCCAATCGTTTCAGACGTGCTTCCGTATAACGCATCGCTGCAGGAGAGTCGCCATCAATAGAACCGAAGTTTCCCTGGCCATCCACCAAGGGGTATCGCAACGACCAATCCTGGGCCATGCGCACCATGGTGTCGTACACGGAGGCATCGCCATGGGGGTGGTACTTACCTAAAACCTCCCCCACAATACGAGCTGATTTTTTATAGGGTTTGTTATAGTTAACCCCTAACTCCAGCATTCCGTAAAGGACTCTCCGGTGTACGGGCTTCAGGCCATCGCGCACATCGGGTAATGCGCGCGAAACAATAACCGACATCGAATAATCGATGTAAGCTCCGCGCATTTCATCTTCAATGTTTATTGGAATGATGTTTTGCCGTTCGGGCAAATTGGTGCTTTCGTCAGCCACAGATTTCTGGTTTTAAAGTCTTTCGTTTAGCCCTTGTTACGGGGCAAAAATTAAGGGTGCAAGGTATGGAATTTTGATTAATTTAACTGCTTCCCGCACAGGCCAAAAGCCTGATTTTTTATGCTTAAAGGGAGTTTTTTAGGGCCGTTAATAGGGATTGAGTTTTCGCTTGTTCTTGCCTTTGTATTTGATTAGTGTGGGGTGATTTTCGCCATATCCCGGATTCTGTTTTTTGTAGATGGGATGGCGCCTGCTGCGGTACTCTTTGTTACCGTGCGCATGGTTAATTTGAATTTTGCAGTCTTTTAAGTAGCACCGGGGTAATTCCGGAATGGCGTAAGAAAGGCCAATCTGCAGGTAGGCGGCATTCATGTGGTGCTTTATGAAATTTCCATTGCTGCCCGCCACATTCAGGGTATATCTCTTTATGTCGAACGAAGGACGGGCAAACAGCCGCAGGTATTCGGATAATTCATAGTCGGCAGTTACCCCTAGGTTTACATACACCCCGCGCTTAATGGCGCTGTTATCGAAGTTGCGTTTAGGCTTATAACTTCCAACCTGTAAATCGCCCGTAAACAAAACCTTATCAATACGATAGAATGATGCCCCTGCATACCCATAAACCTTTCTAACCCAACCTCGGTATTGCGCAGGCCTGAAGGTACCAATGCTATCTTTAAATGTGATTGGACTGAACTCGCCCAACGAAAGGTATTCGTAGCTATAGCCACCACCAATCCGGAAGCGTTTCAGAAACTCGTAGTGCATGTACACATTGAAAGGAATGTTTTTGCTCTTACCCTTAAAACCAAGGCGGGCGGTATCGCTTGAGACCAGGAAACTGCCCGGAGTAACAGTAAGTGTATCCGCTGTTACGCGATTTATCCAGTTGGTGTAGGTGGTATCCAGCGGGTTGCTAACTTGAAATACGCGTGGGGCAAAACCGGGTCGTTGAAAAACTCCGAAATTATCCAGCTTGTGCTTCATATACGTGTTTCCATACCCCGTACTGAAGCTAAAATGCAAATGAGTAAGGAACTTCCTGAACGTGTTGGGTTTACGCTCGGCATAAATTGTCTCCAGCGGAAAAGTAGGCTTTTCATCATCCTGAGCAACAATAAGATCCGGTACCAGGAACAGGATCAGAGCCAGATTTATGCGGAGGAAACTTTTCAGAATGTTCAATTTAAAATCCTAAAGATAACAGGCTTAAGCAGATGGTAAAAATCAATCCCGGTAACTATCGGAATCGAAGAAGCCATAATTGGGGTACCGACTCTCTAACGATGTAAAGGTGTGAAACAGTATCTGCCCCTTGTTCAGCGTATAGGAAAAGTCGTGGGTGGTGGAGCGGTTCCCATCCTTCAGGGTAAGGGTAAGTTTACTTTGCCCTGCCGGTACTGCCACGCGTGTATAGTAGATGCTGTGGGGTAAGGTTTGCCAGTTGCGGGTATCCGCTTTTTCAGTAATGGCATTGATTACACCCAGCACCGAGCCTAATGTTTTGTCTTCCTGCTTTACCTGGTATTCGGTTACTTTCTTCAGGGCCACGCGAATCAGGGCTTTGCTTAATTCCAGGTGCATGCGTTGCTGCAGACTTTTAAAGGCTATTTTATTTACATCTTCCAGCAGGGCTAAAGGCTGTTCTGCCCCATTTGTGATAATACTGGCTTCCTGAAAATATAGTGGTCGTTCCATATAACGGGGAAACGCCACACGAAATACTTCGAGACGGGCAAGGCCATCCTTTTCTTTTTGATCGTAGCCTTCCAGCGAAAAAGGAAAGTTGATTCCTAATTCACGGTTGTAGAAATACACCCAGTTATCGCGCCTGTCCACCAAAAAATTTATCCCCCACTCTGCCTTTACTGGCGCAAGCCCGTTGTGCCAGAAAAAAATTACTTCGGCCTGATTAGCCGGAGGCATTTCAAAATCGCCCTCGGGCATATTCCACTTCGATTTGTAAAATTCATACTCGCTGGTAAAGCCATTAAGCCAGGCCATGCGTACTAAATCTTTCTTTAGCTGTTCGGGTACGGATATATTAAAAAGCCTGGAATAATCTTCTTCATAAATGGTGGCCGCATTGCGGTAAGCAATAAAGGCATTGTTATAATCTTTATCGGTTTCGTAAATAAGGCCCATCAATGTGTGTATAAATGCATCGCGTTGAAATTTGTTTTCATTTTTGTATCGGTCGCTCAATTGCTGAAGCCGGATGTTCAGGCGCCTGCATTCAACCAAAGCTGCCTGCGTATCGCCCAACTTCAGGTAATTGATTGCTTTGTAGTACAGCAACATAAGGTGTTCGTGATCTTCGCCCCGGTAGGTGGTTACGTTCGGGTTGGTGAGATACGAGGCGGCTTCATTTAAGTAGTTCATCCGGTAATCTTCACCAAACAAAAATGCTTTTTCTAAGTATGCATTGCTTTCTTTGTACCGGCTCATCATAGATAGTACCAGCCCGTTATTTACATAGTATAAAAACTCGCGTTTGCTTTTGGCTTCTTTGGTATTGGCCTGCAGTGTGGCTAAGGCAGATTCCAGGTTGCCACGTTCAAAATCCTGGTTAAATGATTGGTTGGCCTGATAATAGGTAGCGCAGCCGGACGCCAGTATAATCGTACCAAGGGCCACCAGTTTCGTAAAAATACAACGGTGGTGCATGGTTATTATTTGCGAATGTATTTCTTGATTTCGTGTTGTCCGTACCACACCCGCTTGTTGCTTTCCATATCTGTAAGGAACAACGTGGTAATGTAGTTTACAACCCGTTGTTTGTTCATAACATCTGTTTCAGAAGTCATTTCTCCAAACAGCATCAGGTTGGCGCCTACTTCTTTTCCCCATTGGGCCATGGTTGCGGGATCGGCAAAGTCTTGTTGCTGTGCGCGCTCTTCGCGAAGTTTGTCCCGAAAGGTATCTGATTCTACCAGGTCGGCTATGTTGGAATTGAAGATAGCCATTTCAAATTTTTTTATGTATGCGTTGGCATCAATGTGCTCGCTGGTTCGATTGCGTATAAGCCCCACAATGATGGTGGGTCGCTTACCCAATTCTTTTGCGTATTCCTTATACCGTGGACTATTTAGTAATTCGGAAATCATCTTTTCTGCAACCTGCCGCGAGTCGGTATCATTCCAGCGCCCGCTCAGATCAATCGGTTGGCCCGGGTCACGCGCGAAACGGTTTGGGCACATGCCGTAAGTAATAACCCGAGAAGTAAGCAATAAACAATACGCATAGCAGAAGTTTAATTATCAGGCAGTGATTTTAATTGCTGAATTACTTCTTTCGGCCTGGCAGCAGTAAACACAAAATTTCCGGCAACCAGTACATGGGCTCCGCTTGCAATCAGGTTGGGTGCGTTCTCCTGATTTACACCGCCATCAATTTCAATTTTTGCTTTTGAATTTGTTGCTTTCAGCAAAGCGGCCAACTCCGATGTTTTTGCATACGTGTTTTCAATAAACTTCTGGCCACCAAACCCGGGATTTACCGACATCAAACAAATAAGATCAATATCGGCAACAATATCTTTCAACAACGAAACGGACGTGTGCGGATTAATTGCCACACCAGCTTTCATTCCCAATGCTTTTATCTCCTGAATAGTACGATGCAAGTGTGTACTGGCCTCCAGATGCACGGTAAGAATATCGGCACCAACTTCTTTGAATGCCTGCAGGTATCTTTCCGGCTGAACAATCATCAGGTGTACATCCAATGGTTTTTTGGCGTGCTTCTTAATAGCTTTAATTACCGGCATACCAAACGAAATGTTAGGTACAAAAACGCCATCCATCACATCTACATGAATCCAGTCGGCCATGCTGTCATTTATCATCGTAACATCGGCTTGCAGATTTGCGAAATCAGCAGCTAAAATGGAGGGTGCAATCAGTGGCATGAACAGTAAGTCTTAAATTTAATGGCAAAGATATACAGTTGTGGCGTTTGCCTCACTGTTTCATTATACGAAATGTAGCCTCGCGGGTACCCGATCGCACCCGTACATAGTACAATCCGCTCAACAAAGGTGAGATGTCATACTCAAACGGATTATTTTGCCAGTTGATCTCAAGGGTTGATTCTGAAACGCGTACACCCCGGCTATCAAATAGGGTAATCTGTATGGGGTTATCAATTTCATCTAATTGAATTTTAACTGTGTTGCCCACCACCGGGTTAGGATAAACCAACCAACTTTTTAGAGGTTCTGGTTCGCGCAAATAGTTTACAACTGCATCATAATTTGGAATACCATATCCCAAAAATTATCGGGTGAGGTAGCCTGGCTGGCAGATTGTGTAAGGGCTTCATAAATTTCCTGTGCTGTAAACTCCGGATACGCCTGCCATACACCAGCTGCAAGGCTTGCTACCAGCGGACTGGCCAACGAGGTGCCCGAAGTGGTGCCCACATTTCCGCTTGCGCGGATTACAACGGTGCCCGAACCCAAGGCAACTACATCGGGTTTAATCCGGTCATCTTCGGTGGGGCCTACTGAACTGAATGAACTTCGGGTTCCACCGGCTGTAATAGATCCTACCGCCACAATTCCGGTTGCATCGGCTGGTGGTGTAACCAGTTGCCAGGAGTTATTGCCTTCATTTCCGGCACTGCACACAACCACGATGCCCCGCTCAATAGCCCACCGTGCCGCGCGGGTAACATATGCTGTTTGGCCATCCAGTTGGGTTTTTGTATAATCCATGGATGAATCATCAAATTCATTGTAACCCAGGCTGGAATTGATAATCTGAACTCCGGCACTATCCGCTTTCTCGGCAGCAAATGTCCAGTTAAATTCTTCGATGCGATATTCAGATGAAACATCTTCGGTCAGGTACAAAAAATAGTTGGCCATGTAGGCGCCTCCTGTATAAGAACCATCGATATACGCAGCCATTACAGAAAGCACTTCGGTACCATGATCATCAGCAACGAATACATCTGTGTTATTATTTACAAAATTGAAAGTCTGTTTAATTCGGTTATCTGTATTTAACAAAGCGAATGGGGTTGTGATGTCAACTCCCTGAAAGCCGCTGTCGAAAATGGCTATTGAAATTCCTTCTCCGCGGTTACCATCGGCATGCATGGTAGGAATGCCCAATTGCGAGAGTTGCGTGGCGTTTAAAAGTGGTTGATCGGTTGTATCTTGTTTGCGTTTGATTTTTTTCTTGCGACCGTTTGAAAATTTTTGACCTGGGGCAAGCAACAAAATATGATCTACAAACTCCAAAGCCGAAATGGCCGGAAGTTCGCCCGCGTCTGCTTCAACCAATACACCATTCCACCACCGCGATGTAAAGTAGGTGGCAACATCCATATCCTTAAGCTGTTGAACATAGGCAGGATTTACCGGCAAGTCGGTTTCGGTAATACTAATTTGCTGGCTTTGTCTTCTGGCAATACTGGCGGCACTCAGAAATTCCTGGGGCTGAGAAATGCTATAGGGCGTTCCGGTTTTATTTTTAAAAAAAACAAAGTAACGATTGGTTTGCGCCTGCGCACCAACAGCAATTAAACACAAGATCACCCACAGGCTACGGAACATAGCTGGTTAATGTTTGAGTATACCGAATACCTTGTTGCAACCCAGAACAACTACCCTGGTTGCAAAACACCAGTTGCGTAACATCTTTAAAAATAAGCCCCACGTGGCGCGCATAAATTTCCTTTTGTACATCTTGCCCGATAATCGGATCGATGAGGTTACTGATTACAACGGTTAACGTACTGTTAAAATTGAGTCCGCTGCTTAATTCTTTCGATTCGTCAAAATTTTCTATCCGACACAATCGTTGTTCGGCACTGGTTACATAATCTTCCAGAAAGGGTGGTTCATGGTTGTATAAATTCCCGTCCCAAACCGTGGTTTTACCCACAGGAAAAACCATCTTCACCCGGATAACGTTGCTTTCATTCTGAATGGCTTCATGGCCACGCACTTGAGCCGACCACGATTGATTTACTTCCCAATCCTCTTCGGCTGAGTTTCGGGTTGCCAGTACAAGGGAGTAGGTTACAACACCCTGGGTTATGGTGGAGTCTGTTACGGTTATCTTTAATTCATATTCGTGTTCTTGCGGGGCGTTCAGGTAGCTGTAGGTAGTTTGGTTTACGGAGTAGGTCCACTCCCGCCCGGTTCGCAACGGAAAAAAGTCAGTTCCCATGTCAACCGTAACGGGTTTATCTTCGCAGGCCCACACCACCAGCAATAAAAGTAACGAAGCGTATCGCATTTCATTCCAAAGTTATTTTTTCTTTTTGATATTTGGGCCATGGCATTAGTAACCAAAGTAAAAGCAGCAAACATTACCAACCTGAGCGATGCCCGGTATTGTGCCGGCATGGGTGTGGATTGGATTGGGTTTCCGGTTAAAGAAATTGATCCAACCCGGTTTGCAGAAATTACCGGATGGCTTTCGGGGCCGCAATGGGTTATAGAATTGAATGAACAGCCCTGGCCTTCTTTGGAAGATTACCCTGTACAAATCTGGCAATGCGCTTCTTCCGATTTTAACCTGGCCCTTGCTTTACCGGGGAAACTTATGGTACAACTTCAGGCATCGGAGTGGTTGCAGGTGAGCGCGGTTCTTAAAGAACATGCAGATCGAATTGAAGCAGTAATTTTAACTGGTGTTTTGAGAGGTGATGAAGCAAAGAAGTTAATTGGAGAAATAGCTAAATACTTTCCGGTGTTAGTAGATATGAATTCGATTGAAGCAACGCTGACTGAAATTTTGTTGTGGCCGGTTGCGGGAATTCAACTGCACGGAAGTTCAGAAGAGCGCCCCGGACTTAAGGATTACGCGCAACTTGCCGATGTGCTGGAACAACTAGAGACTGATGCTTGAAGTTTTAACCCGTTGGACTTCCAACCTTCTCAACAGTATTACTATCTGATTTACTTATTGTATTTCCTTTTTAAATCGGAATCGCAAATACTTGATCTTCTCTCCTTTACCGGCAAACATTTCTTCGTATTTCGTTTTGATATCGTAACATTCGCTTCTCAGATCTGAGTTATAGAGATCATGGGTAAACTTAAAATCTTCCATATCGGTTCGCAGCGCAAGTTCTTCCAGGGTAAAATTGAATAGATCGGTATTATCCGTTTTAAAGCGAAAATATCCCCCGGGTTTTAGAAGTTTTTTATACATCGTAATGTATCCGCTGCTTGATAACCTGCGCTTGCTGTCGCGTATGCGTGGGCGCGGATCAGGAAATGTTAGCCAGATTTCATCCACCTCACCATCGGCAATAAAACTTTCAATAAATAAAATTTCGGTTCGCAGAAATCCCACATGATTCAGTTGATCTTCTACGGCCCACGTACTTCCTTTCCATAGCCTGTCCCCTTTCTTATCCACACCAATAAAATTTCTATCCGGAAACAGTTTGGCCATGCCTACGGTGTATTCACCTCGTCCACAGGCTAACTCCAGGGTAATGGGTTTATCACGCTTAAAGTAGTCTTTGTTCCAGTTGCCTTTAATTTTCAGGTAAATGTCTTTGCCTGGTTCCAACACATTATCGCGTTGCGAAATAATTTCAAAACGTTTTAACTTACTCTTCACAGGTTATCGATTTCAGCCACTACAAAGGTACTTCCGCCAATCAAAATTAAATCATCCGGTTTTGCATTTCGGGTTGCCGTTTGGATGGCTTCATTTACATCGGCTACAACTACCCCGTTAAGTCCTGCGGCTCTTGCATATTCTGATAAAGAAGCTGCCTGCATCGCTCGTGGAATTTTTGCTTCACAAAAGTAATAGTGTGCGGAAGGTGGCAGGAGCTTTAAAATTTTTGATACATCTTTATCCTTTACCATACCCAGCACCCAATGCAGGGTGTTGTACTTCAGGTTATGAAGCTGATTTAGTATTTCCTTTATCCCTGCTTCATTATGTCCGGTATCGCAAATAGTTAAAGGTTTATCATTTATCTTTTGCCATCGGCCTTTCAATCCGGTAAGGGCGGTAACATTTTTTAATCCTGCTGTTAACGAACTCACCGGTATATGAAAACCAAGCAGTTGTAATTCATCAACCGCAGCAAGCACACCGGCTATGTTTTTTGCCTGGTATGAACCGCGTAAGTCGCACTCTATTTCAAACTGCGAATCTGACTTGCTGACTAAGTAGGTATTACTTTGTTTGCTTACCTGGTAGCGCTGATCGGCAAAGATGATTTTACTTTTTGTTTCGGTTGCTTTTGTGGTAAATACAGATTTTACTTCGGATTGTGTTTCGCTAATTACAACCGGAACATGAGGTTTAATAATTCCTGCTTTTTCAGATGCGATGGCCGGCAACGTGTTGCCGAGCAAATCCATGTGATCCCAACTGATGTTGGTAATAATTGAAAGCACAGGCGTAACTACATTGGTGGAATCTAATCTTCCCCCCAGGCCGGTTTCTATTATGGCCACATCCACCTGTTGGCTTGCGAAATAATCAAAAGCCATGGCTACCGTAATTTCAAAGAACGAGGGTTGTATCTGGTTTATGTGTGGTTTAATGCGCTCTACGAAATCAACAACAAACTCCTGGCTTACTTCACATCCGTTAATTTTTATCCGCTCGGTAAATTCTTTTAAGTGTGGCGATGTGTAAAGACCTGTTCTATACCCTGCGGATTGCAAGATTGCAGCCAGCATGTGCGAAGTGCTGCCCTTGCCATTGGTGCCGGCCACATGCACACTCTTAAACTGGTGATTGGGATTGTTGAGTACCTGGCAAAGTGCAAGGGTGTTGGTTAAATCTTTCTTAAACGCTGTTGCGCCCACGCGCTGAAACATGGGCAGGCTTTTGTATAAAAAATTCGACCGTCTCAACATAATTCATGCGGGCACGAAATTATTGACTTTGTTGAAATAAAAAAGGCCGCAAAAGCGGCCATTTTTACCAGGTGCGATACCTGCTACTTTCCTATCTTAATAAGTTTGAAACCTAAAGAAACCTGAAACACCTGGTTTTTAGTTGCTTCAATGGATGGATCATCTTCGATCTTTGAAATGCCGAGGTTATACCGTGCATCAATCGTTAACCCAAATGGTAAATCCCATCCGGCACCAATTGCCACACTTACGTCTGATTTTTTGTAAGCGTCTTTAATATCGGCTTTGGTTTGAGGTTGATGGGTAATAGGATTGTAATCCGATTCGGCTGTGGTTAAGAAACCAAACTGAGGGCCAGCCTGAAGGTTGATTCCGGCAACGGTGTAAAGTTTTAATATTACCGGAATATTCACGTAACTGAAGTTGGCATCATAATCATCCGAATTGAATTTTACTTTTGATCCCTGCTGGGAAAAAATCACTTCGGGTTGAATACCAATTTTGGTTAGCTTGATTAAAGCGAAAGCGCCCCCATGAAAGCCCGTTCTACCTTTCCAGCTTGCATCCGGGTCGTTCACATCTACCTTGGCAAAATTAGGTCCGCCTTTAATACCCAGTGCAAACTGGGCCTGGGCGTTTGCCACCGTGTACGCGAAGGAGCCAACAAAAAGAAGGATAATGAATTTTTTCATACAGTTGAAGTTAGTTTTCAAGTTTAAGACAAATAACCTGCCAGATTCCCCTATTGTATTTCTTAAAGAGTTATATGATTATTCGTAAACGAAGTTATGAAGAAATTAATATTAAAATCCTCGATAAGATTTAATCAATACCTAATTCCGGGTTTTTACCGCGAATCTTTCGGTAAAATGCAAGCAAGTTGTTAAAATCAGTTTCTGAATCGTTTGAACAATAAAGCGGTGTACCGATAACAATACATTTTTTATAGAAATCAAACCCAACCGGAATAATTGGTACGCCTGCTCCTTTTGCGATGTAGTAAAATCCTGTGCGCAGTTTATCCACTTTTTTTCGGGTTCCCTCTGGAGCCAGGGCCAAAATAAACTCATCGTGTCGATTAAATATATCTACTACCTGTTGCACCATATCGTGTCTTTGCGTGCGATCCACCGGATGCCCCCCCAACCAGCGAAAGAACCAGCCATAGGGAGGTTTGAATAAAGCATCTTTTCCTAAGAACCGTGCCCGTTGCAGGCGCAGAATACTTCGTGCCATTACACCAATCACAAAATCCCAGTTGCTGGTATGTGGAGCAACCGCAATGATATATTTCTTTAAATCCGGGGAAAATGTTCCTTCAATTTTCCATCCCATGATTTTAAAAATCAAAATATATAGCGGCCTGAGCATTACAACAGGTTGTTAAGCAATGTATCGTCTGCCGGGTAAGGGATGGTTATTTTAAACTGATCGGATTGTTCTTTCCGGATTGCCGAAAGTGCCCCTTCCGTTTCGGGCCCAGGCCCTGCGCGCAATGCCATTGTTCACATCAAAGTAAAGCATGTTTTTTTAACTTTCTTTCTGCGGAAGCAGAACCATCCAGCAACATACCAAACCCGCCATTAATCACCTCGCCCCAACCTACGCCTCCCCCATTGTGAATGGAAACCCACGTAGCACCCCGAAACGAATCGCCAATTACATTGTGAATGGCCATGTCTGCGGTAAACCGCGACCCATCATAAATGTTTGAAGTTTCGCGATAGGGACTATCGGTTCCGGATACATCGTGATGATCGCGCCCCAATACCACCGGCCCGATTTTACCTTGTGCAATGGCATGGTTAAATGCTTGCGCAATCTTAATGCGACCTTCCGAGTTAGCATACAGTATCCGCGCTTGCGAACCTACCACCAACTTGTTTGCTTTTGCGGATTTAATCCAGTTGATATTATCAGCTAGTTGCGATTTAATTTCTGCATCGGCTGATTGATGAATTTGTTCAAGTACTTCCAGTGCCAGCTTATCGGTATAATCAAGATCACTCTCTTTACAAGAAGTACACACCCACCTAAACGGACCAAAACCATAATCGAAACACATAGGGCCCATAATGTCCTGCACATACGATGGGTAGCGGAATGAAACACCATCGGCCGCCATTACTTCAGCACCGGCCCGCGATGCTTCCAGCAAGAATGCATTTCCATAATCGAAGAAATAGGTTCCTCTTGCTACATGTTTGTTGATAGCCGTAGCATGCCTGCGCAAGGTTTGCTGAACCAGTTCCCTGAATGTAGCCGGATTGGCCGCCATTAATTCGTTGGCCTCTTCATAACTCAACCCTACCGGATAATACCCACCTGCCCAGGGGTTGTGCAACGAAGTTTGATCCGAACCGAGATCAATAAAAATATTTTCAGCATCAAATTTTTCCCACACATCCACTACGTTGCCCTGGTAGGCAATGGAAACTACTTCTTTATTTTCTTTTGCCTGCCTAACACGTTCTACCAGTTTATTCAGATCAAAAATTACTTCATCCACCCACCCCTGCTCATGCCTTTTGTTGGTTGCTTTTATGTTTACTTCGGCTACCACGGTAATACAACCCGCAATGTTTCCGGCTTTGGGCTGGGCACCACTCATCCCTCCTAACCCTGAGGTTACAAACAATTTGCCGGCAAGGCCATCACCACCTTTTGAAATTTTTCTACCTGCATTCAGAATGGTAATGTTAGTACCATGCACAATGCCTTGTGGCCCGATATACATGTAACTTCCGGCTGTCATCTGGCCATACTGTGTTACACCCAAGGCGTTATATTTTTCCCAATCATCGGGTTTGGAGTAATTGGGTATCATCATTCCGTTGGTAACAACCACACGGGGCGCTTCGGTGGATGATGGGAACAAACCCATCGGATGGCCGGAATACATGTGCAGCGTTTGATCATCCGTCATGGTGGCCAGGTATTGCATGGTAAGTAAATACTGACCCCAATTTTGAAACACAGCCCCGTTGCCACCATACGTAATTAACTCGTGCGGATGCTGGGCCACAGCCGGATCAAGATTATTTTGAATCATGAGCATGATGGCCGCGGCTTGTTTTGATCGGTGCGGGTATTCATCCATAGCACGTGCAACCATTTTATAATCCGGACGGAAACGATACATGTAGATGCGCCCGTAGGTTTCCAGCTCTTCCAAAAATTCGGAGGCCAATATTGCATGGTGATTGGGATGAAAATACCTAAGTGCATTGCGCACGGCCAATATTTTTTCATCCTTTGATAATATCTCCTTTCTTTTTGGAGCGTGGCTTACCGTAGGTCGTACGGTTTTTTTGCCGGAAGTTTATCCGGAATACCTTGAAGAATTAATGTTTTGAAATCGTTCATGCAGCTATTTGTTGAAACTGTTGTGCTGTAAAGTTTTCCTTAACGAAGCGATAGCCGTACTCAAAAATTTCCTGGCCTTTACTCAGATCCATACTGCTGTATCGATCCATACCGGGTGGATCAATCCATACATCGCAAAGTTGCTTGCTAACCTGCACGTTAGAATTAATTGCGATCAACAAACTTCTTTCAATCACCAATTAATGTTTGTAACATCAAAGTCGGCACTAATATGATTGCAATGGCTGCCCACCAGCATATCGCACTGGTTTCGGATTGCTTTTGCAGGAAGGTTATCGAGCAAGCCACCATCCACATAAAGGTTTTGGTCAATCTGCATGGGATTAAAGATGGCCGGTATGCTGCAGGAAGCCATTATGGTTGAAATCAATTCTCCGGAGTTGAAGTATTGAACCTGGCCATTTCGAATGTTGGTGGCTGCCACCGTTAACGGAAGTTTTAGTTTCGAAAAGTCGTTATCGGGAATATTTTTAAGCAACACCTCTTTTAAGCCATTCATGGTAAGCAGGCCTGTCCAGGTAAATGCAGGACGCAGCGCATTGAATATACTCAGGTTTTTTACCAACTGAAAAATTTTGTCGGGTTTATGGCCGGCAGCATAGAGCGCCCCTACAATGGAGCCTGCGCTTGTTCCGGCAATACAGTCAAATCCAATGTTCATTTCCTCCAATGCTTTCAGCACACCAATATGGGCCATCCCCCGCACTCCACCACCCGATAGCACCAGTCCGCGTTTCATGGGTTTACAGTTTTTATCTCGGGAAATTCATAACCCAACCCATACTTGCTTTGCAGAAAGTATTTATTGGAACCTTTCATAGAATCTCGTTAAGTGAAAAGGTTTTGTCCAACCGCACGCCTTTTTCAGTATGTTTAACGGTGCAACATTCATGCTGCGGGTCGTGTTCTAAAAAAAGAATGTAGTTGTTATCAGCCGCCTCATTCAGAAATGCCGCTTTTTCTTCCAGGGTTAGCAAAGGCCGGGTATCATAACCCATTACATAGGGCAACGGAATGTGCCCTACGGATGGCAACAAATCGGCCATAAAACAAATGGTGTGGTTCTTAAACCTGATTTTTGGAATCATCATTTTATCGGTATGACCGGATGCGTAAAAGATATCCATAAAATCAAATGGATTTGAACGTTCATCTTTTTCATGAATAAACCGGAGTTGCCCACTCTCTTGTATGGGCAAAATGTTCTCTTTGAGGAACTTGCTTTTTCGCGTGCGTTGGGTTGTGTGGCCCATTGCCAATGCGCTTCATTAGACCAATAGGTTGCACGGGCAAAAGTTGTTACCAGTTTATCGCCCGCTCTTTTTATGCCGCCCCCGCAATGATCGAAATGCAAATGACTAAGGAACATATCCGTTACATCATCGGTTGAAAAGCCGGCCTGCTTCAGGGAGCCCGCTAATGTATCGGTTCCATTCAGGTAATAATGACTGAAGAATTTTTCGTCTTGTTTGTTACCCAATCCATTGTCGATAAGCATTAAGGTATTGCCTGCTTCAATAAGCAAACAGCGCATGGCCCAATTGCAAAGGTTGCGCTCATCAGGCGGATTGGTTTTTTGCCAGATGGATTTGGGTACCACACCAAACATGGCTCCGCCATCTAACTTAAAAAAACCGGTATTGATTACATGAAGATTCAAGATTTCAAAGATTTAAAATTCAAAAGTCAAATTACTAATTTTGAATTTTAAATCTTGAATTTTAAATCTTGAATTTAAAATCTTGAATTTTGAAATTATTCTTTCACAACACCCATCGAAGTAAATTTTTCGATGCGTTGGTTAATGCGATCTTCCGGTGATAGTTTATTCAACTCGGTTGTAAGTTGTACAATCACCTTCTTTACTTCGGCTGCCATTGCCTTTACATCGGTATGGGCGCCACCGAGCGGCTCTTTGATTACACCATCAATCAGTTTAAGCGCATGCATATCTTTGGAGGATAACTTGAGCAGTTCGGCCGCTTGTTCTTTAAAGTCCCAGCTGCGCCATAGAATGGCCGAACAGTTTTCGGGCGAGATAACCGAATACCAGGAGTTTTCCAGCATGAGTACACGATCGCCAATGGCAATTCCTAACGCCCCGCCCGAAGCGCCCTCGCCAATTATGATACAGATAACCGGAACCTTTAGCATAAACATTTCTTTCAGGTTGCGGGCAATGGCTTCACCCTGGCCGCGTTCTTCGGCTTCCAGGCCCGGAAATGCACCCGGGGTATCTATAAAAGTTACAATCGGTTTGTTAAACTTTTCGGCAAGTTTCATCAGGCGCAGCGCCTTCCGGTAGCCTTCCGGGTTAGCCATACCAAAGTTGCGTAGTTGGCGTTGCTTGGTGTTACGGCCTTTTTGTTGGCCAATTAACATATAGGTTTGACCGTCAATAGTACCGAAGCCTCCAATCATAGCTTTATCATCGCTTACGGTACGATCGCCATGCAGTTCAATAAAGTCGGTGGTAATTTCGTAGATGTAATCTAATGTATAAGGCCTGTCGGGGTGGCGCGACAACTGCACGCGTTGCCAGCCGGTAAGGTTTTCGAACGTTTCTTTTTTCAAGTCGGTTATCTTCTTTTCCAACGCCTGGATAGCGCCCTTCACTGAATCATCGCTGTCGTTAGCAAGATGTTTCATGTCAGCTAATTTGCCCTCCAATTCTGCGATGGGCTTTTCAAAATCCAAAAGATTCATTGCCCTGGGTTAGTTATAAACAAGGCTACAAAATTAGAAGATTTTTGAAATAGCGGTTCTTTATGTAAGGATATGACGCCAGCCGGGTTGGGGATAAAACAAAAAAAGTCCTGCCGGATTACTCCGCAGGACCTTGTTTATTCAGTTAGTTGACGAATTACAGGATGATGAGCACCAGGATGATAGCCTCTATCAACAGGGCATTCAGCAAGCCTTTCAGAAAAAGTGGTCTCTTGTCCATAGCTTAAAAAAATTATAAGTCAAAAATATCCGTATGCCGGCCTGGCTAAAACCCAAAACCGATAAACGGCCTTTTTTCGGGATAAAATCCCATTTTTGGCTTTTTAAAGCAATCGATTTCGGGGAAATGACGCTAATCCGGCCGATTGGCGGCTTTTATTGGTTTCAGTTTATCTGGAAAGTTGCCGGTGAAGGTTGGATGGTGGTCAGCGACCAACATCAACTACGGCACAAGCGGGACGCTTGCGCCCGATTGGGGTTCACTTGTTTCAAAGGTTGTTGGTGAGCCACTCGCGCACCTTCACACAACACCAACAAAGGCGGAGGGAAGGGAGTGGTTTAAGCTGGGTTTAAGCACGCGGAGTCCCTGCCTGCCGCAGGCAAGCCCGAAACGGGAGACTCCGCTGGGAAGAAAAAGGCTCTGCTGGGAAGGAACTCACCAGCATCAACTCTTGGTAACGCATTGGAAGAAAAATTTTTTCTTTTTTATATTTTCTGTAGGGGTAGCTTCCAATTGGATTGTCATGAAGCAAAATACAAGTTGCTATGCATCGGATCGCCTCCCTTGTTACATTATGGGTTTGCCTTAGTTTGTTTCTGAAAGATGCTGAAGGGAACTCCCGTCTTCAGTTGGCGGTAGTACACAATGGAGATTCAGTAGGCTCTTTACTGATCGAACAACGCATTCATGGGGATGAGACAACTTATACCCTCACCTCACAAGTATCTGTTCAATTTCTGGTTCAATTTCTGGTTGAAGAGCAGATTGTTGATGTATTTAACGATGGGCTGCTGGTACATTCTTCTCACCAGCGCCATATTAATGGTGTATTGAAAGCCACACATGCCCTCACTCGCAAGGCAGACAAATACCAGGTGGTTGATAAAGATAACCGCTTTTACCAGCTCCATGAAAAAATTCTGGCTACCGTGGTGTCCATCTACTTTCATGAGCCACATCCGGGTCAGTGGGTGTACTCGCAGAACTACAAAAAGTTGTTGCCTTTAGAGAAAACGGGTGAGGGATGTTATCGCATTCAGTTGCCGAATGGTACCACCAGCAAGTACCGATATCTGTCGGGGGTGTTGAGCGAAGTTGAGACTAATACGCACATCGGTACATTAAAATTTATTAATAAACATATTGAAAGATGATGATTGGAAAGGAGTATGCAGTAGTAACCGGTGCGAGCAGCGGTCTGGGAAGAGCGTTCGCATTCGAGTTGGCTGGGCGTGGCAAAAACCTGGTGCTGGTATCATTACCTGGCGAAGGGTTGCCCCGTTTAGCTGATCAACTAAAACCTTTTGCTATACGCGTGGTACATTATGAAACAGACCTTACCTTGCATGAAAACGTGCACGCATTTACCAATTGGGTGAATAAGAACTTCCAGGTTTCCATACTTATCAACAATGCGGGTATGGGAGGCACCAGGCGTTTTCTGGAAGCAGATGTTGACTACATTAACAGGATTATTCAGCTGAACGTAATGTCCACTTCACTGATTACACGGGCATTACTTCCAAACCTCATACTCCAACAGAAGGCTTACGTATTAAACGTGTCGAGTATGGCGGCATTCAGCCCCATGGGTTACAAAACAGTTTACCCCGCATCGAAGGCTTTCATCCATCACTTTACTCGCGGTCTTTATCAGGAGTTGAAGAACACCAATGTATTCGTAAGTGTGGTAAATCCCGGCCCGATGAAAACCAATCATGACACCACCGAGCGAATCAACCGGCAGGGTTGGTTGGGCAAACTGGGATTGTTACCTCCTGAAAAGGTTGCGGCCATTTCCATCAGGCAATTGCTGAAACGTGACACCATGATTATGTTGGGGTGGGGCAATAGCTTTAGTTGGCTACTGATGAAGATTATTCCAATATGGCTGCGTTTGCCCTTGCTTACAAAGGCAATTGAACGCGAAATCAAAACCTCCTCAAATTTGAAGAAAGCATGTTAGTGTTGGTAACAGGTGCCAACGGGTTGCTTGGAGCCAACACGGTAGCTGTTCTGGCCGGTATGGGTATTCCTGTGCGGGGTTTTTTGCGAGATACAAAACGTTATCCGCTTGCGCCCATGCCAGGCGTAAAATTGGTTGAGGGCGATATTACATACGCAGATTCTGTGTTGCAAGCCATGCAGGGGTGTACCCATGTTATTCATACGGCCGCTCTTACAAGGCAAGATGAGTTTGCTGAGGAATACTACCGGGTGAATGTGGAAGGTACCCGCCATGTAGCAGAAGCCGCACGCCAGTGTGGAGTGCAACGGGTGGTATGGGTAAGCACTGCCAACACAATTGGGTTTGGCACCAAGCAGCAACCGGGCCACGAAGATAAAGCCATGAATGATGTATTCCTGCAATCGCCCTATGCGTACAGCAAGTGGTTGGCTGAACAATGGGTAATCCGGTATGCAGCTGATCTTGATTATGTAATCGTTAATCCCACATTCATGCTTGGCCCTTATGATGTGCAGCCCGGTTCGGGCAAGGTAATCCAGATGGTGCGCAACAAGCGTATAGTGTGGTACCCACCCGGAGGAAAAAACTTTGTGCATGTACAAGATGTGGCACATGCATTAGTAGCAGCAATGCAAAGAGGTGTGCGTGGCGAGCGTTACCTGGCGAGCAACGAAAACCTTACGTATCGTGAGTTCTTTGCAAAGGTAGCGCGTCATTCTACTGCACGCCATCAACTCGTGCCTGCCCCCGGCTGGTTGATAGAGTTGGCCGGAAAGGTGGGCGATCTGTTACGCTCCTTTGGTATTCGATCCGCACTTTCTTCTGCCAATGCGCAGATCTTGTGCGTACGGAACTTTTACACAAATGCAAAATCCATTCAGGATCTGAATTTGAGCTATCGGAGCACCGATTATGCCATACACGATGCCGTGGCTTGGTGGAAGGAGCAAGAGCTGGGCTTTAGTTAGTATTTGTGAAGGTTCGGTATAAACTATCTTCTTCATGTATGTTCCTTGTGGCTGTTTTATTGTCTCCCAATGTCACCGTGAAATTATCAGGAGTACTTTATCAATCATTCGATGAGGTGTAACCCCGCTGGGGAAGACGGGTAAACAAAAAAGCCCGCATCCTTTTCGGCATGCGGGCTTCTTAAAAGAGATTCTATTTTTTAGTTTGGCTTGGTAGCCTCAGGCTTTGGCGTTACTCCCAACTTCGCCCAAGCTGGTGTTCTTCACCAGCTTGCATTCTAATCATTATTTTTTTTCCCAGCGGAGTCGCTGCCTCCGGTCTCCATCTAACCAAACATTTTACAATCACAAATTACAAAATCTTTTGCCCCTTGTTATTGTTGGTCGTTGACCAACAAATTGCCGCGCCATCAAAACTTAAATGCCCCTTAACCGTTGCGTGTCAACCACTCACCAACATCAACTATGGTATTACCATCCGTTATCAACTTTCATCATGCACGTTGGAGAAGAACTCTAAACATGGTAAAGGACGGCACAAGCGGGACGCTTGCGCCTGATTGGGTGTTCACTTGTTTCAAAGGTTGTTGGTGAGCCACTCGCGCACCTTCACACAACACCAACAAAGGCGGAGGGAAGGGAGTGGTTTAAGCTGGGTTTAAGCACGCGGAGTCCCTGCCTGCCGCAGGCAAGCCCGAAACGGGAGACTCCGCTGGGAAGAAACGCGGAGCCCCGGCATCCTGCAAGCAACTCCAAACCGGGAACCTCCGCTGGGAAGGAAACTTTTTTTGTATCTTTTAAAAAATTTAATCTTAGCATTCATGGGGATCATTAAGGTACTTCTTACTGCTGCTCTCGTATTCAAACTCGCCAGTTCATCATGCCAGCCTGATCCCTTTATCTGGACAAAGATTTTCAAGAGCAATGTTGGTGCTACAGTTTCTGATATTGCAGTTGATACTGAAAATCGGTACGTGTTTGTTGGATCTTTTAGTACATCTCTTGAAGTAGATCAGTATAGCTTTCAATCCCGTGGTTTATCTGATTTGTTTATTGCGATGACCGATTCCACAGGCAAGGTTATGTGGATGAAGCATTGGGGTGGAATTTATGGAGACGGCCAGGTTTTTGTCGAGACAGACCAAAACAACAATATTTACGTTTCCGGATATTTCTTAACCTCTACTTTGGTTGAGAATCAGCTTATAGAAGTCAATGGAGGTGGAACCTTCATCGCTAAAATGAACTCCTCCGGTAATCTAAGTTGGGTTAAAACCCTTGGCCCCTATTGTCAACTGATGGAAATCAAAGTTAATAAAGACGGAGCCTTTGGGATTGCCGGATTTTATGGTGGTGCGGTTGATTTTGGTGGGATTGTTAGCGACAATTCGAACATGCTTCAAAACTCAATTTTTTTTTGCAAGCTATACCACTGAAGGAGAATTGAATTGGATAAAATCTCCTGAAAGCAATTCCAGGTATCTGAGTGATCTGCAAAATAGCGTCAACATAATCGACTTTGATGATCATGGAAATTTATTTGGGGCAATCATTTTTGAAAATGATTTAACAATAGACGAGGCTGTTTATCACGGGAAAAAGTTTGCTTATAATTATTTGTTTCTAAGAATTGATAAGACGGGTGCATCCAATGTGGGAAAGGTTGCCACAATGAAGGACTATGTTCCACCGCCTGATCCGTCCATTTCTCCGGGTGGAGTTTTAATTCCTGGCGGAGGCGATGTAGATTCGGAAGGAAATTTGTCGCTTACGGGATTTTATTATGGCAAGCTTGAATTCCCTGACTTCAAATTGGTACACACGAATCCGCCTTCGGTTCCCAACAGCTTAGTAAGTGACCTGTTTGTACTTCGTTTTAATAGTTCTTTTGAGTTGGTGTGGGCAATGTCTTTTAACGACTATGCCGCTCATGGCAAACTCACCATTGGGAACGATAATCAACTAGTCGTGTCTGGGGTTTGTGGAGCCGGTTTAATAAACGGCTGTCAGGTTAATGCCGGGTTGTTCGTGATGAACTTAAGCAAAGAAGGCCAGATTACCCGCGTTGCAAACATGGGGCAGAGATGGGAGGGTACCTACAACACATCCACACTCGATAAAAAAAATAATTTGCTCATCAGTGGCATAATCGGAGTTTTTGAGGACTTTGATTCAAAAAATAATTTACAACCTCTTGAGTCAAGTGGGTTTGCTGGAAAATATAAACTTGGTGACTTAACAACATCAACTGCGATGATTCCCATTATCACCTCTAAAAAGGTATGCATCTATCGCGATAGTATTACCCTCCATGCTACACCAATTAAGAATGTTTCGAGCTACCTTTGGGAACTTTATACTGGTGAGGAAAAGAAAGTATTTAACACTTCTTTTGCCACATTGAAGACACCAGTAAGTGATGTGCCGGGTACGGGTGAATTTTTCGCCAGAGTAAAAGGATTCTCTGCGTGCCAACAATTGGAGTTTTCTGAAGCCTCATTTTTTCGTATTCCGCCTCATGATTTTTCTGAACCTTTGACGATACCAAATGTAATCACCCCAAATAATGGTGATGCTAAAAATGATACGTTTAAACTCCCTGCTGCCTTATCCGATGCAACCGTAAATGTTCTTAATCGATGGGGGAATGTTGTTTATTCTTCGAATGCATATCAAAATGATTGGGATGGAAAAGACCTCACAACGGGTGTTTATTTTGTTACGGTGAAGTCTCAATGTCAGCGTGAAATTATCAGGAGTACTTTATCAATCATTCGATGAGGTGTAACTCCGCTGGGAAGGACTGGTAAACAAAAAAAGCCCGCATCCTTTTCAGCATGCGGGCTCCTTTAGTGATTGATTCTATTTTTTAGTTTGGCTTGGTAGCCTCAGGCTTTGGCGTTACTCCCAACTTCTTCAACACCAGGTTAGAGATGTTGTATTTCTCATCGCTGTAAAGCACAATGTCTTCGCCACTGCCCATTAATTGCGGATTAAGAATAAATGAATATCCGTTTTCTTTTGCCACATCTTCAATGGCCTTACCTACTTTTTTGAATACTGGGTCCATCAACGCATTTTGTTTGTTACCCAACGAGGTTTGTGCATCCTGTTGAAATTTCTGAATGCTTTCCTGTAAGCCTTGCAACTCGCGTTCTTTATCTGCTTTAATTGCATCGGGTGTAGTAGCCGGCATGCCCTGGTAGGCGCGCAGCTTGGTTTCAAACTCGGTGCTCTTTGCCTTCAACTGGTTTTCCAATTGGGTGCCGTGTGTCTTTAATTCATTTTCAATTTGTTTGAATTCAGGCATCTGGCTAAAAATATAATTCCAATCGGCATAGCCGATCTTTTGCGTTTCCTGGGCATTGGCGCTAAGGGTGCTGCGCAAACAGTAGTACTAACAGTGTTCTCATTTTTGGTTTATTTATTTTACTTTATCGTTGGGGTCTCCCAGACCTAATTCTTCTAATATAAAATCGGTATAGTCGTGTCGTGGATCGGTATATACCATCACCAATTCTGATTTATCGAACAGAAAGGCAAGGCGGTTTGCTTTACATACTTTTTCAACGGCATCGAATATTTTATCCTGCAAAGGTTTAATCAATTCTTGTTTTTTCAAAAAGTAAAGGCCTTTGTATCCAAAAACCTTTGTTTGATAGTCTTTTGCCTCTTTCTCTTTCTTTTTTATCTCATCCAGGCGCTCCGTTTTCATGGCCTCGGTAAGCAAAACCTGCTCGGCCTGGTAGCTGCGGTAAAGGGCCTCTACTTTTGCCTGCATTTCTTCTACTTCCTTTTGCCATGCAGCCGCAAGCTGATCTATTTCGCCTTGCGCCTTGCTGTATTCGGGTAATTTGCTCAGCACATACTCCGAATCGAAATATCCGAACTTCTGTGCATTGACAAAATTCAGGCCGAAAAACGAGAGGCAGGCTATGGTGATTAAAATCCTCATTTTTTATCTGATTTGCTGGCCTATGGTGAAGTGGAATTGAGATCCGCTCTTATCCGTAGCCCCCGGCAGGCGATCGAATCCATAAGCCCAGTTAAGGCCTATTAACCCGAAAGCCGGCATAAAGATACGTGCACCAACCCCGGCCGATTTATACAGGTTAAACGGATTAAAATCGCGGTAATTGTTCCAGTTGTTTCCGGCTTCTGTAAACAAAAAGCCATAAATAGTTGCGGATTGACCGGTAGTTACCGGGTAACGCAATTCCATTCCAAACTTGTTGTACACAATTCCGCCTTCAATACCATCCAATTGCTGAGTTCCCCGCAGTGCATACAAAGGTGGCGTAACCGAATTGTTCGCATAGCCCCTCAACCCTATTATATCCTGACCCAACACAAACGAATTGAAGCCACCGGCCAAACCATCGCCACCTACTAAAAAGCGCTGGAACGGCCCAGGGCCCAGGGCTCTATCATACGTACCAATAAATCCTAAGTGCGCTTTTGTTTCCAACACTAAGCTGCGGCCGTCTGGTTTCTGGCTGCCCAATAGCTTCAGATAGAACTTGGCATCGAACATCCACTTGTGTAATTCAGTCCATTTGTATCGCTGATTGATGTCGGTATAATACGACTTATCGCGCCATTGCGAGTAGGGCGGGGTTAAGTTAACCGATAATGAAATAGTTGATCCGGATGAGGGATACATCGGATTATCGATGCTGTTTCGCGAAAGCGTAGTGTTGAACATTATTTCATGGGTCTTACCCACTGCAGGAAGCGTGGTTGATCCAAAATAATTGCTGTACCTGTAAACTAAATAAGACAATGAATGAGTGAGTGAAAAATAGTTATCGGGCCACTCTAACCTGCGACCAAACCCAAGGGTAATACCACTTTGTTTTAAGGACGTGTTATCGGTAAATTCCCATCGTGCATTAGCCAGGCGCGATATCGAGTGGTTTAAACTTACCGTTAATGAATTGGGTCTGCGTCCTCCCAGCCACGGCTCGGTAAATGATAAACTATAACTCTGAAACGACCGGCCATTGGCCTGCGCCCTTAACGATAATCGTTGGCCATCGCCCACAGGTAGGGGCCGCCACTTATCAAAATGCGGCACGTTACGGATAGAAAAATTGTTAAACGAAAGGCCTACGGTACCTACAAAGCCGTAATAGCCACCCCACCCTCCGGAAAGTTCAATCTGGTCGTTGGATTGTTCCTCTACTTTCCACTCGATATCAACCGTTCCATCGGCAGGATTGGGTCGTATATCCTGTGCAATTTTTTGTGGGTTGAAGTAACCCATTTGCGAAAGCATTTGCTGCGTGCGGATAAGGTCTGATCTTCTGAATTTCTGACCGGGTATCGTGCTTAGTTCCCTGCGAATTACATGGTCGCTGGTGCGTTCATTTCCGCTGATTAATACTTCATCAATAGTGGCCTGGTCGCCTTCGTGGATGCGCATTTCTACATCAATGGAATCGCCCACAACAGCTACTTCGATTGGGCGCACCTGAAAAAACAAATAGCCATCGTCCATGTACAAGCCGCTGATGTCCGCGCCTTTCGGATTAAAGGTGGTTTTCTTTTCAAGTAACTCACTGTTATACACATCGCCTTTGTTGATGTCCAGAATTTTGTTAAGTGTATTCGAGCTGTGTACATAATTACCTACCCAGGTAATGTTGCGGAAGTAATACTTTCGGCCTTCGTACACTTTGATTTTTACATCAATGTTAGATTTATCGAAGTTAACAATCGTATCCGCCAGAATCTCGGCATCGCGATAGCCGAGTGAGTTGTAGTAACTTATCAGTTTTGCTTTGTCTTCTTCAAATTCGGTGCGAATGAATTTTGAGCCTGCAAACACATTCAGTTTTACATTCTTATTCAGGAATTCTTTTACATCGCGGGGGGTTAATTTGCGGCTGGAGTCCAGCGCGGGTTTTACCTTCGATGGTTTAAAGTCCAACACTTCGGCCAGCAGGGCACGGTGCAATGACATGCGTGGCCGTTCGTGTGTCTTCTTTAGCTTGCGTTTTAATTTTGCAGCCGCCACATCATGGTTGCCCTCTATGTGAATAGCATTGATTTTTACTTTCGATTTCAGATCTACATCAATCCGCAACCGCACATTTCCCCGGTTAAGGGTATCTGTTTCCGGAACTACTTTTACCACGGTGTTCAGAAATCCCTTTTTTACAAAATGCTTTTTAACAGAAAGTTCGGTATTGCGCATGGTGGCATCATTTACAATCTTGCCCCGTATTAATTTCAGGTCTTCTTTCAGCGAAGATTGCCGGCCTTTGCTTATCCCCACAAAGTAAAAATCGTTCAGGCGCGGGCGTTCGGTTAATGCGATTACCAGGTAAACCTCGTTGCCTTCTATCTTTTGTACGGATATCGTAGCATCGCCAATTAAGCCATGTTTCCAGAGTTTGCGAATGGCTCCTGAAATTCCATCGCCCGGAATTTTAATTTTATCACCAATCTTTAATCCGGTAAGCGACACCATGGCGTTTTTATCCAACAGGCTGAGTCCCGTTACTTCAATTCCGGCTATAATATATTCCTGCGGGGCTGCGTAGTTCAGGTTGTTTTCAGTAAGTTCTTGCGTGGTTGTTTGCGTTCGGTTTCTAAACTGGGCTTCGGCCTGTTTGCTCATCCACAAACACAGTACAACAACACAAAGTAAAATTCTCTTCATTGGGATTTATCAGGCGGTTGGGTTCAGCACTTTTCCAAATCTTCGTTCGCGCTTTTGGTATGCGCAAATGGCTTCATACAAATCTTCTTTGCGGAAATCAGGCCAAAGTGTTGGAGTTATAAAAATTTCGGTATAGGCAATTTGCCAAAGTAAAAAATTACTTACACGCAATTCGCCACTGGTTCGGATTAAAAGTTCCGGGTCGGGAATGCCCGCAGTTTTTAGGTGTGTGGAAAAATATTGTTCGTCAATTTCTTCCGGCTTTATCAAGCCTGCTTTTGCTTCTTCCGCTAATTTTTTGGCAGCCTCCACAATTTCCCAACGGCCGCTATAGTTTAATGCCAGTTGCAGGATGAGCCCGCTGTTCTGTTGGGTAGATGCAATGGCTTCAGCCAGGTTGTTCTGGCAATCAACCGGCAGGTGGCTTACATCGCCAATGGTGCGCAGCTTCACCTGGTTTTCGTGCAACGTGTTTATCTCTTTCTTCAATGTATTAACCAGCAGTTCCATCAATCCATCCACTTCTTCTTTGGGGCGGCCCCAGTTTTCGGTGCTAAAGGCATACAGGGTGAGGTATTTTACTCCTAACTCCCCACAGCCTTCAGTTACATCTTTAACCGCCTGTATGGCATTTCTATGACCGAAAATTCTGGCCGCACCTTTACGCTTTGCCCAGCGGCCGTTGCCGTCCATGATAACGGCTATATGCCGAGGCAGATTGTTAAAGTCTATATTTTCCCTTAATGAAGCCACAAGGCGGCAAAAATAGCCTTTTTTCCAAACTTCTTCTATTCCATGAGGCCATGTGTTTTAAGATGCCGGTTAGCGAAATAAAGTTGTTGAAATAGGATGAATTTTTACTTGTAGGGGCTGCTGGGGCAGGGGATATCGTACAGAGTATAGGTAAGCGAAAGCCCCACAAAAAATAGTTATCGTAATCGAACACATTTCCGTATTGGTAGTTCTTGTATTGCAGGTCGCCATCGGAAATATTATCGAGGTAATCGAAAAATGTTTTGCGCATACCAAATTCAACTGCCAGGTAGTATTTAGGATTAAGTACATACTTCATTCCAACCCCAAAAGGTATGGCCATCTGAATGTTACTGTACTCAGCGTTTTTTGTTGTACCCCCGAAATCCCAAACAAGGCTGCTCCTGCAAAAAGGTAGGGGGTAAACCGCAGTTTTCGCTTATCATCGCGCCAGTTCAGAAAATGATATTCAAAAGTGCCTGAGCCTTCCAGCAAAAATAAATTGAAAGAAGAAGCCCGGGTTGCTGCAAATGGATCAATCGGTTTTCGGGTATCGCTAGCCCCGATCTTTCCACCGGTAATGGCGGTTCTGAAACTAATTACGGAGCTGATGTTCGATCGGTAAAAGATGGTTGCTGCCGGTTTTGAAAAAGCAAAAGTTGTAGGTGCGCACCAGATCTCCCGTGTAATTAAAGGTTCCTATTCCAAATCCTACTTCGGAACGTTGCCCCAGCATTTGCTGCGCATGAACATTACTAAACCATACGATTAAACCAACAGCCGCAATACTTTTTGCTAATCGCATCAATGTTAATTCTTATCTGAACTTAGCTTTATGCATGGTAGCCCCCAGAATGTAGGTAAGCCTGATGGTAGTTACCATATAAATGTCTTTATCACTTTTTGAGCCCCGCATGTTATCCTGATGTTCGCGGCCATATCCGGGAATAGTGGAATAGGTTTCACCATTTCTGGCTGTGTATGGAATAAGGGCTGGTATATCGCTTGCCGGCAACTCGTTGCCCCGATACGACATGGCGCGGGCCAGGTTATTTGTTCCAAATACACCTAAATCCACATAGTTCTGGCTTACATCATCTAAGTAATCGGTAAACGTATAGCGGAATCCAAGATCAGCCCAAAGGTCCATCACTTCATTAATTCTAAACCGTGCTCCAATACCAAACGGAATTGCAAACTGAAAATTGCTGTACGGTTTTATTCCAAAGTTGACATCCGTTGATTCCAGATTGGCATTTTGACCTTCTGTGCCTAGTGGTTTTAAATCAACCCAGGTTCCGGCTGCCACGCCTAAATTTTCTCCATTTAAGCCTGCGGCTGGTGCTTGCGCCTGCGGATTATGATGGAAGCCTGCAAGACCAATATAGAGATAGGGGGTCCATTTTACACGACTTATATAGGTTGCATCATTCTCAAACAAATCAAAATAGGCGGCAACAGAAAGTTCTTTGATGCGGTTTCGGAAGGCAAGATTGCGTTGGTACCGATAAACTCCGTTTTCGGCATCTGCTTTATCGGCCGATTCTGCATCCGAGCCCCTCAATGTTCCATACATGAACTGGCCCATAAGCGAGTAGCGCGGTCCGAACCGGTGTGTTAAGGATAAGCCTAAAGCCGGGCGGGTAAACGATATGTCGGTGCTTACGCGATTGGGGCGCGGAGCAATATCTCCATAGTAGTTAAGGGCGCTTACAGAAAGACCTACTGCATTGTAAACTTTGTTGCCAAAGCCTCCTTTTTTACCTCTGTAACTTGCAATTCTTTTGTTGTTACGCTTGATCGCCTTGCGGTTAAACTGAGCCTCCGCTTCCGGTGCGCTTGCCAACAGAAACGCCAGACATAGTGCTCCAAAAAATAACTTTTTCATGTACAGACTTTTTGCCAATTACAAACTTAAAAAATTTGTTGAGAACCGCGAATTATTTACGGTTAACAGCCCCTCCTTAAGTTTCCTCCGGTAGTTTTAGTTACGGATATCGAGCCCCCAGTTAAGTTTCTGCCTTAATGTGTTGAAATAATGCTGGCCGGGTAACTGTACCAATTTCACCAGGAATCTCTCTCGTTTGATTTTCAGTTTTACGCTCTCATCTACGGTTTCAAACCGAGAATCCAGGGAGATGAGGTATTTCTTACTGCGTCCTTCTATTTCAATTGCGATTTCGGACTTATCGGAAATAACAATGGGCCGGGTGCCCAGGTTGTGTGGGCTAACGGCTGTTATGATAAAGCTCTCGGATTTTGGGTAAACCAGTGGCCCACCACAGCTTAAAGAATAACCCGTTGATCCGGTTGGCGTAGAAATAATAATGCCATCAGCCCAATAAGAGTTAAGGGGTTCTCCATCCACCTTCACATGCACGGTAATCATTGAAGAAGTATCCTTCTTCATAATGGTGATGTCATTCAAGGCAAAGTTACGCGGCTCAAATAACTTGCTTGATGAAATGAGTTTAAGCAGCGTACGTTTTTCAACAGAATACTTTCCGTCAAACACTGCATTTAAAGCGGTGTCCACATCTTCGCGGCTAATGGTTGCCAGAAACCCCAGGCGGCCGGTGTTGATTCCAAGAATCGGAACTTCCGCTTTGCCTACATAGGTTACAGATTCAAGCATGGTGCCATCGCCACCCAGTGAAAAAAAACAATCGATGCTGCGAAGGCTATCTCCCAACTGAAACGATTTGTATTTTACATCGGCCAACAGGGAGGGCTTGACTAATTTTTCAAACTTATCGGATACCCAGATTTCAGCTTTTCTTTCCTTCAGTTGCACGAGCAGATGCTCAATCAGGCGAGATGATTTTTCGTGTGTGTCCTTACCATGAAGTGCAATGCGCATGTGAGGGGGTTAAATATCCAGGTAGCGAAGCAGCATGTCTATCTTATCCTTCTCTCCGGTATCTATTTTGGTTTCCTGATAACGGCCGATGATGCGATAGCCAAATCGTTCGAGTGTTGCTACAATACGATTCAGCTCAACCTGATTTATCTTTAGAGTAACTTTTATTTTCCCTTTGTCCATCGGGTCTTCAATCATCAGGCTGCTGATAACTTTTGCGTTGTTCTCTTCTATATAGCGGCTTATTTCGGCCAACGAATAATCGATCAGATCCATCGACAGCACGATGATGCCGCCCGGCATTTGCACGGAAGCGGTTTGGGCAAACGAGATCATGATGTCCTGCACGGTAATCACACCGTAGTACTTCTGATCTTCATTCAGTACCGCCACCATCTGTAATTTATGATCGCCCGCTACTTTCAGTATATCGTAGAAGTGCGAGTTAGGCTGAACCGTACAGGTTTTTCCGGCCAGCGGAAATTCTGCCAACGGCTTTTCAATATCATTCGATTCCAGAATAATTTCTTCTGATATAAACCCCAACAACTCGCCATTTTCTACTACGGGCAAATGCGTACACCGAAATTCTTCCATCCACACAATGGCTTTGTGCGCATCATCGCTTGTCTTAAGCGGGGGTATCATGTGGTTGATTAACTCTTCAGCTATCATGTTCTTAGTTTCTGTGAACCAAAAAATCTTCTACCAGCCGATTGAATTTTTCCGGATGTTCCATCATGGGTGCATGGCAACACTTGTCGATAAATTTCAATTCGGAATTTGGAATAAGCCGGTTAAACTCATGCCCTACCATGGGTGGGGTAATGGTGTCGTTTAGCCCCCAAACCAAAAGGGTGGGTACTTTTATGTTCGGAAGTTCTAACGCCAGGTTATTACGCTGGGCCGATTTGGCAATGGCCACAATGCGCATACACTTGGGTATGCTTTTGGTTGTTTCAAACACTTCGTCCACCAGTCTTTCGAAGCCACATTCGGATCGTAAAAGGTATACGCCACGCGTTCGCGGATGTAATCGTAACTTCCCCTGCGCGGATATGACCCGCCCATGGTATTTTCGAATAAACCCGAACTGCCGGTAAGTACTAACTTGGAAACTTTTTTCAGGATTGGCCAGGGTGTATAAAATACCAACATGCCCGCCCAACGAGTTACCCATAATAATCATGTTGTCCAGTTGCTTCATGGCTACAAAGCGCTCGGTGAATTCGCGCAAGCCAATCAACCCGGCCTCTTTAATTGGCATTTCATAAATGGGCAACATGGGTATTACCACCCGAAAATGTTTCTTGTAATGATTCACTACGCCTTCCCAGTTGCTTAACGCACCAAACAGTCCATGCAAAAGCATCAGCACCTGGCCTTCGCCCTCATCTACAAACTTGAAATCTTTTTCTTCTCTAACCACTAACGACATGGCCACATTTAATTTGCTGATAAATAACTACAAAAAACGGAAACCTCAGAACTGCCTGAAGGTTTCCTTGAAAAATGGCAAAAAATCTCCGAAAAAAGAAGCGGCCCCGGGTGCTACCGATGCCACCCACGGGTATAAAACCGAATCTTTCGCGAGCGAATCCAACCAATCAAGTTTAAACGATTCAAAAATCCAGATTAGGATGCTGATACTGAACGCATACTTCAATATGCCCAACGCGGCACCGGCCACGGCATCTACCCTTCCCAGAAAAGTTTTATCTAATGAACTTTTAATTCGGTTGCCAATAAACAAAACCAACACGAGCACCAATGCAAAAATGATGAGGAAAGAAATGTAAGGAAGCACTTTGGTATCAGCATTGAACTCACGTGCCAAAACTTCTACCCCCCATCCCATCAGTTTAAAACCGAGAAACACCCCGGCTACAATGGCCACCAGAAAAAACAGCTCCATCAGGAAGCCACGCTTGTAGCCAAGAAAGGTCCCCACGGCCAGTATGATGGCTATTACCAGGTCGGCTTTACTCAAGCGGTTAATAATTTTTTCACCAGATCTGAAATCATTTTGCCATCGGCTTTGCCGGCCAGCAATTTGGTGGCTGTGCCCATTACTTTGCCCATATCTTGTGGACCTTTGGCACCAACTTGTTCCATTATTTTCTTCAATTCGGTTACAATCTCTTCTTCTGTTAATTGTTTGGGAAGGTACCGGCTGATTACCTCCAGCTCAAATTGCTCTTTCTGCGCTAAGTCATTCCGGCCTTCTTTCAAAAATATCTCGGCTGATTCTTTGCGTTGTTTGGCGGCCTTGGTAAGCAGTTTCATCTCCACATCGGCACTGATCTCGCCTGTTGCTCCTTTGTCCGTTTCGGCCAACAGGATTAACGATTTTACAGAGCGCAACGCAGTTAACTCTTCTTTGTTTTTGGCCAGCATGGCTGCCTTAATATCATTATCAATCTGTTGCTTCAGGCTCATGGATTAATTCGTTTTAAATTTGAGGTAAAATTACCTTTAAACAGGCAATAGGCAAAAAAACAACATGACCCGTCTTTCTGTAAACATTAATAAGATTGCCACGCTGCGCAATGCACGCGGGGGCAACAATCCCGATGTGATTAAAACCGCGCTTGACTGCGAACGTTTTGGTGCTGAAGGCATAACCGTACATCCGCGACCAGACGAGCGCCACATTCGCTACAGCGATGTGCTTGAGCTAAAGAAAGTGGTAACAACCGAGTTTAACATTGAAGGCTATCCGGATGAGCGCTACCTGAAGTTAATACGCGAAACAAAACCTGCACAAGCCACCCTCGTGCCCGATGGGCCCGATGCCATTACTTCCAATGCCGGGTGGGATACGATTAAACATAAAGGTTTGTTAACGGATCTTGTGCGCGAAATAAAAAGTTATGGTGTACGGGTTTCTGTTTTTGTCGATCCGGTAATAACCCAGGTGGAAGGCGCCAAAACAATTGGGGCCGATCGCATTGAATTATATACCGAACCCTATGCCGCACACTATCATCAAAACCGAGAGGCAGCCGTTAAGCCTTACATGGAAGCCGCCAACGTGGCACACCAGCTTGGCCTGGGAATAAATGCCGGCCACGATCTGGATTTACACAACCTGAACTACCTGCATCAATCCATTCCGCATTTAGATGAAGTTTCAATTGGCCATGCGTTGATTTGCGATGCGCTGTACTTTGGATTAGAGAATACGATTCAACTTTATTTGCGCCAGTTAAAGAATAGATGATGACTTTAACGGGTCAACCAATCCGTACTTCAGAAATTAGTTTCTTTGTATTAAAAATCTTGTTGATGAAACCTTTTTGGACACTCATTGTCTGTTTTTGTATCGGGGCTTGTTCGTCCAATCAAAATACCGCACAGGTTTTTGCAACGGAAGCCGGTGCTATTGGCGGGTACGATCCGGTGGCTTACTTCACGCAATCGCAACCGGTTAAAGGCATAAAAGAATTTTCATTTGAGTATGCCGATCAATCGTGGTATTTCGCTTCTGCGGAAAACCTGGAACTATTTAAAAGTAATCCTGAAAAATATGCGCCCCAGTTTGGTGGTTATTGCGCCTATGGCATGAGCCGCGGCTACAAAGCCAAAACCGAACCCGATGCGTGGACAATTGTGGAGGGCAAACTTTATCTTAATTACAATACCGATGTGCGCAACATCTGGAATGAAAAGCAAAGCGAGTTTATTGAAAAAGCAAATGCAAACTGGCCAACGGTGAAGGTTAGTAAGTTTGAGAATTAAATCAGCGCATTAAAGTTTAATACCGCCAGCTCTTCACATCTGCACCTTTAGGCGCACTTTCCTGAATGCGTTTTAAAATTTTGGTAAGTACATGGTGTTATACCGCAACCGCGAAATGTAATTTGGGTTTTCGTGGTCGCCATTCCAGCAGTGCTCGGCCCTGTCGCCATAATCCACTTCGCCTTTGTAAAATGGGTTTTGGGTTTTCTTCAAAAAATCTTCCATCAGGTACACCGCATTGTTCAGGTACAAATTATCCATATCGCCACAGTAAATATGAATTTTGCCTTGCAGCTTGGGGCCTAATGTTTTCCAATCGCGCTCCAGAATATACCGCAGGTCGTAATTTTCTTTCCAGTATTCGGCCACGTTCTTATCAATCACACCGGATTCTTTATCGAAAATTCTTTTTGGATACCCGTCTTCCCCTTGGGGTGAGTACACCGCTTCCCATATATCCCACTGCTGGCCGCTGCGCGATTTTGTACCTAATGCCAATTCGTAGTGATTGGTTTGTTCTACGGTAGTTTGAATCTGGCCTAAGTAATTGCGAAATGCGGGGCGCGGAAGTTTTTTGAAATCGCTGTCGTACAAATAGGCATTTTCGTCTTTGTAAATATCTACCAGGCAAAACGCACGAAAGTCGATCGGATCGGGGCAAGCGGCAAAGCATCCGTTAAAATCATCGGGATAAAACATTTGCACAGCCAATGCCTCCCAGCCACCGGTTGAACCACCATAGGTAAAGCGCGCCCACCCTTCGCCAATACCCCGGAATTGTTTTTCAATGGCCGGAACAAGTTCCTTCATAATCGCATCCCCGTAAGGGCCCAGGTTGGCTGAGTTTACTGCATACGAATCATCGTAGTATGGATTGGCATGTTGAATTTCAATAATCAGGAAGCGAGGAAAGTTTTTGCTTGTCCATTGCTTATAAAAATTGTAGGCTTCCTGCTGTTGAAATTTGTTGTACCCATAAACACCAAAGCGTGGTGTAAAATCGGTAGTATCCATATCTGCGGGCGGGGGTTCGGTACTAAATCCACCAAAGTCGCTGGGAAAGTGGCCATGAAAAACCATGAGCGGGTATTTTGCTTCCGGATGTTCATCAAACCCTTCGGGCACCAATATGTGTGCGCCTAAAAACATAGGCCTACCCCAAAACTCGGTAAGCAACTGGCTTTGGATTTTAATGTGCCTTACATATTTAGAGTCTTTCGGCTCTTCAATGGGCGGAATCTTCTGATCCATTACAAGTGTTACGGTTTCCTTTCTGGAAGGATCGATGGATACTTTAACCGGTGTGCTGTAAAAGTTGCCCGGCTTACGATTCCACTGCTGGCCTTCGCCTGATCGGGTGGAAGTTTTACAGTATGGCCTGTTTTGAGATTAAATGTTTCGTATCGGTTAATCAAAGCCTGAACATAATATTCACCAGCCGGAATTTCGTTAATGGAACGCCTGGGAAAACCAAACGCATTGGAGGCATCTAGTGTTATTTCCTGGCCGGGTTGCATCCCCTCCACATCTAATCCAAAAACAAGTTGGGTAGTCAGGCCATCGTTAATCTGAAAGCGAGGCTCGGCTTTGTTGTTGTTGGCCAGCAACAACAACAAGCGGCCATCCTGCGCCTGGTCACTCATTTCTTTTGTAAAAGACAGCTTAAACAATAAGGAAGTGGTTGGGTTTTGTTCGCAACTGAGCAAAACCAATAGTACGATCGCTGGAATGAGGGAGCGCATAGATGCATGATTAATGTAAGGAAGGTACACCGATTAGCGCTTTTGACCAAAGAAGTTGTGATAAAGGGTAAAAATTAATATCGCAACAGGCTGTGCGCCCCCAATTCGGTTTCACAGGATAGAATTAGGTTTATTATATTGCATGCGCTTTTAAGATGCCATGACCATATACCTGGTAGAAGACGATGTGATCTACGCTGAGTTTATTAAAAAATCTCTGAGTGACGATGGGCGTATGTTTTCTGTTTTCCATTCGGCCGAAGAGGGATTACAGGCGTTACAAAAAGCAATGCCCGATGTGCTGATTATTGACTACAAACTGCCCGGCATGAGTGGCATTGATTTGTATGAACAGATAAAGCCCCGCCTAAAAGAAGAGAACAAGGTAATTATGCTCAGCTCGCTGGAAGATGGCAACATGGTGCTTAACTTCATTCAGCGTGGTGTACGCGATTATGTGATTAAAGATGAAAATGTAATTGATTCGCTACAAACCGTACTAAACGGAAGCGAAGATGATTATTACCTTTTTAATTAACCGCCACTTTCTGGTTTTCTTTTTTGATTGGCTCCCCGGTTATTTTTTCAAGTTTTACGGTAAAAGTAGTTCCATTCCCTTCTTCGCTTTGGCAATAAATCTCACCGCCCATTTTCTCAATCAGGGTTTTTACAATTGATAACCCAAGACCGGTAGAGCTTTCTCCTCCGGTAGGCCGGGCAGAAAGTCGTTGAAACTTCCGGTAAAGATTCTTCTGATCTTCTCTGGATATACCCGGGCCTTCATCCCTTACTCCTATTGCATACTTATCGCCCTTTTCCTCTATTGAAACGTAAATGTTTTTCCCTTCCGGAGAAAATTTAAGCGCATTCGAAATCAGGTTTTCAAAAATACGGTTCAGGTACATTTTGTCGGCCAGCACAAAGGCTTGTGCGGGGGGGTCAAACTGAATTTGAATTTTTTTCTTTACTGCCAGGGCCCGGTAATTTTTAACTAACGAGCCCAGGGCTAATACCAGATTAATTTGTTCGGGTGTTTGATCAATGCCTTGCTCTTCGAGCCTGCGATTGTCCAACAAATTTCGAATCATACTTAAACCATCGGCTACGATCTGATGAATTTTACCCAGATATTCGCGTTGCTCTTCGGTAAGATTTTCGTTGGTAAGTTCCATTAATTGGATAAGCGCAAAAATGCGATTGAATGGCCCCTTCAGATCGTGCGACACCAGGCCAATAAGCTGTTGCTTTTCGTGCACCAGGCCACCTACTTCTTTATTGCGTTTTTCCTGCTCTTGTATCTGCCGTTTTATCTCCCGGCTTTGCACCAAAATAAGTTTGCTCTTTTGCTTCAGTTTCAGGTACGCCCGCACCTGAAGCAAGATTACAACTACCAGCAGGCCAATTAATATTGATATCAGAGGCTCCATACATTTACCGGAAACAGGAGTTTTCGGGTCTAACAAGTAAATGTAGCGGTTTTAATATAGGTTCGCCACCCAAACCGGCCAATCAATGTCTTCAAATTTACAATTTTACAGGCGAATGCGCATTTCTTCGCGGTGTTTAACCGGAACTTTTACGGTAATGCCATGCATGCACCCGCACAAATCCAATATATTGTATTTCGTATTTTTTTCCGCCCAGTAAATTCTTGATGGCATCTACCAATCCCAATTCCTTCAGCGAAAGCGTGGCTTCTAATGGTACCATAAAATCAGAACGCGGTGAAATCTTCAGTTTCATTTTCTGTCTTACTTCGGCCGAAGATTTTCCATTCACCAATACATCCACATGAATTTCTTTTAGTGTCATGCCCACCGTATTGGGATTGTAAAAAAATGCCTGCGCCAGTAACTCGGGGCTGTTATTGTTGCCCAGGCGCACCTCCACATTGCGAATACCCTTAAACTCAATGTCCTCTTTGGGGGCACATGCGTATGTTAGAAATAGAAAAAAAGTGGCTAAAAGGTTAATTCTTCTGTTCATGCGCCTCAAAGTTAAGTTCTGCATGTAAATTCGCCCCACAAATTTTTGAAATGCCGCTTACCGACAAACTGAATATGCTTGCAGATGGCCTGGCCGAACAGGGTTATGCTGTAATTGATCATTTTCTTTTGCCCGATGAGGTGCAAACCATTTTACAACTTGACGAATTTCAAAATGGTTTGTTACAGTTTAAGAAAGCGGGTATTGGGCAGCAGCAGGAAAAACAAATTAACGAAAGTATCCGGGGCGATTACATTCAGTGGATTGACCGAAACACCGCACCACCCCCGCTACAAGTTTATCTTGAAAAGCTTAATACCCTGATGGGATTTGTTAACCAGACTTTATACCTCAGCCTGAAGGATTATGAGGTGCATCTTACACAATATCCCCCTGGCACATTTTACAAACGGCATCTCGATCAATTTAAAAAAGATGATCATCGAAAACTTTCTGCCATCTGCTATCTTAATCCCAACTGGAAAACTATGGAGGGTGGCCAGTTGCGCCTGTACCTGCAAAACAAAACCGAGGATGTATTACCCGAAGCGGGCCGCTTAGTTTGTTTTCGAAGTGACTTACTGGAACATGAGGTTTTGCCTGCCACACGCCCGCGGTTAAGTTTAACCGGCTGGTTGCTGGATCAGGTGGCCGATTTACGCCATCTTTGAGTTGGAATAATCTTTACCAATTAAATCCCATTCAATACATCAAATCAATATTTTTGTTTTTTGAGTTTTTAAACATACTACCGATATGAGCTACCGCATAGAAAAAGACACCATGGGCGAAGTACAAGTGCCAGCCGATAAATATTGGGGTGCACAAACTGAACGCTCGCGCAACAATTTCAAAATCGGGCCCGAGGCCAGCATGCCCAAAGAAATTATCTATGCTTTTGGTTACCTGAAAAAAGCTGCGGCCATCACCAATTTTGAACTGGGTGTATTACCTGCCGAAAAGAAAGATTTAATAGCCAAGGTGTGCGATGAAATTATTGCCGGCAAGTTAGACGATCAGTTTCCATTGGTGATCTGGCAAACCGGTTCGGGTACCCAAAGCAATATGAATGCAAACGAAGTAATTGCCTACAGGGCCCACGTAATTAGTGGGGGCAAACTGACAGATGAGAAAAAAGTGCTGCACCCCAATGATGATGTAAACAAATCGCAAAGCAGTAACGATACATTTCCTACGGCCATGCACATTGCTTCTTACAAGCAGGTGGTAGAAATTACCCTTCCGGGGATGAAGAAACTGCGGGACACACTCGCAAAAAAATCGGCAGAATATAAAAACATCGTAAAGACCGGCCGCACGCACTTTATGGATGCCACCCCGCTAACCCTAGGGCAGGAGTTTGGTGGTTATGTACAACAGATCGATAACAGCATGCGCGCCATTAACAACGCGTTGGAAGTTGTGAAAGAATTGGCATTAGGTGGCACCGCAGTAGGCACCGGGCTTAACACGCCCAAAGGATACGATGTGCTGGTGGCCAAACACATTGCCACATTAACCGGCTATCCGTTTGTAACGGCTCCTAATAAGTTCGAAGCACTGGCTGCCCACGATGCCATGGTAGAACTGAGCGGTGCATTGAAGCGGGCTGCGGTAGCGCTAATGAAAGTGGGTAACGACATCCGCATGTTAAGTTCAGGCCCACGCTCAGGTATTGGTGAAATTATTATCCCGGATAATGAACCGGGTTCGTCTATTATGCCGGGCAAAGTAAACCCTACCCAACCCGAAGCATTAACCATGGTTTGTGCACAGGTAATAGGCAATGATGTTGCCGTATCGGTAGGTGGATCCAACGGCCATTTTGAGTTGAATGTGTTCAAACCCGTTATTGCAGCCAACGTACTGCAATCTGCACGTTTAATTGGCGATGCCTGTGTTTCGTTTAACGATAAGTGTGCGGTAGGTATTGAGCCCAACCTTTCCATCATTAAACAACACATGGAAAACTCATTGATGTTGGTAACGTCTCTCAACTCACACATTGGGTACGATAACGCTGCCAAAATTGCCAAGAAGGCCCATAAAGAAAATAAAACATTGCGCGAAGCTGCTATTGAATTAGGCTTGGTTACTTCCGAGCAGTTTGATCAATGGGTGCGGCCGGAGAAGATGGTGTAATAAATTTTATATTCAGATTTCTGCTCCCCATTGCTGTACATGAAGGCGGTGAACCTACGCTTTGCCCACACAAAAGCGCTCTGTAATCATCATTTTCAAATTATTTTCTTACTTTTAACCTCATATTTAAACCAACACAACCCAAATCAAAATGAAAACTAAAGTAGCCCTACTTTGCCTGGCGCTGATTTTTTCCGGCATGCAAGTTTTCGCCCAACTCTCTAAAGCAGAGAAGAAGGAATGGAAAAAGAAAGCCAAAGAATACGCCAAGAACCCGTCTAACCTAAAAACCTTTACCGAAGCCAAGCAGACGGCTGATAGCGACAATGCCTCGTTAAAAGGTCAGGTAAGCACGCTTAACACCCAGATCAGCCAGAAGAACACCCGAATTGCTGAACTGGAGGATCAATTATCGCGCATGCGTGGCGATTTAACCTCAGCTAAAGCTGAACTGGATCAACTAAAGGCCGCACCTCCATCTACCTCCATGGATTTTTCAAAAGGAGTGGTGTTTAAAGTGCAGATCGGAGCTTTCAAAAACAAAGACCTGAGCAAGTACTTCGAAAACAACCCCAACTTTGGTGGCGAAGCAACTGAAAAGGGCGAACAAAAATTTACCATTGGTATCTTCCGCGATTATTGGGAGGCTGATAAATTCAAAAAATACATGCGCGAAATGGGCGTGAAAGACGCCTGGATTGTGCCCTATAAGGATGGCCAGCGTGTGGAAATCAAAGATGTATTGGAAGGCGTAGTAGCCGAAAAAGAAGCAACTGGCAAATAATACCGGTATGTTTCTTGCAGAAAGGCCTCGCTATAGCGGGGCCTTTCTTTTTTACCCCAATTCTATTCTTATTTTTGCCCGATGTTGAAACTGGTGTGTGGTCTTTTTCTGAGCGTACTTAGTCTTGGTGCTACTGCTCAGATTCGTTTGGAAAAAACTGGTGCTTGAACGCGGTCAACGTTACCAGCTGGAGGGTTCCGACATTCTGGTGGTGGATACGCTCATTATGCGCGATTCCTCGCATATCATCTTAAATCGTAACAAAACAGATAACTACATCCACGCCCGCATTGCCAGCATTGGCAATGGTTGCACTATAGAAGGAAGCGGTAAAAGGGGAACTGATGGAACAAACGGAACCGCGGGCGCAGATCAGCTAAGCCCCTGCCGGCAGGCAAATCCGGGTGGCGATGCCGAAGACGGAGCCAACGGTGAAACCGGAACCAACTTATTTTTTTACTCGGATGACATTCAGATTAAAGGCAACCTGACAATTAACCTGAACGGAGGCGATGGCGGGGATGGAGGCGATGGGCGGGCAAGGCGGGGGCGGTGGCCCCGGCACACGCGTTTGCCCCGGGGGTGATGGGGGCCAGGGAGGCAATGGAATGCGGGGAGGCAATGGCGGCAATGGCGGTAACTTTACCTTGCAATGCAAGCGTTGCCCCGATTACCAGGTATGGTTGGGAAGTAAATTATACATAAAGAATTATGCCGGCTTTGGTGGAATGGGGGGCGAAGCAGGACGAGGTGGTTTGGCCGGATTAGGGCCGCTACGAGATGGCCGCAATGGAATAAGAGGAAGCCATGGCGAAGAAGGTGTGACTGGCAAAAATGGTATTGTTACCTTCACCCGGAATTAACCAATGGAAAACGCTGGCTATATAAACCCACACCGCCCCCTTCTGAATTAGAAGCGCTCACTAAAGCCATTAATGTTAATCCCTATCTGGCCACCGTATTGTGGCAACGCGGCATTTGCGATTTTGATAAAGCCAAAGAGTTCTTCCGGCCATCGTTAGATCACCTGCACGATCCGTTTTTGCTTACCGATATGCACGAGGCTGTTGAGCGTCTGAAACAAGCGATTGACAAGCAGGAGAAAATCTTAATCTATGGCGATTACGATGTGGACGGAACCACAGCCGTGGCACTGGTATATAGTTATCTTAAAAATTTTTATCCGCATTGCGATTTTTATATCCCCGATCGGTATGCAGAAGGCTACGGTGTTTCCGAAGCAGGAATTATCTGGGCTGAAGAAAATAACTTTAGTTTAATCGTAGCGCTGGACCTGGGCATCAAAGCCTCGGATATGGTAACACTAGCGCGGCACAAAGGCATTGATTTTATTATTTGCGATCACCATTTGCCCGGAGGCGAAATTCCAAATGCCGTAGCTGTACTCGACCCGAAACGCGAAGATTGTTCTTATCCCTTTAATGAATTAAGCGGTTGCGGGCTTGGCTTTAAACTGGTACAGGCATATTCCACACGCTATGGCAATCCGAAAGATGCCTATCAATATCTTGATCTGGTGGTGGTAAGCATTGCTTCTGATATTGTTCCTATCAATGGTGAAAATCGGGTGTTAGCCCATTTTGGTTTACAAAAACTCAATCAATCACCACGGCCCGGCTTGCAGGCATTAAAAGATATTGCCGGCATTAAAACCGACCTTGATGTTTCGGGTATTGTGTTTACGCTTGGCCCGCGAATAAATGCTGCGGGGCGGGTAGCCCATGCACGGGCAGCTGTCGAGTTATTAATCTGCAACACGTTGGAAGAAGCAAATGAACTTGCCGAGAAAGTAAACCTGAAAAACGACTTGCGCAGAGAGTTTGATCTAAGCATTACCGAAGAGGCCATCGCGATGATTGAATCAAATGAACAACTGCGCAATGCCAAATCAACCGTGTTGTTTAAAGAAACCTGGCACAAAGGCGTAATCGGAATTGTAGCAGCCCGGTGTGTTGAAAAATATTACAGGCCTACAATCATCCTGACTGAATCGAACGATAAGATAACCGGTTCGGCCCGCAGTGTTCAAAACTTTGATTTATACCAAGCCATTCATGCCTGCAGCGACCTGCTAGAGAAATTTGGTGGTCATAAATATGCAGCGGGGTTAACCATGAACAAATCGAACCTGGCAGCTTTTCAGCAACGATTTGAAGAAGTGGTGGCACAAAATCTTACCGAAGAAATGCTTACTCCTATTGTTGAAATAGACACCCCTGTTCAGTTCGATGCCCTCAATACTAAGTTTAATAATGTGCTGAAGCAGATGGCCCCCTTTGGTCCGGAAATCATAAACCGGTTTTCGAGGCTAAAGGGGTATTTGTACAAAATGCCCTTAGTAGTTTTAAAGACCGGCACGTTCGCTTTCTGGCGGGGCAGGAAGGCAACGAATCTGTATTTAGTGTGGTGGCATTTGATGCTATGGAACACTACGAGGCTCTCGCAGGCGGGCTTACTTTTAGAATGGCATTTACGTTTGACGAAAACTCTTACAATGGACTTACCTCCATGCAACTGCGGGTTAAGGACCTTAAATTTGATTAACCATGATTTTGCGAGCCGACAACCTGATTAAACGTTACAAAAAAAGAACTGTTGTAAACAACGTTTCTGTATTTGTGGAGCAGGGAGAAATTGTTGGCTTACTTGGCCCTAATGGTGCAGGCAAAACAACCAGTTTTTATATGATCGTTGGGTTAATTAAACCCAACGAGGGAAAAATTTTTCTCGATCAGCAAGACATTACAAACTTGCCCATGTTTGAGCGGGCCAAATTAGGTATTGGTTATCTGGCACAAGAAGCTTCGGTTTTTCGGAAACTTACCGTGGAAGAAAACATTATGGCACCACTCGAAATGCGCAACATGACCAAGGCTGCCCGTAAAGAAAAAGTTGAAAAACTTCTGGAAGAATTTAGCCTTACGCATGTTCGAAAAAATCAAGGCGTGGTGCTTTCGGGGGGCGAGCGGAGACGCACTGAAATAGCGCGGGCGCTGGCCGTTGATCCAAGTTTTGTTTTGCTGGACGAACCCTTTGCCGGAGTTGACCCGATTGCCGTAGAAGAAATTCAGGGTATTGTTGCGCGGCTAAAAAAGAAAAACATTGGTATTCTGATTACCGATCATAATGTGGACGAAACCCTTTCAATTACCGACCGCGCATATTTAATGGTGGAGGGCAAACTCTTTAAAGCGGGTACAGCCCAGGAGTTAGCCGATGACCCCATGGTGCGCAAAGTTTACCTGGGCCAAAACTTTCAGCTGCGCAGGTCGCAAGCTGTTAATCATTAGGTTTTGCTAATCGGCCAGCCTGCTCTATTTTTGAGACAACCTATGCAAATCCTGAACTCCATCCTCACCTGGGTAATGAAAAAACGCATTCACCAGATTGAATTGTTTAAAAAGTACCCGCACGATGTTCAGGATGAAGTGCTGAAAAAATTACTGAACACAGCACGCTATACTGAGTTTGGTCAGAAATACGCTTTCGATGATTTGGTTGACTATGAAGATTACAAGCGCAGGGTTCCTGTTCATACCTACGAGCAGTTGTTTCCCTACATCGAACGCTTAATGCGCGGAGAGCAAAACGTATTGTGGCCCTCAGAAGTTAAGTGGTTTGCAAAATCCAGTGGCACAACAAATGCACGTAGCAAATTTATTCCGGTTACAAGTGAAGCCCTGGAAGAGTGCCACTTTAAAGGCGGCAAAGACTTGTTGTCTATCTATGTAAACAACTACCCCGACACCAAAATATTTACCGGTAAAAACCTGGCCGTAGGGGGTAGCTCACAGGTAAATGAATTTGAGCCAACCGCATCTTCGCATTATGGCGATGTGTCGGCTGTAATTATGCAAAACCTGCCCCCCTGGGCGCAGTTCATTCGCACCCCAAGTTTGGAAGTAGCGCTTATGCCCAACTGGGAAGAAAAAATAGAACGGCTTGCGCGCGAAACCATGGATGTGAATGTAACCAACATTGCAGGAGTGCCCACATGGACCGTCTTGCTGTTGCAGTACATTCTTAAAAAAGAAAACAAAAGTTCTATACTCGAAGTTTGGCCCAACCTCGAAGTCTTCTTTCATGGTGCAGTAGCCTTTAAACCCTATCGCAACTTGTTCCGCTCATTAATTCCAAGCGATAACATGAAGTATTGGGAAACCTATAATGCAAGCGAAGGTTTTTTTGGTATTCAGGATCAACCCAATTCGGAAGATCTGTTACTTATGCTGGACTATGGTGTGTACTATGAATTTATCCCAACCGATCAGCTCGATAACCACTATCCAGAAGCAATTTCGCTGGCCGATGTAGAAGTGGGTAAAAACTACGCCATGCTGATTACCACCAATGCCGGCTTATGGCGCTACAATATTGGCGATACTGTTAAGTTCACTTCGGTTTCACCATACCGCATCCGAATCTCTGGCCGCACCAAACATTTTATAAATGCATTTGGCGAGGAGGTTATCATTGAAAATGCCGAAACGGCAATTACCAAAGCGTGTGAACAAACTGGCGCTGTAATCGATAACTTCACTGCCGCACCCATCTATCTCGAAAAATCAAAACGAGGCGGCCACGAGTGGATTATTGAGTTTAGAGTAAAGCCCAGGGATTTAGACGAATTCAGAAGTGTATTGGACGAAACATTGCGCAAAGTAAACTCCGATTACGATGCCAAACGCACCCATGACATTGCCCTGGTAGCACCCACCATACACGCTGTAAGCGAAGGAACATTTTATAACTGGATGAAAAAACGTGGCAAACTGGGCGGCCAGAATAAAGTGCCCCGCCTGAGCAACTCCCGCGAATATGTGGATGAAATTCTAACAATGATATCTGCCAATTAAGCACAGGCCGCTTTCCTCCACTCATCCCAAAATGCTTTTGGGGTGTTTTCTTTTTTCCGCA
>LNFR01000077.1 GCA_001567185.1 Bacteroidetes bacterium OLB12
CACAAGTTCATCAGGCACCGCTACCTATACAATCACACCAGCATCGAACGGGTGCAACGGTACCCCGATAGTAGTAGTGGTAACGGTGGATCCGGCAAGTGTGGTTACAACAAGCCCATTGACAGCAATCAGGTGCAGTGGGGCAGGACCGCTTAATTTTACTCCGGCATTTACCGTGGCTGGTACAACATTTACCTGGACCAGTTCAATTTCTGGAACAGTAAACCCGGCAAGTGTTACAGCAAGTGGAACATCCACGATTGTAGATAATCCAACCAACACAGGCAGTTCATTTGGAACGGTTACATACACCTTTATTCCTACCAGCCCGGGTGGTTGTGTTGGAACTGCGTTTGATTATGTAGTTACGGTGAACCCAGAGCCTGTAGGCGTGAATGATATCAAATCAATTTGCAGCGATGAATCGGTAGGGTATAACCTGTTACTGAATTTAGCAACCCTGGGTAATAACGTGGGTAGTACATTCAGTTGGGTAGCAACGGATAATGTGAATCCGTTGGTAACTGGTGAAAGTACCGTACCGGTAGCCGGCCCTACCATCACCGATGTACTGGTTAACCAAACCAACACTGATCAACTCGTAGTTTATACGGTTACTCCAACCAGCACCAATGGTTGTGTGGGTGCCGCTTTCCAAATTACGGTAACTGTTAAGCCAGAACCTGTGGGAGTATCTGCTACAGCTCCGGATATCTGCAGTGGATCTTCCGTGGGATATGATCTTCAAAATAATGTTGATGTATTAGGTAATGCATTGGCAGCTAACTTCACCTGGACAGCGGCTCCACACGCGAACGTTACGGGTGAAACTACTTCCCTGCAATCAGGCTCTGTTATTGATGACGTATTGATTAATAATTCTGGCGTAAATCAGTTGGTAACATACACGGTTACGCCAACTTCGCAGACTGGTACTTGTCTGGGTAACTCGTTTACTATTCAGGTGAATGTGAATCCGAAAGCCATCTTTACAGCCGGCCCGGATCTGGCGGTTTGCGTGAATCAGAATGATATTGAAATACAGGGCTCTGTTACATTTGCACCATCTACTTATTCCTGGTCGGGTGGTACGGGTACATTTGATGACAATACACTTGAGAAGCCGCGCTACATTTTAAGTGTTGCGGATAAAGCGATAACTGTACCAACTGTACGTGTGCTTTCACTCACCACAGCTGCTTCTGGAGTGTGTCCTGCTGAAGTAGAGACGATGAATCTTACCCTTAATCCGTTACCTAATGCATCGTTTATTGGATTGCCACCTTCAACTCCGGAAAATGGACCAGATCTTAAATTAAATGCATTTCAGGCGGGTGGATTGTTTACCATAGTGCCTGGTTCGGGTTTAACAGCCACAACGATTGATGGAGGTACTGGTTTTGATCAAGCATTTCTTACACCTGCGAATGCTACAATTTATGATGGAACTCCTGCAACTGTTAACGTTATTACTTATTCATTTACCGATGCAAATGGTTGTTCCAACACTACGTCTCAAAGCTTGCGGGTAAACCCGCTTACCACTGTAGATTTTATAATTCAAAATTCAACGACAGATGGTGATGGAGATTTTAGGATATGTGCTGACACCGGAGATTTATTACTTACCCCTATTGATGGAGGAAATCCGGGGATACCTCCAACACAATTTGAAAGTTTAACTCCTGGATTGAATGTTTCGTTTGATGGATCTTCTAACTATTATGTTCAAACCAATAACGTAGTATCTGGTATTTATACTATTAGATTTACTTATACGAACGCCTTGGGTGTAACTTCGTTTAAAGAAAGAAATGTAAAAGTTCAAGCGAGTCCAGTAGTGTCTTTTACATCAACTGGAACTTGTATTGATAGTCCTACTACGTTTACCAATACATCAACCATTAATGTATCAGACATAAATGTGGGTACACCAACCATTGGTCTGGTAGAATGGAACTTTGGTGATTTTAGTGGTGCAGCAGGACCGCCTGCCGGAACAATTCCCGCTGGAACAAATGGCGGTAAAACCACCGGAACGTATGATAATCCAAGTCACACCTACGGTGTGGCAAGCAGCTATACGGTATCGCTGAAGGTAACTACTTCGCAAGGTTGTGCAAGTACTTATACAAGCCCAACATCTGTGGTTGTAGGAACAATTCCAGTGGTTGATTTTGACTATTTCGCAATTTGTAACAACGACAGCACCAAATTCAAGGCGATTATTACCAACCTTGGTTCCAGTACAGTAGCTCAGTATGATTGGAATTTTGATGACGGGGATGTGCTGAGTGGTTTGGGTCCTATTTCTCCGCCTGCAAATAGTGGAAGAACCATTGGAACGTACGCTGAACCAATTCATAAATATATCAGCATTGGTTCTTATGATCCTACGCTAACAGTTACCACCAACTTAGGGTGCACCAGTTTACCAAAAACAAGACCAGTTACCATTGTGCCGTATGTAACCATAGTAGCTTCTTCCAGCAGCCCGCCAGAGAATTTTGATACCCCAGCTGGTTGGTTTATTGAGAACCTGATCGATCCGGATGATAACACATTTGTGAGTTGGAAACACGGTGTGCCTTCCGGAACAGAAATTAATGCCGGTAACAGCGCAGGCAATGTGTGGTGGAGTGGAAATAATGGGAACACCTATTTTGCGAATGAAAAATCGGTGGTGAACAGTCCTTGCTTTGATTTGGACGCGTTGGAGCGTCCGATGATTGCATTGGATTATTTTTCAGACCTGGAAAACAGTTTAGACGGAGTGGTGTTGCAATATTCAATTGATGGTGGTGCAAACTGGGAGATTGTTGGGCCGGGTATAACTGAAACACGCGACCAGGGAATCAATTGGTTTAACGGAGCCGGAATTCCATCCAATCCGGGTAACCAGATTTTGGGGCAATACGGATGGACTAACAAACAAGGAGGTTGGAAGAATGCTCGATTTAACCTTGATATGATTCCGGAGGCTGGTATGGAACGTAAACAGGTTCGATTCAGACTTGCATTGGCAAGTAATAGTACGAATGCGCCTGGTGTAGATTTCGATGGATTTGCATTTGATAACGTATATGTGGGTGAGAAGCAGCGCAACGTATTGGTGGAACATTTCACCACGTCTCAATTGAACATCAGCTTAGATGCAGATAGTGATCTAAACGATTTGTATCAAGACCAATTGACATTCAGAGGATTTTCTGACTTCGATCAGATTCAATACCATGTAAACTTTAACGGGGTTGATCAGTTTAACCGCGATAATCCGGAAGATCCTGCTGCCCGTGCATTACGCTACCGGGTATCGCAACCACCCTACACAATAATGGATGGATTATTAGAGCCCGGAAAATTTACAGGTAGATGGACAGAGTTAAATAGGATAGAACTTGATCGCAGAGCATTGGTTGATCCGGTATTCGACCTGCAACTGACTGATTTACCCACATCAGAAAACACCCGAATGAGTGTGCGGTTAACACTTACTGCCCGGCAAGATTATACCCAACCTGTTTTGATTAACGTGGCCTTGCTGGAGAAAGAAGTAAGTGGCTTCAAAAATGTGCTGCGCAAAAACTTATTTACACCGGCAGGTTTGGTGATTGAACTTCCGTTTACGGCAGGGCAGATTGTAAACCGGGAAGCCTTGGATGTGGTGCTGGATGTACCGATCGTAGATCCAAACAATCTGATGCTGGTGGGTTATGTACAGGATTTGCAATCGAACGAGATATTGCAATCGGTGGTGATGCGCACTGGTGTTGCACCTAAACAGACCGATCCAATTACAGCTGTGGACGATACACCGGCCCTGGCAACGTTAAAGTCCATTCAGGTATTCCCGAATCCGGCCAGCCTTGAATTTAACTTTGGCTTACCAGCGAGGTGGCTCCGGGTACAAGCTGGAAGATTCTGGATCAACGAGGTGTTATTGTGTTGAAGGGTGACTTTGAGGATGCCATTAACGGAGTTCAACCGGTGGATATTTCTGGCTTAGCTAATGCCGTTTATTATGTGGTGATGACATCGCCACAAGGGGCAACGGTGCATAGGAAGTTGGTGGTGGTAAACAGAAACTAAGCTTTTCGCAGCGAGTCGATTACCTGGTTAAGTGCGGTAGAAACTTCCCGGGTTAAGGTAATTGCAACTTGTGATCCGGGGTTTTCTTTTGCTTCCTGTTCAAGGGCAACGATTTTATCCTTCAGGGTGTGAATGCCCATTAAGGTAATGGTTGGTTTAATCTTGTGTACCAGTTTGGCCACATGTTCCCAGTTTCCTTGCGCTGCATTCAGATTAATTTCGGTTACGTTTTCAGGCATGGATTCCAGAAAGGTGCGGATGATTTCATTTATAAAATCCTGGTTGTTATTGGACATTCTTCGCAGATAGCTTAAATCAACCAGCGTATGACTTGTGGATACAGCCGAACCATTTTCCTTTTTTGGTATAACCTTTCTTCCAAGGTGTTTATTAAGTGCCGTAAATAAATCCTGTTGGGTAAATGGCTTGGTGATGCAATCGTTCATTCCAACATCCAGACATTTCTGATAATCCTGTTTTGTGGCATTGGCAGTAAGGGCAATAATCAGGATGTTTCGATTTTTTGGATCACCTTGCCGGATGGCTTTGGTTGTTTCCAGGCCATCCATAACCGGCATTTGTACATCCATCAAAATAGCATCGAACGAATGGTTCCTGATTTTCTCCAAAGCAACCACACCATTCTCGGCCGTTTCGAAATGGCAGCCCCACATTTTTAGAATGCTGCTTGCATACAATCGGTTAATATCATTGTCTTCCACCAACAGGATTGAATGATATTTGAATGGTGTCTTGGTCTTGGGTTGGTATTGCCTGCGGGCCACCGGCTTAGCTTTCTTTCCGGCTTTGTAAGGAAGGTAAAATGTAAAGGTTGAACCCACATTTTCTTTACTTGAAACAAAAATGGAACCACCTTGTAACTCTACCAATTGCTTTACAATGGTAAGGCCTAAGCCGGTTCCTCCATATTTGCGGGTAACGCTGGCATCGGCCTGGCTAAAACTTTCGAAGATAGTTTGTAGTTTATCTTGCGGAATACCAATACCTGTATCGGCTATGTCAAACCGAAGTTTGTAAAAATCAGTCTTTTGTTTTTGTGCCTGCACATTGATTTTAATGGAGCCGGCATGTGTAAATTTTAAGGCATTACTAATCAGATTAATCAAAATTTGATTTAGCCTCACCGGATCGCCAATGAAAATCCGGTTTGCTTCTTTTTCTAAAGTATAGGTAAGATTTATTTTCTTTTCTGTTGCCTGCACGTGAAAACTATCAATCAGCGAATGCAGCAAGTCATCCAGGTTAAATCCAATTTCTTCCAATTGTAACTTACCCGATTCGATAGAAGCCAGATCAAGAATATCATTAATAATAACCTTAAGGTTATCGGCTGCGCTTTTTATGGCGTTCAGGTATGTTTTCTGCTCTTCGTGCGAAGGATTCTGACTCAGCAATCCGGCCATGCCGGAAATACCGTTAATGGGTGTGCGTATTTCGTGGCTGATGTTAGCAAGAAATTGTTCTTTCGCTTTTTGAGCGCGCAACAGTTCTTCTGCATCTTTTTTTCGTTGGGTAATATCGCGGCAATCCAATATCAGCCCTTTTATTCCCTCTTTTTTATTCAGATTTACGGAGTTAAACTCGAGGTATTTATAGCTCTTGTTTTTGCACTTAAACTGAAATTCGATGCCTTTGTTATACGTTTTTCGGGTACTGATGCTAAATTGTTTTTTGAAATAGGACAGCACATCAGGCGGTACGTAATCAAAAAAATTTTTTCCAACCAGGCTGTTGTGGCTGTAGCCCAAGGTTGTGTGTACGGAATGATTCTGGTACAACACGTTTCCGTTATAATCAACAATAAATATTATATCCGAACCATCTTCCACCACTGATTTGTAGAACAGACCTTTTCGAACGTAAGCTTGCAGGGTTAATTTCATGCAGGGTTGGGGATTAAATGCCGAGTTCTTCCATCTCTTTCAGGTATCGGTAAATGGAAGATTTACCAATATCTAATATGCGTGCTACCTCCAGCACATTGTTATTGTATTTGTTGAGGTAGTTTCGGATTATCCGATATGTATATTCCTGAAGCGTCATTTCCTTCAGCAGGAGTGAATCCTCGCGCAACGGAGTTGTAAATGTGATATCCTTCTCCTGAATTTCATTTTCGTTTGCCATTACTGCGGCCAGTTCAATAATGGATTTTAGCTCGCGTACATTTCCCGGAAACGGATATTGCAACAGTTTGTCTTGGGCACCGGCTGAGAGTTTAATTTTTTTAAGATCGTTATCTTTTGCAAACTGATCGAGGAAGTGGCGCGCCAGCAGTAAAATATCTCGTCCGCGTTCGCGCAGGGCGGGTAGGTGAATAGGCAAACCGAGCAAGCGGTAGTATAGATCTTCGCGGAAGCGACCTGCGCGCACTTCTTCCTGGAGGTTGCGGTGGGTAGCTACAATAACCCGAACATCTAATTTAATAACCTGGTTGCCGCCAATGCGGGTAAGTTCTTTTTCCTGCAATACGCGTAAAAGCTTAGATTGCAAAGAGAGGTCCATTTCTCCAATTTCATCTAAGAAAATCGTACCGCCTTCAGCCTCTTCAAACTTTCCGATTCTGCGGCTTGTTGCTCCGGTAAATGCTCCCTTTTCATGCCCGAAAAGTTCACTTTCAATCAAGTCTTTGGGTATGGCTGCAACGTTTACGGCTACCAGCGGCTTATTTTTACGTTTAGAGTTGTAATGAATCGCTTTTGCAATTAATTCTTTACCCGTTCCGGTTTCGCCTGTAACCGAAACTGTAATTTGGGTTTTTACGGCTTTTTCAATCAGGTCGAATACGTTCTTGATGGCCTGGCTGGTGCCAATAATGCTTTTTTCAAATTCGTACTTGGTAGTAATCTCGTGTTTTAAGCGATCTATTTCCCGAATGAGCGAGGTTTTGTTGCGCGCATTTTTTATCGAGTTTAGTATCCGGTCTTTGGCATCTTCGTCTTTAGAAATATAATCGAAGGCTCCGGCTTTCAGTAACTCTACGGCAGTTCCAATTTTTTCCTGGGCAGAAACAATAATTACACTTATGTCGGGGTCAAATTCGCGTATTGATTTTAACACCTTTTCGCCTTCCATATCGGGTAGCGAATAATCCAGGGTAATAATTGAGGGTTTTTTGTGGAGTTGTGCAATGCACTCTTTTCCAGATGTAAAAAACACCGGCTCCAGGTCGGGGTTTAAGCCCATTACATATTTCAAAAACTTGGTGTAGGCGGGGTCGTCCTCAACAACAAATAGGAGCACCTGGTCATTTTCGTACATGCGTAACACTTTATCTTTTAGTTCACACCGGAATGCTATTATTTACGGCTAAAATATTTGAAATTTACTGCAATTCCAGCACGATAGAAAACATGATTCCGGATTTTGACAAACTTACTTCTGCCGAGATAGAACTGTTGCATAAAGCTCCGGTTTTAGTTTCGATTTTAATTGCCGGGGCCGATGGCAAAATTGATAACAAGGAAGTGAAGCGGGCTATTTCACTTACGGAAGAAAAGCAAAAGCGTACCCGCTCGCAACTGATGGAGTTTTATATTGAGGTGGGTACCGACTTCGAAGATAAAATCCGAATTGTGATTCAGTCACTACCTTCAAAAGTGGATAAACGCACGGCTGAAATATCAAATATATTGAAACAACTTGAACCCGTTTTTAAAAAACTAGGCACCCAAATAGCTTGTGAGTTTTACCAGAGTTTGAGGGAAATAGCAACGGAAATAGCGGAATCATCGGGTGGAGTTTTGGGCCTCAAAACCATAGGCGATGAAGAAGCCTTACTCGTTAACCTGCCCATGATTAAAGACCCCGCCACTTTCTGACATGGCAATGGTTTCGAAGTACTTCAATAGTTCGGTTGTTCCGTTCAGGCTGGTATTTTTCATGTGGTTAGTGTTTTCTGTCCAGTTCTATTATCATATTGATCTGGGTTTCTTGGAATAAAGCCACGAACCTTAGAAGGGATTATCGGTATTTTTACAGCACCCATTATTCATGGCGACTACATTCATTTGTTGTCTAACACGTTTCCGTTATTATTTCTGGGGGCAGTTTTATATTTCTTTTACGAGCGTATAGGAGGCATTGTGTTTTTCAGGTGTTATTTCATTACAAATATTCTTGTCTGGCTTTTTAGCCCGCGTGTGGCTTACCACATAGGAGCCAGTGGGCTGGTGTACGGGCTTACAGCTTTTTTGATTTTTTATGGTTTGTTGCGTCAGGATTTTACTTCATTACTAATCAGCATTGGTATTTTTATGATTTACGGTGGAATATTTTATGGTGTGCTGCCAATTGATCCATTGGTTTCGTGGGAGTCGCACCTGGCTGGGGTATTGGTAGGTAGTTACACAGCATTTAACTTAGCGCAAAAGCGAAAGTATGGATAGCGGGGCAAAAATTCTCGACAAACTGAAATCACGTAGTATGATCCGGTCATATGTACTGCAAGGTGAAGAACCGTAGTATATTGATCTGATTTCTAATTATATAGAGGCTAATGC
>LNFR01000078.1 GCA_001567185.1 Bacteroidetes bacterium OLB12
TGAACTATTTTGTTGGTTAGGTCTGGGCAGATGCAGTTACTTCTTTGGGTTGCAACGTAGCCAGCAAGGCAGCCAGTAGTTCTTCATTCCCATCGCCTGGTGTTTGCAGCAATTCCGGTTTAAAATATTTTTCAACAAACCGCGTATCGAAGTTGCCGCTGGTAAAAGCTTCGTGTTGAAGAACAAAGCGACAAAACCTAAGTGTTGTTTCCAGTCCGGTTATTTCATACTCATCAATGGCGCGAATGGTTTTGGCAATGGCCCGCTCGCGATTAATGTCGTGGCAGATCATTTTTGCGATCATCGGATCATAATAAAAAGGCACCGCCATACCTTGTTCAAATCCATCGTCCACCCGAATGCCATGCCCTTGCGGGCGATTGTATGTTTTTAGCGTTCCGATGTCGGGTAAAAAGTTATTGGCCGGATCTTCTGCATATACACGCACTTCAATAGCATGGCCGTTGATTTTTAAATCTTCTTGGGCGAACGGAAGTTTTTCACCTTCTGCAATTTGAATCTGAAGTTTCACTAGGTCAAGCCCGGTTATTTCTTCCGTTACCGGATGCTCTACCTGCAGGCGGGTATTCATTTCGAGAAAATAAAAATTCAGGTTTTCATCTACGATGAACTCTACCGTTCCGGCATTGTAATAGTTGGCAGCGCGTGCCACGTTTACGGCTGCTTCGCCCATTTTCTTGCGCAGTTCAGGGGTAAGGATGGATGAGGGTGCTTCTTCAATTACTTTCTGATGCCTGCGTTGTACGGAACACTCGCGTTCAAATAAATGCACCACATTGCCGTGCTGATCGCCAAAAATCTGGAATTCGATGTGCCGTGGTTGTGTAATATATTTTTCAATAAAGACCGAGCCATCGCCAAAAGCAGATTTAGCTTCGCTTACGGCTCGTTCCATCTGGGTTTCAAAATCATGTTCTGCATCGACAATGCGCATGCCCTTACCGCCACCACCGGCACTGGCTTTTATTAAAATCGGGTAGCCTATTCCACTCGCAATCTTTTTGGCTTTCGCCAGGTCGGAGATAGGCTCGGATGTGCCGGGTACCAGCGGCACATTAAATTTTGTTACGGCTGCTTTGGCTGCCAGTTTGCTGCCCATCAATTCAATGGATTCGGGTGAGGGGCCAATGAAGATCAATCCTTCCTTTCTTACCAATGCAGCAAAGTCTTCATTCTCTGAAAGGAATCCGTAACCCGGGTGGATGGCATCGGCACCGGTTTGTTTGGCAGCCGCAATAATCTTATCCATTACTAAATAAGATTGTGCCGATGGGGGCGGCCCGATGCAAACTGCTTCATCGGCAAAGCGAACGTGCAAGGCCTGCCGGTCGGCTTCGCTGTACACGGCTACGGTTTTAATACCCATTTCGCGGGCGCTGCGCATAATGCGCAAGGCAATTTCGCCCCGGTTGGCTACCAATAGTTTTTGAATTTTTTTCATCAACAGGTTTATAATTTACAATGCTAACGATTTAAAGAAACAAGTATGTATTTTTTTAGCAGAAAACGCGCTTGTAGGATTTAATTGGTTTTTGCCGATTTTAAGTTTGGGGCCAATTTGGTCCTTTACGTTGTGGTTATTTATAAGTTGAATACAATTTCTACTCAAGTGTTAACGGTAGGTTCAACTTCTGTAAAGAATGTGAGGGTATTATTGCTACCAGCGTGATATAATACATAAGCACGAACACCTTTTACAATCAATATAGTGTTATGCTGGTATTTCCGTTGAAATAACTTGAACAATAAAAACTCAAAGAATTAAATTAAAGTATTGCTGTTGAGCCTTCTAGGTTCTATGTAATAATTATAGACTTTTTTAAAAAAAATAAACTTTTTTTTGATGTGTAAATTGGATAAATCATTGAATTGCAAATAGTAGAAGTGAAAATGTAAACTGTAAATGTAATAAGTATTTGTCAATCTTTCCATGTAAAAAAATCGCAATAATTGAAGTGTATCGGACATTTTTTGTTGACTATTTTGTGTTGATAAAAAACCAGAGTCAGTTATGTTGTTAAAAATGTCAAAACTCTTTTTTCTTAGCTCTGCTATTTTCAATTTTTCTCTGGCTCAAAGTGATTTTGTTAACATCGTGCCGCCATCGCCTAATGCGAGCGCTATGCAACAGTATGGGAATACAAACATTGGACTTTATACCGGAGCTGTAAATGTATCAATACCTATACACACTATCTCATTGAAAGACCTTCAATTTCCGATTGCCCTAAATTATGTAGGCTCAGGAGGTATCAACGTTCAATCAGTTGCTTCTTGGGTTGGACTGGGTTGGGTACTCGGTTGCAATGGTGCTGTGTCTAGAACTATCTACGGTCTGGCAGATGACAAGCCCAATTATGGTTACCTCTATCAGCCCGGAATACCCCCTGTGACGTCAGAAAATTATAATACTTTTTTAGACTTTGCTAACGGCATGACAGATGCTGAGCCGGATAAATTTTTCTTTAGTGTGGCTGGACTATCCGGATCGTTTTACATCAATAAGCAAAGGGAGATAATTCAGGTGCCGTTGACAAATAATAAAATTATACCTGAGTTTAGTCAAATCGGAAAGATTGTAGCTTTTAAGATAATTTCTGACAAGGGTATTGTCTACTCATTTGCTGAGCAGGAAGAATTACGTTCCTATACTCCGGGTGGTACTTCTACCGACAATAATTACTATACTTCATCCTGGTATTTGACATCGGTTCACAATTACAATAATACAGAGTCAATTGATTTTCATTATGAAGCATATCAATACTATCAATACGCTGAGGTCTATTCAACCAGGATATTGGATAATCCAGGAACACTTTTCCTCCCACGGTACTCAGTAACCGAAACAAATGCAAAGCGTTTAAAGCTTATAACCTATAATAATTCGGACTCCATAAAATTTATTTCCGGTAACATTCCAAGACGTGATTTGACTGGTGAGAAGTATCTTGCATCAATCAAAATTAAAGAAATTGAACTTGCAAAAAGTGTTGATTTTGCTTATAGTTATTTTGATGCTAACGGGGTAAGCCCTATAACTTCTAGTGCAACTGTAACCAACAGTTATTTGCAGGGATACCTCATTCATGCGCAGGCGGATGGCGATCATTTCAAGAGATTAAAGCTTGACATCGTCTCAGTATTCAATGCTGACATAACTAAATCGCAAGCTTACGTATTTGAATATTTCAATAATGTAAACCTTCCAAGTCGTTTCTCATACGCCCGCGATCATTGGGGCTATTATAATGGGATAACCAATAATCCCAGTTTGGAGCCAAGAAGAAAGATAGATCGCAGGCCAATCCTGAGTCAGTTGCGGGGAACTGATTTTGAAATTGTCGGAGATGCTAACCGAGAACCATCCCTTGATCATACTAAAGCAGCGGTCCTTAAAAGAATAGTTTACCCCACAGGCGGTATTTCTGAGTTTGAATACGAGCTTCACGAGTCCTCAATTACAACCCTTCCTAATCAGAGGCAATCATTCAACATTAGCCTGAATCCCAATGTTCTGAAAGACACAATTCAATTGGTGACCATAAATGATCCTTTTGTTGATGTTACTGTTAACATAATGGGTGTCTCACTTTCCGAATACTGTGACTTCTTAGTTAATTTTAAGAATTTACAGAATGGAATAGTAAAAACGTTGGGAGACTTTTCTGATAGTGCGGGTAGTAGAACAATCTACCTAGAAGAAGGTGACTATGAGATTTCATTTTCTGAGTCTGATGGAATTGGCACCTGTTTCGAGAATTTTTATTCATTGAGCTTTCAATGGAGTAATGAACTAGTTACTCCAAATAAAAAAGTTGGAGGATTACGTGTAAAAAAAGCAACTGACATAAGTAATGCGGGAGATACAATCACTCGAGTTTACAACTATGTGTTTGAAGGCTCAGGTCTTTCTTCGGGAAGTATTGGATCCCTTCCACGCTATGGATATTATGAATACGCTAATTACAAAAATGGTGAAGTTGAGTTGATTGCTCCCACTTTTGCAATTTCAGGCTACATTAGGACATATAATACCAATATGCCTTTAGTGATGACACATGGAAGTCATGTCGGATATAAACGTGTGGAGGTGACAACTGAAACACCTACCGAAACAGGTAAATCTGTATACTTTTACTCATGCCCGTCTGATTTTCCCGATTTAATGCGAGGTTTTGAAATTACATTAAATAATGGTTTAAAAGAATATAGCTATTTGTATCCCCATATCGATAGTCGAGATTGGAAAAGAGGATTGCTTTATGCGCAGGTTGATTATAAATATCTGACCGGACAATTTGTACCCATTCGTATTCATGAAAATCATTACAGGATACTTGGGGAGGTGGATGCTGGTTACGATTTTGAATGGCAGAATTTGTACCCTGCGGAATTCGTTCAACCCAGCTATGAGTTTGCCACGATTAAGTTCTTCGAAGAGGATGCGGCCAATGGCCAGGGTATTCCAAAAATTCCAGGGGTGAGGTCGCATTGTATGCCTGCTCCTGGAGAAGCTGCTGTTTGTGGTCGTCTCTACCTTGCAAACTTCGATTTTTACTCTGGTCGTATTCAGTTATTAGAGCAAGTTCAGAAATTATACTCAGATGCAGTGATGCTAACAACTGGAACGAAATTTACATACAGTAATAGCAACTATTTTTACCCAACGACCATAAAAAACTCTACCTCACGTGGTGATTCTATTACTTCAACAATTCGATACCCCTTTGATCAGCTATCAATTACAGGCTTATCTAGTAATGAAAAAGCAGCGTTAGATTCACTCGTTTCGGTAAATGCAGTTGCTGAACCTGTTGAAAAAATTATATCGCGTGGAGTTACAGAATTGGAACGTCAACGCACCAACTTTTCATTTAGCGGTTCTAAAATTTGGCGTGATAATATTGTTTCTTCAACACGTGGAGGAACGCTTGAACAAGTATTTGATTTTGTTTCTTATGATGCGGATGGTAATTTGCTCGAATATCTAGGTAGAGATGGTGTTCCTGTAACAATTAAATATGGGTATAACAATCGGCTTCCAATTGCTAAAGTGATCAATTCGCGCCACCATGAGGTTTTTTATGAAAGTTTTGAGGAGGCTGGCATCTTAGGTGTATCGAAGACAGGAAAAAGGTATCACGCAGGTGATTACACACTGAACCTAACAACAGCATCGCCAAACAGTATTTTATCATATTGGTATTGGCAAAACAGTCAATGGGTATTTAAACAAGTAACGTATTCGGGTGGAAGTTATACGATTACTGATGGAGATCGCATAGATGAAGTGCGTATTCATCCAATCGGTGCCATGATGACCACCTATACCTTCTTTCCTGGGGTAGGCATTTCATCAACATCTGATCAAACCGGTATGATGATTGGCTATGAATACGATTCTTTTGGGAGGCTGATAATTGTGCGAGACGGGTCGGGTAATATAGCTAGGTTTTCGACCTACAATATTTTAGGTGAGCAATAGTGAACAGCGAAACTTGCTGAATACATGGGTTTATTTTTTTTGAAATAACCTGAACAAATTTTGGATAGATATGGTAATATATTTGAACAAGAACAAGGTAAAGCGATTTAGCTTAACTTATCTAATCATGAGTATCTCCCTGTGTGGCGTTTCGTTAGTGGGAGCACAACCTACACAAGAGCAAAATAATGCGCCCATTGGTTACTTAAGTAAAACCACTATTATACCGCCTTCGCCCGAGGCGTCCTCATTAGGGCAGTATGGTAACGTGCCGGTTAGTTTATACAACGGCCGCATCAACTTGTCTATTCCCATATATGAATTGAAGACAAAAGAAATGAGTGTGCCCATTTCCCTATCGTATAACTCAGGTGGTATTAAGGTGGGCGAAGATTCAGGCTGGGCTGGCACTGGCTGGTCGCTCAATGCGGGGGGTGTAATTACACGGTCGGCACAAGGGCGGCCCGATCAATGCCTTAATTATTATAATAAAGCAACACAACTGAATGCTGGAGTTGCTAATCTGAATGAACGGCAACGGCAGGATTTTTATGAAGATGTAACCAAAGGATACATTGAAACACAGCCCGATTCTTATTTTTTTAATTTCCATAATCTGAGTGGTAAGTTTTATATCAACCCTAGTAAAGAAATTGTATTGATCGATTATAAGCCAGTTACTATCCAGGTATCTTCTATATGTACAAATGAAAGCACATTTACCGTTGTGGGCCCGAATGGAATCATTTACAAGTTTAGTGATCGGGAGGTTACAGACTTGATATATGACGATGAAAATCTCGCTTCATCGTTAGATCATTATGTATATGTATCGAGTTGGTATTTAACTGAAATGATATCGCCCAATGGAATTGATACTGTTTATTTCGAGTACCAGGCCATGCCTAAAATGCCTACGGCTATTACTCCATCATCGGAGTCAATGTCGTATAAGGTAAATGGTCCTACTATTTACGGAGGTTCCAGTAACGGAGCAACTGCATTACCTTGTGGCGATGTGAGCGGACCGTTCACTTCTCCGGTAGGCTCTACAGAAATGACTCGGATATTTCTAAGTAAAATCCGCTACCGGGATATGGAAGTGATTTTTTCATCTTCGGCCAGTAATTCTGCTTTTGGAGGTAAAAAGCTTGATTACATTCAGGTAGTGTCAAAAAATTTGCAGGTTAAAAAATTTGAATTCACCCACAGTTATTTTGATATGGCTAACGAAACTAACGATATGCGTTTACGCCTGGATAAAATTACTGAATTTGGGCCGGTAAGCCAGGTGGCTCCACCTTATGAGTTTACTTATTCTGCGCAGGCATTACCCAATATTGCCAGTAAGGCTATCGATCATTGGGGGTATTACAATGGTAATGGTGGATCGCTAATTCCCAATGTTCAGGATGGTGGATGTGTAAGAGGGAATGGCGCTAACCGAGAAACAGATGAAGAACTGGTGAAAGCATGCTCATTAACTAAAGTTAAATACCCAACCGGGGGGTATACGGAGTTTACATTTGGTGCCCATATAAAGAATGGTACGTATTCAACCACAGCGAAACAGATTGTAGAGGTTAGTCACCCAACTTCGAGTTATGTGTTAGGTGGTATCTACCAAACCGGTCAAAGTTGTGCAGGATCAGCGCGATTTAATATTACCAACCTAACCATACCAGAAACGGCAACACGTGCTTCGGTGACCTTGCCATCCTACGTGTGGGATGAACAACAATACGGTGAAGGTGCAAAGGTTTTTGCGGGCATTATTAAGTCAGAGAACTTTACGTTTACAGGATGTAATCTATATGATTATGTAATAAATAACTACCAACTTTTTGAGGCCTACTGGTTTTTGGAAGAAGATTTGTTTCCGCTATCTGCCTACTCTGGATTAATTCCAGGTAGCTATAAGCTTGTAGTACTGTCGGAATTCTCCAGTTTATCACCCACTGTAGAGGTAGTCTATTTTACGAATCAATTGCAGGATGTTACTACTATTATTCCACGACAAGCTGTTGGTGGATTACGAATAGAAAAGATAATGGATTACAACGCTGCAGGTTTGGTTACGGGTACCAAAACATATGAGTACGATAATGCAAAGTCATTCGGAGATCCAAATTATGTCCGGTTATCAACTTATATTTTTGAGGCACCGGTAGGTCAAGATATTGAAACCCCGCCTGTTTTATTGGATTATGTTTCTTATACAATGAGTATTTCATCGAGCAGTACAGCTGCCTTGGGAACGGTTATGGGGAGTCATGTTGGTTATGGCCAGGTAACTGAAAGATGGCTGGATGCGGCCGGCATTTCGAATGGACACAAGGTATTTACGTATCGAAACAATAACCAGGCAAATGCAGGTAATACTTTTGGAGTAGATGTGGATGGATATGGTCAGGGTGATTTGTTAAAGGAGGAAATTTTTGACAATGGCGGAAATTTGATTAATGAGACCGAATATGAATATGCATTCGATCTTGGAGAAACGAGAAATTCACCAGGTATTGCCCTTCAGTTTGTTTATGCAGACGAGACCCAAAGCAACAGGTTATCATTGGCTGAGATTAATAACTCTAACGGAATCTATCATTGGTTTTATTCGGTTAATGAAGTTCCTGAAGATAATTTGTCATTGACGAATCGAAAATCGTTTAAGGTAAAAAACAAATCTACAACCCATATTATTCATGGTAGTTGGCAATATCAATCCAAAATTACCAAACGAGAAGTAAAGAACGGACAAACACTTGAAGTTGTTGTTTCTAATATTTTTGAAAACCCTGTTCATGCATTACCAACAAAAATTGAGAAGGTTGTAGATAAAGGTGACCTGATTCGTTCTGAACTTACGTATTCATCAAGAAGCGAACTGATTTCTAAAGTCGATGTAAATGCAAATAGTCAAGTAATTGGTGCCCAAAAAGTTGATTATGAGTTTCAAGGTGGTAAGTCATTCCCTAAGGACATTTTTTTCTCTGAGACAGAGACTCCCTTTTCAAAGAGTTTACTATCATCCAAATACGTTAACCGTGCTTCTTATCAATACGATTTTTTAACTGGCAATTTGAAAGAGTATAGAAAATCTGATGATGTTATTCAATCGTTTGTTTGGTCTAAGGATAATAGATATGTAATAGCTGAAGTGCAAGGAGCTGCTTGGACGGATATAGCCTATTCAAGTTTTGAAAATGGTGCATCTGAAGGAAGCTGGGTATTTAATTCAAGTGTTTCATCACATTCAAAGACAGGTGTAAAATCTCACTTTCTTCCTGGTAACTCAATTGTTCGTAGTAATCTTCAGCCAGCATTTCAATACGTTGTTACATATTGGGCTAAAGATGGTGTTCCTGCAATAAATGGTGTGATAGCAAACTATGATGAAGATGTTGCTGGGCCTGATGGATGGAAGTATTACAAAAAAATTGTTTCTGGAGTATCAGAATTAACTATTTCGGGTACAGGAACTACTCTTATTGATGAGCTTCGATTTACCCCTGTTGGTTCTCAAATGATTTCGTTTGTTCATGACGACCAGTATGGCTTAACGCACCGATCTGATGCATCCGGTAGGATCAGTATCTATGAATATTATGACAATGGTAAACTGAAAGCTATTAGAGAAGATGAAGGTCACTTGGTAAAGTGGATCAAGTATAATTATATGAAGTAAATGTTGTACTATGGGAGTTTGTAAAAGCAAAACTTCCTAGACTTGGTTATAGGTATGAATTGTATTAAAGTTTTTGCTGTTGTGAGTCAATCTGGGTTTTATTGACTAGCTAAAATGATGATTTGTAAAAGCCCAACATGCAAAAGCGCGATGGTTCTGGTTGGGGTAGTTAGATTGGAATATGATTACTAAACTGATAAATGAATAAACACCGATAGTAGTGAATAGTAATAATACTTTTGAATGAACCAGAAGGCTATCTTAAGAATATTATTAGAGGCATCTGTCTTGCCGGATTTATTGCGGCATGGCAGTTCACTCGTAATACTTTCAAGAGCGCAGAACCCATGCCGCGATAACAAAGTGTTTTTGAGATGGCTTCTTACATTTTTTTTATGGACCTTATTAATAATTTCAACCGCACACGCGCAGCAAGTTGATAGCATTTTGAACCGTGTATATCCCGACAAATTGATCAACATAGAAGCTGACACATTGCTGGCCAACATAAAGAAGGCTGATTCAGTAACACGTGCTTTTCAATCGGGCGTGGATAGTGTATTCCAGGATTTCCGGAAACAGATCAGTTATATCAATAGCACCCGTAACAAACTTCAAAATAAAATTGATAGTCTTAACAACCTTCAATTACCCATACAAAAAATTTACTAAGAAATTGGATAGCCTCAACCATCTAAAAAACGAAAAACTTAAAGCAGCTACCACCAAAATCAACAATCTCAAATCAAAAGCAACCAAGTCATTAGATGCCATTCAACTCCCCACCGAATTGCAAGGTCCGGTCAACAACCTTAAACGAACCATCGATAACTTATCTCTCCCGGAAATAAACTCAGTTGATCTGACATTTGGAAATATAGAGCTTTCCAACTTATCCAATCTGCAACTGCCCACCTTAACCGATCAGATTAAGCTGGACCCCAATTTGATAAATTATTCAGGCGAACTATCAAAACTTAACGGTTTGGGTAAGGAACTGGGCACCTATGCACAGGATGTAAAGCAACTAACGCATGGCAATCTGAATGAAATTAAAAGTGTTGATAAACTTATTGAGAATAAGATTGCAGGCCTGGAAGGGATGGAGCAATTGCAGGAAGGCAGGGCAATAATGGATAAAGCTAAACCCGACTCGGCAGCATTGGCGAGTATGGCGAAAGAACAAATATTAAATGCAGCACAAGATCACTTTGCCGGTAAAGAGGTAGTATTGCAACAAGCAATGGATAAGATGAGCAAACTTAAAAGCAAGTACTCGGAAGTAAAAAGCCTGGCCGAGTTGCCCAAACGACTACCCAATCCATTAAAGGGAAAACCGTTTCTGGAACGTTTGATACCCGGTATTTCCTTCCAGGTGCAGAAGTCGCAATTTTTCTTGCTTGATGTCAATCCCTCCGTGCTATATAAAATCAGGCCGCGCCTTGCGGCAGGCGCGGGTTGGAATGAGCGACTCCCCTTTGATGGCTGGAAAATTCAGGGTGGTAATGAAAGAGTGTTTGGCCCACGCATGGTTATCCAGTTTCTGTGGATAAAAGGAATTAATTTCCGATTACAACCAGAATGGATGAATACTACTATTCCACCTGTGTTGGCCAGTAGCTTAGGTTTAGATCCGTCTTACCGGAAATGGATCACCAGTATATTTGCCGGAATCAAAAAAGAGTTTACTGTTTATAAAAGTATTAGGGGTAACAGCGAGTTGCTTTATAATTTTCGTGATAAAGATGGTATGAGTCCTTATTCCGATAAAGTGACTGTGCGGTTTGGTTTCGAGTTTACCATGAAGAAGCAGGAATCAAAACCAGCAAGGCGGAGAGTAAATGGACGGGGGAAATAAACTACAGATATAAAATGACAAATGATATGAACAAAGTGTTTTTTTTTATTTTATCACTTGGTGTGATTTTGAGTGATCGTACGATGGCTCAAAACGAAGAATTACTAGGGAAATGGGAGCTAAACATTGATAAGTCAATCGCCTCTTTTGAAGGTAGTTCAAAGACACGTTATGACAGTCTTAGCCTTGAAAAAAAAGAGCGACTAAAAACAACCATGTCTGGACGTACATTTCACTTTCAAGAGGCAGGTAAGTTTTCGGTGGACTGGAAATCAGGTACACAATCTAAGACTTCTTCGGGAACGTGGAAAATGGATGCAGCTTCCGGTACTGTTTCGATAACCATTGAGGGTAATGTAACGGATTACACCTACAAGTTTTTAGATGGTTCATTGATGCTACAAAATATTCGTTCGCATGGGCTTTTTAACATACTGTGTTTTTCGCGCAAGTAATCTTTATAATTTAGACTAACCTCAGCTTATGAGAATTTTTTTCTTAATCCTATTTGGTTTTGTAGTACACACTACTGCTCTGTCTCAATATGGAGTTATTACCGTTGAGGTAACTGGGCCGACCACCGCAAATGTAGGGGAGACCAAAAACTACTCTCTGATCTGGTTGGATGGAGGAAATACCATTATGCCACCTGCTGGTGTTGAGACTTGGTTTGCCATGGGCGGAACCGTGATATCAGGCAACAACGGAGGCGCAAGCGTTCAATGGACTAGTGCTGGTGCGAAGATATTAACTTTTGAATATACTACGTGGAATGATTACTACTACGATGATTTGCTGGTAACAGTAACCGGTGGGATTCCGACAGCCCCTGTTGCAACTTCAGGAACATTGGTTAACGCTACCTCGTTCACCTCCAATTGGGGTAGTGTGAGTGGAGCCACTAGTTATAAATTAGATGTGTCAACGAGCAATACGTTTTCAAGTTTTGTGAGTGGTTACAACAACCTGACTGTATCAGGCACCACTCAAAATGTAACGGGTCTCAGCGCAAATACTACGTACTACTACCGTGTCCGGGCAGTCAACAGCAGTGGCACGTCCGGTAACTCCAACACAATTACAGTATTTTCACCGCCAACCACACCTACTGCAACGGCAGCAAGTGCGGTAACCAACACCGGTTTTACGGCTAACTGGGGTAGTGTGAGCGGAGCCACAAGCTATAGACTAGATGTCTCCACAAGTAATACGTTTTCAACTTTTGTAAGCGGTTACAATAACTTAACCGTATCCACAAACAACAAAGTGATAAGCGGCCTGAGTGCCAATACAAATTACTATTACAGGGTTCGTGCTGTAAATAGCGGAGGGGCAACTACACCAAACTCTAACACAATAAATTCCATGACGGCTACGGCCGCTCCTACAGCCAATGCAGCCTCCGTAATTACCACAACGGGTTTTACAGCTAACTGGAGCAGTATGAGTGGTGCAGCGAGTTATCGGCTGGACGTATCTACTGTAAATACATTTGCAAGTTTTGTGGGGAGTTATAATAATCTTACTGTTTCAGGAACGAGCCAAAGTGTTACCGGTCTTAGCGCTGGCATTACGTACTACTATCGTGTGCGTACCGTTAATAGTGGAGGAACAGCTTCTGCAAATTCTTCTACTATAACAGCTGTCACAGTTCCGGCTGCACCCAGCGCAACTGCCGCAACTACTTTTACTACCACGAGTTTTACAGCCAATTGGGGAAGCGTAACAGGCGCCACTGGGTATCGTCTTGATGTTTCTACCAATAACACTTTCAGCAGTTATGTTAGTGGTTATTCAAACCTTACGGTAACCACAACAAGCAGAAATGTAACAGGTTTGAACGCAGGCACCTCCTATTATTACCGTGTTCGTGCAGTAACCAGTGGAGGAACCTCAGCCAACTCCGGTACCATTACAACTATAACTATTCCTCCAACCCCCGTTACACCAACACACACGGCCAAGACTGCAAATGGATTTACGGCTAGCTGGAGTAGCACTTCGGGGGCCACGAGTTACCGACTTGATGTTTCCACGCAAAGTAATTTTTCAACTTTTGTAAGCGGGTACAATAGCCTTACGGTAAGTGGAACAAGCCAGGCTGTTAGTGGACTAACCCCTAATACACTTTATTATTTTCGGATACGGGCAGTAAACACAGGTGGTACATCCACCAATTCTTCTAATGGATCGGTTACAACAGAAACACTTAATTACGATCAGAATTATATCCGTACCGTGGTGGCTCAACGCCCCGGTCTTACAAGTGAATTGTTGCTGGAAGCAGCGAACATGAACGAGAAGCAGATCAGCTACCAGTTTTTTTTGATGGACTTGGCCGGCCGATCCAAACGGTAGGGGTGCAGCAATCACCGACCGGTCTGGATGTGGTTCAGCCTGTGGCTTACGATGCATTTGGAAGAGAAGCCGTGAAGTATTTGCCCTATGTTTCGGGAAATAATGGTGCATATAAAACTAATTTTCTGCCGAAGGATCATGCCAACTATGCTACCAGCAATAATGCACAATATCAGTTTTATCAGAACACGCCAAAAGTTGCCATAGACGCCAAACCCTACACCGAAACCCTCTTCGAACCCTCGCCCCTTAACCGGCCCGATAAAGATTTTGGCGCAGGTGCCGCCTGGCAAACGAATAACAAATTTATCCAGCACGGGTACCTGATCAATCAACATAGTACCGGCAGCAGCGCCACACAGGAGAAAGTGATTGCGTGGGATATTAATGGTAGCGGCATGCCGGTGCGGGCTGCACAAGTAACCGGTTATATTGAAACCGGTGGTTATTATTCCACCGGGCAGCTGAGCATTAAAAGCACCAAAGACGAGCAGGGTAATGAAGTGCGCGAGTACACCAACAAAAGCGGACAGGTAATCTTAAAGAAAGTACAGGCTGCAACCTCAACTAACCTGAACAGCACTACCGAGTGGGCTCTTACGTATTATTTATATGATGACCTGGGCAACCTGCGCTATGTGTTTCCACCGGAGTTAAGTAAGCTGATACATGCAGCAGCCGATACCTATGTGGTTACAGTGGCTAACCTGGATACTTGGGCCTTTCAATACAAATACGATGGAAGAAAGCGGATGATTGAAAAGCGGGTGCCCGGTGCCGGCTGGGTGTACATGGTGTATGATAAGCGCGACCGGCTGGTACTTACCCAGGATGCCAACCAGCGTGCTTTGGCCACCAAGTATTGGAGTTTCACCAAATACGATGAACTGAATCGCCCGATCATGACCGGTATAAAAGATACTACCGCAGCACTAACTCAAGCCCAGATGCAGGGCGTAGTGGATACCTACTATAATAATATGACCACCACTACCTGGCGCAAGTGGGGCGAGAGTTATGTAGGCAATGTTGCCAATAATGTGCACGGGTACACGAATAAATCGTACCCGGTGCGTACAGGGGCCGCGACTGAAGTGGACCCGAATAAATTCATTACCGTTACCTATTACGACAACTACAACTTCCGCAGTTTGTGGTATGGTACCTACACCTACATAGATGAAAACCTGAGTGAAGTGGCCACTTATAATAACTATACCTACCACCAACCCGATGTAGAAAACACACGGGTAGTAGGGCAGGTAACCGGCACCAAAACCAAAGTATTGGATGGAGGCGTTACCGGAGGCTACACCTGGCTGAAAGGAATAACCTATTACGATGACAAGTACCGGGTTATTCAAACAATAGCCGATAATTACAAAGGAGGAACTGACCGAATAACCAATGTGCTGGATTTTACAGGTAAAGTTTTGGAATCAAAGCTTACCCATACAGAGGCGGATGTGAACTGGCGGGATGTAGTGAGTTTGAGAATAGAAGGGAATAAGCTAACATCCGTTTCCGGGCCACCACAATGGGGTTTTGGAGCAGCTTCGGTGCAACAACTGGCAGCCGGCCAAGATGGGTGGTTTGAGTTTACTGTTACTGAAACCAATACAAGTAAGATTATTGGATTTAATGATTCAAATAGTGGGGGAACAAGCAATAGTGATATAAACTATGCCTTTCAATTATATTATTCAACTTTATACATTCAGGAAAATGCAAGTACGAAAGGCACTCTAACCGGACTCGTACCTGGAGATATTTTAAGAATGGAACGGATTGGAACCACGATAACATTTAAAAGAAATGGAACCCTGATCTCTACCTCTGCCATCACGCCTTCCACCTCCGCTTTATTTATCGATAATTCGTTCCATATAGGTGGCAATACCATTGCCGGTGTCCGTGCTTCCTTCGCCACCAATACCAAAACCATTACCCGCAGATTCGAATACGACCATGCGGGGAGGTTGTTAAAAACCTGGCATAAGCTAGATGCACAACCTGAAATTCTCCTGGCCCTTAACGAATACAACGAACTGGGACAGCTCGTAGATAAAAAGCTACATAGTACCGTAAGCAATGCCAGCAATGCCAAACAAAGCGTGGACTACCGCTACAACATCCGCGGGTGGCTTACCTCCATAAACAATGCCCAACTCGAAAACGATGGCAGCACCAATAACGATACAGGTGATTTATTTGGTATGAACCTGCACTACAACACCACCGAGCTGGGTAATACAGCCCTCTACAACGGCAACATCAGCGCAATAGCGTGGAGCAACAACCAGGGGCTCGACTCAACAAAACAAAATGGCTATGTATTTACTTACGATGCCCTTAACCGCATTAAATCTTCACAATTCAAAGAGAAAAACACCACAACATGGAGTACCCCCGCCAACAATGCCCTGGCCGAAACCGGCCTCCTCTACGACCTCAACGGAAACATTACCCAACTGCAACGCAACGATAAACGGCTCACCGGGTGGATGGATAACCTCGCTTATACCTACACCGGCAACCAACTAATGCGCGTAACCGATGCAGGCGATGACTTTGCCGGATTTATTGACGGGCAACCAGGAACAAGTAATGACTTTACCTATGATCCCAACGGTAATATGATTAATGACCAAAACAAGGGTATTGGGGATACTGGGAACAGAATTACCTACAACTACCTCAACTTACCGGAAACCGTGACCAAGGGGTTGAATAGTATTCGGTATATCTACGATGCCGGTGGCCGCAAGCTGGCCCAGGTAACCACGTTTGGCAGCCAGCAGAAACAGGTGGACTATGCCGGTGAATTCCAATATGAAAATGACCACTTGCAATTCATCAACCATGAAGAGGGCCGCATTGCCATAGCTGGCAACAAAACCATTTTCACTCACGATGGGGCCACAACTACGGGCATAACTGCAGTTACTTCCACGTTGGCAGCCGTTACGGTAAACACGCAAAGTTATGTGCGTGCTACTGCCAGCGGCACCGCCACCAAACAAGGTATGTTCCCTATAGGCGGCACCTTTACGGTTGTTGCCGGTGAGCAATACCGCATCCGCGCAAAAGGCTATCGCTCCACTACCAACACCAATAAGGTGCATTTATATATACGCACTAACAGTACGGATTTGAACTGGCCCGGAGCCCAATTGCCAATAACCTCAATGGCTGAAGCATGGACGGAACAAATCATTACCATACCGGCCGGGCACACCACGCTACAGGCCGGAGTAGTATGGAACACCGTGGCCAATGGAGAGCAATTTTTCTTAAATGACTTTGAGATCACCAAACTCACCACCAATGCCACACCTGAATATCAATACAACCTGAAAGACCATTTGGGCAACGTGCGGCTTACCTTTACCACCAAAAATGAAACCGAGGCCAACACGGCCACCCTCGAGCCCGCCAATGCAATAACGGAGCGCAGCGAGTTTTTGCGCTACGACAACGCCAAACTGATTAACAGCAGTTTGTTTGACCGCACCAATGGCATAGCACCCACCACTACAACGGGTTATGCCCAGCGGCTCAATGGCTCGGCCAACGAAAAATACGGGCTGGCCAAATCCCTCAGCGTAATGCCGGGCGATACGATCCATGCCGAAGTGTATGCCAAGTATGTGGACCCGAACAGCACCAACTGGACGGGTGCCCTGGCCACGCTCATGAGCCAGATTGCAGCCAACACAGCGGGGGTGGTAGTGGACGGTGCTATTTATACCACAAGTACGGCCTCTTTCCCGGCCGGCTTTGCAGGTCTGCAGGGCACTACCGACAATGGCGCCCCCCGTGCTTACCTCAACTGGCTGGTGTTTGACCGCAACTACGTATTTTTAACCGGAGGCTTTAAGCAAATTACCACAGCCGCCAAAGAAGCCGGCACCGATGTGCCCCACGAGTACATTTTTAGCAGCCCCATTACCATTACCCAACCCGGCTATGTGTATATTTACCTGAGCAACGAAAACGCCACCCCCGTGGAAGTATTTTTTGATGAGTTTAAAGTAACCCACACCAAATCTCCGGTAATACAGATGGATGATTATTATCCATTTGGTCTCGCCTTTAACTCGTACAACAGAGAGAATTCAACGCTTAACCAATACAAGTTTAACGGTAAGGAAGAACAGGACGAATTGGGCCTTGGATGGTTAGATTATGGAGCAAGAATGTATATGCCCGAGTTGGGAAGATGGGGGGCTGTCGATCCGTTAGCCGAAGAATTTCCAGAGTGGAGCCCATACAGTTACGGCTTTAATAATCCATTGCGATTTACCGACCCGACAGGTATGGCACCCGAAGACATCATCATACGTGGTAAAAATAATTCGAGTGTAACCATTAAAACGGATTTGATAGATATATCTGTAAATGCAGGTTCTGTTGTTGGAGATTTAGGAGGAAATTATACTTTACAGGGAGATGACGTATTGATAGCTGCCCTTGACATTGTGGGTATAGTTGACCCTACAGGAGTTGCCGACATTGCAGCTGCATCACTTGAAGCTAAAAACGGAAATTGGGGAAGTGCGTTATTAAGCGGTATGGGTGTTATCCCTTATGTTGGGGATATTGGTAAAGTTGGTAAAGTAGGAAAGCACCTCAAAACTATTGAGAAAGCTATTGATGGTGCGAAAGCTGTTAATGGTAATTCAAAAGCAAGTACAAAAGCCCAACACGTTTACGAAATCTTTGAAACAGGAACAGATAATGTTGTTAAAACAGGGATTAGTGGCGGAAAAGTATCCAAAGCAGATAAGTCTTATCGTGCTACCAGCCAAGTAAATAAAATGAATAAGGCAGAGGGAGCGGGAAAATATGACTCTCGTGTTGTTGAAAAAATACCAGCAGGACAGGGTGCAAGACAAAAAAGCATTGGACGCTGAAAAAGCTAATGCTAATAAGAATAGAAGTACATTAAATCCTAATTATCACAAAAGACCTTAAATTATGACATTAAGATATATCGCATTAGGATTAGATTACGATACTTATATTAAGACGGACAATAAATTACGTTATCAATTTCAGTTACATACCCGTTTTATTAGTAATTATTTTTCAAAAGCAATCAGGAAATATAAATTTGATACTAACGGAACATTCAATATGATTTCTATTTCGTTACTACCTGATAATGGTTCAGTAGAAACTAAAATAACAGCAATAAATGTACTTGAAACCTATTTGCCATTTGACCAAAAGCGTTATGAGCAAATAAAAGGAACAGAGGATTGCAGTTATTATTTAGAATTGTTGGAACAGGGTTTTAAAAAGGCTTCCGAATTTAAGCCAATTCCATTGGACACGCTTTTAAATTTGATTGGGGGAATTTAAAAAAGGAGGGTGTAAAAATGAATGGTTACATAAGAAGAAACGTTTTGCAGAGGAAGATTTAGAGGTTATTTTGACTTGTGAGTTTACTACAAATTATTTTCAACTGATAGCAACCATAAACCAAGTATCGACTAAAAAACAATTGGTTAAAGGAGTAGTTATAAGGACAGAACCTGATGAAGTTCTGTTTGATAAAATGTTTAAAGACATCTATATAGATAACAATATCATAATAACTGATAGTTCCAATAGTCCAAGAATAATTATAGATAAGGGAAAAATATTTGCAGGGAAGCTCGACTTTGAAATACGAGGAGATAAAGAGATACAAGAAATGTTATCCCTTACACCTTGTTGGTGAACAACACCAAACAGCGAGCTTAAACCTTAAGTTGATTTAGCGTAAGCGTGTTTATTTTTAAAATCTCTTATCAGAGCATCCAGGGTTACAAAAATGTAATCCTTGTCTTTTTCGGGGAGCTTTGTAACTTCCTG
>LNFR01000079.1 GCA_001567185.1 Bacteroidetes bacterium OLB12
CAAACGCGCCCGTAAAGAAAAGCTTGCAGGGCGAGCCCTGGGAAGTATATGGCAGTATTGAAGCATTTAACGGAGTGTTGAATGAACCACAGGAAATCATCAAACTCACTGGTAAAAAAACAGCGGGTATTCATGTTAAAGGGGGTACTATTCTAAAGACCACCAACAAAGCCAACCCCATTAAATTTCCGGTGGTTCAACCCGATGGCACAACCAAATTTTTCGATCGCTCGGATGAATTGGTGAAAAAATTGAAAGCACTCAAGTTCGATGCAATCATTAACATTGGGGGTGATGGTTCCCAGAAAATCTCAAAAACACTCTTTGATAAAGGGTTGCCGATGATTGGTGTACCCAAGACTATCGACAATGACTTATCGGCTACCGATATTACGTTTGGATTTCAAACTGCGGTGCAGATTGCTACCGATAGTTTCGATAAATTAGTAACCACAGCCGAAAGTCACCACCGCGTAATGATTATGGAAGTGATGGGCCGCGATGCCGGCTGGATTGCCTTACACACCGCCATTGCCGGGGGTGCTGAAATTTGCCTGATTCCCGAAATACCGTACGACATCAACAAACTGGTAAAGAAAATTAACGCACGTTATAAAAACGGTCGCGGGTTTGTAAACATTGTAATTGCCGAAGGAGCAAAACCAAAGGCAGGTTCTATTACGGCCTCCGCTGGCGAAAAGGGATCGGAGCATGTTCGGTTGGGTGGTGTGGCGTATCAACTCTCCAAACAATTGAAAGATGCAGGTTGCAAAGCGGAGATTCGGGAAACGGTATTGGGGCATGTGCAACGCGGAGGTACGCCTACCGCGTTCGATCGGGTGTTGGCCTCCTTGTTTGGCGTAAAGGCTTTTGAACTGGCCCTGCATAAAGAATTTGGGCGAATGGTTGCCTTTAAAAACAACAACATAACTTCAGTAAGCCTGGAAGAAGCTACTGCTGAATACAATTTCTTAAGTAAAGATTCTTACCTCGTTCAATCGGCCAAAGGGTTAGGTATAAGCTTTGGCGATTAACTGCATGCGGCATCGTGCAACTAAATTGAAAACAAGACTCTGCAACTTGTGTCACCAATGAGGGTTAACCCTTCCTGACGAACCCTATGAAAGGGAAAGGCAAAAAATTCCTTGTCTGCAAACCTTTGCAATTTCTTGGTGCGTGTACACATGCAGGCTTTTTTCTTACCTTGTGCTCCTTAAAATTTACTTCAATCCACCTGTTATGAAAACTGTTACCGATATTAACTTCAAAGGAAAGCGTGCTCTTATCCGTGTAGATTTTAAATGTGCCATTAGATAAATCGTTTGAGGTAACCGATGATAACCGGATTCGGGCCACCATCCCCACCCTTAAAAAAATTCTGGCCGATGGAGGCAGTTTAGTATTGATGAGCCACCTGGGCCGGCCAAAAGAAGGCCCGGAAGAAAAATATTCTTTGAAGCATACCCTGAAAGCTACGGAATCATTATTAGGTGTACCCGTAAAATTTGCGGGCGACTGCATTGGTGATGAGGCCTATAAACTTTCTGCCGCTTTAAAGCCAGGCGAAGTATTGCTCTTAGAAAACCTTCGCTTTTATAAGCAGGAAGAAAAAGGTGATGTAGCGTTTGCTGAAAAACTTTCAAAACATGGCGACATCTACGTGAACGATGCCTTTGGTACCGCGCACCGCGCCCATGCCTCTACAACCATTGTTGCACAGTTTTTTCAAACGAAGTGTGCTGGTTTTGTAATGACGGCCGAGCTGAACAACGCCAAGAAAGTTTTGGAGAATGCAGCCAAACCGTTTACCGCTATTATGGGTGGCGCAAAAATCTCTGACAAGATTTTAATTATTGAAAAACTATTAGACAAAGTAAACCACCTGATTATTGGAGGCGGTATGGCATATACTTTCTTCAAAGCTTTGGGTGGTACGATTGGTAATTCGTTGGTTGAGTCTGATAAATTAGACCTGGCCAAAGAACTGATTCAAAAAGCAAAAGCAAAAGGTGTGGAATTACATTTGCCCATCGACTCGGTGGTAGCTGATAAGTTTGATGCCAATGCCAACACACAAACCGCCAATAACAATGCCATACCAGACGGCTGGATGGGCCTTGATATCGGACCACAAGCCATTGCAGTTTTTAGCAAAGTAGTAGAAGACTCTAAAACCATTTTGTGGAATGGCCCGATGGGCGTGTTTGAAATGCAAAAATTTGAAACCGGCACCAAAGCCATTGCCGAGGCCGTAGTGCGCGCAACAGGTAAAGGCGCCTTCTCTCTTATTGGTGGTGGCGACTCAGCTGCGGCTGTAGCACAGTTTGGCTTCGAAGAAAAAGTAAGCTATGTATCCACCGGTGGTGGGGCGTTGCTGGAATACTTTGAAGGAAAAGTGTTGCCGGGTGTTAAAGCGTTGGAGTGAGATCTAAAAACTGATTATTGATTTCATATTGCAGTCGGGTCTTACGACCCGACTGCTTTTTATAAAGCCAGTTTGAAACCCGGCTTCAATAATAAATCCTTACTACCTGATCAATCCCATTCAGCGTAAGAGGATTGATTAGCTCTACTTCTTTTTGATTAACAGAAATTTTTCTGGCACCCGCTACATCTACCATCAATTTCCAATCGGTTTTGGATTGTTGAATCCTGTATTCAATATAATCAGCTCCTCGTATGATTTTCAGATCAATTTGATTGTCGCCCACCTTCACCTTCTCCATAGCCACATCATTCCATCCATCGGGTAACTTCGGAGCAATAATAATTTGCTTCTCCATGGCGTTTGGTTTAATCCCAAAAAAAGATTTTATAATCGGTACTGCTACACCGTAAATATTCCACGCCTGCACCACCATTCCAAAATCTGGGGAAACCTCATACATTGAGCCCGGCAATGCATAGCTAAAGGATTGTTCTAATTTTTTAATGTAACCCAGGGCTTCGTTGGGTTTGCCGTAATTCGCTGCGGCCACCGCCAGCACACCGGTTGGCAACGTCATTACTGCCCCGGTATAAGAAAATGTTTTCTTCCGGGATTTTAACACGACACTATCCGGCTCATCGCTGCGATCGATACCCGTAACATAACTACCAAATGGATTTTCATACTTCGTAGCGGTGCGCAAAGCAGCCATCGCTTTCATCGTATCCGCCACGCCTGTCTCCATCGGTGTGTTCACCACCCAATTATGATACACCACAAATGGGAATTGCTTACCGGCAGCGTACGAATTCAACTTGCGTGCTGTTTCTTTCAGCTCTTTTACCGCCCAGGGTTTACCCAACGTATCGGCCCGGACCAACGCGGCTGCTACAATGGGCTTTGCCTCGGCAACGGTACTTCTGAAATCGCCAAACGATTGCTCCTGCTCATTCCACCATTCTGAATTTATCTTTTCTTTCAGAACATCGGCCTGTTGTTGATAACGGGCAGCCAGTTGTGCCTCGCCTACCCAACGTGCCATACATGCTGCGTGAGCCAACGCCTGTTGGGTATAAGCTACTACATCAATCATCTCGGTATCAAGACCGTGAATCTCCATCATGCCGCTTCCGTTAGGATACCCGTTTCCGTCTTCATCCATCGTTTCGGTTAACCAGGCAATGCCTTGCATTACAGCAGGAAACAGTTTCTCAATCAGTTCCTTATCGCCCGTCCAGTCGGCATACACTTTTAGCATGGTAATGTACTGCGCTGTTTCATTTACGTTTCCAGGATTGTAAACTGCCCCGTTGGTTGAAACCTCATGAATGATACGGCCATCTGAATTAGTCTGCTGCGAAATCTTACTTAACAATTCGATGGATTGCTTTACCAGGTTGTGATTGCCGGTAGCCAATAATCCCTGTACAGTATAAGTCATATCTGCTCCAAACCACCACGGGTAATCGGGCAAACCTGCAGAGATGGCACTACCTTGTTCGGGTACCGTGCGCACTAACCACTCGCTATTGTATTTGAGCCATTCGTACATCCGGGCCAAATCCTTATCGGGAATAATTAGGTTGGCTGTTTCCTTAACCTGGTTATAATGGGCAATCTTTTTATCCAATTCTATGGGGTGCCTGCTTTTTAAAAATGAAAATGTTTCGCGGGCCGCAGCTTCCGATTGATATGAACCAGCAATGAAAAACTGAATTACTTCCATTGCTCCGGGTTGAATGGTAAGTTCGTACGTTAACGTTCCATCAATACCCAACCCCTTCCGTTCCGTTTTGCAAAAAGTATCTGTAGTGAACGCACTGGTATTTAACGATGCTCCAAACAAGACATACCACGGATTGTTTTTATCCTTTGCGATGGCAACCGCAAGTTTTTCATCGAACGAAATTTCATCTGCTGCATCAACCATGTTGGTGCGTTCGCCCAACCAGGTGGGGCGCAAGTCAACCAAACCCGTAAAGGAAAAATCTAATTGTTTTGTTACGTTACTATTATTTGAAATTGCGTATTCCACAATCATTCCTTCCCTGCCATCGGGTACAAACTGAAAGCGTTGCACTTCAATTTTCTCCTCTTCCCATCTAAAGTGATGTTTGTTGCCAACCGGATAGTTTATAAAGTTAGCAGCCTTGTCCAGGCAGTACATGTTGCCGGACTTTTTTGCGGTAAGTGCAGCGCTAAATCCATCCATTAGTTTTATGGGATGATTCCAGATTCCTCCCATTTCTCCGGTTACATGCCAGCCTAAATCCGGAAACGAACCATCCTGATGGCCGACCATATATACACGGTCGCCCGCAGTAACAAAAGGCGATTGCAGGTATTGGGGTTTTCCGGAAATGGAAGGTAGCGAATGCAACACGTCAATACCTGATGGTGGCTTTGGTGTGGAGCAGGCCATCAATAACAAGAAGGCAAGGAAAACAAAGTTGAGTTTCATTGCCTCAAGATAGTATTTTCTAAGTTTTAGCGATCGAAAAGTTGCTCCTTACCTGAACACCATCGCCTTACTCACTCCGCAATGCACCAATTGGATTTTGTACCGCAGCTTTAATGGATTGATAACTTACCGTTACCCATGCAATAAGTAACGCAGCACCTCCGCTCACTAAAATCATCCACACGCTGATGTTGATGCGGTAGGCAAAGTTTTGCAGCCACCACGTTTCCATGGCATACCAGGCTACCGGCACCGCCAGTATGAAGGCAATGAAAATCATTTTTGTAAAGTCTTTTGACAGCAACAGCACTACATCTGTTACGGAAGAGCCCAGCACTTTTCTTACACCAATTTCTTTAGTTCGTAAACTCGTGATGTAAGCAGATAAGGCAAACAATCCAATACACGATACAAAAATGGCAAGGCCTGCAAACACGGCAAACATCCTGCCCGATTGTTGTTCTCCTTTATATTGGGTGTCGAGGTCCTCATCCAAAAAGGAAAACTTAAAAATTTCTTCCGGGTTTAATTCTTTCCACTTGGCTTCAATAGACTTAATGGCACCGGGTATCTGGCCGGCCTTTATACGGGTAACAAAATATTTATTGGCACCGTTAAAGATTTGATTGCTTTGAAGGGTTAGTGGCGTAACTGCATCGCGTAACGAAATAAAGTTAAAATCGCGCACCACACCAATTATAACAAACGGCACAACCACATTATTCCCATCCGCATCTGCCCGTACATCCATAAGTTTACGCCCTATCGGGTTTTGAATCCCCATGGCTTTTACGGCCGATTCGTTAAGAATAATATTGAGGGAATCGTTTGTATCTTCCGAAAACCAACGACCCTCTATCAACTCAAAGCCCATTACTTCAGCCAGATTATCGGCTACAATCATTGTTTTGGTGGTTAGTATTTCAGACGATCCTTCCGGTTGAAACCGGGCTCCAAAAAAATCATTCTCCCTTCCGGGAATCGCTAACGATCCTGCCGCTCCGGACACCTGTGGCAAGCGTTTCAGTTCTTCCAACAACGTTTTTACCAGCCTGGGGTGTCAGGTTTAAGCCTCGCTCCACTACCAATACCTGGTCGCGGTCAAAACCCAACGACTTCTCTGACATGAATTTCATTTGCTGTTGAATGACCAACGTGCTGATCATAAGAATAATTGAAATCCAAAACTGGAAAATCACCAGCCCGTTGCGAATCCACTTTCCACGAGCACTCCCCGTAAACTTTCCTTTCAATACCACCACCGGATTAAAAGACGAAAGCACCATAGAAGGATAACTTCCTGCCAGTAAGCCAACAAAAACAATTAGCGCCAACAAGCCCAGAATAGTTGCGGGGGTAAGTGCCAGCGCTAAATTTTTATCTGTCAGCATATTGAAAAAGGGCAATATGAAATAAATTATTCCTACCGCCAGTCCAACACCCAGGGCACTTAACACAAACGATTCGGTAAGAAACTGATTTATCAGTTGTTGTTTGAACGAGCCCATCACTTTGCGCACACCAACTTCTTTGGCCCGTTCGGCAGACCGTGCCGTGGAAAGATTCATAAAGTTAATGCAGGCAATAATTAAGATCAGCACAGCAACAGAAATGAGAATATAGACCGTGGTTTTGTTTCCGGCCGGCTTCATTTGTCTTTCCAGATTTACGGTATCAAGATGAATGGAAGTGAGCGGTTGAAAAAAATATCGGTATCCGTTTCCTTCCCGGGTATAATCAGCCCAGGATTTACCCAGATTCTTTTCAATCTCAGCGGCCGCATAGGTATTCACCGTTTCCGGAATTTTTGCTTCGGTTGCCAGATAATCAGTTCCTGGTTTTAGTTTAAAGTATGCATAGGCGGAAAACGTGGTAAAGTTTTCGTTTTTAAAGAACGGAAAAGAAGATGACGACATGATCATGTTAAACATGAAGTGCGAATTGGGAGGCACATCGGCCAATATGCCCACCACTTTATATTCCTGATTGGCAAACGTGAGCATTTTACCCATCGGCTCATCTTCTCCAAAATATCGCTTCGCAGTTGACTCCGTAAGCAAAATCTCGTTGGTTAGATTCAGGGCCGTAGCTCGGTTTCCTTTCAAGAGTGGAAAGCTGAACACGCGCAAAAAGTTAGTATCGCTAGCCAGTACGGTACTTTCATCAAACTGGATAAGCTCATCGCGTTCGTTTTTGTATGAAAAGGTTAAGTTGTCAAGATTAAAAATTGTTACCGATTCATCCACTTCCGGAAAATCGCGCTTCATAATCCCTTCAAAAGAATGGGGTACAACGGTATAAAATGTGGAATGCCCGGGATACTTTCTTTCCAGCACCATCCGGTAGATGCGCTCGTGATCCTGAAAAAATTTATCGTACGAAAATTCATTTTGCACAAAAAGCAAAATCAATAAGCAACTAGCCACTCCCACGGCAAGACCCAACAGGTTAATGAACGAATAGACTCTTTGCTTGAGCAGACTGCGAAGGGCAATTTTCAAGTTGTTCTTAAACATGGCAGTAGATTTAGACTACAAATAAAACATCTTACTTAAACGCAGATGGCTGCAAACCGGTTAACGTTTTTATTGGATTTCTAAAATCACTTAAAAATCCTGAATTAATTGGTATTTCCCACAAATGATGGTGAAAGAACTTAATCAAAACGTTCAGGATCGAACATGAGGTGTTGCACTTCCGGACTATTTCCCGTTACAAGATCGGCAACAAGTTTTCCTGTTCCGGGGCCCAGGCTAAGGCCCATCATGGCATGCCCGGTAGCAAAAGTTAAGTTTTGGATTTTCTTCGACCGGCCGATGTAGGGTAACCCATCCGGAGAGCAAGGTCTTAATCCGTGCCAGATATTTTTTACTTCCGGCATCGCTACTTTTAGATCAGGATAATATTTCGGGATTGCGTCCACAATTCCCTTTACACGATTTATACTGATGCGGTGATCCACACCAGTTATTTCCATTGTACCGCCAAACCGGATGTTTTTACCCATGGGTGTTACTGCCACCCGTGCTTCCAAAAAAATGGAAGGGATGCGGATGTTTTTTTCAACATCGTTCACCAAAAAGCTATACCCTTTTCCGGCCTGCATCGGTACTGTAATGCCAAGCTTTGCAGCCACACTGCCCGACCAGGAGCCGGTTGCTAAAATTATTTCGTCAAACGTTTGTTCACTCTGATCAGTAATTACTGAAGCTATCTTCCCTCCCTGCATCGAAAAATCATTTACTGCCGAGTTGGTAACAAACGAGACTCCGCGTTTCTTCAAATAAGGAATTAACTGTTGCATGAATTGTTGTGGCGTGAGGTGGGCATCACCGGGGAAATAAATTCCTCCGCGCACAGTCACGCGCACATCCGGTTCCAGGCTTTGCACTTCTTCTGCTGAAGGATCTGTGCTTTTACTCCATGATCGTTTGCCGATAGCCGCAGTTTCAGCCTCTTCGTGTTCGGTTTCCGGTGTCTGATAAAGCATCAGCAATCCACGTTCGGCATAACCAAAATCAAAAGGCAAATCTTTTACTAATTGCTGATAACAAGCTTTACTGTACAGACTTAATTCTTTTAATGCGGGTATCGATTTCGCTACATGCATTTTATTAGCATGCCGATAAAACGTCCAACCCCATTTCAGCAAATCGAAGTTTACCCGGGGCCGAACATAAAACGGACTGGTTGAATTAAACATCCAGCGAATGCCTTTGGCAATCATTCCCGGTGCAGCCAATGGAATAATATGACTGGGCACAATCATGCCCGCATTGCCATGCGAACAGCCATCCGATAAATCGCCTTTGTCAAGTACCGTTACATCGTAGCCAGCTTTATTCAGGTAATACGCTGAAGTTAATCCGATAATACCGCCTCCTATTATGGCAACTTTCATGTTCAAAATTTAAAATTCATCATTCAAGATTCATTGATACCAATTTTGAATATCAAATTTTTGAGTCTTGAATCAAATTACCTGAAACCCATACGCATACGGATCGTCTTGTGGATCGATGGTAATGGTGTTGTGTCCATAAATCTTTGCCCAACCTTCTACGCTGGGGATGATGGCCGGCTTACCATGCAATTCCGTTTCTTCTTCAATGCGTCCTATAAACTTTGATCCGATAATACTTTCGTGAATAAACTCCTGGCCCTTCTTCAGTTTTCCTTTTGCATACCATTGGGCCAGTCGCGCGGAAGTGCCCGTGCCACAGGGCGAGCGATCAATGGCCTTATCGCCATAGAAACTGCGTTGCGGGCCGTTGAGGTGGGGTCAATCACTTTGCCTGTCCATAAAATATGACTGCAGCCGTTGATGGTTGGATTATCCGGATGCACAAAGGTGTACTTCGCATTAATGTTATTTCGCAAGGTCCGGCTCCAGCTAATCAATTGATCGGCCGTAAAGTGTTCCAACCCCGGAAAATTTTTCTGCACATCTACAATGGCATAAAAATTTCCACCGTAAGAAACATCGAGCGTAAGTTCACCCAGATCCGGGCAATCTACGGATAGATTTTCGGCAGCGAGATACGCTTTTACATTTCGGATTTTAACAGACTTTACCTTCGTGCCCTCTTGTTTGTATTCGATTCGCACCAATCCGGCCGGCACTTCAAGATGCAACACCCCCGGAGTTTTGGGTTTTACCAAACCTTCTTCAATAGCAATGGTAACCGTACCAATGGTGCCATGGCCACACATAGGCAGGCAACCGCTTGTTTCAATAAACAATACGCCTACATCGTTGGCCGGATCGGATGGCGGATATAAAATACTGCCACTCATCATATCATGACCCCGCGGTTCAAACATCAACCCTTTTCGAATCCAATCGTATTCGCGCAGAAAGTGTTGTCGTTTTTCACTCATGTTCTTTCCGATCAATGGCGGTCCACCTTCGGCCACTACACGAACCGGATTACCACAGGTGTGTGCGTCTATGCATTTGAATGTATTAACTTGATTCACTGCCATATTTAAAAACAATTTCTTATACAAATGTTACTGGCTGCTCGTTACTGGCTTCTGGTTACCCGGGGCCAGTAACAAGAGACCAGTAACCAGAAACTATTTCCTGAATTCTCCATTAAACAATCTCCAAATCCCCAATGGATTATCTGTTTTTAATTCATCAGGCAATAACGATTCGGGAAAATTCTGAAAAGCAACCGGTCGGGCAAATCGTTTTATCGCATCAATACCTACTGCGCTAAAGCGCGAATCGGTGGTGGATGGAAACGGACCGCCATGCATCTGCGATGGACAAACCTCTACCCCGGTAGGCACTCCGTTTATTATCAGGCGTCCGGCTTTTTCAATCAATACATTTATCAATGCCTTGTGTTTGCTGATTTCCCCTTCGTCACCCATTAGGGTAGCTGTTAGCTGACCGTGCCCACGACTCACTACCTTCATCAGCTCTTCAATATTCTTACATCGTACGATCAATGAAAACGGACCAAACACTTCTTCCGACAAGGCAGGGTTTTGAATGAATACTTCGGCTGAAACAGAAGCTACCAACGGAGTACCCTGGGAATGAGTTCCATTCGCAGCTTGCCCTTCTGTTTTCACTCCTTTTTGCACAAGGGTTTGGGTTAATCGCCTGGAATAATTATCTGCAATACCCTGATGCAACATCGTGCCCGGCAACGCTTTTTGAATTTCGGAAGCTAACGTCTTGATAAATGAATTCAACGCTTCGTTTTCAATGGCAATAATCAAACCGGGGTTGGTACAAAACTGACCCACCCCCAGGGTAATGGATGCGGCTAAATTGGCGGCAGTCTTTGCCGCATCGCGCGCAAGCGTATCGGGCAACAAGATTACCGGGTTGATGCTGCTCATTTCGGCAAATACCGGAATTGGTTCCGGCCGTTGGTTGGCCAGATCGAATAATGCTTTGCCTCCGGCCAACGAACCTGTAAAGCCCACGGCTTTGGTAAGCGGGTGTTTTACCAACGCTTGCCCGATTTCAAAACCTTCGGCATCCAGATGTTGAAATACACCTTGCGGCATTCCTGTTTTAATCGCTGCCTTTTCTATTGCAGCAGCAACTAACCTGGATGTATCACAATGAGCCGGGTGTGCTTTAACAAGTACCGGGCAACCCGCAGCTAAGGCTGACGCAGTATCACCTCCGGCTGTTGAATACGCCAACGGAAAATTGGCTGCACCAAAAACTACTACCGGGCCAAGCGGCACCAACATTTTTCGTATATCTGGTTTGGGTGCCGGCATGCGATCGGGTATAGCGGTATCCACCCGCGCATCTACCCATGAACCTTCTTCCACTAAATCGGCAAACATCCGGCAATGGCCTGTGGTGCGACCGCGCTCATTGATGATGCGCGCTTCCGGTAAATTGGTTTCGCGCATGGCCGTGGTTACCAGTTCGGTCCCCAATGCTTCAATTTCTTCTGCAATTGCGCGCAGAAAGGTGGCTTTCTTCTTTCCGGAAAAATTCTTGTAAGACAGAAAGGCAACTTGTGCCTTGTTCAATGCATCTTTAACAACTTCCATAACAACTGAATTTTTTAGTTAAGCGCCACTCGTTTCTGGTAGCTGGTAAACCTACAACAATTTATAGTTTAGGTCTGTTCTTTATACCATCGCGAATAATTTTCAAAACCTGCTCGCGCTCCTCACCTACCAATGTTAACCGGGGTGCGCGCACAATTTCAGAGCCCAGCCCCACTTCCTGTTCAGCCAGCTTAATGTATTGAACCAGTTTTGGGCGAATGTCCAACTCAAGCATGGGTAAAAACCAGCGGTAGATTTTAAGCGCTTCGTCAATCTTACCGGCTTTGGTTAATTTATACATGGCCACTGTTTCCTTCGGGAAGGCACAAACCAATCCGGCCACAACGCCTGTTGCTCCCAACATCAATTCTTCCATCGTGATTGTATCCACTCCGCAGAGAATCTTAAACCGATCGCCAAAGCGATTGATCATGCGCGTTACGTTACTCACATCACGGGTCGACTCCTTTACAGCCTGAATGTTATCCACTTCAGCCAACTCGGCAAACATATCCAGCGTAACTTCTACTTTATAGTCAATCGGGTTGTTGTAAATCATTATCGGCAACTTCGTTGTATTTGCAACGGTTTTAAAAAAGGTAACGGTTTCCCGATGATCGGATTTGTAGCGCATGGGCGGCAACATCATTAGAGCCGTTGCCCCCGATTTCTCTGCATCGGCTGCTTGTTTTATTGCTTCGCGTGTGCTGCCCTCTGCAATGTTCAACACCACCGGAACTTTGCCGGCAACCTTGTCTGCAGTAAATTTTACAAGATCAAATTTTTCAGAATTGCTCAACACGCTGGCCTCACCCAGGGTGCCACCAAGAATCACACCTTCTACTCCGGCATCCAGTTGTGCCATCAGGTTTTTTTCGAACAATGCAAAATCAAGTTTGTCATCGGTTGTAAACTTGGTAGTTAGTGCCGAGTAAATTCCATTCCAAGAAACAGTCATAGTTATTCAAATTTTTCCTCAAAAGTAAAGGATCAGGCTTTTAGGAATTTCATCGTTGATAACGGATTCTGATACTATTTTGACTAATATTGGGTTTCTTCTTTCAAAATTAAAGTCAAAAATTGAACCGACATGAAAGTTGTTCCCTTTCAGGTTCCAAAAATACGCCAGGAAGCGTTTCGCCTTCAGGTAGATCATTTACCCTATTTTTATGATCGGCTGCACCAACATGCTGAAACACAAATCATGTTGATTGAACAAGGCGAGGGCACGTTGATAGCCGGAGATTACGTAGGGCGGTTTACCCCGGGCGAGGTGTACATCATTGGCAGCGGGCAACCTCATGTGTTTCGATGCGATGAGAATTATTATCGCCAACCCAAAAAAGAAAGTAAAGTCGATTGCTATTTATTTTGACTGGGCGTATGCCGGTGAAGTTTTTGGCAACTGGACGAGTTAAATGAAATCCGGCAATTTTTTTCACGTGTAGCAACTATTCGGGTTGAGGGCAAAACACGTTCAGAAATAACAGCCCTTATCCAACAAATTATTCCAGCTCAAAAAGCAACTAAACTGATTCTTTTCCTTCAAGTGCTTCAGTTGCTTGCCCAGACTAAAAGCCTGAGCCGGCTTTCCGTTGCCCCTGTGCTGCTAGGTACACCTGCCAAAGAAGATAAAAGAATGAACGAAGTACTCCAGTTTACATTCACACAATGCCACCGAAAAATAATGATAAGCGAGATAGCCTCGGTAGCCAATTTATCGGTAGAAGCATTTTGCCGATATTTTAAAGTGAGCACCCGAAAAACCTACACCAATTTTTTAAATGAAGTTCGTATTAGCAATGCCTGTAAAATGCTAATTGAAGGAAACAAAAACATACAAGCGATATGTTTCGACTCGGGGTTTCAGAATTTATCGCACTTTAACCGGCAGTTCAAAAAGGTTACGGGCAAGACTCCATCGCAGTATATGCAACCGAATCTTTGAGGCTAACTCTACTCTGTTTCTTATGGTAAAATACGGAGCAATCCACACGTAAATTAAATATTTGTCAGGCCAACATTTTCTAACTTCTCAAACTTCCGTTGCTTTTACATAATTTAGCAACCGATACCAATTTGTTATGTCTGACCAGCAAAAACTTGACGAACTCCTTCAAAAACTTCAGGCGGCCGAAATGCGGCAACAACAACTTGCCTTTGACATTAAAGCGCTTCGCAAGCAACTTCAGGTTTATCAAACAAAGCAGCAACCCGAAGAAAAACCGGTTGAACCGATTGAGCCGGTTAAACCCGTTGTAAATACGGTTAAACCTATCGCACCTGTTGCACCCACAACCAAGCCGGCTAAGGCAAAAGAAAAAACCGCTTGGGAGGATTTCATAGGCACTAACCTGTTGAATAAGATCGGTATTGCCGTGTTGGTTATCGGTATCAGCTTTGGTGTAAAGTATGCCATCGATCATCAAATGCTCAACCCGCTTACGCGGATTATATTGGGATATATAGCCGGTGCGGTTCTGCTGGTAATTGCTATCCGGCTTAAAAAAAATTATACCGCTTTTAGTGCAGTGCTTTTGAGTGGTGGTATAGCGAGTTTGTATTTTATTACCTATGCTGCCTACGACTTTTATCAATTCATACCACAGGTGGCAGCCTTTGGGCTCATGGTGGTGTTTACTTCGTTTACTGTGTTTGCAGCACTTCAATACAAACAGCAGGCCCTCGCTGTTATTGGTTTGGTTGGTGCGTATGCCGTTCCGTTTTTACTTAGTGATGGCTCCGGCCGGGTAGTTGTCTTGTTTACGTATGTAGCTATCATTAATACCGGCATTTTAGTTATCGCATTTAAACAAGATTGGCGTGGGCTATTCCGGTTTGCATTTGTAATTACCTGGTTAATTGTACTTGCGTGGTTAGTAACAGACTATCGGCCCGAAAAACATTTGTGGATAAGCCTCCTGTTTTCTCTAATCTATTTTATTCAGTTTTATTTTGCTTTTGTTGTCTCCCGATTTATAAGTACGATAAACCTGGGAATTGGGGACATTACCATGATCTTAAGTAATAGTTTCATCTTCTACGGCATTGGTTACGGTTCTATAACTGATCACCCGGAAGGAGAATATTTCCTGGGCCTGTTTACTGTATTCAATGCGGTTATTCATTTTGCTGTATGTCTTATCTTGTATTATAAACTTCGGCAAGCCAGGGATATCTTTTATTTTATTGCCGGTATGGTACTAACTTTTCTTACGCTTGCCGTACCGGTGCAGTTAGAGGGTAACTGGGTTACAGCCATCTGGGCGTTGGAAGCAGTACTATTATTTTGGATTGGCCGTAACAAAGGGTTTCCCGTATATGAAATTTTAGCCTACCCATTAATAGGGTTAGCACTGGTTAGTTTATTGCACGATTGGAGTGAGCTGGATTTACTGTACGATGGTTACTACTACTACGATGCGCCCGAGATTGCCTTTTGGCCTTTCATCAATGTATTCTTCCTTACGGGATTGATTGTTACCTTCATGTTTGGGGTTACGCACAAGATATCCACCAAAACCGAACACAATACAGCGAACAAATGGCTGAATCGGGTTGTTCCGATTATGCGTTACGCGCTCCCGGCCGGATTCCTCTTCGTTCTATTCATTACAATTATGAGGGAGGTAAGTCTGTATTTCAACCAGCAGTATTACCTAACCGCCATTAAATCTGAAGAAATAAACCAATACAACTACGATTGGCTTTCGTTTAAAACAGTATGGCTGATTAATTATTGCAGTCTGTTTGTGGTTACACTCTGGTTTGTTAATCAAAGAATAATCAGAAATACAATACTGAATAATATTGCGGCCGGTGCCGGTGCATTGATCGTAATCATTTACCTTACGGGCGGGCTTGTGGAACTACAGGCATTGCGCAACGCCTACCTGTCGGAAGATGCTTATTTTATACATGGGTTCTGGAATATTGGTGTACGCTACATTACCTATATTTTTATAGACGCAACGCTGTTTATAATATATCGTGTTGTTAAAAATGAAAACAAACCTTCGCTCTTTAAGTTGGAGCGGTTGTTCTTTCATTTTACTTTGCTCACCATACTCAGCTCAGAGTTATTAACCTGGCTTACCCTTGCACAAGTACTTGACGGATCGCGCCTTGCACTTAGTATTTTGTGGGGTACTTATGCGCTTTACCTTATTATATGGGGGCTGTTCAAAGACTTTCCCTTCCTGCGCATGGCAGGTATCGGGCTTTTCGGAATTACCTTGGCTAAGTTGTTTCTGTATGATCTAACCGGAATGAGTACAATCGGAAAAACGATTGTATTGATGATCTTAGGTGTGTTGTTACTGATAGCCTCCTTCATATATAATAAGCGAAAGAAGAACCAGGAAAACACAAATGAGTCTAAAAATTAAATCTTTGATGCTGTTTTTACTAACAGCCACAACCAGTTTTGCTCAATTCACGTACGAGCGAAAAATCGAGGAAGTAAAACAGGCAGGCTGGTATCAACTCACCTTGCCCGAGAACATTTTTCCAAAACTAAACTCCGGTTTTTCTGATCTCCGGATTTTTTCAAACAACGATACAACCGAAATACCGTACTTACTTAAAATTGCTGAAGATCAGGTTGCCCGATCTTCTATTTCCCTTAAACCCCTTAACCTGGCACGGAAAGGTACTGCCTTATATTTTACAGTAAAATTAAACCGTACAGAACCGGTTAACTCCGCCACGCTTGAGTTTATGGAACAAAATTATGATTCGGAGGTAATCGTTGAAGGTAGCAATAACCAGCAAGAGTGGTTTAACCTTCACAACAGCCGAATCATTTCTATTGCTAATCCCCCGGTGAATTACCAATACAATCATATCTATTTTCCAAATACCGACTTTAGCTATCTTCGGTTCACCATTGCCAGGGGTGCTTCCCTAACACTCAGCCAGGTAAAATTCTATCAAACCAAAATTACAAAAGGCACATTTACCGAAGCTGCTCCCACACTCACCCATAAAACAGCAAACAAGCAAAGCGAATTTTACCTCACCTTTGCACAACCGGTTCTCCTTTCAAGATTAAACATTGAACCTGCAACTACACAACAATTTTATCGCAACATTCAAATCGACTGGCTATCGGATAGCATTGCTTCAGAAAAAGGAATGCACTACCAATACCAATCCTTATATAGTGGAGTTATCAGCTCCTTTCAGAATGATACATTGCAATTTACCCCACAAGTTGTAAGTAAAGTTCGTATCACTATTTACAACCAGGATAATCCTCCTGTTCAACTTAAAAAAGTTATTGGCTGGTCGCCTCAGGTAATCTTAATCACAAACCTTCAGCCCGGTGCTTATACACTTAAGTATGGTGCCACCAACGTATTTCATCCACGATATGACATTGAACATTTTGCAAAAGAAATACCCGAAGTCTTGCCCGAACTGCAATTGAGCAGCGAACTTAAACCGCTGCAAAATACCGAGCTTGAATCAAACGCCTGGTTTAAAAACAAACTGTGGATGTGGGCTGCCCTTGGTACCATTGTGGTTATTCTTGGCTTTTTCACCATGCGCATGATCCGCGAGCAATAATCCGTTGCCTTTCCGGATTTTTTTTCTTAAACTTTGTTGACACTTAACCCCCGTAAATTATGAGTGTCATCACTAAAATTGAAGATTGGGGTAATGCACATCGCCCCGGCTTCCTCGACATTTTCCGAATTGCACTGGGTATATTCATCACCTACAAGGGTTTCAGTTTTCTGGGAGACCTTGAAAATCTTAAACTCACACTCAATGGGATGAATATGAGTTTTCTGGCTGTATCCATTGCGCACTACGTTGTGTTTGCGCACGTGCTTTGCGGCCCGTTGATCGCCTTTGGTTTACTTACCCGCATCATGTGTGCTGTACAACTTCCTATCTTGATAGGTGCTGTATTGCTCGTTAATTTCCCAAAAGGATTTTTGTCGGTTGGAAATCATATGGAACTGGAAATCTCCATACTGGTGTTGATTGGACTGGTAACGTTTATGGTTTTTGGTGCAGGAAAATTTTCTATTGATGAAAAGCGTAGGCAGGAGGCCTTACATAAACGAGTTTAAATAACATCCTACCGGCTCCCGGCATCCGTAGTTCCAATACGATTGAATATGACCTATTCAATCTCGTAACCTCCTTTGCAATCGAGACAAGCGTTTGCATAGGCGTCATATTCATCATACGCAGCAAACGGTTTTCCGTAGAGTGTAATAATTCTGTCAACCCGAATGGAGGCGGTGGGTATCATACACACAAACATGCCTTCTTTATTTTCAAGTACCTGTTCAATCCGGCCCTCCACCGAATCAAGTTGATTATCTGAATTGAAGAAAAAAATCTTGCCAGACCGGCCCTGTGCAACCGCTTCTTGCAGTAAATCCCGGCAATCGTACGTAATGGGTGTATAGGAGGTATTCATGCGTGTGTCGCGTTATGCGCGCTTCAATTCCATTAATGTAATTTCCGGAGGCATACCCACCCTACCCGGGTAACCAAGGTAGCCAAAGCCGCGGTTTACATACAAATGCTGTTTGCCTTCGGTATATAAACCTGCCCACTGCTTGTATGCGTATTGCGAGGGACTCCATTTAAAATCGCCCCACTCCACGCCAAATTGAAATCCATGGGTATGACCTGCAAAAGCAATATCAATATCTTTATAGTCAGGTCTTACTTCTGCATCCCAATGGCTGGGGTCGTGACTTAATAATAATTTTACAGTAGCCGCATCGGTGCCGGCATGTGCCTGTTCTAATTTTCCGTACTTAGAAAACCGGCCCGCACCCCAGTTTTCAATTCCGATAATCGCCAGTTTCTCACCGCTTTGTTCAATGATCCGGTTTTCATTCATCAGCAAATCAAAACCCAACAGGCGGTGTGCCTCTATTAAATCTTTAAAGTTCTGTTGTTTGGCTTCTTTTGTAGCCCAGCTTTTATAATCGCCATAATCGTGGTTGCCAGTAACCGAATACACCCCCAGCGGAGCACGGAGTTTATCAAACACCTGGATGTACTCCTTTACTTCGCTGCTTTCGTTGTTAACGAGATCTCCGGTGAAAAAAATTAAATCAGGTTTTTCATTAA
>LNFR01000080.1 GCA_001567185.1 Bacteroidetes bacterium OLB12
CTAATCATGCGCATGCTCATCCTCAACCACCTCAGTTTATTATAAAATGATGCCACCTCATAATATTACGGAGTGTTAATTCCCCTTTCGGGGAGCTATCCTCCTGTTGAGGGCAGATTGCATACGTGTTACGCACCCTTACGACACTCTAGCTCTCATATTGCTACAAAAGTTACCGTTCGTCTTGCATGTATTAGGCCTGCCGCTAGCGTTCATCCTGAGCCAGGATCAAACTCTCCATAGTATTGTCTTTTAAAGCGTTAAAACTTATAAAACTGTTAAGCTTAAAGTCTTTAACGCCTCAGGTGATTTAAGCTCCTGCCTCGCAGCAGTTCCACTCTATCACCCTATGTCATTTAATCCTCGGTCCTCATTAATTTTTCGTCCTCCTAATAACATCCCTGTTATCAGGCTCTAAAGAATCAACTCGAATAATACCTCCATCGGTATTATCCGGGTCCGCTATCAATTAAATCTATTCAAAGAACGTTTGTCAATTGTGCACCCAGCATAAAACTGAAGTATTCAATCTGACAGAAGTGGTTCAAAAAAAGCTTCAAATTTTTTTAACCAATCGCCTTTTTCTGTTCAAAAGGGAGTGCAAAGGTAGGTGTTGGTTGGGTTTCTGCAATAGCTGAATCAAAGATTTTTTACAAAAAATGGGCTTTTTAGTACCTCTTAGGCTAACTGGTTGATAATCAGAATTTGAATCAGGTAGTTTTTTTCTTAAAAACAGGTACCGTGCTGCACGGTTCGCCATACATGATACTTTGAGCTACCGGGCGAAGCTTGTTTATTGCCAACACATAAACGGACACGGGCACATTGACTTTGCTACAACCCTTTACAACAACTTTGGCCTTTTCAAATCTCTGCCAATCAATCTTATTGAGTTTCTGCTCAAAAAGATGCGTTTCCAAATCCTGCAATGAGCCATAGACAACCGCTGCGGCAAAGGGCTGGAGGGATGATGCCAGGATCATATAGGCCCATGTTGGAACAATGGCATCGGCCGAGCATGTAATTGCAACCAATTTGTTTTGATACTTAGACCAATCGTGCGTTTTAACAAAGTTCCGAAAATCTGTTTCGCGTAAGATCAATTCCTGAAACAGCAGTTCTTTCATATCAAAGAGAACGCGCTCACCCGGGGTATAAAATTCTTCCAGGTCGAGCGTTATGAGTTGGCTATTACTAACCCTATTTACAATTTCGTTTTCCATCTGATGCACAACATAATTATACCGTAGTTGGTTTGCGGATCAAAAAATCTTTCAGGTAATAAGGTTCAAAGGTTACTATATCTTCAAAATTATGCTGAAGCCATTTTTGAAAACCAATTTCACCCAGTTGTACTGAGTCAGGGGTTACTTCATCCAGAAACTTTGCATTTGGGTGCGTAAAAATCGTCCGGCATTTGGTGGCGCCCTCACCCATAAAATACACTGGTGTGTTTTCCAGATAATTACTAAAACTGTTTACGTCTATAATTTTTGCCTGTGTGGCTTCTATTTCATTCAGATTAAAATCAACAACCTTACAATACACTTCCATTCTGCGTGCATCTAACATCGGGCAAAGTAAGGCGTTGGTATCTGCTATCATTGTTTTTCCCTGAATTGCCAGCAGATCCAGTGTGCTTATTGCGATGAGTGGAATGTTTAATGCAACGCAAATTCCTTTTGCGGTAGCTACTCCTATTCGCAATCCTGTATAGGAACCAGGGCCAGAAGTTACCACTATTCCACTCAGCATGGCAGGCTCTGTGGCTGACTCCTTCATAATTGCATCTACAATAACAGCCAGTTGTGATGCAGTTGAACGAGGCTCGCGAATTTCGCGCCAAGCCAATAACTTACCATCCTGATGAATAGCTGCTGAACAGATGGAGGTAGATGTTTCCAGGCTTAGTAGGCGTGTCATTCTTTGGAAAGAATTTTTCGATAGGTTGCTTCATCATTCAATACCTTGCTGGCTTGAATGAGTTCCTGATCACGACCGTGCATTACTTCTACCTGACCTTTTGATAGCTGATAGTGAAACGCTATTTCCTGCTCGAGAATGTGCATAAGTTCAGGCTTATTCCGGTCTAGTGCAGTCTTTTTGTTCTGTTCTACCTTTGCTTTTAGTTCAGCAAATTGTTGTTGAAGGTCATCAAAATATTTTTCGCGTTTAGCAGATGCTATTAACTCATCTGCTTTCTGATCCAACTCCGATGCGTACGTAAATTTTTGTTCTGATACCCAGCCAACAAACTTCTGGTACTCCTGATCAGTGAGTCTGAAGTTTTTCATGGATGATGGATTGGGATGTTCGCTACAGTATTTGCTGGCATACTCAAATACCAGGCCCGAATTCACCAACTCGATAACAGCCGAAGTAAATGTGGCCGGTTCAATTGCCACATCGGGATCAAGGCCGGCACCATCATAAACCTTTCTACCACCTTTGGTTTTAAATTCGCGCTTTAGTGAATCGGGAAATTTTGAAACCGTTCCATCGCTTTTGCGATGTTCATAATCCATTGCCTGAATACACCGACCACTTGGAATATAATACTTGGCCGTAGTTACCTTGAGTTGTGCATTATAGGCCAACTGCCTTGTGGTTTGCACTAATCCTTTACCAAAAGTCTTTTGCCCCACAAGTACCGCCCGATCATAATCTTGCAGCGAGCCAGCAACAATTTCGCTGGCGGATGCGCTACTGCCACTAGTAAGTATGGCTAAGGGGATTTCGGTATCTATTGGATTATTTAGCGTAGAATACGTTTTGTTCCACTCTGCAACTTTGCCTTTTGTTGAAACTACCTCTTTTCCTTTTGGAATGAACAGGTTAACGATGTTGACTGCTTCGTACAGGGAGCCGCCCAGATTATCGCGCAGGTCCAGAATCATTTTTTTGCGCCTCGTTTTTTCAGGTCATTAACAGCTGCTTCTACTTCTTTGGCAGCACCCGGTGTAAATTCATCTAATTTGATATAGCCTGTCTGGTTATCAACAAGTTCAAAGTAAGTGATGTTGGAAATTTTTTATTTTCTCGCGGGTAAGTTTAAAACTGATTGGATTTTTTTCACCTGGTCGCTTTATCTCGACTACTACTTCGGTATTCGGTTTGCCTTTTAGCAAAGCACTTACATCACTGGTTTGTTTACCCTGTACATTCTGCCCATTCACAGAAATAATTTCATCGCCAACACGCAGGCCGCTACGCTGTGCCGGAAACCCAACATATGGATTTGTGATTACAATTTTTTTGTTGACAATACCAATAAGTGCACCCACACCGGCATACTGCCCTGTCGTTTGAATACTGAAAGCTTCCAGGTCTTCTTCCGGAATGTAGTCTGTGTAGGGGTCGAGTTGATCCAGCATTCCGTTAATACTGGTTTCGACCAGTTTTTTCGGATTTACCTCATCTACATAATAGGCGTTTACTTCTTTAAAAAGAGTTGTGTAAATATCAAGGCTTTTAGCAATGTCGAAATACTTTTCGCTAAACCCGGTAAAGGCCCATGCCAACATTGCCAATGCTATTATTACAGGTATTAATTTCAATCGCTTCATTCCTTCTGTTTTTTGTACTGTCGCTTTAGTAAGGGCACTCAATCAACGTTATAAAGTTCTCAATTTTTTAGATAAATGCTCCTCACCCCTGGCCCCTTTCCACAGAAGAGGGGGGTGGAGTGGATAAGGTACTAAGTTTTGTGAGTGCTATAAGAATTTTCGTTTTCACCTCGCTAAAGGGCAAAATCTCTTTGGCGGTGTAAACAATTTGCAAAAATCAAGGGTTGGGTAAGGTTTGATTTTTGTGTACGGTAAGCCTCGCGAATTCTGCGTTTGATCAAATTCCGGTCGACTGCTTTTTTAAACTGCCGGCTTGGTACAGATATTAAAATCTGATTTGGAAGAGTTGAATCGGGGTGTTTTAAGTAAATAATCTTAAATGGAGATAAATAAAAAGAGGAACCCTTTTCAAAGAGTTCCTGAATCCATTTTTCTTTTGAAAGGCGCTCGTTTTTTTTGAATCTCACTCCTGGCCCCTCTCCAAAGGAGAGGGATAACTCTCGCTCTGAATTTTTCACTTTTTACTAGTTTGTACAACTATCACCCTAATCTTGACCGATCCGAATCAAGTGGGGTGGCGCTTGCTCGGAATTTTTCATCTCACCTAAGTTACTTAGGTCTCTCTTAGGCTGCTACTAAAAGATATTAGCGGGACTTTGATGTTCCTTCGTCAGAAACAGTAAGTTTTTTGCGGCCTTTTGCTCTGCGCGAAGCCAATACCCTGCGGCCATTAGCGGTAGCCATGCGTTCGCGGAAACCGTGCTTGTTCTTTCTTTTCTTGCGCGAAGGTTGAAATGTACGTTTCATATCTCTTGTTGATAATTTTTCTTAAAAGGGCTGCAAAAATGCTCAGGATAATCGGATTATACAAGATGTGCCCCCTAATTTTGCACCAAACTGACTCATTTTCAATTAAAAAGGCCGGTTAAGGCCGGCCTTTTCTTATTCATTTCTTACAGCTTATTGTATCTTAAAAATTGCATCATCGATAGAAGGATTAACTTCTACCGAAGAAACTTCAAATTTTAGGTTCATGGGGCCCATTGAAACAGAGGTGGTGTGTGGAAACTTGATTCCATTAACCTCTTTATAATTATCGAATTTCGTTGGGACTGCATTTGTGCCTTGTGGGGTTTTTACTTCTTTAACAGATTGAAGTTTAAGCCCGGTCTCTTTATCAAAGTAATGATTTGATTTTCCGCCTGAGGCAAATTGATACTCCACCACATAAGCTTCTTTTCCATCCACATTTTCAATAGCCTTAAGCGTTGTCTTTACTTTAGCGTTAGCAAGTTGTGCTTCGGGTATCAGCAACGATTCAAACAAACCTTCTTCTTTCATAGCTGCATCAATCGGAATTTTTTGTCCCTGCGCTGTAAGTGAGAAGTCTGTTCCATCGGCCACTTGTCTAGACATTACACTGCCCATCATTTGTACCTCCAGCACCATTTTACCAGGAGCTTTTTTGGTTGATACCATTGTAATTTCAGTTCCCTGAATGGAGGCTTTCATGGTTGTTTTTAGTCCTTTCAATTCTTTAATCTTAGCCTCACCGCCCAAAGCTTTTAAATAATTTGCTATTACCTTCTCTGCAGTTAAATCTGCTGGTAAGGTTGAGGCTTTGGTTGGCACATAGTTATCACCATAAATATCGAAGTACTTTACTTCGCCAAATTTTTTCAGTTTATCAGCCACATCGGCACCTTTGCCTACCACTATGATATGCGCATTATCTGGACGAATGTATTTTTTTGCAGTAGCCTGCACATCGGCCAATGTTACTGCATCAATGGCTTTTACATAGTTATTATAGTAGTCTTTAGGGAGATTGTAGCGCGCGGTATTAAGCGCGAAGCCCGCAATAGTGGAAGGATTTTCGAGCGAGCGGCCAAATGCGCCTGCAATTTCAGCTTTGGCTGCAATCAGTTCTTGTTCGGTTACCGGTTCGTTTACAATGCGTTTCAGTTCCGAAAAGAATTCAAACACGGCACTATCCGTTACTTCGTTGCGCACGCTGGCCGAGGCATTGAAGTTACCAACCAGTTGGTCGGCACTTAATTGTGAACTTGCTCCATACGTAAAGCCGTGTTTTTCGCGCAGGTTCTGCATTAAGCGCGCTGAAAAACCACCACCTAAAATTTGATTGGTAACCCGGGCCTTAATAACATCGGGAGTTCCCGGCTTTAGTTCAACAGGATAACTAATATTTATTACCGACTGTACGGAAGCAGAGCGATCAACCAATGCCACGTATGTTTTGGCTGGCTCTTTTGGTTGAGTATAGGTTGGGTTTTTTACCTCACCCGGTGCCCATTTCGAAAAATATTTTTCTACCAGCGATTTGGCTGTTTTAAAATCAATATCGCCCACTATGGCAAGGTAAGCGTTGTTCGGTTTGAAGTACGTGTTGTAGTAATTCTTGCAATCCTCTAACGTAATGGAGCCAACTGACTTTTCTGAAGTGGATAATCCATACGGATGCTGCTTTCCAAACACAAGCGCCCTGCGCACCGTGCTGGCAATACTACCCGGGCTATCTTTGCTGGCGGCCAACCCCGAAAGTGTTTGTGTTTTTAACTTCTCCATTTCTTCGGGAGAAAATGTAGGGTTATACAGCACATCGGTCATTAGATCCAACAACTTGGTAGCGTGCCTGCTTAAGCTGGATGCAAAAATTCCATCGGAACTGGTGCTGAGGTTTGCACCGATAAAATCAATCTCTTCATCTAACTGGGCTTTGTTTCTGGTTTTGGTACCGGTGCCCATTAAGGTGCCGGCCATTTCCACATAGCCCTCTTTATCGCCTTGATAAATCGGATTATTTTTTAATTGCAAAGAAAACTGAATGCGGGGTAGCTTGTGATTTTCTACCACAAAAACCTGCAGCCCGTTTTTGAGTGTGAAGGTTTGATACGCTCCGATTTTGATTTCGCGGGCAGGACCCGGCTTGGGTGCCTTGGTTCTATCAACCTGTGCTGTTGCGGCAACTGTTGCCAGTAAGCAAATGAATACTATATACTTCTTCATAATTAGTTGTCTTTTTTGATTTCCGTATTGTCCGGTTTGCTTTGCGCAGATTTAGGCAAGTAATGAAGTACCACGCGGTTTTCTTTTACCAGGTATTTTTTTGCCACCCGTTGTAAATCTTCGCGGGTAACTTTCATGTAGCGCTCCAACTCGGTATTAATCAGGTTAGCATCTTTATAATAGACATGATAGTTGGCCAACTGCTCGGCAATACCCACGGCCGATGAATTCTGCTGCACAAAATTGCTTTCTACCTGGTTGCGTATTTTCTGAAACTCCTTTTCAGAAATCAATTCATTCTGAACTTTGGCTATTTCTGCATCCATGCCTTTCTCAAGATCAGCTACATCAACACCCATGTTTACAAGACCCAGTGTAATATAAAGTCCGGGGTCTTCCATCGAGAACGGGAATGATGCCACCTGCAATGCCTTTTTCTGATCATCGACCAGTGCTTTATACATGCGTGAACTTTGGCCGCCACTTAATAAGGTACTGAGCATATCCAATGCATAAGAATCGGGAGTGCCCTGGGCCGGGATGTGATACGCCTGGAACACGGCCGGCAATTGAATGTTATCAAAAATAACATCGCGCACTTCTGCTTTTTGTTGGGGTTCTACCACAGTAGGGCGTGGTACGGGTTTCTTGCCGCGAGGAATATCCTGAAAATATTTTGCGATTAAGGTTTTAGTCTGCGCAACATCAATATCACCAGCAATGGAGAGCGTTGCGTTTTCGGGAACATAGAATGTTTTGTAGAAAGCGATAAACTCATCTAAGGAGGCTGCATTTAAGTGATCGAGCGACCCGATGGGTGTCCATTGATAGGGGTGTTCTTTGTAGGCGCGTTTAAACATCTCGGCCTGAAACGACATGTAGGGTTGGTTATCGATGCGTTGCCGCTTTTCTTCTTTCACTACTTCGCGCTGGGTTTCCACGCCTATGGTTTCAATTTTGGCGTGCAACATGCGTTCCGATTCCATCCATAAGCCAAGCTCTAATTGGTTAGAAGGCAACACTTCGTAATAAAAGGTGCGGTCGTTAGACGTGTTGGCATTGTTGGTAGCGCCTGCATTCTGAAGATATTTATCAAACTCGCCCCGTTTAATGTTTTCAGTACCTTCAAACAACAGGTGTTCGAAAAAGTGCGCGAAGCCGGTGCGGTTGGGATCTTCATTTTTTGAACCCACGTGATACAATACCGATACCGCTACAATAGGTGTGGTGTTATCCTGGTGCAGAATAACGTGCAACCCGTTGGGCAAATCGTATTCGGTAAATTCAATTTTTCGGGCCTGGCTGAAGCTGGTTACTGCAACAAGCAAGAGCCACAGCAAAAGACTTTGTTTTTTAAGCATATTGGGATTTTTATAGACTACAATAATAGTGAAACTAATTTTACATTGCTGTCAGGTCTTCCATCCCAATAGAATAAAGAAAAGAAAATGGGAAGCCAGGTTGAAAAACCTGACTTTCTGGACAGGTTTGATGGCTTGTTAATTTCAGCACCTTTTATTGTTGTGTTTTTGGAGATTTTTTGATCTGTGATCTAACGAGTATTAAAAAAAACACAATGGTATAATACAATTTTGTATAACACAAAATTATACTTTTGTGTATAATACAGGATTGTTTATGGCGATTCCTTTCCAATTTGGGCATTTAGCGGATGGCGAAAATTTTATCAACCGGCAGGAAGAGGCAAATAGACTAAGTAGAAATTTTCAGTCTGGTGTAAATACCCTCATCATTTCTCCGCGCAGGTGGGGTAAATCTTCATTGGTTTCCAGGGTTGTGAAACAACTTCGTACTAACTCAAATTTGCGGGTTGTTACAATCGATTTATTCTCGGTACGCAGCGAGCAACAATTTCTGTCTTTGTTTGCACGCGAGGTTATAAAGGCCACGTCAACAAAATGGGAAGAGTGGGGCGAGAACGTTCGAAAGTTTATTGGGAGTGCGGTACCCAAAATTGCTTTTGGCAACCAACCCGGTGCAGAGGTAGAATTAGAATTGAGCTGGGCCGATAAAAAAATTAATCCTTTAGAAATTTATGATTTGCCCGAAGTTATCGCCAAAAAAAAGAAGTTAAAGGTTGTTATCTGCATAGACGAATTTCAAAACATTGGTCATTTCGCAGATCCGACAGGAATACAAAAACAAATGCGATCGGTATGGCAAAAACATCAGCATGCCAGTTATTGCCTGTACGGAAGTAAAAAACATTTTCTCACGCATGTATTCACACATCAATCCATGCCCTTCTATAGGTTTGGCGATTTGATGTATCTACCCAAAATCGAGATTTCGCATTGGTTAAAATTTATTCCCGCACAATTCAAAAAAATGGTAAAAAAATTTCTTTAGAGTTAGCAGAAGCACTATGTAACTCCGTTAGCCTGCATCCATTTTATGTGCAGCAACTTGCACAACGGGTTTGGATACTTACAGAGAATGAGACTTCGCGCGAGGTACTTGACAAAAGCCTTGATGCACTCCTCAACGACAATGCATTTGGTTTTCAGCGCGATGTGGAGAACCTAACGGCAACTCAATTAAATTTTATGCGAGCTTTTAAAGACGGGGTCAAAAGTTTCACCACCCTGGAAACGTTGACAAATTATGAACTCGGTACCCAAGGCAACATAAAGAGAATCAAAACTGCACTGGAACAAAAAGACATCATGGATTTTTCTGGCCCACAACCAGAATTTATAGACCCGCTTTTTGAGATTTGGTTCAGACGGAGTTTTTAAGATTGCTATTGAGTTGTTCGATTACCCATTCTAACCTTATCAACGAAGCCTTTTGGTAGATTTATTTTGGTTTCAAATGAAATATCTAAAATCGCACGCATTAAAACCAGAAAGATCAACCCAACCGACTGTGTGCTCCTTGTAATTGCTAAAATCTTGAAAATCAAGCCTGCCAGATTCATGGACTTTTAACAAATCCATCCTGCTTATTCCGTTCGGAATACCGAATTTCTATATCTTTGCAACCGATTTAACAGCCCCGAATGGGCGTTTTTTAAGACCTTAATTAAATTTTCAAAAAATCCTTATGGCATACATTGAACCCGCTCCCCTGTTAGACAAAGAGAATCCATTTGAAGCCATGATGTCGCGCTTCCACACCGCCTCTCAGATTCTGGGCCTGGAAGACGAAGTGTACAACGTATTGAAATCGCCCGCCAAGCAGGTAATTGTTACGCTACCCATTACTATGGATGATGGCAGCATAAAAGTATTTGAAGGGTACCGGGTAATTCACTCTACCATTTTGGGGCCATCCAAAGGTGGTATCCGGTTCGATCCGCATGTAAACTTAGACGAAGTAAAGGCGCTTGCTGCGTGGATGACGTGGAAGTGTGCCGTAGTAGATATTCCGTATGGTGGTGGTAAAGGTGGCGTTACCTGCAACCCACGCGAAATGAGTGCCGGTGAGATTGAGCGACTCATGCGCGCATACACCCAAGCTATGATGGATGTATTCGGGCCTGATCAGGATATACCAGCCCCCGATATGGGTACCGGCCCGCGCGAAATGGCCTGGTTGATGGACCAATACTCACGCAACAAAGGCATGACCGTTCCCGCAGTTGTTACCGGCAAGCCAATTGTAATGGGCGGCTCGCTGGGCAGAACAGAAGCTACCGGCCGCGGGGTAATGGTTTCTACGCTTGCCGCGATGGAGAAACTAAAAATCAACCCATACAAAGCAACATGTGCCGTGCAGGGTTTTGGAAATGTGGGCTCGTGGGCTGCGCGCCTGTTGGCCGAACGCGGGTTGAAAATAGTAGCTATAAGCGATCTTTCAGGTGCGTATTACAATGAGAACGGAATTGATATTGATGCCGCAATAGCTTACCGCGATAAAAACAAAGGCTCTTTGGAAGGGTATGCCGAAGTGCAAAAGATTCCGGGAGCCGATTTGTTAACCCTTCCGGTAGATGTACTGGTACCCGCAGCAACAGAAGATGTTATTACCAGCAGCAACGTTAAAAAAATTCAGGCCAAATTGATTGTGGAAGGAGCCAATGGCCCCACGTCATCCAAAGCTGATAATGTTATTTATGAAAAAGGAATTAGCGTAGTACCCGATATTCTGGCCAATGCCGGAGGGGTAACCGTGTCTTACTTTGAGTGGGTACAAAACCGCCTGGGTTATAAGTGGACGGCCGACCGCGTAAATCGCAGAAGCGACCGGATAATGAAAGACGCGTTTGATATTGTGTACAAAACAGCTACCCAATACAAAGTATCGTTGCGTATTGCTGCTTATATGGTAGCTATCGACAAAGTGGCTAAAACCTATAAGTACCGAGGGGGTTATTAATTCAAGATTCAAAATTCAAGATTCAAAATTTAAGATTCAAGATTTAGATTTAAGATTCAAAATTCAACGTACGAGGTTCAAAATGCCTAATTTTGAATTTTAAATCTTGAATTAACGCATGACTATACATAAAGAAGGACGCGGGCTGATATTGGCTACAACAGCTATTGTTGTAATCGTTAATGTTGTTTTCGCGGCTGTTTCTTCCTTCTTTTCACCAACCGTTTACTCCATTCTTTCAACCACGCTATTGGTAGTAAGCATTGTGGTGCTGGTGCTGGTGTTGCAATTCTTCAGAATACCATCTATTAACATCATCAAAAACGAAAAGCAGGTTTTAGCTCCGGCCGATGGTAAGGTAGTGGTGATTGAAGAAACCGAAGAGCCCGAACACCTCAAATCCAAACGCAAGCAGATTTCAATATTCATGTCGCCCATTAATGTGCACGTAAATCGTATGCCGGTGGCGGGAACTATTTCTTACACAAAGTATCATCCGGGCAAGTACCTGGTTGCATGGCACCCTAAATCAAGCACCGAGAACGAACGCACCACCATTGCCGTAAAAATGAAAAACGGTTCTGAAGTATTGTTCCGCCAGATTGCCGGTGCATTGGCCCGCAGAATAAAGTGGTATGTAAAAGAAGGCCAGCCGATAGAACAAGGCGATGAGTTTGGGTTTATCAAGTTTGGCTCGCGGGTTGATATCTTTCTGCCCCTTGATGCGCACATTACCGTAAAAGTAGGCGATGTAACCAGGGGTGGGAAAACCGTTATTGCCGAGTTTTAACCGGTATTTTCAAACCGTTTACCAATTAATAGAAAGAAATAGCCCGGCTAACGCCTGTTGGCATTGGGCGAATGCGTACCTTTCAAAAATTGAAATGCTATGACACGGCCTTTACATGATTGTGTAAGGCATTAATCCCCATCGAATGAGCCTGAATTTAAACCTGAAATTTGCCACCCGCCAACAAGACTTCTTTGTTACGCTTAACCAACGGGTAAACGCTTACTTCAAAACAAACAAAATTGAACGTACCGGAAACAATGAAATGGTTATAAAAACCATCTTCATGTTATCGCTGTACTTTGTTCCGTATATTCTTTTGATTAGTGGTGTTACTGCAAATGTTTGGGTAATGCTGGGGCTTTGCGTTGTAATGGGTTTAGGCATAGCAGGTATTGGTCTCTCCATCATGCACGATGCCAATCATGGGGCATACTCCAACAAAGCCTGGGTTAATAACGCATTGGGATTAACACTCAACCTGATTGGTGGACATGCCATGAACTGGAAAGTACAGCACAACGTATTGCACCATACTTATACCAATGTGCATGATGTAGATGAGGACATCAGTCCGCGTGGCATTTTGCGAATGGCCCCCGAATCCAAATGGATGCCACTTCACAAGTACCAACATTACTATGCCTGGTTTTTTTATGGTTTAATGACGCTGGTATGGGTGTTTGCAAAAGATTTTTTTCGCCTTATAAAGTATCAGCGCGAAGGATTGATCAAAAAACAAAAAACCACTGCGCTGCGCGAATGGGCATTTATGCTTGCCACTAAAGCTGTTTACTTTACTTACATTTTTGCCATACCCATGTGGCTATTAAACCTAAGTTTTGGCCAAGTTCTGATTGGGTTTCTGGTGCAACACTACATTGCAGGTTTTATTCTAGCCATTATCTTTCAACCTGCACACGTAGTGGAAGGCACCGAATATCCCATGCCCGATGAAAATGGCAACCTGGAAAACAGCTGGGCGATTCACCAATTGCACACCACTACCAACTTCGGGCATAAAGAAAAATTGTTTTCGTGGTATGTAGGTGGATTAAATTACCAGGTAGAGCATCACCTGTTCCCTAATATTTGCCATGTACACTACCGCAAGATTTCAAAAATTGTAGAACAAACTGCCAAAGAATTTGGGCTGCCCTATAAATCCAAAGAAACTTTTTTTCAGGCGATAGCCGCACATGCAAGGCAACTGCGGTGGTTAGGGCACAAGCCCGACTTACGGGGAGCGGTGGTAGCAAAAGCTGCCTGATTATCGTAAAACTTCCTGCAATACCGGTAGCGATTTAAGATCGCCAAAACCATCAATATGCGTTTGGTAAAATCGAATCAAACTGCTTAAGAGTGCTTGTCGTTGCGCATAAGATAAAGTGAGTTCATCCTGGTAATCCATTCTTAAGAGTTGCTCTAGCAACCGTTCTTCCTGTTCATCCATCCAATGCACTCCCAAAACCTCGCTGGTTTGATTGGGCGCAAACCCAAGGTGCCGGCTTAACCCCAGAAGGAAAATCAAATGAAAGTTTTCCGGTTTGGGGTGGTTATCCAGAATCATCATGGAGTTTGAAATGAACTCATACAACTCCACCGTATGTGTTTGGTCTTTTACCGATTTGTTCAGGATTTCGTTTATGAAAAGCGCAATGGCTGATTTGTTTACCTGCTGCGATAAGCTTTGATAGGGGTGGTAACACTTTACCTCTTTGATGCGCATAATGTTACCGTTCTCTTTGTGATACACCACAAGATCGAGTAAGGTTAATGGCTGGTATAAGGCAATTTTACTTTTTTTTGTTTGCGATCGTACCCCATTCACGATGTAACTCTGCAACCCGAACTGATCGGTAAACATATTCACAATTACCGATGTATCGCCATACGGAGTGAGCCTGAATACGATGCCTTTGGTTTTTGCCAGCACTCAGGTACGCTTTTTCTTATCTCCAAAAAATGCCTGACGGCTACGAGCCTCGTATGCATTTTTCTCACCTAACAATACGCGGGCATCATTATCGGCCAGGCGGAATGAGAACGAGGCCAACTCTCCGGTTTGCGCACAAATGGCATGCACTTTCGTAACGTACTCCGCTATAGCTAACAGATTGGGCATGGGGCCAAAGGGTTTGCCTTCATAATCCATATCCAAACCGGCAACAATTACGCGCTTGCCGCTATTGGCTAATGCATTGCAAACTTCCAGTATGGAGTCATCAAAAAACTGGGCTTCATCAATACCCACTACATCACATTCGCCAGCAAGCAAAATAATATCCGATGCAAATTGTACGGGTGTAGATCGGATTTCGCGTTCGCTATGTGAAACAATTTTTTGGTGGTGGTATCGTGTATCGATGGCCGGCTTGAATATCTCAACTTTTTGTTGTGCAATGAGCGCCCTGTTAAGCCTGCGAATCAATTCTTCGGTTTTCCGGAAAACATACATCCGCAGATTACTTCAATCCAGCCACTTTTTCCCGATAGATTCCGACCTAACTGAGGTTCTATAAACATATTGGCAATTTAGGGATTAGAAGGGTCTGTTCAACGGTCTGTTAGCCTGAGTAGGTTTGATGTGGCAATTTGTATGCTTCGGGTGTGCGTATGGTACAGTTACCCAAAACTTTTGCCTGGCAGGCCAGGCGCTCATTATGGGCAAGTTCGCCAGCTAACCGATACCGGGATTCTGCCTCGGTGAGCGCGCTTAGTGCATCGGCCCCGCTTATCAGTATCATTTTACAAGTGGTGCAACGGCCTTTCCCACCACATGCGTGCATCCAATCAATGTAGTTTTCGTGCATCAGCCGTAAGGCGGAACTTCCGGCTTTCCCCGTTACTTCCTTTTGGGCCATGTTTTCAATCACTATCTTTACCATTATAAAAGCCTTAGCACAACAATACAAAAATTATCAGGGGCATGGATGAAAAAATCAGTATAAAAGCAATTGACCAATTTGCTATTCAGGTTGCTAATCAATTAGCCGAAGGCTTCTTTTCCAAAAAAACCACCATAACTGGTTCCGAAATAGTTCAACTCTGCGAAGTTAAACAGGTTAATTTTTTTATCATTCATGATCTGCTAAGAGTATGGAAAAAAGAAATTGAAAAACTGAAGAGTCCGTATTTTGATTATTCTGCCAAAGCGGTAACCGATGTGCTTCACCAGTTTCAGGTAACACTTAGTAATCACATTGCGATTGGCAAGGCCGATTTCTTACCCTTGCTGAAACACAGTGTCAGTCAGTCCTTATTTCTGATTTTGAATCCGTATGATTTTTATTCCGAACTTTTGGATAGCAAAGGCGAACCATTGTTGCTGAAGGATCTGGAAGACAGAGTAAAATACATTAAGATTAACAAAGCTCCATTGGAAGCCCTGGTGGCGCGATTGAAACAAAGCGGCACAGAAGTAGTGAAAGGCAAGGAAGCGTTTGCCCTGCTGGATCAGATTCTGGAAGAAGTAAACTTTGCCCCGGAAGAAATAGAACCCCATCTTGCAGTATTCGGTAAAATTGTGCCAGTAGATGTTGGCCGGTTTTACGAGCAAAAGCAGGTAACTCAACCTGTTACTGAAACTAAACCAACCGTTGAGGTTAAACCGATCGAGCAAAAGCCTGCTGCTTCTCATGTGCAATCACCGTATGTTCCCGAAACCAAAACCACCTTGGCTGATAACCTGGCAAAGCAAAAGATTACCAAGCTCAAAGAAACCCTCACCATCAACCAGAAATTTATGTTTACCAAAATTCTGTTTCATGGCGACTTTGAAATTTTTACCGATGCCATTGACAAGTTAGATCGGTTTGATAACCTGGCTCAGGCCATGCGTTTTATTGATGATGCTTACCCGGACTGGGATCGCGAAAGCGAAGAGTACGAAGAGTTTTTAGAAATTTTGCAAAACAGATTTTCTTAAATACGCTGCAGTACCTGGCTGCGGTGGGCATCTAACTTAAGCAGAATAAACAACAGTACTGTAAAACTCCACAACGCTGAGCCTCCGTAGCTAAAGAAGGGTAACGGAATTCCTATTACCGGAAACAGACCGATGGTCATGCCAATGTTTACTGCAAAGTGAAAGAAAAATATACTGGCTACCGAATAGCCATAGGCCCGTGCAAATCTGTTTTTCTGGCGCTCGGCAATAAAAATGATGCGTTGAAGAAAGAAAACAAATAACGCTACTACTAACAGGGTTCCTATCCAACCATGTTCTTCACCAATGGTACAGAAAATAAAGTCGGTGCTTTGCTCGGGTACAAAATCAAACTTGGTTTGGGTTCCTTTTAAAAAACCTTTTCCGGAAAATCCGCCACTACCAATGGCAATTTTAGATTGTGTAACATTCCAGTTAATTCCCATCGGATCGAAATTCGGATTAACCAAGGCTTCTAATCGCTTCTTGTGGCGTTCGGGCAACACATTATTGATCACGTAATCGAAACTTTCGATGGTGAGAATTAAGATCAGTGCTCCAAAAATGAGTGTTGTTATTCGCTTAACCGTGCGCTTTCCAAAAAAGATCAGCACCACGACAACTGCACCAATAATACCGTGCAAATACCATTGATTTTTTACAATCAATGTAAGTATGGCCAGGGCAGCCATTGAAATGCCAACTATCAGAATAAAAGGCGACATGCCCTCGCGGTAAAAGACCACCAAAAAAGAAAGGAATACAATGGCTGTACCAAAATCTTTTTGCAGCAGAATAAGTGCCAGTGGAAACAAGATCATAGCAAATAATACAGCCTGGTTGCGAAGGCTATCCATTCTAAAACCTACACTGCCAATAAACTTGGCTACAGCCAATGCCGTAATAAACTTTGCAAACTCCGAAGGCTGCACCCCAAAAGATCCAACCCCTATCCACGATTTATTTCCTCCTACTTCTTTCCCTATTAAAGGAACCATTACCAATATCACCAGAATAATTGCATAAAATATAAAAGCAAATGCTTCATAAAAGCGCATATCGATAATGATAATTGCCAGTATAATTACGACTGCGGCCGCGATAAACATTAGTTGCCGGCCTGAATTAAGACTTAAATCAAAAATGGATTGATTGGCGGTTTCGTCATACACAGCAGCAAAAATGTTTAGCCAGCCTAACCCTACCATTGCTGCGTAAAGTAAAACCGAAACCCAATCTAATTTACCCGATATGTCTGCCTCTCTGCTCATTCAAACTTGTTGTTTAACACATACTGTTCGATGTGCGGGCGTTTTGTTCCGCCAAACAAATACTTTTCAATCATTAAACTGGCTATAGATGCTGCGGCTCTGGCTCCTTGTCCGGCATCTTCCACATAAACCGAAATAGCAATCTTTGGATTATCGCGCGGGGCAAATGCAATAAACACCGAATGATCAAATAAAGGCGGAGCATTTTGTACAGTGCCGGTTTTACCACATACCATTACATCGGCCAGGCGCGCGCGGTATTGGCCGGTACCTTCCTCCACCACTTTTTGCATCGCATCTACGGCTATAACAAAATAAGACGAATCGATTGTGGTGTAATGGCGTTCCAAATATTGAGGCAATGGTTTGCCATTTTCGCCAATCGCCTTTACCAAATGGGGCGTGTAATAATAACCGCGATTCGCAATGGTAGCCGCAAAGTTGGCCATTTGAATAGGCACCACCAGGTTTTCTCCTTCTCCAATTGCAATCGAATAAATGTTAGAAAATTTCCAGGGGCGATTGCGATAGGCACGATCGTAATACGCGGGTGTTGGTATCAATCCATCTTTCTCGTTAGGCAAATCAATACCCAGGCGCTTGCCAAAGCCAAAACTTGTTATGTGTTTATTCCATTCTTCCAGGCCAATGCGTGTATCTTCAAATGGATCGTTCACAATTCCTTTATTAAGCATGCGCCTGAGCACGTTATGAAAATATGGATTACAAGAATTTGCAATCGCGCCACGTAAGTCTTCGTTTGTGTGGGCCCCATGGCAATTAATGATGGTTCGATCGCACCGGATGCGTGTGTCGGGTGTAATCACTTTCTCTTGCAGGGCTGTCATCGCCTGTGCTATTTTAAAAATAGACCCTGGCCTGTATTGTGCCATCAACGGGCGGTTAAACAGGGGTTTTAGTGTATCGTTGCTGATTAACTTAAAGTTGGAACTATAATTTCTGCCGGTAAGCAAGGCCGGATCGTAGGAAGGGCCCGACACCAGCGAAAGAATTTCGCCACTTGCCGGCTCGATCGCTACAATCGATCCGGCTTTACCCTTCATTAAGAACTCGCCATACTGCTGCAAGTCAATATCAATACCTGTATAGAGATTGGCACCCGGTGTAGAAAGTGTATCGTACTCGCCATTCTTAAACGAACCCTTTTCAATACCTTTTACATTGCGAAGTTTGAAGCGTACCCCCCGCTTACCACGAAGTTGCTCTTCATAGAATGATTCAATACCACTTTGCCCTACATAATCGCCTTGCTTATAAATACCGGAGGCATCGCGTGCCAGGTTTTCTTTACTGATCTCGCTTACATAACCTAATGCATTGGCTAATGTGGGCGACTGGTAGGCACGGGTAGTGCGGGCCTGGATGTAGAATCCGGGAAACTCATCGAGATGATCCTGAACGCGCGCAAAATCAATATTGGAAAGTTGATTTAAGAACAGCGTGGGTTTAAAGGGCGAGTATTCTTTACGCGCCTTCATTTCTTTGAACCGGGCCCGCAACTCCTCGCGCGATAATTCAAATACTGTGCAGAATCTGGCTGAATCAAAATTCTTTACCTCCTTTATTATTACCTGAATGTCAAACTCAGGCGTATTATACACAATTAACTTATTGTTGCGATCGTAGATTAATCCCCGAAAGGGATACTCCACTTCGCGAAGGATGGCATTGCCATCGGCCAGTTCGGCATAGCGGTTATCGAGTACTTGTACAAAAAATAATTTTATAATAAAGATTATCCCTACCAGGGCAAATACCAACTGCACTATTTCGCGCCTGCCCTCATTCATATGCGTCTGCGTTGAGGTGTTAAAAACTGAAGCATGACAATAACCGACATCGTAAACAGCAGGCTGGCTACAATCTTAAGCATGGTGTACCAAAACATGGTAAAGCCCGAAGCTTCCACAAAAAACAAAACTACATGATGTAAAAAAACCAGTGGCAACGCATATACCAAAAACCATTGCACCCCGTTGGCGGCCAACGTGGCCGTGGCTCCACTTTCATAGCCTCCTTGTGGCGTAATTGTACCCAACCAATAGTTGCGCAGGTAAGCCACCAAAACAGTTGCCAATGCATGCAGGCCCATGCTGTCATAAAATATATCTACCATGAAACCCATCAGGAATCCAACCAGCATTAAAATCAGGTTGTTGGTTTCGATGGGCAGCAACAAAACAAAGGCAATGTATAAGAAGCAAAAAGCAGTATTAAACAATACCAGGTTGCGCAGTATCAGCACTTGCACCAGCAGGTACACAATAAATAATACAAATTGAAAAATACCCGAACGACTCATTTTGGTTCGCCTATTGTTAATACTTCCAAGGAATCTTTTTCGTGCTTTAACTTACTTTTAACTACTTCGACAAATGCCAACCGGCCAAAATCCTGTGCAAGTTCTACCCGTATATCCCAGAAGGGAGCTTCTGGTCTCAGGCTGGCCTCACGAATAATTCCTACCATAACCCCTTCCGGAAACACCGCATTATACCCTGAGGTAACAACCGTATCGCCAACAGCAGGTGTTGCGTGGCGCGGAATAAACTGCAAGGTGGTAAAGCGTTGGCTGAGGCCATCCCAGCGCACCGTACCAAAATGGTTGGTTCGTTTTATCATTCCCGAAACCTGTTCGTCCACATTGAGTAACGAAATTAATACCGCGTAGTGGCTGGAAACAGATTTTATTTTACCCACAGCTCCCGCCTCGCCAATTACTGCCATGCCTGGTGCCAGACCATCGGCCTGGCCTTTATTGATGGTGATGAAGTTTTTATAAAGATGGGTTGAATTGGCCAGCACTTTTGCGCTCACAAAATCAAATTGATTGATGCGGGCTGTGTCGGTGGTGGCTTCTGTTAGCTGAATGCGGGTTTGTTCAAGATCTCTTCTCAGTTCTGCATTTTCTCGTGCCAGGTCTTCGTTGATAGTCCGCAAAGAAAAATATTCCCGCACCCCTTGCGAAAAACCTAACAACCGGGCTGCTACCTGATTAGATGAGTTGAAATACTTTGTACTTTGATATTGGTTGTTCTCTACCACCAACCAGGCACACAGAAGTTCAAGAAACAGAAAAGTGAAAAAAGCCCGGTACTCGTAAATAAAATTTAAGAGCCGTTCCATTCTATCAGGTCATCAATACTTTGCGGTAATGATCAAGATTTTTGAGTGCTGCACCTGTACCCCTTACCACCGCCCGCAGGGGATCATCTGCTACGTGAATTGGCAATTTGGTTTTTAAGGACAGGCGTTTATCCAACCCACGCAGCATGGCCCCTCCACCGGTAAGGTAAATACCTTGTTCATAAATATCAGCCGATAGTTCGGGGGGCGATAACTCCAGTGCTTTTAGTACGGCTTCTTCCAGTTTGGAAATAGATTTATCCAATGCAAAGGCTACTTCTGAGTAGGATATTCTTATTGTTTTGGGAATCCCGGTCATTAAATCGCGGCCGCGGATTTCGTAATCCTCCGGTCCGTCATCTAATTCGGTAAGGGCTGAGCCTACTTCAATTTTTACCCGTTCTGCAGAGCGCTCGCCAATCAGCAGGTTATGTTGCCTGCGCATATAATCCAGTATGTCGCGGTTAAATGTATCGCCAGCAATACGAATGGATTGATCACACACAATCCCCGAAAGGGCAATTACTGCGATGTCGGTGGTTCCTCCGCCAATATCAACAATCATATTACCCACGGGCTGTTCAATATCTATTCCTATACCAATAGCAGCTGCAATGGGTTCGTGAATCATGTAAACCTCTTTTGCATTAGCATGTTCGGCCGAATCGCGTACGGCCCGCTTTTCTACTTCGGTAATAGCCGAGGGAATGCAGATGACCATCCGCAAAGAGGGTGGAAACAATCTGCGGCCCGAATCAATCAATTTGATCATACCACGAATCATCATTTCCGCAGCATGGAAGTCGGCAATTACCCCTTCTTTTAATGGCCGAATGGTCTTGATGTTATCGTGGGTTTTTTCGTGCATTTGCATGGCCTCGCGCCCAATGGCCAACACTTTGCCACTGGTACGATCCAGGGCGATAATAGAGGGCTCGTCCACCACTACTTTGTCTTTATAAATAATCAGGGTATTGGCAGTACCCAGGTCAATGGCTATGTCCTGAGTGAAAAAATCAAAAAGTCCCATTCGCTACGAAGGTTAAAAAGTTACGAAGCCCGAAATTACAGAAATAATCCTGTGAATTTTATGTGTATTCGATTGAAAAACTTACAGGGCCATCAATGTTTAAAATGCCTGATTCCGGTAAACACCATGGCCATGTTATGTTTATCACAAAAGTCGATCGATTCCTGATCTTTTACTGACCCACCAGGCTGAATTACTGCTTCGATCCCCTCGCCATGAGCAATCTCCACACAATCCGGAAACGGGAAGAATGCATCGGAAGCCATTACGGCCCCTTTCAGGTTAAAGCCAAAGGCCTTTGCCTTTTCAATGGCTTGCTTCAAGGCATCTACCCTGCTGGTTTGCCCTACACCGCTGGCCAATAGCTGACCATCTACTGCAAGGATAATGGTGTTCGACTTAGTGTGCTTACAAATTTTGCTGGCAAAGAGTAGTGCCTCCACCTCGTAGGCAGTTGCAATACGCTTGGTTACGGGTTTTAGATCTTCTTTCGAATCGGTTTTCAGGTCGAGGTCTTGCTCTATTACGCCATTCAGCAAACTTTTATACTGGCGGGTGGCTGTAAGGGCCTGCTTTTGTTTTAGAATGATCCGGTTCTTTTTTGTTTTCAATAAATCCAGCGCGGCCGGTTCATAATCGGGGGCTATCAAAATTTCGAAGAAGAGTTTATTTAATTCTTCGGCCGCAGCCAGGTCAATTTTTTTGTTGGAAGCTAATACTCCGCCAAAGGCAGAAATTGTATCGGCCTGAAACGCTTTGAGGTAAGCCGCTTTTACATTGGCACCAGTTGCCACCCCGCAGGCGTTGGTATGTTTAATGATTACAAAGGCGGTTTCGCCATCAAACTCTTTTACCAGGTTAACAGCTGCATCTACATCTACCAGGTTGTTGTACGAAAGTTCTTTGCCATTTACCTGATCAAAGAGTTCATCTAACTTACCATAGAACACGCCTTGCTGATGCGGATTTTCTCCATACCGCAACACTTTGCCTTGTTGTATGCTGGATTTAAAACTCGGAATGTGCTGTTGCTGGTTGAAGTAACTAAAAATGGCTGAGTCGTAATGCGAAGTAACATCAAATGCTTTTGCGGCAAACCGTTTCCGGTCTTCCAAATCTGTGCTTCCGTTTTTAGCTTGAAGAAGCTCCAGCAGTTCATTGTATTGTGTGCGTGCCGAAACAATTAGTACATCGTTAAAATTTTTGGCTGCCCCGCGAATCAGGGAGATTCCGCCAATGTCAATTTTTTCGATTATATCTTCTTCCTGTCCTCCCTTGGCTACGGTTTCTTCGAATGGATATAAATCCACAATCACCAAATCGATTGGGCCAATGTTGTATTCTTTAGCTTGTGCAAGGTCGCCCGTGTTTTCTCTTCGATACAGGATGCCGCCAAAAACAGCCGGATGCAATGTTTTTACTCGCCCCCCGAAAATAGATGGATAGTTTGTCAGCTTTTCAACCGGCACCACCGGGTAACCCAGTTTTTCGATAAACTCCTGGGTGCCCCCGGTAGAGACAAATTCTACTCCTTGCTTACCCAGAAAATGGATGATGGGCTCCAGGTTATCTTTATAAAAAACAGAAACAAGCGCCCGGGTTATTTTTACTTGTAGCCATGTATTGAAAATGAGGTGCAAAAATGCATATAATCGGGGGATCGCGCAAAGGCAAGGTTGCACGCAAAGAAGCTAAGCCCGCAAAATATATTGCCAGCCTCTTGGAAGGTTGCACGCAAAGGCGCTAAGATCGCAAAATATGTTCCTATCGAAGGTTCAAAGATTGTTTACAATGCGTTGTATTCCATCCTTTATCAACGCCTCATTAAAATTTACCAACAATCCTAATTTCAACCCTGATAAGCGAAGATAGGTAAGCAATTGTTTGTGATGAACCGGAGCGATTGCTTCCTGAGACTTAATTTCAACAATGAGTTTTTGGTTTACGATGAGATCTGTTCGGAACCCAAACTCCATCTTTAATGATTTATAAATAACCGGAAGCTCTTTTTGTCTTTCTACGTGCAATCCAGCCTGGACAAGTTCAAAATAAAGACATTGTTCATAAACTGATTCAAATAGACCTGGCCCAAGCTCGCGATGCACTTGAAAGCAGGCATTTACAACAATTTTAGATAACTCATTTTCCGTCATATCTCAATAGTTTTTAAACTATTATTAATACCCAGCCAAAGGGTTAAGTTCGTAAATGATTTCTACTTAACCTCATAACCTGCTAACCTTTTGCGATCTTTGCGTCTTTGCGTGAAAAAAGAATAAAAGAATGAAACTCTTCCTCCAACTAGAATTGATACCCTGGCAAAAAGCGGACTTTGAAAAACCGCTGGTTAATTTTGCTTCTGGTCTATCCGATGATCTGATTGGTGCTGAGTTGGATAATCAATCGGATGGTTCAATTGCTGACCTGGTGATTCGCCTGTGCGATCAGGTAGAGTCTGTGTTTGTACTGGTTCGGGCAAACCCAAATGAACCGCTTGGAGTTACTCTCAAGCTTATTCAGCATCTGCTACGCAAGGAAGAAAAAATTTATAAAGTTGTATTAGCAGGCAACCATGTAAGCCTGGAGCGGATGCTTCTGGTGCTAAATGAAAGATTTGTAAGGGAAAATGATCCGGAAAAGATTAAACCGGCCATTCAGGCGTTTGCTCAACTCAAGCCCGACAAATAATCGCGTTCTTCCATCGCCTCTACTTCAATGCTAAAATCATCGGCATCCATAAAGGCCGGAAACTTATCGCGGTAAGCCTGCAGGGCATGTGCGTTTAGCGACATTGTTTTTACCGTTTCAACATCCTCCACCGAAAAGAAGGTATCGCCTTTAGGCCCAATAAATGTAGAGAGGCCGTTGTATTCCACACCATTTCCATCCAACCCCACCCGGTTTACACCCACTGCATAGCTCAGGTTTTCGATGGCGCGTGCCTTCAGTAAAGTTTCCCACGCGTTGGCGCGCACTTTAGGCCAGTTGGCAACATACACCAATAAATCGTACGAAGGTTTGCGTAACGAGGCATTCCACCGGTTGCGGCTCCACACCGGAAAACGCAAGTCGTAACAAATTAGCGGGCAAATTCTCCAGCCCTTCCAATGGCCTATCAGTAAACTTTCGCCCTGCGCAAAAACCTGGTTTTCTTCGGCCATTCGAAAAAGATGGCGCTTATCGTACGTTTTAAAAGTTCCGCCCGGTTCCATCCACAACAACCGGTTATAAAACCGATCGTGTACGTTTGCAATAAAGCTTCCCAAAATCAATGCCCCAGTTTGGTCGGCCATCTGGCGCATCCATTTGGTGGTGCGCATGTTCATGTGTTCGGCCAGTTTGGGCGCACGCATGGTAAAGCCCGTGGTAAACATTTCAGGCAACACAATCACATCGGTTGACTCCCCAATCTGCCAGATTTTCTCCTCGAACATGGCCAGGTTGGCCCCGATATCTTCCCAATGGAGATCGGACTGGATGATGGTGATTTTTAAGTCTTGCATAGGGACTGCAAAGAAAGCAATCCGGAGCCACATTCTGAACCCTTATTTCACAAAAACCGGCTAAAGTTTTCTTAGAATCTGGCCAGCCTTCTCCAATGTGGTTTCACTCTTGGCAAAACAGAAGCGCAGAAGTTGCTGATTATCGCCCTGTTGGTAAAATGCTGATACCGGAATGGGAGCCAGCTTCAGTTCCTTTGTCATCCATTCGGCCATTTCTTTTTCTGAAATCGATTTTACACCTGCATACGAACACAATTGAAAATAGCTACCATAGCAAGGCAAGGGTTGCAGTGCAGAACCCTTAATCTGACTTAGAAAAAAATCGCGCTTGCGCTGATAGAATTGACTCAACTCCAAATAGTGGCGTGGTTCTGCAAGATATTCGGCAAGGGCCAGTTGCACAGGTGTGTTTACACTAAACGTAATAAACTGGTGTGCTTTGCGTATTTCCTGGGTAAGGTGTGGTGCTGCTACGGCATACCCCACCTTCCAGCCCGTGGCATGAAACGTTTTTCCAAACGAAAACACGGCCACGCTGTGTTGCGCAAGGCCGGGATATTTTAAAACACTTTCGTGCGATGTATTATCAAAAATAATCCGCTCGTAAACCTCATCGCTCAACACAATAATGTTGTGCGCTTGTGCTATGGCTTCCAGTTGCTTCAAATCTGCTTCGCGCAGAATAGAGCCGGTGGGGTTATGTGGCGTATTAACAATAATAAGCCGGGTGCGCGGTGTAATCGTATCCTTAACCTCTTGCCAGTCGATAGCAAAATGCGGAGGCCTTAAACTAATATGTTTGGGTATGCCACCATTCAAACGAATGGAAGGATCGTACGAATCGTAAGCCGGATCGAATACAATTACTTCATCGTCTTGTTTAACAAGCGCGGCTATAGTAGAAAACAAGGCTTCGGTGCCACCGGCAGTAATGGTTACTTCGGTTTCAAAGTCGGTGGTGCGGTGGTACGTGGTTGAAACCACATTGGCAATTGCTTTGCGCAATGCGGGCGCACCGGGCATGGGTGCGTATTGATTATGGCCTTCTTTTAAATTTTTATAAATCAAATCCACCAATTCTTCTGACACAGGAAAATCAGGAAAGCCTTGCGATAAGTTAATGGCACCATGCTCCAAAGCCATGCGCGACATAACGGTGAAGATGGAGGTGCCTACATCGGGAAGGCGGGAAGAAAGATTCAAAATCAAAAATTTAAGATTCTACTTCTTCAACGGTGCGGCAATCCGGTACTCGGTATCTACATCGCCTTTGCTGATGTTGGCGAGCTTGCCTTTCAGCATTCGCTTTTTAAGCGGGCTCAGGTAATCAATAAATAATTTACCTTCAATGTGATCGTACTCATGCTGAATGATGCGGGCCTTCATGCCATCAAACTCTTCTTCGAACGCATTCCAGTTTTCATCAAAATATTTAATACGTACTGTTTCCTTGCGCCATACTTCCTCGCGAATGTTGGGAATACTCAAACACCCTTCTTCAAATTCCCATTCTTCACCCTGCTCATCTATGATTTGAGGGTTTATAAATGCTTTTTTAAAATCCTTCAGGTCTGGTTCGTCTTCCAGCGTAGTGCCATCCACAATAAAAAGCCGGATGCTTTTACCAATTTGCGGAGCCGCCAGGCCAATGCCGTTGGCTTCATGCATGGTTTCAAACATATCGGCAATTAATTGGGCTAAATCAGTGCCTTTCTCTATATCAGCAGCGCGTTTGCGTAAAACGGCATCGCCATACATTACAATCGGGTAAATCATGCTTTTATATTGAAGTGCAAAGGTAAAAAAAGCGCCAAACCTTAGCCCCGATACATGGTTAGAAAATCCTGAAGGATAAGTACTGCACTAATCTTATCTACGTTTCCTTTTGTCTGCCGGTCTTTCTTTTTAGCGCCTCCTGCCAGCATAGCTTGTTGGGCAATGGTGGAGGTAAACCGCTCATCGATGGTTGAAATGGGAACCTCCGGAAAAGTGGATCTGAATTTTTCTACAAAACCGCGCACAGCCGGAGCGGTTTCCGAGTCGGTGTTATTCAGCTTTTTTGGCAGTCCAATTACCACGGCTTCAACTTGCTCTTTTTTAAAATAGTCGGTGAGGTATTTGAGCAGGGTTGTTGTTTCTACGGTATCCAGTGCGGTAGCTATTATTTTCAACGGATCGGTAACAGCCAAACCCGTTCGTTTGGTTCCGTAATCAATAGCCAGTAATCTACCCATTAGTTAAGTTTGGAGCGCTCGAAGAATTTGTTCTTCACCTGATTTTCGAGTGCCAGCGCTTTTGGAAACAGAATTTCATTTTCTACCCGCGCGTGTGTAATCAGGCTTTTTTCGAATTGCATTAGCTCTGTGTAAATCACTTTTACGTGCAGAGGCGCATCGGCCGTAAGGTGATAATCTTTGGTGATTTTTCGAATGCCGGCCATCTCATCATCGTGGGCTTCGTGTTCAACGGCACATTTCTGGAGTGAACTTTTCTCCATCATGTAATACAGGCGGGCCGGGTTCGCTTTGCCATTCGCTGCTTTTTCCAGCAGGTTAATGTATTTGAACAAGGTATCCTCCTCTTCGTAGATGTGGTGAATAAAATCTTCCAAAAAAAGTGGAAACAGGATTTTTAAATCTTTTTCTACGGAGTCGTACTGTTTGTGATTGGCTTTGAAACTTTCCACCAACCGCCCAATGTAGGGCAACTTATGCTTTACAAAAATAAAATGTGCGTGCTTCAGGTACTCGATTACAAGATCGAGCGGATAATTCATCAGCGGAAGTTCCGATTCGGTAAAATTAATACCGGGCTGTTCCAGTTCCTTTAGCACCGTTTCTAGGCTCAATCCCTTTTCCCGACAAACCTGTTCCAGGGTATGCCCAGAATATTCGTAAAAGCGGATTCCAAAATAGTACAGCACGTACGCCCGTACGTTGTCTTGCTCCACTAATTCTGAAATACTTTGGCTTTTCAAGCTTGGGCCTTTATTTTAATCTGTAAATATAGCAAACGGGGGTAGGTAAAATTAACCTGGCAAACAATTAATTTGGAACTTCCGTTAAAGTAACTTTCGGGGCAGATAACAATTATGGAGGAGCAGAAGAATTCATCGTATCAGATCAGTTTGCCACTTATTCTATGTATTGGGCTGGCAGCAGGGGTATTAGTTGGTGCAAGTATTACCGATAAATCCGGTGGGCCTGAAATTAACCAGGATGTGCAGAAACTCAGGGAAGTGCTGGGGTTGGTAAAAAATGAATATGTGGATGAGGCAAAAACCGATGTGCTGGTGGAAGAAGCCATTAGCCACATGCTGGGAAAATTAGATCCGCATTCTTCCTATTTATCGGCACAAGACCAGGTGGCTGCCAACGAAGACCTGCAGGGAAATTTCGAGGGCATTGGAATTGAGTTTAACATATTTCATGATACCCTGGTGGTGGTGGCTGCACTTAGCGGAGGGCCCTCCGAATCGGTTGGGTTGCAGCCAGGCGATAAAATTGTAAAGGTTAACGATAATAATATTGCCAGCGTTGGCCTGTCGTACCCCGATGTGCAGAAATACCTGAAAGGGCCCAAGGGCACCGAAGTAAAAATTGAGGTGATACGGAGAAGCAGCCCTTCGCCAATTACGTTTACGATTATTCGCGATAATTCCCCAATTTTCAGTGGACGCTGCCTATATGATCGACTCGGAAATAGGCTATATTAAAGTGAGCCGCTTTTCACAAACTACCTACCAGGAAGTAAAAAAGGCCATGAGTAAATTGAAAGAAGAAGGCATGCAAAAACTGATACTCGATCTGCAGGGAAACCCGGGCGGATACATGGATCAGGCCGTTGATATTGCCGATGAGTTTCTGGTGAAGGGCAAAAAGATCGTATTTACAAAAAGCCATGAAGCCCGGTATGATGAGGAGAGCTTTGCTACCGAGCGGGGCGATTTTGAACAAGGCGATTTAATTGTGTTGGTAAATGAAAGCAGCGCTTCGGCTTCTGAAATTGTAGCCGGTGCATTGCAAGACAATGACCGGGCATTAATTGTAGGGCGCAGATCGTACGGAAAAGGATTGGTGCAAAGACCCTTCCGGCTTAATGATGGCTCTGAGGTAAGGCTTACTATTTCGCGCTACTACACACCCAGCGGCCGATCCATTCAAAAGCCCTACAACAACCTGGAAGAGTATGACAAAGATATTACCGAGCGCTACAAAAAAGGTGAATTCTTTTCTGCTGACAGCATTCACTTTAATGATTCGCTGAAGTACGAAACCGCAAATGGTCGCTCGGTATATGGCGGAGGCGGTGTAATGCCCGATTATTTTGTGCCCTTAGACACGACCCTCGGGAACAGCCATTATTTTAACCGGTTGTTTGCCTCTAACATTCTGCGCGAATACGCCTTTAAGTATGCAGCCGAAAACAAATCGCGGTTAAGCAAAATGGGCTACCCCGATTATTTACAGTATTTTGAAGTTACCGATGCCATGCTGAACCAGGTGGTAACCATGGGTGTTAAAAATAACATTGAAGCAAAACCAAAAGATCTGGCCAAAAACAAGCGCTATTTTCAGGTATATCTGAAAGCTGAAATTGCCCGCAACGTGTGGGACAATCAAAGTTTTTATCCGATAATGAACGAAACAAACGAAATACTGCAGCAAGCTATTAAACTGTTTGATCGCATCCCGGAATTGAACCGGGGCACTATGTAATCGTTGTTAGACGTCATCTTAAAAATACTTTGTCATCGCTGATCCCGCTCATGCGAAAGGTTGGAATGCCGGAATAAATCCGCAAGGCAGAACAACTTTTGAGAACCTCTTTGTTTATCACAATTATGTTTTCATAGCATTGGTAATTTTTTAACTTCATACTTTAATAACTGCTTCTTACATGTATTACCATCGCCTGGGAAAAATTCCGCATAAGCGTCACACACAATTCCGCCAGCCAGACGGAAGTCTGTATAAGGAAGAACTGGTAAGCTCCGAAGGCTTTTCCGGAATTTATTCTAACCTGTATCACATTAACGCACCCACGCGCATCAAAGCGTTGAAAGACCCGGTGAAATACGGCCCGCAACTCATAAAAGATTACGCGTTGCGCCAAACTCACTTAAATACATCGAAAGTAACCACTACCGGCCAGGATTACCTGTCGGCACGCAAGGTTTTGCTGGCCAATAATGATTGTGCCATTTCCATTTGCTCGCCCACACAACGCAAAATGGATTACTTCTATAAAAATGCCGAAGGCGATGAAGTGATTTACATTCACGATGGGCAAGGTGTATTGATTTCACCTTTCGGGAAACTGGAGATTAAGCAAGGCGATTATGTAGTAATTCCACGCACGGTTATTTATAAATTAGAGTTTGAAGAAGGCCCGCTCCGTTTGTTGATCATTGAAGCGGCTTCACCGGTTGAAACCGTGAAGCGGTACCGCAACGAGTTAGGCCAGTTGGGCGAACATGCCCCCTACTGCGAGCGTGACATTCGTCCTCCGCACGAACTTATTACCGATACCAGCAAGGGTGAGTTTTTAATGAAGATTAAAAAGCAAGGCTACCTGCATCAATACGTATATGATTACAGTCCGCTGGATCTGATTGGCTGGGATGGCTTTCTGTGGCCGTATGCATTTTCCATTCATGACTTTGAACCCATCACCGGACGCATTCATCAGCCACCACCCGTTCATCAAACTTTTCAGGCACATAATTTTGTAATCTGTTCATTCGTGCCGCGCCTGTTCGATTACCATCCGCTGGCCATTCCGGCTCCGTATAACCACAGCAATATTGATAGCGATGAAGTGTTGTATTATGCAGAAGGGAATTTTATGAGCCGCAGAGGAATTGAACGCGGCTCGTTTACGTTACATCCGGGTGGGTTGCCCCACGGCCCACATCCGGGCACGGTAGAAAAAAGTATTGGCGCAAAAGAAACCCATGAACTTGCCGTGATGATTGATACGTTCAAACCCTTATATCTGACAGAAGACTCATTAGAATTTTTAGATAAAAATTACCCGATGAGTTGGACCGACAATACCGAAGGCGGATTTAATGAGATCAATACGCCCTGAATTCAAAATCCGAAATTCAAAATTCGAAATCCGAAATCCGAAATTTAATACACTAACTATGCGAACACTTTTAACCTTAATACTATCCGGGCTCTTTGGTGTATCCTTTGCTCAGCCCAACATTACCGGAGCCTGGCAAGCAGGCACGGATGAAAATCACCTGGTGATGATTGTTGCCGATAAGTTTTATTCGGTTGCTGTTTATAATCAGAAAGACAAAACCTACATCGGCACGTATGGCGGAACCTTTCGCCTTGAAAAAAGTGAATTTATTTACGTGAACGAGTTCAACACATTAAGCAAGGATGATATTGGTGTGGAGACCCGTGCTGCATTTCAATTGAAAGGCAACACGCTGAAGTTGGCAAAGGATGATTTTAAGAAATTAGATGATGGAAAGCCTGGTCAATTGGCGGGGGCCTGGCTAATTACCGGCCGGGTAACCGATAAGGGCATGCAACCCATTACGCCCGGTGCACGCAAAACCATGAAGATACTTTCGGGTACGCGCTTTCAGTGGATTGCCTACAACAGCGTAACGAAAGAGTTTTTTGGAACCGGAGGCGGAACCTACACAACCGAAAACGGCAAGTACATTGAAACCATTGAAGTATTCTCGCGCGATAATAGTCGTGTTGGAGCGAAGCTTGAATTTTGATTTTTCGTTGGTAGATGGTAACTGGCGCCACAGCGGCAAAAGCAGCAAAGGCGATCCTATTGATGAAATCTGGACCCAACGACAAAAACTTAGAATTTAAAAATTGTAAATCGTATGTCTGTCTTTTCCATACCGCTCTCCATTCGCTGGTCTGATATTGATGCCAACCGGCATTTGCGCCACTCGGTATATTATGATTTTGCGGCAGCGGCCCGGATGCAGTTGTTGAGTGAACGCGGACTCACAACTGAAAAGTTCGAAGCGTTTGCCATCGGCCCCATCCTTTTTCGTGAAGAGGCTATCTTTAGAAGAGAAATCCGGCTGGAAGACAAAATTATGCTTACCGTAGAACTGTATAAAAGCACACCCGACTTTAGCCGGTGGAGTTTACGTCATACATTTTTAAAGGAAGATGGTACCCTTGCTACCACGTTAAGTATTGATGGTTCGTGGATTGATCTGAACCTGCGCAAGCTTGCCCAACCAAACGAGTACATCAAAACAATCTTTTCAGAGTTTCCGAAGTCGGCCGATTTTCAGTGGCTCGAACTTAAGAAGTAATCCACTTCTCAATTACCAGGGGGTAATACCGGTGTTCTAATTGCTGCACCTTACGGGCAATATCTTCCGGAGTATCTGATTTTTCGATGCTGCATTTTTGTTGACTCAGAATTTTGCCTTCATCATAATGCGCATTCACTTCATGAATGGTAATTCCGGTTTCGGTTTCTCCGGCTTGCTTAACGGCTTCATGTACACGCATTCCATACATGCCTTTGCCACCAAATTTGGGCAACAGGGCCGGGTGAATGTTGATGATCCGACCCGGAAATGTGCTTAATAAATTTTGTGGGATTAACCAGAGAAAACCAGCCAGCACAATATGAGTAATTCCTGCCGCCTTTAGTACTTCAACCACTTCATCGCTTTCGCGAAATTGTGCTTTGTTAAAAACCAACGTGGCAATATTATATTGTGCCGCCCGCTGCAACCCATACGCCTCCGAATTATTACTCAATAACAATGCAACCTTTATCGACTCGTGCTTCTGAAAATGCGTAATAATCCTTTCTGCATTTGATCCACTACCCGAAATAAAAAATTGCGATGCGTGCAAGGCTCATGTCAAAATCCAATCGCTAAATAAACACCATACTCAAAATTCCCAACAACATAATGATTTTACACCATTGGCTAAGCCAATAGAAATCTTTTTTTGTATCGGCTACAACCAATCGGGCTACAAACAAACCCAGTGGCATAAATAAAAAAATCAGAAAGTAATATTCGGGTAGCTTGGTGTATTCATAATTCAGATACATTACCACCAGTGCAAACAGCATCAGCAATCCGTAAATAACCCACTTGGTTCTTCGCAGGCCCCACACAATAGGTAATGTTCTGCATCCAAATGTATTGTCGCCTTTCAGGTCTTCCATGTCTTTCACTATTTCGCGCACCAGGGTTATAAACAATGCAAATACCGCGTAAATAGATACCAGCGCATGGTTTTCGTAATACACCAAATTTACAAGCCACACCGAAAGGCCTGTTAACAATGCTACTACCAGGTTGCCAATAAATGGTTGCCGCTTAAGGTTGTTGGAATACCACCACAATAAAAAAACAGAAACCATGTGCATAGCAGCCACCCGCAGGCCAAGCAATAACCCGAGTGCGACACCTACTACAGAAAGAAATGTATGAAACAACAGGGCATACCTGCGGGTAATGCCTTTGCCTATCACTACCCGTTCGGGTTTGTTGATCAGATCAATCTTAATGTCATAATAATCATTGATGATATACCCAGCTGCCGCAATGATGGTGGTGGAAAGCGCCAGCACCAACAACTGCCAATCCCATATCAACGCCCGATCGATCAAAAAGCAGGCAGCAAAATACTGGGCCATAGCAATAATCACCAGATTCCAGAATCGGGTGAGGCGAATGAGTGCCTGCAAACTAAAGGGCTGCCGGGAAATAGCCATACCCGCAAAGGTAAACGTATTTTTACCTTTGCGGGCAGGCACTATTTAGAATTAAAACCGGAGGGCCAGCATCAACATAACGTTCCTGCCAGCCTGTGGGTAGTAGAAATTCTGTCGATACTCAGTTGTTCCACCAAAATATCCATACGTATAACCATTCGACTCGTAGGCTATATCAAAAATATTATTCACGAATCCGCTTAACGATATTTCGCGCATGCCTTTGGGATACCACGAGTAGCTTACGCGAAGGTCATTGATAAAGTATGCACCCAGCATACGCCCCGTGTTGGAAGCATTATCCAGAAACTGGTCGCCCACATACTTACTAAGCAATGAAACTTCCAGGTTGGAGACCGGGCTAACGAATAATCCTGAACCGGCAATTATGGAAGGCGAAAATGCAATGTCGGTATTTTTAAACGTGTTGGTTATTTCAATGTAGTCATCAAAATTTTCACCATAATCATAAATCACTTCATGAAAAGTTTTAATCTTGTTTTCGCTCCAAGTAAGGTTGGCCGTCCAGGAAACTTTGGAGTTGATTCGCCATAATGCTTCCAACTCTATACCCGTGCGGTAGCTTGTCTCCACATTGGTACGAATCAGCGCGCCTACATCGTTTACTTTACCGGTGGGCACCAATTGATTTTTATAATTCATGTAATAGTAATTGGCTGAAAGATTTACACTGCGCTTGCGCCAACGCCAACCCGCTTCAAGATCGCCCATGCGTTCATGTTTGGGGGCGGTTCCTGCTAGTGCATCAATAAAATCATCGCGCACCGGTTCGCGGTTACCCACTGCATACGAAGCATAAATCTGGTTATGCGGATCGAGGGCATAGGTAATACCTATTTTAGGGTTAAAGAAGTTGAATTGTTTTACTACACTAAAATCAAACTGGCGATTCTCTCTGCCCGAAGCATTATAATTAATGCTGCGGTACTGCAAGTCAACAAACCCTTCCCAGTTTTTACCTGGAGAAAACGTGTTCTTCCAAAAAACATTAAAGTCCGTCTTTACTCCCCTGTTAAAGTAGTATTGAAAATCTTTCGGTACTTCCGAAACCTGGGCCCAGATAATCTGCCCAAAGTGATCGCCCTCATATTTATTCCACGCACCACCCAATACCGAATTAAGTTTTTCAGTTTCGTAATTAAGTGAATAGGTAAATCCATAAAAATCATTTTTGAGCCAACGCCTGCGTATCAAATCGGTGGAGGAAATCGTTTCTCCACCAATTACAACTTCGGGTAATCCATAGTCTTCAAAATCATTATCCATGCGGTATTCTTCGTAGTAACCACTTCCTTTTGTATAGTGAAGCGCGCCTTGCAACGTTAGTTTATCTGTGGCACGATGTGAGGCATGAAACTGATAATGATCCTGTTGGTAATTGTCTTCCTGATTCTCGTACGTATAAATATTAAACGTACGCCCCGATGCCAACAGATTATCCAGTTGCTGCTGGTTCCAACCTTCCGCTGCTGCAGTCGCTTCCATCGCTTCCACATCGTTATTCAAACGCGACTCAGGCACACCATACCAACTTTGGTACGTGGTTTCCTTACCGCCAAACACAATGGCTTTCAACATGGTTTTGTTGCCATAATATCCGCCTGCGAGCGAATACGATTTCAAATCTGAACTGGCCCGATCGATGTACCCATCGGAAGTTATTTTGGAAACACGCCCGTCAATCACAAATTTGTTATTCAGCAGACCGGTACCCCAGGCCACTGTGTTACGCAGCGTGTTGAATGAACCAACCGAGTTCACTACATCGGCATAAGCCACATCGTTTCGGGTGTTGGTTTGCAGGTTTACGCTGGCACCAAAGGCACCGGCTCCATTGGTAGAAGTGCCCACGCCACGCTGCACCTGCACACTTTGCACCGAAGTGGTAAGGTCTGGCGTGTTTACCCAAAATACACCCTGACTTTCGCTATCATTAACCGGAATACCATTAATGGTAACATTGATTCGCGTAGCATCGCTTCCGCGGATGCGCAAGCCCGTATAGCCAACACCCGCACCGGCATCGGAAGTGCTTACCAGCGAGGGCGTCCAATTCAATACGAATGGTAAATCCTGCCCGAAGTTTTGTTTCTGCAAGGTTGCTTTATTTTCAGTAGTTGCTACCGTAGGGCCATTGTCGTTTGCGCGGGTAGCATTAACAATTACCTGATCGGTTATGCGCACATCTTCCTGTAAGACAATTTCATTTTCATCGTCAGCAGCTAATGTGGTTGTTAATGTTTGATACCCCAAATAGCGCACTTCCGCTTCGTACCTGTCCGCATCCAGGTTATTGAAACTGAAATAACCCAGGTTGTCTGTTACTGCAACGCGCGCGGGTAATTTTAACTGTACGGTGGCTCCGGGTAACGGAACCGATTGGTGGTCGAACACACGACCGCGAATGGTTTGTGCACATAGCAAGCCAGGCCATGCCAGCAGCACCAATACTTGAATTGATTTGAACATGTTTTAATAAGTTTAAAGTCAGGCGCATAGGGGAACACGCCCTTTAACTTATTATCTGATACAAAGATCAGATTGCCTCCCTTCGTCCGCATTACCGGCATCAGGTTCAGTGGGTATAATCTCAGCCCGAAATATTTAAGGCACCCCTTTGTCGTTTGACGGAGCAAATGTATGCAGGAAAATTAAATCGCAACCACTATTTTTACAAAATGTACAAAGCCATCGTTAACAAAAAATCTTTCGAAATAGAAACAACGGAAACGGGGTTTCGGATAGATGGTAAAGATATCGCGTGGGATATGGTGAAGATCAACGACACTACCTTCCACATTCTGTATCAAAACAAAAGCTATGCAGCCGAGTTGGTGAAGACCGATCGCGAAAGCAAAACCTTTGTGTTTAAGATTAATGGCCGCACCTACCCGGTTACACTAAAAGATAAATTTGATTTGCTGCTTGAAAAGATGGGCATGAACAGCACTGCGGGCAGTAAAGTAAACGCTGTAAAGGCTCCTATGCCCGGACTGATTGTGGATTTAAAAATTCAGGTTGGTGATAGTGTAAAACCTGGCGATGCCCTTCTAATTCTTGAAGCCATGAAAATGGAAAACATCTTAAAATCTCCTGGCGAAGGCATTGTTAAAACCCTGAAAGTAAAAAAGGGAGATAGTGTAGAAAAGGGCCAGGTATTGGTGGAGTTTTAAAATAAGGATTGGTACAAATTATGCATTCGAGTGCAAGATTTGTACTTTTAAAACATCGAATTTACTCAAATTTACCACATTTTTATTGCCCCTAACTAACAAATGGTATTCCTGGTATATTTGTAGCGTATTAAGTATGATAACACGAAGCGCTGAAAAATTACTACGATTGTTGGCGAAAGAATTTCGTTCAGTAGCCGTAGTGGGGCCACGACAAAGCGGCAAAACCACATTGGTTAAATCTGTATTTCCCCGCAAACCTTATGTTTCGCTTGAAGATCCAGACGAACGTAATCAAGCTAATAATGATCCTCGTGCTTTTCTGGCCCGGTTCAAAAATGGTGCTATTATTGACGAAGCTCAACGAGTACCCGCATTGTTTAGCTATCTCCAGAGAGTACTCGATACAACAAAAAAAAGATGGATTATTCATCTTAACAGGAAGTAATAATTTCCTCTTACAAGAATCTATCTCGCAAACATTGGCCGGAAGAATTGGATACATGGACTTATTACCCTTGTGTTATCAGGAGCTTACTCAGTTCAATCTCGCAAAAGCGTCCACCAATCAATTAATCTGGAATGGTTGCTATCCGGAAATCTATGATCGTGAACGTAGTCCATCACTTTGGTATCCGGCCTACATTCGTACGTATGTGGAGCGAGATGTACGTCAAATAAAAAATGTAACCGATACACTCTTGTTTACCCGTTTCCTGCAATTGTGTGCCGGCCGTGTAGCCCAACAATTAAACACCACTTCGCTATCGAATGAGTGTGGCATTGATGCGCGTACCGTGCAGAATTGGTTAGGAATTTTGGAGAGCAGTTATGTGATTTTTATGCTACAACCACATCATAAAAATTTCAATAAGCGAATCGTAAAAACTCCCAAATTATACTTTTATGATTCGGGGCTTGCTTGTTCCTTGTTAGGCATTAAATCCGAAAAGGAATTGACCAACTCACACTATCGCGGTGCATTATTTGAAAACTATGTGGTAACGGAATGTCTTAAAAACAAACATAACACCGGAAGCCGGACTTCCTTCTATTACTGGCGTGATAATAAAGGAGTTGAAGTGGATCTTTTAGCGGATACCGGAAAAAAACTTTTGCCTATTGAAATTAAATCCACGCAAACATTTCGTGAAGATTCGCTCACTAATATTTTTAAATGGAATACATACGCTGAACAAAAAGGAGGGCTACTTCTATTTGATGGCGAACAAAATTTTACCCGTAGCGATAAGATTTCCATTTTAAACTGGCGGAAAGTCCGTTCGATCAGGAGATTATTTTAGTCGGCTAAAAAAAGGCGACCGTACGGCCTATCGCCTAAACCCGGGCAGGGAAAGTTTAAACTTTACTGCCACCAACCGAATAACCATAATCAACGCACTGGAGATTACCAGGTTCAGGTTGCGACTGATGTCGAAGTTTAACAATACGAGGTAGAGGATTGCACCCACCAGGCAAGCCGTGGCATAAATTTCTTTTCGAAAGAGTACGGGGGTTTCGTTGGTGAGCACATCGCGGATAACACCTCCCATAATGGCGGTAAACATTCCCATAATGGCTGCAATTTCCGGCCGCACACCCAGGCTCAGCGCTTTCTCTACACCCAAAATTGTGAAAAAAGAAATTCCGAGTGTATCGAACAATACAAAGGTTTTGCGCAGGCCAAGCAGGAAATTGTAAAACAGATAGGCCGTTAGTACCCCTGCCAGTACGGCATAGAGAAAATGAATATCCCCAATCCATACCAACGGGTAGCTGCCCAGCATGATATCGCGCAGGGTACCTCCGCCAATGGCTGTAACAAAACCGGTAAACGTAGCCCCGAACAAATCGCTGTGTTGATCGCGAACAACCAGCGCCCCGGATATCGCGAAGAAAAATGTGCCCAGCAGTTCGAAGGAATATTGGAGTGTCATTGGGCAAAAGTATTTAGGTAGAAGGCATTAGGCACCAGGATTGAGAAAATTTTTATTGATACGGTTCCAGGCCACAATAAAACAGGTTAAAATTCCTTCAAATCGTAATATATTTGCGAGGTTAAAAATTCGAGCCACCAACTGCATGAAATACAAACGCATTCTCCTTAAACTCAGTGGCGAAGCCCTGATGGGTTCTAAAAACAGCAATATCGATCCGGCCGTGCTGGAGCAGTACTCGGAAGAGATAAAAGCTGTGAAAGAACAGGGAGTTGAAGTGGCAATTGTAATTGGAGGTGGTAACATTTTCAGGGGTGGGCAGGCCGAGGCATTGGGTATTGACCGGGTGCAAGGAGATTACATGGGCATGCTGGCAACAGTAATAAATGCCATGGCACTTCAAAGCGCCCTGGAACGCCACGGCATGTACACGCGCTTAATGGCCGGTATAAAAATGGAGCAGGTTTGCGAACCCTTCATCAGGCGCAGGGCCATTCGCCACCTCGAAAAAGGACGGATTGTGATTTTTGGTGCCGGCATTGGTAACCCTTATTTCACTACCGACTCCACAGCCAGTTTGCGCGCCATTGAAATTCAAGCCGATGTGGTTTTAAAAGGCACCCGTGTTGATGGAGTTTATGATAAGGATCCTGAAAAATTTAAAGATGCTGTTCGGTACAGTCAACTTACCTTTCAGGAAGCGTATCAAAAGAAACTGAACATAATGGACATGACAGCCTTTACGCTGTGCCAGGAAAACAAATTGCCCATTATTGTATTCGATATGAACAAAAAAGGCAACCTGTTAAGGATTGCCAAAGGTGAAGAAGCCGGAACATTAATAAGTTAATCTACATTCAAAATTCAAATTGGATGTTGAGTTCGAAATTTTGAATTTATAATTATGGAAGAGTTAGAGTTGTACCTGGACGAAGCCAAAGAACAAATGGGCAAGTCGCTTACGCATGTGGGAAATGAGCTGGTAAAGATTCGCGCAGGCAAAGCAAACCCAAACATGCTGGATGGCATACAGGTTTCGTATTATGGTGTAATGAGCCCGCTAAACCAGGTAGCTTCGGTTACTGCACCGGAAGCGCGCACTTTGTTTATCAAACCCTGGGAAAAAAGTTTGATTCAGGAGATTGAAAGAGCCATAATGATTGCCAACCTGGGCCTTACACCCCAAAACGATGGCCAGCAGGTAATCATCAACATACCCATGCTTACCGAAGAGCGCAGAAAACAATTGGTGCGCCAGGCCTCGCAAGAATGCGAACAAGGCAAAGTAAGTGTGCGCAGTATCCGGAAAGACATTAACGAACAACTTAAAAAAATCAAAGGTGTTTCTGAAGATGATGTAAAGAATGCAGAAGAAACCGTTCAAAAACTTACCAACGAGTTTATCGAAAAAATTGATGCACTCTTAAAAAAGAAAGAAGCCGAAATCATGACAGTTTAATTTGAATTAAAATTCAAATTAACAAATGCATCCCGTTCTCTTTAAGCTTGGCTCGATTACCATTTACACTTATGGTTTCTGTATTGCCATGGGTGCGTTGCTGGGGTTTCTTTACATGTACCGGCAAGGCAAAAAACAATATGGTATTACGTTCGATCAGAGCAACAATCTTTTTATTTTATTGGTGGTAGCAGGGGTAGTAGGCGGAAAACTCTTCATGATCTTTGAAGATCCCTCCCTTTATCTTAGCCAACCCAAAAAACTTTTTTCCGGAAGTGGGTTTGTGTTTTATGGTTCGTTGCTCACCACTATTCCGGTTATGCTGTGGTACTTTAAGAAAATAAAAGTGCCTGTGCTGGGCATGTTGGATGTGATGGCCGCAGTAACCTGTATCGTGCACGGCTTTGGGCGCATCGGTTGTTTTATGGCAGGTTGTTGTTATGGTTTACCTACCGATGGTTTTCTGAGTGTAGTCTTCACCAGCCCTGTTTGCCAGGCCGAACCACTAAACACCCCGCTTTACCCCACCCAGCTTTTTGAAGCTACCTTTATTTTTTCATTGCTGATTCTGTTGTTCGTACTTAAAAAGAAAAAACAATTCGATGGCCAGCTTTTCCTTATTTACCTGATGGTTTACGCGGCTGGCCGGGCTATCCTGGAGCTGTTCAGGGGTGATACGGAGCGTGGTTTCTTAATTAACAAGGTACTCTCCAACTCGCAGTTCATTTCAATACTTGTCATTTCAGTTGCGCTTTATTTCTATCTTCGTCTTAACAGAAACAAAAAAATAACCCGCTAACTATGGAACAGGAAGGTTTCGTTAAAAAAACTGTACGCTCAACTGTAAAGTGGCTTAAACGCATTGTAGTTATTGCGCTATTGACAGGGATTGCGGTGATGGCTTTTGCATATTGGGGCGTTTATGAAAAAGGTTCCATGGCCGGTAAAGTACTTCGTATTACCGAAAAGGGCGTGGTATTTAAGACCTACGAAGGTAAGATCAGCCTGGAATCATTCGGGGCATTGAAGGGCGTGAGCCCGGTTGCAGAAACGTTCGATTTTTCAATTGAAGGCGACCAAACCGAAGTAATTAATCAACTGCAAGAAGTTGCCCTGAGTGGGGAACGGGTAAACCTGCATTTTGTAAAACGATATGTGCGGTTTCCCTGGCGGGGCGATACCAAGTATTTTGTGGAGAAAGTAGAGCGGGCGGAGCGTGATACTCATTTACTCATCCACTCCAGGTAGGCCTCTGATTTACAAGCTAAGAAATATGGTAAGTTCAATAAGAAAAACTCTTTTCCATTGGGCGTTTTTACTTTCGATAGATTCAGCTCACCATTGTAAAACCTCAAACTTTTTGAATGCGTAGTCTCATCCATATACTGATGCAATGATCGCATGGAACCTGCACTTCCCGATTTTACTTCAATGGGTATTAGTTCGTTCTCAAAAGGAATAATGTAATCTACTTCTGCCGATGATTGTTTTTTTTCTCGTACCCAAAAGTGCAAGGTGCTAAGCGCCTGATATTGTTGCGCCAATAATTCCTGACCAACCAAATGTTCAATCATTATACCTTGATAGATAGAATTCAAATCTTCCGTTCCGATTATTTCCTTTTGGATGCCCACCATATAGTTCATCAATCCGGTATCTAATACATGCAGACGGGGAGCCTTTTTCAAATCAGGTATTAATGGAAGCTGGAATCCGGTAACCGGATAGATTAAGTTTACTAACAGAACTTTTTGTAACGCCCGCAGCGATTCACTAACCTCTTTTGATTTGTAATTTGAATTACCAAAGCCCTGAAATTTTATTCGCTTACCTGCTTCATAAAAAGAAGCCCGGATGGCATGACGAAGAATCTGCATCTGAGTTTCATTTCGTGCATATTTTTCGGAATCATCTATGTAAGATGCCAGTAAGGAGTCGTATAGTTTTGTAACAGCTGTTAAATCCCGATGGGTTGCATAATGATTTACTACCTCAGGCATACCACCCAAAAGCGCATAGGTGTGAAACAAGTTTTGCAACTTTGACTGAGCAAATGCCGGGAGTGGGATTTTATTTAATTGTTCATGCGCTGCGGTTTCACCTATTGCCAGTAAAAATTCAGAAAATGAAACAGGTCGCAACACTTTAAACTCAACTCTACCAACCGGAAAACTAATTGATTTATCAAATAGATTTTCCAACATGCTACCTGCCGCTATTACAGATAGAGATGGATAGTGTTCATAAAAATACCTCAGCAAGTTTATTGCTGCAGGAACCGATTGAATTTCATCAATGAAAATTAGTGTGGCATCCCTTTTTTCAAGTGTTTTATTTTTCAAAAAAAAGGTTGCCTGTAAAAGGGTATCTATATCCGTGAAATCCTCAAACGGCTTACGGTCAGTAGGTACTTCAAGATTAAGGTATATGTATTGCTCGAATCGGGTGGCAAATTGATTAATAACCGTGGTTTTACCGACCTGTCGAGCACCCCGAATTACCAAAGGCTTCTTTTTTTTCGATTTTGCCCATTTTTCTAGCTCTTTGAGGATATCTCTATGAAACATGGCACAAAGTAAGGGCAAATTTTTATAAAAAATGACACAGAGTAAGGGCAAATTTTACAAAGAATAGCACAAAGTAAGGGCAAATATTAATCTGACCCCGATACCAGCAGCTTATCCAGCTCTTCCTTCTCTTTCATTGAAACACCTTTTGTATTGGGTGCTTCAGGCTGCCGGTTGCCCGTTGAAAGCACAATAGGCCGATCTTTATAAATTATCCGCTCGCGAAAAATAGTATCGGGTTTAGAAGTAAGGTAAACCGTATCGTGCATTAAAATTTTTTCAACCCTGGTTAATGGAACGGCCGGTTCTGATTTACCTAACCACCAGCCACCAAAGCCAAACAGCAGCGCAACCATCGCATAGCCAATCCATACTTTTGGTAGGCTATAATTTACTGCTGGCTGCTGTTGACGGAATGCTTGTTTCAATTTCAGAAGAGATTCATCGCCTTTATTGGTTATTGGATTATCACGAAACCATTTTTTCATTTCCAATCCAGAAAGACGCATGTTCTCATATTCCTGCTGGCTGGATACAAACTGACTTACGAGTCTTAACTCGTGCATAGTTAACTCTGAATAGGACTTCTCAGTCAGCAACTTTTCGAAATCCTCATATTCCTTCCATTCGTGCGTATTCATCGTGTCTTCTCTTTAAGTACAACTTTATATTCATTCAATTCCATCGCCAGGTGTTTGCGCAAATAAAACAACCGCGATTTCACAGTGCCTTCGGGCATAAATACAACCTGGCTAATCTGGCTGATGCTTAGCTCTTCTTCGTACCGAAGCAGAAAAATAGTCTTATCTGTTTCCTCCAATGTTTCAAGCAATACGGTTAGTTTGTCGTACGCAAAAAGTAAATCCAGTGCACGATCCAGGTCATGCGCTTGTTTTACTTCAATTCCATCCAACCGCTGGTTTTGTCTTTTTCGATATTCATTTTTACACATGTTATGGGCCACCGAGTAAACCCAGGTAGAAAACTTTCTGTTTGTATCAAACTGCTGTGAGTTATGAATAATCTTTAAAAACAAATCATGGAACATGTCTTCGGCCAACGCGCGGTTATTCCAAAGCATGCGTGTAAAATAGCGCAGCAGGGATGTGCTGTAACGCGCATACAATTCTGTAAACGCTGCCTCACGTCCTTGCCGGATTTCCTGCATCAACTGCTCGTCTGGCAGACGAGCAAGTTTAGGTTTAAAAAACATGCGCTTACTTTTCTATAATCTCCATAAAAACCCGGAACCCTACCGCTGCATCCGGATTGGTATAAGTATTTACACTTCTGATGGTGGACTCGGCTGGCTGGTGATTCCAACTTCCACCACATGCCTTACCCTTTTCATTAATCATCTCGGCCACGTTGCCTACTACATCGTAAAGCCCGATGTCGTTGGGAAAATAGGATTTGGTAGGCGCCATAGTGGCAAAGCCATCGTTATTTGGGGGTCTAATTCCTTTGTAGCCGGGGCAATCGCAGGGCTCAGATTTAAAGTTACCTAAATAACAGTTCTTATTGTTTAGGGGGGAGTTGCGCAATCCGAAATACCTAAACCATGGATATTGTATTTCCGGATCACGTAAGGATACTTTTCTAATTTCTGCATTCTTATCAAATTCGGAACCTTTGGGTGTAATCTTTACTTCAACCTCCTGTTCGTCAAGTTTCCATGATGTGGGATTTTTTATAGACGCGGCTGCAATTTGCCATTCATCCAGGGAAGGTAATCTGAACTTTACTTTTTTATACTTTCGTTCTGGTGCATTGTTATATTGCTCCGTTAGCCATTCGCAATAGGCATTGGCCGCTTCAAACGAAATGTTAACAGCCGGATAATGATTGAAGTACCGGTTCTTTTTTGTTTCAACACGTGGGTGTGCATAGTTGGTCATAAATGCCAATGCTGGTTCTTCATAGCGACTAAAATCGAATTTGTATCTTTCGTGCAGATCGATGAGCTTGTTCTTTTGCAGATATTCAAGAAAGCGATTGTATTGGGCATTGGTCACTTCTGTATTACCTGCATAAATTAACTCTGCCACAGGCCTGAAATCATCCTCCCAGGATTTAACATCCAAAGCAAATGGAAAGTAAGGAATTACTTCAACCAATGTTGAATTAAGGTAATGTGCAATCATTTCCTTTTTTCCGGTATCTGCAGCTACTTTTTCCATAATTGCCCGCAGGTTCTTTGCCTTCTCTAATTGTCCTTCCTGCTGATAGGCTTCGTACAGCAAAATCATGGGTAACAAATAATTTGAACTAAAAGCGCGACCAGCATCACTATCAGTTTCTCCATTGAAATTTACTTGTAAATAATCCAACATAAATTTGGTTTCCAGATTATGTCTGATCTGCGAAACATTATCCAGGCTATTGGCGCTGTGCACCGAGGCAAGACCCACCACATACAAGTATTCTTTAAGCGGCTGAATATTATCGCGTCCTACTGTTAGCGCATAATAGAATTTTTTATGAGGATTAGTCGTTGGTAACTGCGAGCAAATCCAGGCGTTACTGGATGCAATGGCGTTGTTTAGTTCGATCTGATTCAGACCAACCTGCGCAAACTTTCGTTGAACATAATCCGCATGATTTAACATTTCGAGATTGAGAATTACCACGTCCGTGCGAACATTCAATGCATCCTGCAGCACAAAGAGAGGTGTGGTTGTGCCTTCTCCTTCGGTAATCAACACTGCATCTGGTTCCAGGCTCATCAGCACGTTGTAACTGTAATTCAGTAAGGCGGGCGATACTTGCCCTTTGGTATATAAACCTTTGCTAAACTTAGCCCGATTAAGATCATCAAGTGTAAACTCTGAATAAAGTTGCATGAGCCCATAACCATCCGGCTGCTCGGGGTTAAGGGTGTAGGCTTTGAGCAACGCATCCTGCGCTTCTTTGTTAAAGGCATCAAACCAACCTTTTGCCAACCAATACTCATAAGTATCAGGAACAGTTGTGTTCATGTCCTGAAGTATCTGTGCCAGGTCAGCTCGTGCTGATTGCGCAAAAACAGCTGCCGCGTAATAATTAAACCAGGCTTGTGCATTACCCGACTTAACTTCAGTGGCCCAGGCTTGTTTTTGTGCAGCATACCATGTTACCGGCTTTATTACAAGAGTCTTGGGGAGAATACGTTCTGGTGTAATTGCAAAGGTAAATGAGGGGATGAGTGCTAATAGAAAAATAAAACGCTTCATAAATTTCAGGTTTTAATGCTCTGTACACCTGAAAACCAAAAACGTTCAAACCACAATAAAAAAATATTCTGGAGCATTTAAATATAAAACACCCAGTCCTTATACTGGCCGTCATGCGGATTAAAATCAGTGCGTTTTTGAAAGTGTGTATCCAGAATTTCTAATTCGGCTATTCGCTCTAACTGCAGGTTGCGATAACCTTCCCTGCCACCGGCTTTTGTAAAGCCGAATGTTTGCCAGCATACCAATACAATCTGATTGCGGGAAGTGGTGCACACTCCGTATGGACAAATGGTACGGGGTAAGGGCTCGCCTTCCAACGAAATACGGCACTGATTCTTTGCTTCGCCTGCCAACCAAAGTTGCTGTGTCAGTTCTTCCAGGGTCATTTGATTGCTACTACCGTATCAGAATTTTTGTCAGTCAACTCCCCAATCGGTTTTAAGTTAAATGCAGATTCAAATACCTGCTGAAACTCCGGATCAACACAAACCAATAAACCTCCACTGGTTTGAGGATCGCATAAGGTTAGCAACGATTCGCTGCCAATGTTGGATACCTTTTTCTCATAACTCTGCCAGTTGCGCATCGTGTTATCAGGATAAATAAATTTACTTATATAGGTTTGCAGGTTACGAATTAGCGGAACGCGTTCATAATGCAACACAGCCGAAACGCCACTGCCTTCGCACACTTCAATCAGGTGCCCCAATAATCCAAACCCGGTAACATCCGTAAGCGCATGTACGTGTGGAAGTTTACCAAACGCTGTACCCAATACATTTAGTTCGGTCATGAGGCGAACGGCTTCTTCAACATCCTCCTGTTCTGCCAATTCGCGTTTTTTGTGCTGTGGTAATAATACCAACACCCAATGGCTTGGTGAGGTACAACAAATCACCAGCTTTGGCCGTATTGTTCTGCTTCAGATTTTTTTTTGGTACCGTACCCGTTACAGCTAAACCAAATATTGGTTCCGGACTATCAATACTATGCCCTCCGGCCAACGGAATAGCTGCTGCCTTACATTATTTCACGAGCGCCATTCAATACCTGTTGTGCCAGCTCCGCAGGAGTTTATTTATCGGCCAACCCAAAATAGCCAACGCCATGGTAGGTGTTCCACCCATGGCGTACACATCGCTGATGGCATTAACTGAAGCAATTTTTCCAAATGCAAAGGCATCGTCAACGATCGGCATAAAAAAATCGGTGGTGCTGATGATGCAGGTGCCATTATCCAATTCGTAAACGGCTGCATCATCTTTCGATTCGTTGCCCACCAATAAATTAGGAAAGCCCGCAGACTTCAAATCGGATTGAAGAATTTTATCCAGCACAGCCGGGGCAATTTTGCATCCACAACCGGCACCGTGCGAGTATTGAGTAAGTTTTACTTCGTTCATGAGGTTAACCACATTGACACATGATCGTACAAGTTACTTATCAGGAAGTAAGCGAAAATACTCATTTCCATTCGATCACTTATCTTCTTTAAAGAGATTAGCACAATTAAAAGTGGATGAGAATTTTTCCGGACATTATCCAACCTGTGTTTTCAGTATAGTTAATGCATCTGTAATTTCATCCATATTTACTCCGTCCCAATCTACCACTTTCATCACCTTGTCTTTTCTCTTTTCAATACTATGCCGGTAGGCCTTATCGTAATACGTAAGCAACACACGCATTACCCCGGGCATATTTCCGTTCTGCAATTCTGCCTTGGCCCTGTTAAAATGCTGGCCGCCCAATCGCTTTACAATCTTGCTCATAATCAAAAGAAACTCATCCCGATCTGCCTGACCATATTCCTGCACGAGCCGGCTTATGCGAATTTCCTGATCCACCCCTACCTGAATTAGCGGACTCCTATTCATCTGCAACCAAAATGCACGGGGTAAAAATATTTGTCCAATAGCAATGGATTCATCTTCTATCCATACCGGCTTTTCCGGATCAAGTAATCGGATTTCCTCAAACAAATTATTTTGAAATTGCTCGGTAGTGGGTTGCGGGTTCATGAACAATCCACCAAAGACAGAGCCCTTGTGGCTGGCCAGCATTTCCAAGTTCAATCACCTGTTCGCCTCGCAGTTTAGCGCACGCAGAATTTCACTTTTACCACTGCCTGTATATCCGGTTAACAAAATAATTTTAAATGGATGTTCGAACGACTCCAATGCTTTCTGCCGATAGGTTTGTAGCCGCCTTTCAAGGCATGGGTTTTAATTCCGGCCATCCCCACAAACTGACAAAAATTATTCGAGCGCATCCCTCCGCGCCAGCAGTGCACCAACATTTCTTTTGATGGGGAAACCTTTTCAGCTTCATTGATGATATCCAGCAACCGCGGACCAACCAACCGAAAGCCGGTTTTGATGGCTTCCAACTGACCCTTTTGTTTGTAATCAGTGCCTACCTGTGCACGCTCCTGGTTGTTGAGTAACGGGATATTGATTGCGTGCAGGATATGACCGGATTGATATTCACCTTCCGAACGAACATCAACGATGGGCAGGTTATTGCGCAGCGATAAAAAGTCATCGATGGAAACAGCCATTGTGTTTTCTTGCAGCCGGTAAAGGTATCAATATCGGGCAATCTAATCGTTAAAATTTATAGCAATGCTGGAGGCAATCCCTACACGAAATCCATAATTCAGATATTGGGTATCCTGGAAGGCAACCGCGGCCTCCAACCGGAAAATGCGCAAGATGCCATCAATGCCATACCCTACTTCGGTATAGTTGCGCGAAGTTGGTGATGCCAGGTAATTCACAAAAATATTTTCAGTAATACCCACCAGGCGGATTTTGGGAATTCGTGTTACCAAAAATTTTCGGAAGTGATAATGTGTGTTGGCTGAAAAATATTCGCGTGAAGTACTGTTGGCATAATAATCCATTAACCGATAGGTGCCCACCGGGTCGGCTGTAACAAACCAGGTACGATTGCCCTGAAAATGTTTATAATCCATTAAGGAAAGATTTTCTGCATTAAAGAATTTACCGGCTTGCAGGTTTACATCCAATGTTCCGCGAATGCCTACCTACAAGGTGTGTTTGAAACCCATCTCCAGGTGATCGAACTTTGCTTCGCTTTGCCCCACCCCTGGTATTGCTTTGCGATAATTTAAGGTAAGAGTTGGTGTGCTTCCCTGCACACGCATTCGGGTGCCGTTACGAATGCGATATTTTTGCCAAGGCCGCGCTTCCAGGCTGGCCGCGCCAACAAATGCCCGGTTAGGATCAAACCCTGTGTTAGGAGTTTCCAAATTAACTGGTGCATTAACCGTGTAATCTCCACGATTAGTTCTGAACAACGTATAATCGGTTTGGTTAAATAATTCCGATCGTCTTGCCCACAACCATTCACTTCGCAACACATATTTATCATTAAACCGGTGCATATAATTTAGCTGCACAAAATTGCGCTCATAAATTTTCATCCAGTTATCGCCAAACAATAACGAAATAAAGGAGTTGACGATAGGGTGAATCGGCTCGTTGGAATTGTATTGTTCAACATAGCGGCCGCCTTCTAATGTTATCCGATTGTTCTTAAACCTTAAATCTGTTCTAAGTTTTCCGGTAAGCAAATCACGCCCGAACGAGTAGCGGATTATCGGGCTGATTTCTAACCGCGAGGTTTGTGGCCGCGCTTCTTTGTTAGTGGAATCGCGCTTCACCCACCGCTTATAATAACTCATTCTGTAAATCAGGTTAAAACCTTCTACGGTGTTGAATCCACCATAAGGCGTATGAATGCGGAAGTTGCTCATCTTGCCCAGCTTATAGGTATCGCCCAGAAGAATATCCCACGGCTGAAAACCCGGTTTGCTTTTTTTTCTATTGTTGCGCAGGGTGTCGCCCTCATCGCGCTTGCGTTGCACTTCCGTAATACTATCGTTCAAATGGTAGCCCCGTTCTTCTTCTTTTGAAAGCGGTGTTGGTCTGATCTCCACCCAAAAAATTGAATCTTTCTTATAGGCCAGTGAATCAACAGAATATTTTGATTCAGAAATTACCTCCGGTTTTTCCTGTTGCTTCATCTCTTGCTTTTCGTATTCCTTCACCAATTGCTTCAGTTCTTTTCCGGTTACCTCCTTGCCTGCATTTAACCGCTCATTTATTTCCTGCCCCTTCTTGCTGAATTTTTGTTCAATGGCCTTTGCCTCCTCTTTATGAATTTTTTCATCGATTACGGTTAGCTCCATCTCCAATTCGGGATTAAGCGTTACTTTATAATCCTTCATGGTGGCCAGGTATTGGCCTTCAAACTCAAATCCGAAAACTTTACCGTTTACTTTAAATTGTTGTGAAACGGGTAGCCATGCTTTGTCTTCAATGGGGTTATAAACCTGGGTAATGTGAAACGTGATACCCAATTTAATTGCTTCCAGTTCCAGGCTGTGAATGCTCCACCAATCTTCCACTATGTAGATTAACCCTTCAAACACATTATCGCCCCGCGACCGAGGCGTTACTTTTATTTTACTAACCTCGTAATTCTGATCTTTGAAGGAGCCCAGGTATTCAAACCGATAATATGAAAATGCCTTGGGCGATAGCGGAGAAACTGTTTCGGCAATTTCCGGCTGGTAGAAACTTCCGAAGATGTAAGAATTGGGTGATGTGTTTTTGTTATCGCCATTGGTGTAAACAGCTATAACCTTCTCTTCAAACTTATTAGGGCGGGTATATTTAATTTCACTTACCGACTCAGAAATAAATACCCGATCCTTGGTAATCCCTTCTTTCTCCAGCGCTTTCTTTGCCAACCACGGGTAATCGGTTAGTTGCCCTTTTCCCTTTATATAAACAGTTGCTGTGTAGGCGTCAATCTGCTGGGTGTGAAATTTGGCTTTGGCTATTGCCTTGCGCATAATGGTATAGGCCGGATCTTCTTTACCGGCTTTTACAATTACTTGCTGTAATACAACCACCTGTGTTTTAAGGGTAAGATTGATCTCTACAAATTCATCGCCCACTTCCACAACCCGGGTAACCGACTCGTAGCCGAGGTACTGAAACACTACATCGTATTTGCCCGGTTTAAGCTGAACTTCATACCGCCCCTCCATATCGGTGGCACTTCCTGTTCCGGTTTGCTTCACAAAAATGGATGCAAAGGCCAATGGCCCCACGTCATCTCCTTTTATTGTTCCACGGATTCCACCCGCAAAGGCCACACCCGATAAAGAAATTATAAGAAGTGTAAAAATATATTTCATCTTTTTGCAGATGCACATTTCAACGTAAGAGTTGTATTAAAAGACGCGATTAACGATAAAAATTTTCTGGCGGATGAGCTGCTCAACCGGCTCGGGAACAAGATAACGAATGGACTTATTCTGGCGGATGCAATTGCGGATATAGGTGGCTGAAATGTCAAGCAAAGGTGCATCTACGATGTGTACATTGGCATGACGTTCTAATGGCGTATTTGTTACACCCGGCCTTTTGTAAACATAGAGCCCATGTTGATTCAAAATTTCTTCATGATTTTTCCACTTGGAAAAATTCTCCAGGTTATCGCCACCTACAATTACTTTAAATTCCTTGGCGGGATGTTTTTCCTTCAAATAAGCCAGGGTATGTATGGTATAGCTTGGTTTGGGCAATTGAAACTCCACATCGCTTACTTCCAGTTTGTAATGGTCGGCAATGGCAGCCTTTACCATATCATACCGGTCAAACTCGTGCAAAAGACCTTTGCTGGGCTTCAGCGGATTTTGTGGCGAAACTACAAACCATACTTTGTGCAGGTCGGTGTTTTCGGCCATGATGTTGGCAATAATCAGGTGCCCGGTATGGATGGGATTAAAGGATCCGAAAAAGAGACCAATTTTCTGAGGTTTATCCATTAAGGTTTTGCCTTAAAATCTTCATAAAGTTGTTGTGCTTCCTGTAAGGATTTTTCCAGGTCTTCGTTTACCAGCACAACATCAAACTTATCCTGAAAAGACATCTCGAACTTAGCTTTAAAAATTCTGCGCGAAAGGCTTTCTTCTGTTTCGGTGCCTCGCTCTTTCAGGCGTTCCTTTAGTACTTCTAAGGACGGAACTTTCACAAACACGGCTAAGGCCTTATCGCCAAAATATTTTTTCAGGTTAATGCCTCCTTTTACATCCACATCAAAAATTACATTGCGGCCTTCGTTCCAGATCCGTTCAATTTCCGCTTTCAGCGTACCATAAAAATTACCCGCATAAACTTCCTCCCACTCGATAAACTCATCCCGGTCTATCTTCTCTTTAAAATCTTCGGGGGTTAGAAAATAGTAATCCTTTCCATGTTCCTCGGTACGGCCTCGTTTATCGCGTGTAGAGGCAGAGATGGAAAACCCCAGATCGGAGTTATTTTTTAGCAGGTGTTTAACAATTGTTGTTTTACCAGAGCCTGATGGCGCTGAAAAAATAAGCGCTTTTCCAGCCATTAACTTGGTGTGTTTTGCTTGATCTGTATTTTGATTTGTTCAATCAGCCCGGTTGGTGCCTCGCCCCCGCAGCACCTGCTTTTCAGCAATTGTTTTATGGCCATGTCCAGATCGTAGGATTTAAAACAGGGCAGGCAGCGATCCATGTGGTTTTTGAAATATTCCTGCTGCTCACTGGTGGCCTCGCCATCAACAATTATTTGAAGCATCTCCATGCAGGTTGCCTTCTTTCCATCGGCCTGGATAAATGGATTGTTAGGGGGTGTCATAACTCAGTATTTTTATAGCCCATCGATTTGGCGTATTCGCTCAGTTTTTCTTTCAATAAGTTGCGCGCACGATGCAAGCGGCTGCGCACAGTGCCTATTGGTATATCCAGAATTTTTGCCATCTCTTCATACTTAAATCCTTCCAGATCACACAATATAATTACCGTACGAAAATCAACATCCAACGAATTAAGCGCATTCGATATTTCGTCACCAATCATATCCTGAAGCGACTCTACGCGCAAGTCGGGTGTGATTTGGCGGTTTACATCTTCCGAGTTATAATATGTTTCAACTTCCTGGTAATCTACCTTAGAAGGTTCTTTGGTCTTCTTGCGGTAGTCGTTGATGAAACTGTTTTTCAAAATGCGGAACAGCCAGGCCTTGGCATTAGTTCCTTTTTGGAATGATTCTATGAACCGATACGCCTTCAGGTAGGTATCCTGCACCAGGTCTTTGGCATCGTCCGGATCCAGCGTAAGCCGGAATCCAAAATTGTACATGGAATTGATATGGGGTAGAAACTCGTTGTCAAAAACGGCTTGTTTCTCCTGTTTTGTATAACTTTGCTTAATCCTTTCCTCGCTCATGGATATCCAAAAATAGAGTAAAGTACAATTAACATCAAAACAATTAGTTCTTTCACGGGCCTCCTTTAAAAAGAAAAACAAACTAAATGCAGTACTACGAAGAAAAAAGTACAGAGTATTTTACGCGCTGCCGCACAGATCTCATCCAATTTCTTCCGCCAGATAAAGGGTTGAATGTACTGGAAATAGGGGCCGGGGGTGGAGATACCTTAATGACACTGAAACAAAGTGGCAAGGCTAAGTCTGTTACCGGAGTTGAACTCTTTCAAATAGATAACTCGTTTCAAACCTCTCCCCATATTGATCAGTTCATATTTGGTAATATAGAGAACATCCAATTAGATTTTCCTGCCAACCACTTTGATGCTGTTCTTTTTGGCGATGTACTAGAGCATTTGCTTGACCCCTGGAGTGTGATTGCCAAACTCTCTCCTTTTGTTAAACCTGGCGGAAGATTAATTGCCAGCATTCCCAATATCAGATCAAGACAAGCATTAAAATCAATCTATTTTAAAGGCGATTTTGCCTATACTTCTCAAGGGCTTTTTGACAAAACTCATTACCGCTGGTTCTGCAAAAAAATATGATCGATTTACTCACGCCTGCTGGCTTTGAACTGGTGTCTTGTACATCCAATGTTGAACTTAAAAAAGGAAGCCGGACAAGAGTGTTCAATAAGTTAACAAACAGACTTTTTGAAGAATTTTTAACCGTTCAGTTCATAACCGTTTCCAGAAAAAAAGTTTGACATCATGCCCGGAGTTCTGGCCGTTGTTGTACTGTTTCATCCCGATCAAAATCTTCAACAGAATATAAAATCCTTTATAGATGCTGATGAGATTCTGCTAATTGATAACTCTGAACCCAACATAACCCTCAACTACCTGGCTCTTAGTGAAGAAACCCTTGCCAAAGTAAAATTATTAAGCAATGAGAAAAACCTTGGCATAGCAACTGCTTTAAATCAAGCAGCTGAATATGCCCGCTCAAAGGGCTATGGCTGGCTTCTTACCATGGACCAAGACAGTCGGTTTAAGGAAAATCATTTTCAAATTCTAAAAGCAACTCTAACTTCCTTATCTAAGGAGATTGCAATTGTAAGCCCCAAACACGTAACCCCCGGATCTTCAGACAAGGTAGCGTCTGAACCCATCACAGAATTGCGGATTGCAATGACCTCTGGCAATCTTTTATCAATGAAGGCTTACCAAATTTGTGGAGCGTTCGATGACAAACTATTTATCGATTCGGTCGATCATGAGTACTGCCTTCGTTTGAGAAAAAAGGGATTTAAAATAATCCGGGCCAACAACTCAAAATTACTCCATCAACTTGGGAATATAACCTATAAGAAATTCTTATTCTTCCGGTTTAAAGCCACGCACCATTCTCCACAACGCAGGTACTATATTACTAGAAACCGGCTTTACGTAATGTTCAAATATTTCTCCTTCGACTTATGGTTTTTCAAAAGAGAGATGGGGCATTATCTGAAAGATTACCTGCGTATTTTATTTCTCGAAACACAAAAGAGAACCAAAATAAGGGCTACCCTGCTTGGCACCTGGCATGCGCTTACGCAACAATTTGGACAAAAAATTAATTAAAATTTAGATAGCGGGATCCCCCGCAAATTTTGCAGAATCTTATCACGCACCTGACGCACCGACAGACTAACGCCCGCGCGTTTTGCCAATGTTTCAAATTTTTTCCTGGATATATTGCATTCCTGGCGAGCCTTTAAAAAGAGCATGATGGCGTTGATGTAATAAAATTTTAACGTTATCACTCTCAGCAAACACTCTAAGGAAAGCTGCACGGCATAAAAGAAAAATTGTTGTGGAGTAAGGTGAATCTTATGCAAAAAGATCTTATTCCGATAATAGATCGTTTGGATTTGTCTCTTCCTGCTTTTTGATTTTATAGAAGAAGATGTTTTGTGCCGGCACACTGATTTATGTTCATAATAGCACACCCACCCCAACCGCCACGCGCGCAGCGATAATTCGTAATCTTCAATATAATAAGGGGCAAAAATTTCATCAAAGCCACCCAGTAAAACAAACTTTTCGGTACGCACCAATGCCTCCGCGCCAGACAAGTACATCGTCCATACCTTCTGCTCAATTGGTTTTTGAACAGGCAGATAATTGACAAAGGTCTTAATCTTCACTCCGTGAATTGCCGGAAACTTGGCTCCATCCTGAATTGTATCATCATCCCAGTTTTCAATCCTTCCCATTACCCCGAACGTATCCGGCTGATCAAAGTAAGGAATCAAATATTCAAAGTAATCGGGTTCTAATTTTACATCACTATTTAGCAGAAACAATAAATCGAATTTTGCCAGAAAAGCCCCGCGATTAATGGTAGGCGCAAACCCCCGGTTAACTTCGTTTACTACAACTTGAATCTGAGGATAGTTTTGGCGCAAAAATTCAACCGACTCGTCTGTGGAACAATCATCCACAATAATAACCTCAAACGGAAGTCCGCAGTTTTCAAGGGCTTTAAACACAAAAGGAAGGGTTTGAGGAAAAAGATTTCTTCCATTGTAGTTTGGGATAACTACCGAAATGCCTTTTAAATTCATTGGCCAAAGATAGAAAAAGCATGTGGCTCATTAGTCCTATATACCGTTCCATCCTCAGCCAACCGGCTTTGCAAACGAAGGGCTGCATTTTTACCAACCTTCGTTTTTCATAAGGAACTAAAAAATTATCTTAAGGCCCTAAGACCCGCTCGCTTTGACTGACGCAGTACTGTTAAATCTTTATAAATCAACCGGAGAGTTAACTCACCTGGGCGAGTTGTTTGCCCGCTACAAAGCGCTGGTGTATGGTGTGTGTTTGAAATACCTGAAAAACCGGGATGACGCGAAAGATGCTACCATGCAGGTTTTTGAAAAATTGATCCAATCGCTGCACCAACATGAGGTCGAAAATTTTAAGAGCTGGCTTTATGTAACCACCCGAAATCATTGCCTGATGCAGCTACGAGCCAAAAAGGGTAAATTCACTGAAGAATTTTCGTCCCTCATTATGGAAAACCAGTTGTTGTTGCATCCGGAACACGAGCCAGCGCTGGAAGCTAACCTGACCAAACTTGAACGATGTATAGAAACCCTGATTTCAGAGCAGCAACAATGTGTGCGTCTCTTCTATTTAGATGAGCGCTGTTATAAGGAAGTAGCCGAAACTACGGGGTTCAGCCTCAACCAGGTAAAGAGTTATATTCAAAATGGAAAGCGGAACTTAAAATTGTGCATGGAGCGTAATGACTAACCGCGAAAAAGATATTCAACGATACCTCCGGGGCGAAATGACTCCGGCCGAGCAACATGCGCTGGAAAAGGCTGCCCTGAACGACCCATTCCTGGCCGAAGCACTGGAAGGGTTAAGCAACCTAACTGAAGCTGAATTGACCGATGATCTGGAAAGCATTTCGGCTGAACTGGAATCTCAAACCGAACACGTTTGGCAAATGCCCGCTGCCGCACCCATGCGCAAAGTTGCCCAAACCGAAACATCTTTAATGGCTGACGAATCGGAACATCCGGTACAAACACCTGCTGTTAAATCCAAAAACAAATGGATGTGGCCCCTGCGCATTGCCGCATTGTTACTGATAGTACTTGGTGGTTATTTGATTGTGCCGCGTTTATTTAACAATCCGAAAAACGATCTTGCCCTGCAACAGGATATAACTAAAACAGAGGAGGCACCGATAGCCGCACTAACCGACACAACTTCAACCGAAGAAATACCAATGGAGGAAGAGGCTATGGTTTCCGCAAAACCTGCCGGGCAGGTAAAGGATAAATTGGCATCAAAATCTGTAACCGGGCAAGTAAAGAAAGATTCGGTAACAAATCCTGTATTGGGTGAATTGGAAGAACCTCTTGCTGTAGTTACTGTTACAGAACAGCCACTGGCCCTGGAGCAGCCCACAGCAAAACTGAAGAATGAAACCGATGCCCTGAAGAAAGAAGCCCAACCCGAACTGCACACAAGGGCAATGGCTTCGCAAAACATAATTTATGGCAAAGTGGTTGCCGAAGAAGATCAGACACCGCTGCCCGGAGTCAACATTTTAATCAAAGGCACAACCATTGGTGTTGTTACCGATATAAACGGACGCTATCAGATTGAAAGCAATCTTCCCAGCGTAACGCTACTGTATTCATTTATTGGCTTACAAACAAAAGAAATAACCGTAAAGCAACCGGGCGAACTTAATGTAGAATTAAAAACAGATGTATCGCAACTCAGCGAGGTGGTGGTAACGGGTTATAGTGTTGGCGGAGCAGACCCTAACCACGAGCCAGTGATTAAACTGGCTCAGCCGGCTGGTGGCTTAAGGGCCTATGATAAGTACCTGAAGAACAGTTTGCGCTATCCACAACAAGCGCTTGAGAACAATGTAAAAGGCCGTGTAACGGTTTCGTTTACTGTATTTACAGATGGAAGGGTTGCAGAATTTAATGTGCTGAAGAGTTTAGGGTTTGGGTGCGATGAAGAAGTAATACGGCTTGTTAAGGATGGACCAAAGTGGTCGCCTACCACACAAGATGGCGAGCCGGTTGAAAGTGAAGTACGCGTGCGCGTTAAATTTGCACCTCCATCGCGTTAGTTGGCAAAACTACCACCTCAAAAATTATCCAAGCGGTAGCCTCCGGCAGTTCGGTAATTCATTATTCTTTTTACTTTTAGGGATTGCTAAACCTACATTCATGAGCTTATTTATTAAAAAACCGTTAGAACAACTGCTGACACAGGCGGGCGATTCAGATAAAGGATTAAAACGTTCTCTTGGCGCTGGCAACCTGATTGCTTTAGGGATAGGTGCTATAATTGGTGCCGGTTTGTTTGTTCGCACTGCAGAAGCGGCTGCAGAAGCTGCGGGTCCCGCGGTAGTTATTTCATTTGTTATTGCCGCTATTGGTTGTGCTTTTGCTGGCTTATGCTATGCCGAATTTGCTTCCATGATTCCTATTGCCGGTAGTGCCTATGCTTATGCCTACGTAACCATGGGCGAGTTTACCGCCTGGATAATTGGTTGGGCTTTGGTGCTGGAATATGCCCTGGCATCGGCTACCGTTTCCATTGCCTGGAGCGAGTACCTCAATAACCTGCTGGTTAGTGTGGGGGGATCTGCCATACCTTATGAGTGGAGCCACTCCCCCTTCGAAACAGCAATGGATGGCACGCGGGGTATTGTAAATTTTCCTGCGTTATTTATTCTGATTGTCCTTACGCTAATACTCATAAAAGGTACCAAAGAATCGGCCAACCTGAATGCGATCATCGTATTTGTTAAAGTAACCATTGTATTAGTATTCATTGCCCTTGGCTGGGGATTTATAAACGAAGCTAACTATACACCCTTCACAATTCCGGAGAGCACACCTGGCCACGACAACTGGCGGGAGTTTGGCTGGGGCGGTGTATTAGGTGGGGCTTCCATTGTGTTCTTTGCGTTTATTGGTTTCGATGCCGTATCCACGGCAGCACAGGAGGCGAAAAATCCCAAACGAGACATGCCCATTGGTATTCTGGGGTCGTTGGTAATATGTACCATTCTTTATGTTTTGTTCTCGCACGTGCTAACCGGCATTGCCCACTGGTCTGAATTTAAAACAGCCGGTAAAGAAGCTTCCGTTGCTTACGCGATTCAAACATATATGCCTGGTTACGAATGGCTGGCCACTTTAATAACCATTGCTATTCTGGCCGGATTTTCTTCTGTAATTCTGGTAATGTTAATGGGCCAGTCGCGTGTGTTTTATTCCATGTCAAAAGATGGCCTGGTACCAAAAGTATTTTCAGAACTTCATCCCAAGTACCGCACACCCTTTAAATCTAACTGGCTGTTACTAGTCTTTGTTGGACTGTTTGCGGGTTTTGTACCTGGCAGTATTGCCGGTGATTTAACAAGTTTTGGAACACTCTTCGCCTTTGTTTTGGTGTGCTTAGGCATCTGGGTAATGCGGGTAAAAAATCCAGATGCACCCCGTCCGTTTAAAACTCCATTGGTACCCTTAGTACCTATTTTGGGGATACTGGTTTGTTCGGCCATGATTTTTTCGTTGGGCCTGGAAACGCTGGTGTCGGCTGGGGTGTGGATGGCTGCAGGATTAATTATCTATTTCGCTTATAGCAAGAATAATAGCAACCTGCGCAAAGGCAATTAACATATAGCCACACATGGTTGCCAAAAAATAACCCCCGACTCATATCGGGGGTTATTTTTTTCATTTGGATATTCTAATCTTAGAATACTTTTCAGGTCAATTGATAACCTCATCGGTAATAGTAAGATTGCTCCCCGATAACTGGGTGCGGTAACGATTCAGCGGCCTCCAGGCGGGGCCACCGGTCGGGCTGCCATCTACAAAGTTGAAACTAGACCCACAGCAGGAATCGATCATAAATAAGCCCGAAGAATGTACATCTACCGTAGCACATGCTTCGTTTGGCCTGAATGAACAATTTCGTTCATAGGCTGCATACGTAGAGGCATCAATTCTGTAAACAATTATACCCCGCACCCCGCCAGAACTCAACTGGCGATACCCTCCACTTGTTTGCAAACTAATATTTTCCGGTAAGGAAAGATTCAGCACAATATCCGGAAAAAGTCGTGAACGGAATAAAGTCATCCGTTAACTCACGGCCGCAACCCGCAAGCATGAGCAATCCAATCCAAAAACTATTTTTTAGAATACGCATAAAATCCCTTTCCACTTTTTCTTCCCAACTCACCTTTATCAATTTTATCTTTCTGCACGCGACTTGGTTTAAACTTTTCGGCTTTGTTAAAACCCATGTAAACCGATTCCGTTACTGCATAATTCACATCTATTCCTATCAGATCCATTAGCTCAAATGGCCCCATCTTAAAACCAGAGGCGCGCATTAGTTCATCTATTACTTCGTGCGTAGCCCACTCCTTCTCTACTGCAAGCAACGGCTCTACATAAAAATGCCGCGCTACCCGGTTAACGATAAAACCGGGAGAATCTTTTGCATCAACCGGCATCTTTCCGATCTTCTTTGCAAATTCCCGCAACGTTGCAAGTACATCCGGAGCTGTTTGTTTCCCGGCCACTACTTCAACCAGTTTCATAACATGGGCAGGGTTAAAAAAATGTAATCCTGCACAACGTTCAGGATGCTTTAACCCGCTGGCAACTTTAGTTACCGATAACGATGAAGTATTGGTAGCAAGAATCGTGTTTTCACCATTGATCTGTTCAGTCATTTTAAACAAATCCTGCTTTAGCTCCATTTTTTCGGCAATGGCCTCTATAACCAGATCGGCCCTCAGTTTAGTCGGATCGGTTGAAATCCTAATCCGTTTCAGTATTTCCGCAGAAGTGGACGCATCAATTTTTCCTCTTTCAACAAGGTGATTGAGATGTTGTTCCACAAGCGTTAACGCACGCTCACAAATCTGTTCGTTAACATCAAACAAGCATACAGGGTAGCCAGCCCGTGCACACGAAATGGCAATGCCCTGGCCCATGGTGCCGGCACCCGCTACCGCTACTGTTTTTATTTCAATACCCATAGAATGATGAAATTGCCCAACAAACGTATTCAATTTGTTTGTGCGAAAGAAAGGGATGCAGCGGTAATGATAACACTTCATACTGAAGTTGGGATGCAACCGGAAAATCCAGTTCGGTATGATTCAGGTAGGCATAAGCCGGCTCGAAGGGAAGTGCCTTCGGATAATGGATCAACGTTTGAATGCCCAGTTTCTCCAGGTGATTGCGCAACTCTTCCCGCCTTTGGGCACGGATAACAAACAAATGAAAAACATGTGCCAACGGTTCATCGATGCGTGGCAAAACGATTTCCTTCACCATTCGCAATTTATCGATGTAAGTATTGGCCAAGAGCCTGCGCGTGTTTGTCCACGATTCAATGTGCGCGAGCTTCACCATCAGGACTGCTGCCTGCAAGGAATCGAGTCTGCTATTCATTCCTTCAAAAAGATGCTCGTCTTTTGTTAGTCCACCGTGGTTGGCCAGTCTTCGAACTTTAAGTGCCAACGCTTCATTGTTGGTTATCAGGCAGCCGGCATCACCAAATGCCCCCAGGTTTTTGGTGGGATAAAAACTAAAAATTCCGCAATCACCTATTGTACCAACTTTGCTTGCAGCCGTTTCAGCAAAGTGCGCCTGCGAACAATCTTCAATAAGCTTTATTTTATGTTGATTGCACAAATCCCGGATCGGTTGAATTTCAACCATCTTACCATACAAGTGTACTACTATTACCGCTTTGGTTTTGCTGGTAATTTTCTTTTGGATTGCGTTTGCTGAAATGGTAAAGGTATCGGGCGCAACATCTGCAAACACAACGCGTGCTCCGCATTGAGAAATTACTTCTGCCGATGAAATCCAACTCCATGCGGGGGTTATCACTTCATCGCCCGGTTGTATGTTCAGTGCTTTCAGGGCCAGAAACAAACCATCTGTAGCATTCCCTAAACCAATGGCATGTGCAACCCCGCACCGTTTTGCAAATTCTGTTTCGAATGATTTAACATGATCGCCTCCTACATACCATCCACTTTGCAGAACCTGCTGTAACGCATCACCTACTTCATTTCGGATGGCCTGGTATTGAGCCGCAAGATCATTGAACAGAACTTGCATTGCTTAATTTACATTACTGCTTTAAACTGTTTTAAAAAACGAATATCGTTTTCCGAAAACAAACGTAAATCGTTTATACCATAACGCAACATGGTAATCCGTTCAATGCCCATACCAAATGCAAAGCCGGTGTACACCTCGGGATCGATACCGCAGTTGCGCAGCACATTAGGATGAACCATGCCCGAACCAGCTATCTCTACCCAGCCGGAATACTTGCATACGTTGCAGCCTTTGCCATGACAAATCAAACAAGAAATATCAATTTCGGCACTGGGCTCGGTAAACGGAAAGAAAGAAGGGCGTAATCTTATTTTGGTTTCTTTGCCAAACATTTCTTTAGCAAAGTGATACAGCGTTTGTTTCAGGTCTGCAAATCCCACGTTGGTATCCACATACAACCCTTCTACCTGGTGAAAGAAGCAATGCGCACGCGCAGAGATTGCCTCATTGCGATACACACGGCCGGGCATGATAGCCCGGAAAGGTGGCCTGCGGTTTTTCATTAACCTGATTTGCACGTTCGAGGTATGGGTGCGCAACAATACATCGGGGTTTTTCTCAATAAAGAATGTGTCCTGCATTTCGCGGGCCGGGTGATTCTCCGGGAAATTGAGCGCTGTAAAATTATGCCAGTCGTCCTCAATCTCGGGGCCATCTTCCACATTAAAACCTAACCGTTCAAAAATTTCTACAATCCGGTAACGGGTTAACGACAGCGGGTGCTGACTGCCCGTTTTGTTGGGAATAGCAGGCAAGGTAAGGTCGCCATCAAAAGCCTGGCTGGTTGTTGCATTCTCCAGTTGATCTTGCCCGCTCTTAAATTTTTCTTCAGAAAGTTTTTTTAAATCATTAAGTGACTTACCCAACAATTTTTTTTGTTCGGTCGAAGCGCTCTTAAGCTCATCAAACAAAGCTGTTAGCTCTCCCTTTTTACTTATGAACTGCAACCGAAATTGCTCCAGGTGCTCACGGGTTTGAATTACGAAGGTATTGATTCGGGTTTCTATTGATTTAATCTTGTCTTCCATGGGCCATTCTGGCTTGCGCAAATTTTAATAAAAAGTTTATTCCTAAGCAGACGATCAGGGCTATTCCTAAAATCAACCAATTGCCCTGGGAGTGCAAAAGTAATGCTAATGCCAGAAATAATAAATTAATGCCTGCAATGGATAGAACCGATTTGCTGTGCGAAAAGCCCAGTTTTATAAATTGGTGATGCAGGTGGTTGCGGTCGGCCTTAAAAGGCGATTGTAGTTTTCTTAGCCTGAGAATAATTACGCGCAGCGTATCAAATATGGGAATAATGAGGATACAGATGGCTGTTGCAACGGGTGCCGGAAACCGGTAAGGATGTTGTTCGGGCAATTGATAGCTTGTGATGATAAACTTGATTGATAAGTAAGAAATTAAAAGGCCAATCATCAACGCCCCGGTATCGCCCATAAATATGCGGGAGGGTTGCCAATTGAAATAGAGAAAGGCAACCAATGCACCGGCAAAGCAGCAAGCTATGTAACTCAACGCCAAATCACCAATCAGGAAAAACCAGGTGCCATAACAGGTAAGGATGATTAATCCAATGGTTCCTGCCAATCCATCCAATCCATCAATCAGGTTGTAAGCATTGGTAAGAATAAGAATAACAAAAATAGTCATAGCCATTCCCACCCACTCAGGAAATTGAATATCGCCAATAAGGCCATAGGTTGAATGGAGGAATGTGCGATCCAGCAATACCAAAACCAGCACCGGCAAAAACTGACTGTAAAGTTTTTGTTTGGGAGACAGGGCCAGGATGTCATCGCGCATACCAATGATGAACATAAGTGCAAGTGAAACAAAAAAAGAAGCGCTGGGTTACCCAACTTTGAAATGACAGACTAAGACTTAGAGCCACTAATGCTCCCAATAAGATCGCTAACCCTCCCATAGAAGGAGTAAATTTTGTATGAATCTTATGGTCGCCAGCCGAATCGAACAACCGCCACTGGCCGAGCACTTTAATAAAAACAGGAAAAAACAGGAATGCTACTAAAAATGAAATAGCGGTATAGAAAAGGAGTGTAAGCACAAGCTTTTGAAATTTATGCGAAGCTACTCAAGGTAACTTTATTTACCCGAATTATGAAGGTACCACTGTATGGTTTTGATTATTCCCGAATCAAAATTCTCTTCTGCTCTCCACCCTAATTTGGTTTCAATCTTTGTGGCATCGATGGCATATCGTTTATCGTGCCCGGCTCTGTCTTTCACAAAAGTAATTTGCTCTTTATAGGATTTAGCGTCCGGCCTGGGTTTTTCCCGATCGAGCAGCGCACATATAGTTTGAACAATCTCGTTGTTGGTTCGCTCATTGCGGCCGCCAATATTATAGGTTTCGCCCGCTTTACCGTTTTTAAAAGCAAGTTCAATTCCTTTTGCATGATCCAAGACATAAAGCCAGTCGCGCACATTCATACCATCGCCATAAATTGGAATTGGTTGCCCGCTCAATGCTTTTCTGATGATAGTTGGAATCAACTTCTCGTTGTGTTGTTTAGGGCCATAGTTATTGGAACAATTTGTAGTAACTACATTTAGTCCATAGGTATGAAAGTAACTCCGCACCAACAAATCGCTGCTTGCCTTAGAAGCGGAATAGGGACTATTGGGGGCATAAGGCGTTTCTTCGGTAAATAAACCGGTACTTCCTAATGTGCCGTAAACCTCATCTGTACTTACGTGCAAAAACCGATTGTTTTCCTTTCCTTCTTTAACTTCAAAAGGTGCTTTAAGCCAATGCTTACGGGCTGCATCCAGCAAAGTAAATGTGCCGTTAATATTTGTTTTTATGAATGCCTCCGGGCCAGAAATGGAATTATCTACGTGTGACTCAGCCGCAAAATGAATTACCCCGGCCACTTCATAGGTTGTAAATAAGTCATCAACAAGTTTTCTATCGCAAATATCACCTTTCATAAAGATGTGTCGCGCATTTGCTTCCACTTCGCTTACATTCTGCAAGTTCCCAGCGTAGGTCAATAAATCCAGGTTTATCAATCGGGTATCCGGATTTTTTTCCAGAAAGTGAATAATAAAATTGGATCCTATAAATCCTGCACCACCTGTTACTAAAATTGTTTTCATCTGTTCTTAATTTATTTGAGGGACACCGGGCAATACCTTGGCCTACCCAAGCATTGTGCTTTAAAATTCAAATTTTGCTTCATGCAAATGCGGATGCTTTTTGTCTTTCTCGGATAAAATGAATTCGCTGATTCCAGCAGGCCATGAAATACCCAGTGCCGGATCTGTAAAGAGAATTCCCCCTTCCGCTTCTGGAGCGTAATACTCATCGCATTTATACAATATCTCGGCAGAATCGCCTAATACAATAAATCCATGTGCAAACCCTTTTGGAACAAGAATTTGCTTTTTGTTTTCTGCCGAAAGTACTACGGAAAATTGTTTTTTAAAAGTGGGCTCGTTCTTCCGCAAATCAACTACCACATCCAATATACTACCCGATAACACCCGTACCAATTTGGTTTGTGCATAAGGCGGATGCTGAAAATGCAATCCCCTGGCCACCCCCCTACCGGAGTGCGATTGATTGTCCTGAACAAAATTAAAATCGAACCCAGCCTGTGCTAAAACTTTTTTGTTGAATGATTCCATGAAATACCCACGGTTATCGCCTGACACCCTGGGTTCCAATAAAACCAATCCATTAAATTCTGTTCTGGTTACTTTCACTTACCGAATAAATTTCTCGTTGATAATTTTGATCAGATATTGACCATATTGGTTTTTAAGCAATGGTTTAGCTAATGCCTCCACCTGACTTTTTGTGAGGTATCCTTTGCGATAAGCAATCTCCTCCAAACACGCCACTTTTAATCCTTGTCGCTCCTCAATTGATTCAATAAAAATTTGAAGCTTGCAACATAGACTGGTGAGTACCGGTATCTAACCAGGCCATTCCCCTGCCAAGCAGTTTTACAGTAAGCGACTTCTCCTCAAGATATATTTTATTCAGATCGGTAATTTCCAACTCGCCCCTTGCCGAGGGTTTTACCTGCTTTGCTTTTTCAACAACGGTATTATCGTAGAAGTACAATCCGGTAACCGCATAATTAGACTTAGGCTCTTTGGGTTTCTCTTCAATCGATAGTACGTTACCCTGCTCGTCAAACTCGGCCACGCCATAACGTTCCGGATCATTCACATAATACCCAAATACCGTTGCTCCTTTCTGAAGCTGACTTGCTTCCACCAATAATTTGGAGAAATTATATCCATAAAAAATATTATCACCCAGCACCAGGCAAGCCGAATCTCCCTTTAGAAAAGTTTCTCCAATCAGAAATGCCTGAGCCAGGCCATCGGGCGAGGGCTGCTCGCGGTACTCAAACTTTACTCCAAACTGTGAGCCATCGCCCAGCAGGTTTTTGAAAAGCGGCAAGTCGTGCGGTGTTGATATAATCAGGATTTCGCGGATGTTAGCCAGCAACAATACCGATAATGGGTAATAGATCATCGGTTTATCATAGATGGGCAAAAGTTGCTTGGAAACAGCTTTTGTAAGCGGGTATAACCGGGTGCCCGAACCACCTGCTAAAATAATTCCTTTCATGTGTCGATTTTTTGCAAGATATAAATGCCTGTTATCGAAAGAAAGCCCTTACGAAAGTCCTCTGATTTTTTTCTCCCACTCCCAGGCATGTAACAGCGATTGGCCCAGATCATACTTCGCTTTCCATTTCAATCCTTCCATAACCCTTTTAGGATCCGCATATACCTTTTCCACATCGCCTGGTCTGCGCGGTCCTATTTTATAATTCAGGTTAACACCCGTAACCTGAATAAACATTTTTACCAACTCCAACACAGATACCCCCACTCCCGTACCCAGGTTAAATGCCTCAAAAATTTTCTCGCTTTTTTGATCCTGTAAAAATTTTATTGCATTAACGTGCGCAGATGCCACATCGCATACATGAATAAAATCGCGCAAGCATGAACCATCGGGAGTCGTGTAATCATTGCCGAACACCGTAAGTTGCGATCGGATACCTGCTGCGGTTTGGGTAACGTAAGGCACCAGATTATTAGGAACACCTATTGGCAGTTCTCCTATCTGAGCAGAAGGATGTGCTCCAATCGGATTAAAATAACGAAGTGAAACAGTCCGGATTCCTTCGGTGGCTGCATCTTCGAGTATTCGTTCGCAAATTTGTTTACTGGCCCCATAAGGTGACTCTGCCTTCTTAAAAGGTGCGGATTCATCAACAGGAATCTGATCGGGCTGGCCATACACCGTACAGGAAGATGAAAAAATCAGATCATGAACCTGAAACTGCTTCATAACCTCCAGTAATACCATCAGCGAACCTACGTTGTTCTTATAATACAGCAGAGGCCTCTCTACCGATTCATTTACAGATTTATAAGCCGCAAAATGAATAACTGCATCAAACTGATTGTCTGAAAATATTTTTTGCATAGCAGCCAAATCCAGGCAATCTGCCTTTTGGAAGTTGAATGCTTTTCCGGTAATGGATTTTACACCTTCTATTATAGCGATTTCGCTTCGTTCAAGTGTATCGATAGCCGTTACTTCATAACCAGCATTTAGTAATTCAACAACTGTATGAGAGCCAATGTAGCCCGCACCACCGGTAACCAATACATGATTTTTCTTTTTCACTGCTTCCGCCTTATTTAAAGTCTTGCCGTTACGTTTGATTTATCCAAAAATCCTTTCACATCGTACACAATAGTTTTAGCACCCCGGATTGCAGCCCAGTTTAAACTTCTGAATTCTGCATGGCTAACCGCCAATACAATGGCGGCATATTGTTTATTCAATTGGGTAACCAGGTCGAGGCCGTATTCGTGTCTTACTTCGTTGGCATCGGCATGCGGATCATACACTTCTACATCTGCTCCAAAACTTTGCAATTCGCGAATAACATCAATTGCCCTGCTGTTGCGGATATCCGGACAATCCTCCTTAAAGGTTATTCCCAGCACCAATACCTTTGCTTTGTTTACAGGCAAATCGTTTTGCGTCATTAACTTAATAACCCTGTTAGCTATGTGAATGCCCATGTTATCATTTATTCTTCGGCCGGCTAGTATCACCTGTGGATGATAGCCCAGGCTATCGGCTTTGTAGGTTAGGTAGTACGGATCCACTCCAATACAATGCCCCCCGACTAACCCTGGTTTATAGGGAAGAAAATTCCATTTTGTGCCGGCTGCCTCCAGCACCTCGTGTGTATCAATTCCCATCTTTTCAAAAATCAGGGAAAGTTCGTTTACAAAAGCAATGTTTATGTCGCGTTGCGAATTCTCAATTACCTTGGCCGCTTCAGCTACTTTTATAGAAGACGCTTTGTGAGTACCGGCCTTGATAATTTTTTTATACAGCTGATCTACCTGTTCCGCAATTTCGGGGGTGCTGCCGCTGGTCACTTTCTTAATGTTGGGCAGGCGATGTTGTTTATCGCCCGGGTTAATCCGCTCGGGCGAATAGCCACAATAAAAATCAACATTAAATTTTAACCCACTAAACTTTTCCAACACAGGCACACAATCTTCTTCTGTGCAGCCGGGATAAACGGTTGACTCATAAATCACCACATCGCCCCGTTTTAAAACCTTACCAACTGTTTCACTGGCTTTTTTTAACGGAGTAAGGTCTGGTGTTTTGAATTCATCCACCGGGGTAGGTACGGTTACGATAAAATACTTAACCGACTTTAAATCTTCCGGATTAAAGGAATAAGTCAACTTACCTGCCGACATCAATTCGGCTTTATCCACCTCAAGTGTACGATCCACACCGCTTTTGAGTTCATTAATCCGGTCTTTGTTAATGTCAAAGCCTACCACGTCTGTTATTTTACCAAACTCCACCGCCAACGGCAATCCTACATAGCCCAACCCGATTACACCAATTTTATCCATGTTAAATTCTAACTTTATAATATTCTAAATACCAATCTATGAAATTGCTAACACCCTTTTCGATGGAAGTGGTCGGTTTGAAATTTACCGTTTGTATCAGGTCTTCCACATCTGCGTAGGTTTCAGGCACATCGCCACCCTGCAAAGGCAAAAGGTTTTTAACAGCTTTCTTTCCCAGCTTTTCTTCAATTACTTCAATGAACCGCATTAACTCAACCGGTTGATTGTTGCCGATATTGAACATGCGATACGGAGCAAAACTGGTGGCAGGGTCTGGGTTCATACCATCCCATGCTAAATTGGGCTTCGGGACAGAAGGAATTAAACGCACAATGCTTTCCACAATATCATCCACGTAAGTAAAGTCGCGCCTCATTCTTCCATTATTAAAAACATCAATGGGCTTGCCTTCTAAAATAGCTTTTGTAAAAAGGAAGAGTGCCATGTCCGGCCGACCGTATGGACCATATACCGTGAAGAATCGCAGGCCAGTAGTAGGTAAATTAAAAAGTGCCGAATAGGTATGCGCCATCAGTTCGTTTGATTTCTTCGAAGCGGCATACAGCGAAATCGGGTGGTCAACATTGTGATGCACCGAAAACGGCATTTTTTTATTGGCACCATACACCGAACTGGACGAGGCATAAATCAAATGTTTTACCGGGTTATTGCGGCAGGCTTCCAAAATATTTAAAAACCCATGGATATTGCTCTCCAGATAAACATAGGGATGTGTGATGGAATGGCGCACACCCGCTTGCGCTGCCAGGTTTACAACGTAATCAAAACCCGATTCAGAAAACAGGGAATCAACCCGGGCTTTATCCTCCAGGTTAAACTGATGAAAAGAGAAGGTCTTAAACCCGCTAAGGATTGCGCGTCTTGATTCCTTTAACCCTACATCATAGTAATCGTTCATGTTATCCAACCCGATAACATGATTCCCCTGCTCCAACAGGCGCTTACTTAAATGAAACCCAATAAAACCGGCAGCCCCGGTAACTAAAATCCGCGAAGTATTCACAAAACCAGAATTTTGGCCTCAAAAGTACATCAAATCTGGTTAGTTTTGTGCACTTTGAACTGATAGCATTTCAATTTTATATCTTGTGTTGCTTCATCTTTTTCTTAAAGAACTTACACTCGAACTCAGGCGTAAATCTGTCATATCAGGCCTCGCCTTGTACTTGTTCAGCACTGCTTTTATTTGCTATCTCTCGTTCAGCCTGAAACAAAACCAAATTACCCCACTAGTGTGGAGCGCCCTGTTTTGGGTAACCATTCTTTTTTCGGTAATCAATACCGTAGCCAAAAGTTTTATTGGCGAAAAGAAAGGGCGCGAAATTTACTACTACTCCATTGCATCGCCTGCCGCCATCCTGATTTCTAAAATGATCTATAATTTTTTACTGATTACAATTTTGTCTTTTACAGGCTGGCTGTTGTTTGTAATCCTCTTAAAAAATCCACTTGCAGACCAAACGCTCTTTGCCATAACCTTGCTTCTGTCTGCGCTTGGGTTTTCAACATCATTAACAATGCTTTCGGCATTGGCCGCCAAAGCAAACCATAGCAATATCCTGATGGCCGTATTAAGTTT